>CAZTOU010000012.1:26855-118027 GCA_964615365.1 uncultured Spirochaetales bacterium
CCCCACTCCCGCCCCGGTATTCGCCCTGGCCCCCCCCCCCCCCCCAGGAACGCCTCGGCACCAAAGTTGCCAGAGACCAGCCGAGGGATGGGAACACCCTGGGCGCGGACCGTTACCCCGCGCCAGTCCATCGGGATCAGGACGTGGCCGGCCGCATCGACCGCAAAGCGAAGCTCGGGAGCCTCCCCCGTGCATCCCGCCTCAGCCGTCGTGCAAAGACGCCTGTAGTCGTTGGCGGGTGGCAGTGCCGTGAAGTGTGGAAAGAAGGGATCGGTGTTCGAGGCAGTGGTGTGACACAGCCCGTCAGCCTGGTAGATCTCGTCGATGCAGGCGACGAGCCCCGGTGTCTCGGCGCACCGCTGGCTGGCCAGCTGGAATGGGAGCGGATCTGAAGCGGCAGTCACTGCGATCGTCGCCGGGCCCGCGAAGGTTCGGTCATCGCCATCTTCAGCCAGCTCCGCGTCGGTATCCGGGAAGCGGAAACTCAGCTCCGTGGGGCTCGTGATCTCGAAGATCGGGGGACTCTCACTGGATCGGCAGGTTCCCTTGCCTCCTTCGAGGTGATGCTCCACATCCGCCACCTTGGCTCTACAGACCGACTCGGACTCCGGATCGTGAATGTTCGGGTCGTGATTGTTCGGGCTGGAGAGCACGATCGCGTTGCGTCCGCCAGAGCTGCCGCGTCGAGGATCAGAAGCACCTGGTCGAGGCGTGTAAACCGAAACGCCCGGCGACGCGCACGTCATCCTGCGCCTGCGAGATCGCGGTGCGCCTCCGCTTGCGGGATACCTCCGAGTCCGGATCGTCGTGGAGGGCTGAGCCGCCGCGATCCCGGAAATCCACCAGATCCCTTCTCGCCCGCCCAAGGCGCGCGCTAGCATTCCGCGACGATGCGAGAATCGCCGCGGACCGAAGACGAGGCAGAGCTGATCGCTGCGGCCGTCCGACTGGCGCGCCGGCTCCAGGAGCGCGCGGTGGCGCTCCAGACCCCGCAGGAGCGTCGCCAGCAGGCCGAGCTCGACCGGATGATCCAGCACCCCGACGACAAGGCGACGCTGGTGCAGATGACCGACCAGGCCTTTCGCTCCCGGGCCGCGAAGCGTTCGGCGGACCAGCTCACGCACATTCTCGACGTGCAGGGCGTGCCGCGCTTCTTCTCGCCCCTCGACCGCACCCTGCTGCGCGGCTTCCAGTCCTTCGGCGGCTACCTGCCCGGCGTCGCGGTCCCACTGGTGAAGGAGAAGATGCACCAGGAGACCGCCAATGTGGTGCTGCCGGCCGAGCCGGAGCTCCTCGCCACCCATCTGCGCGCGCGCCGGGACGAGGGACTGCGCATGAACGTGAACTTCCTCGGCGAGGCGCTGCTCGGCGAGGAGGAGGCCGAGCGGCGCCTCGAAGGGTATCTCGCGGCGCTGCAGAACCCCGACATCGAGGTCGTCTCGGTCAAGATCTCGACGATCTTCTCCCAGATCTCGGCGCTGGCCCGCGAGCAGACGATCCGGACCCTCTGCGATCGCCTGGAGCTCCTGTTTCGCGCAGCCGCGAAGGAGCGCTTCGCGCGCGCCGACGGAACCGAGGTACCGAAGCTCCTCTACCTCGACATGGAGGAGTACCGCGACCTCGCCATCACCGTCGAAACCTTCCTCCGCACCCTCGACCGACCCGGCCTCGAGGCAGCCCAGGCCGGGATCGTGCTCCAGGCGTACGTCCCGGACTCGTTCGCCGCTCAGCGTGGAATCACCGAGTGGGCGATGCGGCGCGTGGCCGCCGGCGGGGCTCCGGTGACCCTGCGCATCGTCAAGGGCGCCAACATGGAGATGGAGCGCGTCGAGGCCTCCCAACGAGGCTGGCCGGCAGCACCGTTCCAGACCAAGCGGGAGACCGACGCCAACTACAAGCGAATGCTCCGCTTCGCCATCGAGCCGCCCCACGCACAGGCCGTGCGCGTGGGCCTCGCGTCGCACAACCTCTTCGAGCTGGCCTACGGCCTGGTGCTGGCCGAGGCGCGGGGGGTCCAGGAGCTCGTCCATCTCGAGATGTTGGAGGGCATGGCGAACCCCCAGCGGCGCGCGCTCTTCGAGGAGACCAGGGATCTGCTGCTCTACGCACCGGCGTGCCCACGCGAGGACTTCATCCACGCCATCGGGTACCTGGTTCGCCGACTCGACGAGAACACCGGCCCCGACAACTTTCTGCGACACGCCTTCCGCCTCTCGGTGGATTCCGAGGAGTGGCGGCAGCTCGAGCGGGACTTCGTCGAGGCGTTCGAGGCGATTCCCACACTGGGGGAAGGTCCGCGTCGCACGCAGAACCGGGGAGCGCCGCCGCCCGCGCCGTCGTCCGTGGCCGGCGAGGACTGGCCCGCCTTCCGCAATGAGCCCGATACCGACTTCGCCCTTCCCCATCACGCGGACTGGGCGCAGTCCATCGTCGAGACCTGGCGGGATCGTCACGGGACGCGCGCCCTCGAAGTTCCCCTCGTGGTGGCGGGACGGGAGATCTTCGAGGGTCGTCCCAGCGGAGAGTCGAGCGACCCCTCTCGACCGGATACCGTCGTGGCGCGGTTTCGGGTGGCGACGACGGACGACGTCGACGAGGCCGTCGCCTGTGCCCGCGCCGACCCGGACGGTTGGCGAGCCCTCTCGGCCGGCGAGCGCGGCGACCTGCTGCGACGCGCCGCCCAGCGCATTCGCGAGCAGCGCGCCGACCTCATCGGCATCGCCCTCGCCGAGGGCGGCAAGGTGGTGCTCGAGTCCGACCCCGAGGTCTCCGAGGCCGTCGACTTCTGCGAGTTCTACGCCCAGAGCGCAGAGGGCTTCGCCGAATTGCCGGGCGTGGAGGCGCACGCGGCCGGCGTGGTCGCCGTGATCCCTCCCTGGAACTTCCCCATCGCCATTCCCTGTGGCGGCATCGCAGCGGGGCTGGCTGCGGGCCACACCGTCGTCCTGAAGCCCTCACCCCAGACGGTCGCCACCGCCTGGCTGCTGTGCCAGTGCTTCTGGTCCGCCGGCGTGAGCCGGCGCGCGCTCCAGTTCGTGTACGGCGAGAATGAGGACGCGGCCACGCGCCTCGCCACCCACGAGGACGTCGACACCGTGATCTTCACGGGCGGCACGGCCACGGCGTTTCATCTGCTCCGCCTCGACCCCGGGATTCGGCTCCTCGCCGAGACGGGTGGCAAGAACGCCACCATCGTGACCGCGATGTCCGACCGCGACCTGGCCATCAAGCAGGTGGTGCAGTCGGCCTTCGGTCACGCGGGGCAGAAGTGTTCGGCCACGTCGCTCCTGATCCTGGAGCGCGAGATCTACGAGGACGAAGACTTCCGGCGCGCGCTCCGTGATGCGGTGGAGAGCCTGCCCGTGGGCTCCGCCTGGGATCTCGCGACGCTGATGGGTCCCCTGATCCGGCCGCCGGAGGGGCCGCTCGAGCGCGCCTTGAAGGAGCTCGAAGCCGGGGAGACGTGGGAGGTCCGCCCGAGGCGGTTGGAGGACAACCCGTGCCTGTGGTCGCCCGGCGTCAAGTGGGGCGTCCAGCCCGGCAGCGTCACCCACACCACGGAGTTCTTCGGCCCGGTGCTCGGCGTGATGTGCGCTGGCGATCTCGACCTGGCCATCGACCTGGTCCACCAGACCGGCTATGGGCTCACCTCCGGTCTGCAGAGTCTGGATGACCGCGAGCAGGAGCACTGGGCGCGGCGGGTGCGCGCCGGCAACCTCTACGTGAACCGCGGCACCACCGGCGCGATCGTGCTGCGCCAGCCCTTCGGCGGCATGGCCCGGAGCGCCGTCGGACCCGGCATCAAGGCCGGCGGGCCGAACTACGTGGCGTCACTGATGCGTTTTCGAGAGGTGGAGGATCGCGCCGAGGTCGGGCCGCTCGAGGATGCGCGCACCCTGTCCCTGCTCTCGGAGCTCGCTCGGCGCGCGGCCCTCGAGCCGGCAGCCCTGTCGCACCTGCGCCGGGCGGCGGTGAGCTTTGAGCGCGCCATGGCCGAGGAGTTCGGGCGCGAGCACGACAGCTTCCTCCTGATTGGCCAGGACAACCTGCGCCGCTACCTGCCGGTCGGGCCCCTGCGCATCCGAGTCCATCCCGAGGACAGCGCCTTCGACCTCCTCGCCCGGACCATCGCCGCCCGCGCCGCCCGCTGCGCCGTCACCGTGAGCTCGCCTCCGGAGGAGCCTAATCCGACCGTCGAGCTCCTCCACGAGCTCACGGAGTCGTGGGCCGCATCGATCGAGTTCGTGGAGGAGTCCGACCTGGCGGTCGCCGACGCGATTCGAGGCGGTCAGACCGAGCGCGTGCGATACGCGGATCCCGCGCGCGTGGCCGACGTCGTGCGCCGGGCCGCCGCGGAGGTCGGCTTCTACCTGGCGACCGCTCCCGTGCTCGCCGTCGGCCGGATCGAGCTGCTCCACTACCTTCGCGAGCAGAGCCTGTGCGTGGACTATCACCGCTACGGCAATCTCGGCGCCCGCACGGGAGAGGCGCGAACGACGGTCACGTGAAGCTCGGTGACCGCGATCCGCGATCGAAAAAGAGAGAGACAACTCAGGAACTTCAACCACTTAGACTACAAATGCTAGAGCCCCTTCTCTCTTTCTCAGCGCACCGGCTCGTCGCCGTACGCCTCTCGGGATCGGCGCAGTAGCTCCTCGGCGTAGATCCGGGCCGCACGTCCCTTCGCGCTGCGCGGGCCGTAGAGATTCGCCGCGGCCTGCATGAATCGGGTGGCCGACGCGAAGCGCCCCTGCTCCGCCAGGAGCAAGGCGACGAAGCGCGCCACGCTGGCGAGATCCGGATCGAGGGCGAAGGCCTCCCGGGCCTTGCGCGCGCCGAGGAAGCGCGAGCTCTCCTTGGCTTCGAGTGCCTCGAGGATCCCGAGACGCCGGAATCCCAGGTTGAGTCGGAGAGCTTGTGCGAGCGCCGCGGTCAACGCGACGTGGTCGACGAAGGGAAGGACGTTGGCGTGGACACCTCCGGGACCGAAGCGGCGCCCGCGCAGGAGTCCGACGATCCTCTGGTTCGCCGGATCGAGCTCCAGGGAAATCCCGGCCGGGTTCATGATCGAGTCGAGGTCCGGGTTGATGTGAACGGCACCAAAGAGGTGCAGCACCTCGTGCGTCAGGGTGCGGCTCTCCACCTGCCCCGGCTCGAGGCGGACGAGCGTCCGCCGTCCCAGGTACTCCGCCTGGCCGAGGCGCCGCGGGCGTCGCCGGTCGGGGGCGGGACGTTCGCTGAATGCGACGACGATCCCGCCCGTGGGAAGTGTCCCCGCGCTCGAGAGGAAGGCCTCCCCGATTGCGGCCAGCCGGCTCCCGGCACCGCTCGACCTGAAGGGCGCCAAGGAGATCGGAACGAAAGCGGTCTCCAACGCCGGATCGAGGGACGCGGAGAGCGAAGCCCAGATCCCGCGGAGCCGCATCCGCCAAAAGGGGGATTCGCGCACGGTCTCGTCGGCGTAGCAGTGCACCACGACGACCCGCCGTCGGGACCAACGCGCATCGAGCCGCTGGAGCATGCGAAACGCGGCGAAGGCGCTCTCAGGATCGAGATCCGCGAACCAGACGTGGTCCGCGAGCTGTGAGCGAGCCTCCTCTCGGAAGCCCCCGGCGAGAAGCGACCGAGCCGCTTGAAGCTGTGCCCACGGGTCGTAGGGATGCGCCTCCGCCACTCGAAGCGCCTCGACCCAATCCGCGCTCGAGCGCCGCGGCGCTCGGCCGGTGAGCTCGACGAGTTCTGCGTGGGCCTCGAGGTGGAGGGGCTCCGCGCGCAACGCCCGCTCCAGCGCCTGGCGTGCGGCGGCCGCGTTGCCGGCACCGCGTTCCAGGCGTGCGACGAGCACCAGCGCATCCGAATGCTCGGGTGACCGCGCGAGGACTTCGTCCGCGAAGCGCCGGGCCACGTCCGTTTCCTCACGCACCAGGGCCACGCGCGCCAGGCCGACACGCGGTGAGGTGGCATCCCGATCCGCCTCGAGGGCGCGACGGAATCGCATCTCGGCGACATCGATCTCGCCGCGCGCCAACGCCAGCTCCCCGAGCTCCACGAGGGTGACCACGAGCTGGCTCTCGGTGTGGACGGGAGCAGCCTCGGGCAGCTCCTTCGCAACGCGAGCCGGGCTCTGGCAGCTCGTCAGGAGCACCAGAAGAGGCGCGAGGCCCAGGCAGAGAAGCCCCCGCATGCGGTGAGAACCTCTCACCGCTGTCCGCCCCGCAATCGCTCCGCCGAGTCTTTCATGGATGAACCCCTTCGAGTCCTAGTATCGGACATCTGGAGCCGACGCTCGCGACGACGACTTCTCCGAGATTGCGCTGCTCGAGGCGGCCGAGCATCCACACAGTCCGGTGCATGCCCTTCGCGAATTGACGCGGAGTCGACCGAGTCGGCACTTCCCGGATGCGCAACAGCGTCCCTCTGGGGCTGTCGGATTTGGCAAAAATCCGCTAGGGTGCTGGCCCGGAACGTGTCCATTCGACTACGTCGAAAAGCCATTATCGACAGGTTGAGTGCGCCTGTCGGGAGGTTGGCGTCCGTGTTCACAGGAGGCCACGGGTAGCGGGAGCCGCGTGCCTCGAATCGGAGTCGATCGATCCGAGCCAGTCACCCCTTTTCATTTCCCGATCCCCAATAAGATGATTCTCGAAAGAGGAGGTAGGAATGTCGCTTAAGGATGTCTTGAGAGAGAAGATCGAGGCGCACCGTCCGCGGACCACGGCGCTGGTCAAGAAGCACGGTGACGTCAAGATCGGTGAGGTGACCATCGCCCAGGCCATCGGCGGCGCGCGGGGCGTGCGCTGCCTCGTCACCGACATCTCGTATCTGGACCCCGAGGAGGGGATTCGGTTCCGAGGAATGACCATCCCGGAGGTCATGGAAGCACTGCCCAGGCCGAAGGGGAAGGACTTCCCCTACGTCGAAGCCTTCTGGTACCTCCTGCTGACGGGCGATATCCCGACCGAGAAGCAGGCACTGGAGGTCGTCGAGGATTTCAAGGCCAGGAGCCAGGTACCCCAGTACGTCTTCGATCTGCTCCGGACGCTGCCGCGCGACAGCCATCCGATGACGATGTTCTCCGCGGCCATCGTCGCCATGCAGCGCGAGTCGAAGTTCGCGAAGAACTACAAGGAGAACTACGACAGGATGACCGCGTGGGAGTCCATGTACGAGGACTCCAACGACATTCTGGCGAGGATTCCGGCCATCGCGGCGTACATCTTCCGGATGAAGTATCGCAACGACACGCCGATCGCCCCCAATCCGGACCTCGACCTCGGCGGCAACTTCGCCCACATGATGGGGATCGACCCGCCCTACGATGATGTCGCGAGGATGTACTTCATCCTGCACTCCGACCACGAGTCCGGCAACGCATCGGCCCACGCCACACACCTGGTCGCCTCCACCCTCTCCGACGCCTACTACGCGCTGTCCGGCGGCATCAACGCCCTCGCCGGGCCGCTGCACGGACTGGCCAACGAGGAGGTGCTCCGCTGGATCCAGGGCGTCTTCGAGAAGCTGGGTGGCAAGATCCCGACCCAGGAAGAGCTGAAGAAGTTCCTGTGGGACACGCTGAACAGCGGCCAGGTGATTCCGGGCTACGGCCACGCCGTGCTCCGGAAGACCGACCCGCGCTACATGTCGCAGCGCGAGTACTGCCTGAAGCACCTGCCCGACGACGATCTCTTCAAGGTCGTGTCCGGGATCTACGAGGTCGCCCCGGACATCCTCCGGGAGCAGGGCAAGGCCAAGAACCCGTGGCCCAACGTCGACGCCCAGTCCGGCGTGATTCAGTGGTACTACGGGCTCACCGAGTACGAGTTCTACACGGTGCTGTTCGGCGTCGGAAGAGCGATCGGCGTTCTCGCCAACATCACCTGGGACAGGGCTCTCGGCTACGCCATCGAGCGACCCAAGTCGCTCACCACCGCCATGCTCGAGAAGACCGCCGGGGTCTGATCTAGCAGCTAGATCGTCTCAGTATCGGAAGAGGGGCCCTGGTCACGGGGCCCCTCTTCTCACTCTGTGAGGCCGGTGTTCCCTGGACGAGAACGGAGGCTCGACGTTGAGAGAGTTCGCACCTGGGATCCATCTGGTCGAGTCGACGGTTCGGTTCTACGGTGTGAGGGTCCAGACGCGGATGACCGTCATCCGGCTCTCGGACTCGCGCCTGTTCGTCCATTCCCCCGTCGGACTCGATGCCGCGACCCGACGCGCTCTCGACGAGCTCGGCGAGGTCGCGTTCATCGTCTCCCCCAACAAAATCCACCATCTCGCCATCGGTGAGTACATCGACGCCTATCCGGAGGCGAAGGCCTTCGCCTCTCCGGGCCTTCCCGAGCGCCGCCCCGACCTCGCGTTCGACGGCGTTCTCGGTGACCAGCCGGATCCGGCCTGGGCCACGGAGCTCGACCAGGCGGAGATCCGCGGCAACATCTTCTTCTCCGAGATCGTCTTCCTGCATCGGGCATCGCGGACCCTGCTGGTGGCCGACCTGGTCGAGAACTTCGACCGCGGGACCGCATCCGCCCTTGGGCGAATCCTGGCGCGTCTCTTCGGCGTCGGATCGGAGCCGGTGGCCTCGCCGGAACACCGCCTCTACACGAGCGATGCCGGGGCTGCCGCCGAGTCCTTCGAACGCATCCAGTCCTGGGACTTCGAGCGGATCGTCCTCTCGCACGGCTCGCTGATCGAGTCCGATGGTCGCGCGATCATGAAGGCGGTCGGCGAGCACCTCCTCCGCCGGGCTCGCAGACGACCCGCGGTAGTCAAGAGGATCCTCGCCGCGCTCGCGCGCCTCCAGTAGGCGCCGCCCCCCTTTCGGCGAGGGGCTCAGTTTCCCGTGAACTCGGGCTTCCGCTTCTCGAGGAACGACTGGATGCCCTCCCGGAAGTCGTCGGTGGACGCGGTCAGCATCCACTGGTCGTGATCCATGTGCATGATGGAACGATCCAGGGCCGAGATCACGGCGTTCACGCTCTGCTTGATCATCTGCGCTGGAAGGGGCGGCTGCCGCGCGTAGTCCTCGGCCATCGCGAGCGCCCTCTCCATCAGCTCTTCTGGATCGACGACCTCGTCGTAGAACCCCCACCGGAGCAGGGTGGCCCCCACCCCGCCGGTGCGATCTGCGTCACGGAGGTCCGCGCCCGCGCTGAAGTGCTTGCCCTTGCCAGTGAAAACCACGGCGCGGGTCTCCACGTCTTCCCGAAACGCCCGGGCGGCTCGGGTGATCTCCAGCATGAGATCGTGATTCAGCGCGTTCAGCTTCTCCGGTCGATCGAAGCTGACGACGGCGATGTTCCCGTTCCTGGTGATCTCCAGAAGCTCGTGAGCCACGATCGATCCCTCCCCGAAACGGCCCGCGCCTGCGCGAGGCGACTCGGGCAGACGGCTCGGCGGGCCGCCGACGCGCGAGCGTATCACATCGCCAGCCTCAGCCCGCCGGGGCGAGCACCAGACAGGAGAGCGGAGGAAGGCGCAGGGACAGGGACTCTGGATAGCCGTGGCAGGGGACCGGATCCGCGAGGATCGAGGCGCGCGTCTCGAAGCCACTGCCTCCGAACTCGCGCGCGTCGGTCGACAGCTTCTCGACCCAGAGACCCGGATGCGGGGCTCCGATTCGATAGTCGACCCGTGGGACGGGCGTCGCGTTGACCACCACCACCAGCTCCTCGTCCCCATGGCGGCGCCGGTAGGAGACCACCGATTGGTCCCGATCGGAGCAGTCGATCCACCCGAAGCCGTCGTGATCCGGATCGGACCGCCACAGACAGGGGTGCTCGAGATACAGCCAGCCCAGCACCTCGAGCAGCCGGGTGAGCCCGATCCGGGAGGGATCCTCGGCCAGATGCCAGTCGAGGCTGTGTCGGTGGTCCCACTCCCAGTGCGGTGCCAGCTCGGCGCCCATGAAGAGCAGCTTCTTGCCGGGCCGGGTGTACTGGTAGGTGAACAGCAGCCGCAGGTTCGCGAACTTCTGCCACAGGTCGCCGGGCATCTTCTCGAGCAGCGAACCCTTGCCGTGCACGATTTCGTCGTGTGACAGCGGCATGATGAAGTGCTCGCTGTGCTCGTAGATCGCTGCGAAGGTGAGCTCGTCGTGATGGAAGCGTCGATGGACGGGATCCCTGCCCAGGTACTGCAGCGTGTCGTGCATCCACCCCATGTTCCACTTGAAGGTGAAGCCGAGCCCCCCCTCGCGCACCGGCTGGGAGACGCCCGGCCACGCGGTCGACTCCTCGGCGGCGGTGATGCACCCGGGCTCCTCGGCGCGGATCGTCTCGTTCAGCGCGCGCAGGAAGTCCACCGCCTCGAAGCTCTCCGGACCGCCGAGGTGGTTTGGAACCCACTGCCCCTCTTCGCGGCTGTAGTCCCGGTAGAGCATGGAGGCCACGGCGTCGACCCGAAGTCCGTCGATGTGATACTCGCTCAGCCAGAACAGGGCGTTCGCGATCAGGAAGTTCCGGATCTCGTGTCGCGAGTAGTTGAAGATCAGCGTGCCCCAGTCGGGGTGCTCGCCGAGCCGGGAGTCTTCGTGCTCGTAGAGCGCCGACCCGTCGAAGCGGCGCAGCGCGAAGTCGTCTCGGGGGAAGTGCGCCGGCACCCAGTCGAGAATGACTCCGATTCCGTTCTGGTGGAACTGGTCCACCAGATAGCGGAAGTCGTCCGGATCTCCGTAGCGCGACGTCGGCGCGTAGTAGCCGCTCACCTGATAGCCCCAGGAGCCGTCGAAGGGGTACTCAGTGATCGGCAGGAGCTCGACGTGCGTATACCGGAACTGCTTCAGGTAGTCGATGAGACGCGGTGCGACCTCGCGGTAGGTGAGCGGGCGGTCACCCTCCTCGACGACGCGCGCAAACGACCCCAGGTGGACCTCGCAGATCGCCATCGGCTCGCGAAGCGGGTCGCGATCCCGGCGCGCCTCCATCCAGTCCTTGTCGCCCCAGGCGTAGTACGAATCGACGACTCGCGAAGCACTGCCCGGCGGCGGCTCCATGGAGAGGGCGAAGGGATCGGTCTTGAGGCGTAGCGCGCCCTCTTTGGTCTTGATCTCGTACTTGTAGAGCGCGCCCGGCTCGAGCTCCGGAACGAAGAGCTCGAAGACACCGGAATCGCCGGTGCAGCGCATCGGGAAGGCGCTGCCATCCCACTGGCAGAAGTCTCCGACGACGCTCACGCACTTCGCCTCGGGCGCCCACACCGCAAATGCGACGCCCGGGGCGCCGTCGATGCGGCGCGGGTGTGCACCCAGCACCTCCCAGAGGCGCCGATGGGTACCCTCCCCGAAGAGGTGAAGATCGAGCTCGCCCAGGCTGCACGGGAAGCGGTAGGGGTCCTCCCGATCCCAGATGTTGCCGTCGGCGAAGTGGAAGCGCAGCCGGTAGCGCAGAGGCATCGGCGCTTCGGGCAGGAAGCAGGCGAACAGCCCCCGGATGCCGGCGGGCTGCATCGGGACCACGTCGTCCCCCGGGAGCACCAGCGATACCGCGAGCGCCTCGGCGTGGAAGGCGCGGATCACGACGCCCGCGCAGCCGTCGAGGGTGGCGTCGTGAGGCCCCAGGACCCGCTGCGGGTGGGCGAGCTCGCCGGCCGCGAGGCGCGCCGCGTCGGCCGCCTCGACCGCCAGCGTCCAGGCCGGAAACGATTCTCGTGCCGTGCGTTCGCTCATCCTGACCTCTGCTGGAGGATAGCCGGCAGCGGCCGAAGTGTAGCGCTGGAGCGAGCCACCCGGGGCGAGCGCCCGCCCGGATCCCTCCGGGAACGGGGCGCGCAGGCCCGAAGCCCATCGCCCTCCCCGGCCCGGGCCCTCCGGTGAGGGTACTCGCCCCCGGCTTGCCAGCGTCACCATTGCGCGCCAAGCTTCGAAGTGTAGAGAGGGCGTCCCGCCCTGCTCGATCCCCGCACCCCCCGGAAACCATGAGCACGCTGACGCTTCCCGAAACCATCGGCGATCTCCCCAACCTCTGCGGCTCGGAGGATCGGATCGCCGCCGCGCTCTCCGGCGCCGATCCCGTCTTCCTGCCGGAGAGCGGGGTCGACTTCGACCGCGCCAGGAGCTGCTTCGCCAATGCGCTGCACATGCAGCAGCCGCTGATCCCAGCCGGCGGCGACGATCTGCGCACCGCGGAAGTCATCAGCAATCTCGAGCACATGATGGATCACCCCGACATCGGGGACAATCACAATGCCCCGGTCTTCCACTGGTGCTACAAGCGGATGGGCGAGTTCATCCCCGAGCTGGTCCAGAACGGCAAGCGACCTCGGATCATGCTCGAGTATTCGGGCTGCCTCCTCCACGGCCTCCGTCAGATGGGCTTGCACGACGTCTTCGACGCCCTCCGGACCATCACCTGCGATCCCACCCATCGGCGTCACGTCGAGTGGCTGGGAGCGCCCTGGGGCCACGCCGTCGCGCCCTCCACCCCCGTGCAGGACTACCGCCTCCACGTCCGGGCCTGGCAGCATCACTTCGCCGCGATCTTCGGTCTGGAGGCGCTCGGCCGCGTCAGGGGATTCTCCCCGTCGGAGATGGCTCTGCCCAACCACCCCGACGTCTGTTACGAATTCGTGAAGACGCTTCTCCATTGCGGCTACCGCTGGGTCCTGGTGCAAGAGCACACCGTCGAGCGCCAGGGGGATGGCGGCGAGCTCCGGGATCGCCACCTGCCCCACCGCCTGGTCGCGAAGAACTCCCGCGGCCAGACCCTCAGCATCATCGCCGTCATCAAGACCCAGGGAAGCGACACCAAGCTGGTCGCCCAGATGCAGCCCTACTACGAGGCGCAGGGACTCTCACCGGCGGAGCTGGGCGGGAGGTCCGTCCCCCGGCTCGTGACACAGATCGCCGACGGCGAGAACGGCGGCGTGATGATGAACGAGTTCCCGCCGAAGTATCTCGAGGTGATGTCGGAGGCGTCGGACGGCGAGACGCCGCCGGTCAACGTCAGCGAGTACCTGGAATTCCTCGAGGCCAGCGGCATCACCGCGGACCAGCTCCCCGCCGTCCAGCCGGTCCTGCAGCACCGGATCTGGGAGCGGCTTCCGGAGGGATCCGGCCCGGAATACCTGAAGCCGCTGATCGCAGAGCTGGAGCGGGAGGACCACGACTTCCACATGGAGGGCGGAAGCTGGACCAACGACATCTCCTGGGTCCAGGGCTATGACCACGTGCTGGGTCCGATGGAAGCGGCCAGCGCCCTGTTCGCGGAGAAGGTGGTCGGGGCCGGCACGCCGACGTCGGATCCGCGCTACCGGAACGCCCTCTTCCACCTGCTGATCAGTCAGACCAGCTGCTTCCGCTACTGGGGGGAAGGCACCTTCGCCGACTACGGTCGTGAGCTCTGCCGGCGGGCCGTGGAGATCATCGAGCGCGATTTCTGAGCGCGCGAGGAGGAGTCGGCCGGGCTAGTCGATCAGCTCGCGATAGATCCCCTCGACCTGGCCGGCGACGACGTCCCAGCTAAAGCCGTAGGCCGCCTTGACCCGTCCGCGCTCCCCCATCCAGCGCGCCTGCTCGAAATCGCCGAAGATGGTGTTGATGCCCCAGCAGATCGACTGCGGATTGGCGTAGACGACGAAGCCGTCCTCGCCGTGCGAGGTGAAGTAGCGCGGCCCGCCGTTCTCCGTCACCACCACCGGCTTGCCCGCGGCCCACGCCTCCAGGATGACCATTCCGAAGGGCTCGTTCCGGCTGGGCACGCAGACCACGTCGGCGCTCTTGTAGAGATTGACGAGATCGCTCCAGGCCCCCATCGCCCCCGGGAAGCGCACCGCGTGGCCGACCCCCAGCTCCCAGGCGCGGTGCTCCAGAGACGGCCTCATGTCGCCGTCACCGACGAAGACGATCTTCGCATCAGGCCGGTGCTCGAGGATCCCCGGCACCGCCTCCAGCAGCAGGTCGGGTCCCTTCTGGGTGCTCATCCGACCCACGTACAGCGCCATCGGATCCAGGGGACCGACGCCGTAGCTACCACGACAGATGGCGGGATCGATGATCCCGTCGAAGCGACTGCAGTTGATGCCGTTGTGGACGGTGCGCAGCTTCCAGTCCGGCACCTGGTACTGCCACTTCACCTCGTCGGCCAGCGCCCCCGAGACGGTGATCACCCGGTCGGCACAGTAGGCGCCCTCCGCCTCGATCGCGCGAACCCGCGCCGACTGCCCCTCATGGTGGAAGTTGCCGCAGCGGCCGTACTCGGTGGAGTGGAGGGTCAGCACGGTGTGGCGGCCGCGATCGTTCTTGGCCTGGACCAGGGCCTTGGCACAGAGCCAATCGTGCGCGTGGACGATGTCGAAGCCGCCGCTCTGGTAAGCCTCCGTCTCCCCGAGGAAGTACACGAAGGCGTTGCCCATGTTGTTGGTCTCGGTGACGAAGTCCGGGTGGAGCTCGATCGGGCAGCGGTGGTAGTGGACGCCATCGATCATCTGGTAGGTGGGTTGTCCCGGACCGAGTCGCACGAAGACGTGAATCTCGTGTCCACTCCGCTGAAAGGCGGCGGCGAGCTCCGTCACATGTGCCGCCACCCCGCCAACCGCGACCGAGTGGAGACTTTCCCAGGCGAAGAATGCGATCCGCATATCGGACCCCCATCGATCCGAAAGATCATTTCGCCCCCGGTCGAGCGCGCACGGGTTCCCGGTTCGGACTGCGTCAGTGTGTGCGGGGGGTTGCCAGATGAGATCGGGGCGTCTCAGCGGCCTCGTTCAGGACTGCGCTCGAGGCGGAGGGGTAGTAGAGAAATAGCCGACTTGAGAAAAAACCCAAGCCAATGCGAGGCTCTGGGAGCCGATTCCCTGACCGCTCGGAAGCTTGCAGGGCCGGTCCACCTCAGAACGCTGTTCTATTTCTGTCCCGCCCTGCGGACGACGAGGGCCACCAACCCGCAGAGGACGAAGACGACCCCCAGCGCGGCGACCACGGAAGCCCCCGTCGGCAGGTCCCAGAGGGCACTGGCCGCGATCCCCGCCCCGCTTCCGAGCGTTCCGAAGGCACACCCCCCCAGCAAGCGGCTCCGAGTGCCGTGGAAGAAGAGCATCGCGCAGGCGGCCGGCACGATCAGGAAGCTGAAGACCAGGAGGACGCCGGCGATCTTCACCGAAGTCGTGACCACCACGCCGAAGCTCGCGTAGAAGACGAAGTCGAAGAGTCGCGTCCCCGCGGCGCGCCCGGCGGCGTTCGCAGCCGAGATCTCCATGAAGCGGCCGCCCAGAACCAGGTACAGAAGCGAGACGACGGCGTAGATGGCGAAGGTGACCCCGACCTCGGGCCAATCCACGAAGAGCAGCCTTCCCACCAGCATGTGCTCGATCTCTTCGCGCTCGACCGCGCTCTGGGAGAGCAGGAGAACCGTGAGGGCCGAGCCGACGGCGTAGACGATTCCGATGAACGCCTCCTGGGGAATCCATCGGTCGCCGAAGCGCAGCATTGCGAACAACGCCGCGCCGGCGAAGGTGAATGAGAGCGACACCAGATACGCATCGGTGGAGCCGGAGGAGAAGCCGGCAATGAGCGCCACGGCGACCCCCATCGCCGCGATCTGCGCCAGAGCGAGGTCGACGAAGATCACCTCTCGCATCAGCACGTGCAGCCCCAGATAGGTGTGGATCCCGACGATGATCAGGCAGGCGGCGAGAGGCGCCGCGATCACCTCAAGCATCGAGCCCTCCTTTCGGCCCGCGCAAGCTAGAGGCCCAGCTCTCGGTAGGCCGCGAGCAGCGCCTCGACATTGTGCTCGAAGATGTCTTCGTACTCCTCGACGTTCGGAAGGGCGTTCACCTCCTGGGCCAGCACCAGCGCCCTCCCTCCGGCGCGCTGCGCCACGAGCTGCCCGTTCTTCTCGTTGCTGAAAGTGGTGAGGATCACGATCCTCGCGCCCTCGGCTTTCATGCGCTCCACGCACTCGGTGAGATGTCTGGGCCCGGGGGCGATGCCCGGCTTCGGCTCGACCTCCGCCACCTCTTCGAGAAAGAAGCGGTCGAGAAAGTAGGTCCAGGCGCGATGATAGGTCGCCACCGGCACCCTGCCGTGGGGCTCGAGCCGGGCGACCCACTGCTCCACGAGCCGGTGCATTCGCCGGGCAAAGGCCTGGTAGCTGGCATCGAAGCTCTCCGCGTGAGCCGGGTCGAGCCGCGCCAGCGCCTCCGCGATCGTCCGCGCCATCCGGATCCCGTTCAGGGGGTCGAGGGCGTAGTGGGGGTTCCCGTAGACGTGGATGTCGCCCTGGGCCCGCGTGAGCTCGCCGCGTTCGGGAACCTCCTTGAGAGCGATCCCCGCCGAGAGATCGACGTACGCTTCCCCTCCGGGCAGCAGGCGGTCCCTGCGAGCGCTCTTCAGGAGGACGGGCACCCACGGCTCGGCATCGAGACCCGTGTGGACGAAGAGATCGGCCTTGCGGAGCTTGATGATGAAGCTCGGCTTGGGAATCACGTTGTGAGCGTTCTCGGGACCGCGCATCAAGCTCTCGACCTTCACGTGCTCCCCGCCGATCTTTCTGACCAGATCGGCGTGGATCGGCGTGGTGGTCACGACATTCGCGGTCGCGAAGGACGCGATCGGTACCAGGAGGAAGAAGAGCGCGACTAGAATCCTTTGCATCGGTGGACTCCTATCGGTTGACCCAGTAGGGGTGGGCCGGGTGGGCGCCGAGGGCGAAGGTCAGCTGGAGCATCAGGTTGTCCTGATCCCCGCCACCGCCGAACCGGTCGAAGGATCGATGCTGGTACTCCAGCCGCAGGCGGAGGAACTCGCTGAGATACCAGCTGATCCACGAGGAGAGCGCCCACTCCGAGTCGTCGCTGTCGTGGAACTCGAGGTTCGGAAACTCGGTGTAGTCGTACCGCAGCCCCGCGAACCAATTCTGCGCGAACTGATACTGCCCGAACCCGTAGAATCCGAGACTCCGGTTTCGATCGATGCCGCCACCCTCGGGCTCCCAGTCGTTCGTCCCCCAGAAGAGCTCCCCCTGCAGCAGGAGGCTGCGCAAGTCTGGTCTGCTCGGATCGCGCCACAGGTAGGTCGCATCCAGGCCCAGCAGATAGGCGCGGGAATCGGTGTCGTCGGAGGTGTGTCCGAAGAGGAAGCTCCCCCCCAGCTCGAGGGAGCTCCAGTCCCCGAGCTCCTCGAATAGCTTCATGTGCGAGACCAGCGCGGGATTCCTCGCGTTCGGCCCGCCGAGGATGGGTGACTCCTCCCCGCCATCGCTGTTGACCACCTCTGTGACGACCTCGATGTAGCGCTCCCAGGGGTTGGGGACGATGTAGCTGAGCGAGCCGCCGATAGTCATGAGACCCTCGGGACCGAGGAAGGCCTCCACGGCCAAGGGCCGCGTCACCTGGGGAAGATCGTGGGTGTGGAGGAGGTTGTTCCGACCGAACGAGGCGCGGAACTTGCCCGCCTTGAGGGCGAGATCGTAGGGCAGCGTGTGGAAGTTCAGATACCCCTCTTCGATGTGAACGTGCGAATGGATCTCGGCCTCCCCACCTTCCTGCTCGATCTCCTCTCCCAGGGCCAGAATCAGGGCTCCATCCACCCAGGGCGCCACCGCGGCCCGGAAGTCGAGCTCAAACTCGCGGAGGTTGAAGCGGTTGAAGCGTTTGTCGTCGCCGTCCGTCGAGAGACTCCCGCCGAGATCGCCGAAGACGGTGATCTCGGGATTGAGGAGATTTCCCTGGCCGAGCGCGCCGACCAGCCCGCGCGAGGCACCGCCGCTCGCGGCATCGGCCTCGCCCCCGCCGCGACTCGAGCTCTCCCATCGCGCCAAGGCGTCCTCGAGCTCGCGGATCCGGTCCTGGTCCGCCTCGCGCTCCCTCTCGAGCGCCTCGACCCGCGCGCTCATGCTGCGCATTTCTTCGACGAGCGCCCCGATCGGCGGCTCTCCGGTCTCGCTCCCCGCGACGCCGGCCCATCCCAGAAGCGCGATGCACATCACGCCGCAGCTGACAGATCTTGCCATCACCACCCCTCCACCGCGGCGACGCGAAACGCGCCGTCGGGAGCGTGGATTGTTCGGACTCGAAACGAGGAACTAGGCGGTGGAAGGCGGGGGCGGTGCGCGAGGCGACACCGTCCACAGGGCCGGGGTGAGAGGCGCGAGGACGGTTCGGTCCGCCCCGGAGACCGCGACTGGAGCGGGGGGTATCGGGACTCCGACCAGAGGAAGCACGGCACCCGGAGCTCCGCCGAGCCGACAGGCGGGGCAGTGGTCCTCGTCGTGCGACGGGCGGGGATGGTGGTGGTGATCCGGGTCGGAGCAGGGCTGATCTGGCGAATGGGAGAGGACCCGCCAGCCGGCTTCCTGTGCTGGACAGCGCTGACAGGGTGCATCGCCGCGCTCGAGAAGCAGATGAAGCTGGTGGAGTGCCGGGAATGCGATCCAGGCGAGATAGAGCACCAGGAGGACCGGCGCCCAGCGTCTCACCCAGGCCAGCCGGTCGGATCGTAGGGGTCGGTCACCCACGGAATCACCCATGACGAGTTCACCAGATATCACGAACTCGGAGGCGACGCAATCGCTCGGGCCCTCAGCGCGACGTCGGATTTGCGGGGGCGTTCGACGGGGATAAACTCCGGAAATCGTCGATTTCGCGGTCGAAGACCCTTTGCCCAGCCGCCCGTCGATTGGAGCGATTGGAGGGAACAGGATGGCCGACGCCGATACCGAAAGCGCGAAGAGCTACAAGGTGGACGTTCCCGCAACCAGCCAGCCCTTCTTCCTGAAGGGATCGAACAACCTCGACTGGGGGATGAAGAATCGCCTGTCGAATATCTTCAACCCCGAGTCGGGGCGAACCGTGATGCTGGCCTTCGACCATGGCTACTTCCTGGGTCCCACCAGCGGCCTCGAGCGAGTCGACCTCGACATCGTGCCGCTTTCGCCCTACGCCGACACGCTGATGCTCACGCGCGGCATCCTGCGGAGCTGCATCCCGCCCACCTACACCGGCGGCATCGTGCTCCGCGCCAGCGGTGGCCCGAGCATCCTGAAGGAGCTCTCCGACGAGCAGATCGCCATCAGCATCGACGAGGCGGTACGGCTCAACGCCGCGGCGATGGCGGTGCAGGTTTTCGTCGGAGGCGAGAACGAAACCCAGTCGATCCACAACATGACCCAACTGGTGGACATGGGCAATCGTCACGGGATTGCCACCCTGGGCGTGACGGCGGTCGGCACCGACATGGTCCGCGACGCCAAGTACATCCGGCTCGCCGCGCGGATCTGCGCGGAGCTGGGCGCCTCCTACGTCAAGACCTACTACGTGGAAGACGGCTTCGACACGGTAACCGCATCCTGTCCGGTGCCCATCGTGATCGCGGGCGGGAAGAAGCTACCCGAGGCGGACGCCCTCCAGCTCGCCCACAACGCCGTCCAGGAAGGCGCCGCCGGCGTGGACATGGGCCGCAACATCTTCCAGGCGGAGAACCCGCTCGCCATGATCCAGGCGGTCCGGAAGGTGGTCCACGAGAGCTTCAAGCCGCAAGAGGCCTACCAGTACTACCAGACGCTCAAGGACGAGGGCTCGGCACACCCCTAGTCCTATCGGGGCTAGAATCGGCGCGTTTCGCCGATTCGGAGCAGCCAGACGTCCTGCTCGGCCAGCCCGGCGGCCTCTGCCGCGGCGCGAAAGCGCTCAGGCGGCTCGCCCAGGAGCTCGTCGGAGAGATCGAAGGTTCCGTAGTGGATCCCCAAGACCCGTCTGGCCGCTAGAGCGAGGGCCGCTCGCACCGCCTGCTCGGGATCGAGGTGGACGGGCTTCATCATCACCTGGGGCTCGTAGGCGCCGATCGGCAGCGCGGCGAGATCGAAGGGGCCGAGCGCCTCGCCGATGGTCTGGAAGCCCCGAAACTCGCCGGTGTCACCGGCAAAGTAGAACCGCCGGTCCGGGGTGGTGACGGCCCAGGAGGACCAGAGCGCCTTTCCCTGGTCGAAGATTCCCCGGCCGCTCCAATGGCGCGCGGGAAGGCAATGGACGGTCACCCCTTCCACCTCTTGGCTCTCCCCCCAGTCCAGCTCGACCACGCGATCGATCCCGTGCTCGCGCAGCAGCTCGCCGTTGGCCAGGGGAACCAGGAACCAGGCCTCCGGATGATCCGCGGCCAGGCGCCGCAGGGTGGGCATGTCCATGTGATCGTAGTGGTTGTGGGAGATCACCACGAAGTCGATGGGAGGGAGGTCCCCGATCTCGACGCCGGGCGCGACGTGGCGGTGGGCGCCGGTGAAACGGGTGGGGCCGGCCCGCGTCGACCAGTTCGGGTCGGTGAGGAAGCGGAGGCCACCCATCCGGACCAGGAGCGTCGCGTGGCCCACCCAGGTGACGGAGGGATTCGGACCCGCCCCGCGCAGCGCGTCCAGATCCGGCGCCACCCGCTCCGGCAGTCCCTCGGTCGTTCGAAAGCGCGCGAACGCCCTGCGCAACAGGAAGGGAATCGCGACCAGCGCACCGCCCTGCTCGACGGAGCCGGATGGGTTCTCGAAGCGCCCGTCCTCATCCCGGGGAGCACTCCTCAAGCCCCACTCGGCGGTGGGCTCGCCGACCGCAACACCCGTCAGGGCGATTGACAGTAACGGGAGCGCGAGCCAGTTCCTCGCAGCGCGCAGCGCCGATTCCATCGGCCTTTCTCCCCCCTTCCCTGGACTTCCCCTGTAGAATGACACATCTGACACCAGAGCCCGGGAGACCGCGATGGGACAGCTTCCGATCGTTCGAGACCACATGGACACCCACGTGTACACCGTCTATCCGGACACCGAGATCCTGGACGCCGTCGGGCTCCTGCTCGAGCACCGCGTCACGGGTGCCCCGGTGATCGACCACGACGGCCACCTGGTGGGCATGCTGACCGAGAAGGACTGCCTCAAGCTGATCGCGACCGGAGCCGAGGCGAACCGCCCCCACGGCACCGTTGCGGATTTCATGACGACCGCGGTGACCACGATCTCACCGGACACGGACGTGTACTACGCCGCCGGCCTGTTCCTCCACCAGGGGTTCCGCCGGTTCCCGGTGATCGAGGCCGGAAGGCTGGTCGGCGCGATCACCCGCTTCGACATCCTCCGCGTGATCCACGCCAAGCTGCACTGAACCGGCCATGGCGATGAGTGCGGACAGCCGGCTGCAGGCCATCGAGGACCGTGAGGCGATTCGCGAGCTTCAGGCGACCTACTGCTTCCTCGTCGACGACCGCCGCTTCGAGGAGCTCGTGGAGAGCTGCTTTGCCGAGGACGCCCGCTGCGACTTCCGCCTCGTCGCGAGCGGGCTGGATCCGCTGCTGGCCGAGGGTCACGAGGAGATCCGCGCCTTCTTCGAGAACGCCGTCGGCGGCCTGCTTCGCGAGATGAGTCACACGGTCCACAACCAGAGGATCGCGATCGACGGGGACCGCGCATCGGCCGACTGCTACTTCGAGCTCACCGCGATCGACGCCAGCAGCGGCGAAGCGGTGCTGGGTGGCGGCCGCTACGTCGATCGCTACCGACGTCTGCGCGGTACATGGCGATTCCAGGAGCGGAGAGCGGAGATCCAGCACCTCTCGCCGCTGCGGGAAGGCTGGGACAGGCAGCGCTTCCTCCGAGCCCTGATGGCGGCTGCAGCCGCGCGCGATCCGGGCTAGCTCGATGCGTCAGCGGACCCTCATCCGTCCCGTCGGCCTCGTCCTGATGAGCGGGGCGTTCGAGTCGGCTCCTGCGCCGGCCGGATGAAGCCGAGCCCGGTCGGCTACTCGACCGATACCCGAAGCCGGAGATCCCATGCGCCTCGCCCTCGCCGCCCTCGCCCTCCTTCTTCTCCTCGCCATGGTCGGAGCCTACGCGCTCCTGCGTCCCAACCGCGCGCAGGTGGCCGCGACACTGGAGATGGAGAGCTGGGACGTGGTCGCGGACGGGGAGCACAACTCCAACACCGACATGATCTTCTGGCGCGACCAGTTCTGGCTGATCCACGCCGCATCGCCCTACCACCTGGGGACTCCCCGGTCCCGCTTGGTGATCCGTCGCTCCAGGGACGCGCGAAGCTGGGAGACCGTGGCGACGCTCCGGGTGCCCGGCAAGGACATCCGGGATCCCAAGTTCGCCCCCATCGGGGGCCGACTGCTCCTCTACGCGCTCCCCAACTCGGGCGTCATGGCGACTCCCGAAGGCACCGTCCTCTCCATCAGCGACGACGGGATGACCTGGAGCGAGTTCCGTCCGGTGGGACCGGAGGGCTGGCTCTTCTGGCGGCCCAAGTCGCCGGACGGCAGGACCTGGTACGTGCCCGCGTACTGGTGGGATCACGGCGAGTCCATCCTGCTCCGCTCTTCGGACGGTCTCGAGTGGGAGCGGGTATCGCGGATCTACCAGGGGGAGGGAAACGACGAGACCGCGATCGAGTTTCTCCCGGACGGCCGTCTCCTGGCCACCGCCCGGCTCGAGGTGACCCCGGACAACCTGATGGGGAACAAGGATGCCTCGACGCTCCTCGCTGTCGCGGAGCCCCCCTTCGAGCGCTGGAGCTACCGAAAGAGTCGCGTCACCCGCCTGGACGGCCCGGTCCTCTTCTCCCACGCCGGGCGGGTCTTCGCGGTGGCTCGCCACCAGCCCGGCGAGCGCGGCCCCCTTCTGCGACTCGGAGGAATGTGGAGCCGCAAGCGCACCGCGCTCTACGAGGTCACCCCCCTCCACCTCTCCCACCTGTCGGATCTGCCCAGCGCCGGTGACACCACCTACGCCGGCGTGGTGCTTCGCGACGGCTTCGCCTACATCGACTACTACACCAGCGCGATCGAGCGCGACTACCCGTGGTTCCTGGGCATGTTCCTACCCACGGACATCCGGATGGCGCGTGTCTCCCTCGATTCACTGGTGGCTCTGGCCGACCAGAAGAGCCAGCCGGACCCCGGCGACTAGGAGACCGGTCTACTCACCGCTTCCGAGGACGGTGAGGTGGAGGACCGCCTCCCGCCGGCCGTCGAAGCCGAGCAGATCGTTGAGCTCGTCGTCCAGGAACGCGGAGAGGTTTCGGGCCGCGAGCCGCATCGCCTCGGCCGCCAGATAGATCCGCTGAGCGATCTCCCCCGACTCGACCAGGAGTTCCCGGTAACTCCGGATGCCCCGCGCGGCCTGGGCATCGGCGATGCGTGCGACCATGAAGAAGGCGACCGCCGCCTCCCCCGCCTTCTCCTGGCGGAGGCACGCGCGGATCATGTCCTCGCGGAGGTCGCTGCGCCGGATCTGGACGATCCGCCGCCCCCGGGGCCGGTACTGGTAGAAGCCGGGTGTGATGCCATCGACACGGTGCGCGGCGAAGAACAGATCCACGCCGAGGCTGCGCTCGAGCGCCCTCGCGTCTTGCGCGACCTCCAGCGCGAAGGCCAGCTCCTCTGGCCGTATCGATCTCGTCCGGAAGAAGGCCGCCGAGCGCCGCTCCTGGATGGTCCACTCCACCGAAGCGCCGGGCTTCGGATCGAGCTCCGGGAGCGCGCTCTCCTCCCCCATGGCCGCGCGCTCGCCGACGGGAGGGCGCGCGGGGACGTCTTTCGAAGGAGCCGGAACCAGCTTGGTCGCCTCGTGGAAGCGATGCGGAAGCCCTCCCGATCTCGGCAGCTTCTCGGGTGCGGCCTCGCGCTTCTCGATCAGCCCGCGCCCGGCTCGGGAGACCGATGTTCTGTTGCCGTTCACCGAACCAATCGCTTGGACGGCGCACACGGCCTCCTCGCCACCGTCCAACTCCAGGAGCGCGTTCAGCGCATCGTCCTCGAAGCGCGGTACCGCGGCCCAGCCGAGCCCCGCTGAGGCAGCCGCGAGCCGGAGGTTCTCGCCGATGTGCCCGGAGTCGATCAGTGCATAGCGATACCCCCGGTTGGCGTATCTCCAGGAGTAGCGACGAAAGACGTTGGTGAGGACGATCGCGACCGCGGCTCCCTCGACGTCCCCGGGCTCCTCCAGGGCGAACGCCAGTTCCCGAAGCCGGGATCCCGAGCGGATTGCGACCAGCTCGTGCTCCTCCACCGCGTAGTAGTAGACGCCCGGCGCGAGCCCTCGGACGCGTTCGGCCACCAGGTACACCTCGCCGGCGTAGAGCGCCCCGGCGGAGGGCGCCGCGCGGAGCGCAGGAGACGGGGCAGAGCCGCCGGATCCACCGGTCACGCCGTTGGTGAAGTGGAGGACTCGGGAGAGCAGGCGGAGCGAGATCGCCCCGTCCCGAAAGCGTCCGGTGCCGTCGGTAGTCGAAACAGCCTCGGTCAGGCTGCGCCCGGGCTCCCGGTCGAAGGGAGGCAGCGCCAGCCGATCGAAGCCGGGATACCGTTTGAAGGGAGGCGGGGGGCCTCCCAGCCTCGGGAGCCACGACCCCAGCGCACCGAAGGGGGTGTTGCGCGTCGCGCGGTGAATCTCGCGGGGCTCTTCCCGGGCCGAAGCGCTCGAGCTGCCGCCGCCGAGCACGGCGAGGATGCCGCCGGCGAACCGGAAGAAGGCCCGTCGACTGCGGTTCAACGAGGGGCCCGTTCCGCAGCGCCCCGATGGCGTGCCGCGCGTGCTAGACACATTGGGGATCGACGCCCCAGCTTCGGACCCGCAATTGGGCGGCTTCGCGAAATTGGGCGGGTTCGCGAAGCTGGGAAACGACGGCAAGGGTTTGGTCCCGAAGCGAGGTGCGGTCGTCGAGCGTGAGGCCCTCGGTGGAGATCGGCTCGCCCACCCCTAGGCGAGTCGCACCCATGAGGAGACAGAAGCGGGCGTAGCCGGTGTAGGCGATGTGAACGCGCCGCTGGGACGCACCCAGGAGTGCCAGCACGATTCCGAGGAGGCTGGCGAGGATCAGCGCCGGCGGAAGCACCGGGATGCAGACGATGGTGCGCAGCGGCGTGTCGACGGATTCCGGCAGACGCACAGCGAGATCCTAACCCAGGCCCCGTCCGCGTGCAGATCGTCGGCCGCTACCAGGACGACTTGGGCGTGCTTCAGCTCGGTCACGCGTTCGAGGAGGCGACGGGCTTCTGGAGACAGCGCCCGCGCGGTACGGCCTAGCCACCCCCCCCGCGCCCGGCGGCAGGGCGGCTGGAGACGGACCGGCCGGCGAGCCGCCCGGGGCCCGATGGTGGCGGGGAGGGGGGGAGCAGAGCCGAGCCCGGCGCGACGCCCACCGCCCGAGAGTGGCCCGTCCGGCGTACCCATTTCCGGCCCGAGTTGATATACTGCGCGCCCCCAAGTGAATTGGTGTGCCCTTTTTTCGCAGACCCCGCGGCCCACTGCCAAACGACACTGGGGAAGGCAGGCGGGGGTCTGCACAGCCTCACAAAAGGAGAACAGTGATGCTCAAGAAGATTGGCCTCATCGGTGGTGGATACATCGGCGGCGTACTCACGCAAGAGATCGCCCAGCGGGGTCTCGCCCGTGAAGTAGGTCTCACCGACCCGGCGCCGTTCGTGAATCCCGATGATCCTGCCGAGCGGCAGGAGGTGGCCAAGAAGCAGTCGGTCGCCAAGGGCAAGGCCCTGGACATCTTCGAAGGTCTGCCCACCATCGGCCGCGACATTCGCTGCGTGGCCTCCAAGGACTATTCCTGCCTCGACGGCGCAGAGCTGATCATCAACACGGCCGGCGTTCCGCGCAAGGCGCGGCCGGACGGCACCTTCCCCAGCCGCGAGGAGCTGTTGACCATCAACCTCAAGGTCACCAATCAGGTCGCCGAGGGCATCCGGAAGTACTGCCCCGACGCCACCATCATCTCCGTCGCCAATCCCCTCGACGCCATCGTCTACACCCTGGACAAGCGGCTCAACCCCACCAAGAACAAGCTGTTCGGCATGGCGGGGCAGCTCGACTCGGGCCGCTACTGCTCCTTCGTGGCCGAAGCCGCCAACGTGTCGATGGAGAACGTGAACGCCCTGGTGCTGGGCGGCCACGGCGACACCATGGTGCCGGTGCGCAGCTCCTGCACGATCGCCGGAATCCCGGTCCTCAAGTTCCTGGATGAGAAGACCCTGGAGGCCATCGAGACCCGCACCCGCAAGGCCGGTGGCGAGGTGGTCGGTCTGCTGGGCTTCGGCTCGGCCTTCGTCTCGCCCGCCTGGGCGGCGCTGGAGATGGCCGAGGCGATCATCTTCGACAAGCGCAAGATCCTGCCGGTGTGCGCCAAGCTCGAGGGCGAGTACGGCGTCAATGGCATGTTCGTGGGCGTGCCCGCGATCCTCGGCAAGAACGGCATGGAAGAGGTCATCCAGGTCGACCTGACCGACGACGAGAAGAAGGCCTTCGAGCACTCCGCCGGCGCAGTCCGCAAGACCTGCGACGAAGTCGACGAGATGCTGAAGACCCTCTAGCCCGGATCGCCGCTTCCGAGAAGAACACGGCCCTCCCCGCCATTGGCGGGGAGGGTTTTGTTTAGCTTCTCGCCCTACCCGCCCGTCCTGATTCAGAAAACGGGGATCTTCCTGCCCCCGTATCCCCCACGGGGCTGGGGCCCGCAGACGGTCCGTGACGGCGTGCTCGAATTCCAGCAGCCGTACGATGTACAGTGGCACTTCCTGTCGGAGTAGGAGACTCCCGTGCCTTTGCCCTTCGGCAAGACGAAAGCACTCGAGACCGAGGTCGACCACTTCCTCGACCAGATCACCAAAGGCACGCTGTGCATGCGGGAGGCGCTCCGTTCCTATCTGAGCGGTGACGACGAGGGCTTTCAGAGCAGGCTGGAGATGGTGCGCGAATACGAGCACCGCGCCGACGAGCTGCGCAAGAGCGTGGAATCGGCCCTGTATACGTATTCGCTGATCCCGGAGTCCAGCGCCGACGTGATGGCGCTGCTGGAGAACCTCGACGATGTGATCGACTGCGCCAAGCACATCCTCGAAGACTTCGAGGTGCAGAGTCCCGATGTCGAGGTCGGCTATCTGGACCAGTTCGCCGAGCTCACCAGCAAGAGCGTCCACGCCGTGGAGCACGTGGTGGATGCCGCGCGCTGCTTCTTCCGCAATGAGAGCCGGCTGCGCGACTGCATCGCCAAGGTCGAGTTCTACGAGAAGGAGGTGGATCAGGCCGGACTGCGCCTCAAGAAGACGATCTACGAGTCCGACATGGATCTGGCGCGCAAGCACCACATGCGTTACTTCGCCGACGCCCTCGAGTCGCTGTCGGACATCGCCGAGGGGGTGGGCGAGCGCCTCGTCATCGCCAGCATCAAGCGCTCGGCATAGCGGCTCATGTTCCTGGTGTTTCTCCTCAGCGGCCTCTTCCTCGGCTGGTCCCTGGGCGCCAACGACGCTGCCAACGTCTACGGCACGGCGGTGGGCACGCGGATGATCAGATTCCGCACTGCAGCGATCCTATGTAGCGTCTTCGTCATCCTCGGCGCCGTCATCGGCGGCTCGGGCGCCTCGCACACGCTGGGCCAGCTCGGCTCGGTGAACGCGCCGCCGGGCGCCTTCACCGTGGCGCTGGCCGCGGCGCTCTCCGTCACCTGGATGACTCGCCTCGGGATTCCCGTCTCGACGTCGCAGGCCGTCGTCGGGGCCATCATCGGATGGAATCTCTTCTCGGGGTCGCTCACCGATCTCAGCACCCTCACCAAGATCGTCGGATCCTGGATCCTCTGCCCGATTCTCGCTGCCATCTTCGCCATGCTCCTCCTCAAGCTCACCCAGGGCTCTTTGCGTGTCCTCCACCTGCACCTCTTTCGCGTCGACTCCCTCACCCGCTACGGGCTGATCCTCGCCGGGGCCTTCGCCTCGTACAGCCTGGGCGCCAACAACATCGCCAACGTGATGGGCGTCTTCGTTCCATCGGCGCCCTTTGGCGACCTCGATGCCTTCGGGCTGTTTCAGATGAGCCCCGCCCAGCAGCTCTTCCTGATCGGCGGGATCGCCATCGCCGTCGGCGTCTTCACCTACTCGAAGCGCGTGATGCTCACAGTCGGATCGGAGCTGTTCCGGCTCTCTCCGCTCTCCGCCCTGATCGTGGTCCTCGCCCAGGCGCTGGTGCTGTTCCTGTTTTCCTCCGAGAGCCTCGAGCACTGGCTCTCATCACAGGGCCTTCCGACCATCCCGTTGGTGCCCGTCTCGAGCTCGCAGGCGGTGATCGGCGCCATCATCGGCATCGGCCTCGCCAAGGGCGGGCGCAACATCCGGCTGGGCGTCCTGGGCAGGATCTCCTCGGGCTGGCTCGCCACGCCGGTGATCTCCGCGGCCATCACCTTCGTGCTGCTCTTCTTCGTCCAGAATGTCTTCTCGCAGCAGGTCTTCACGCCCGTGCGCTACCAGCTTTCCAACGAGGTCGCCGATAAACTCGCTGACGACGGCCTCTACCACGACTCGCTGGCGGCGCTCGTCGACCGCGATTTCGAGACGGCTACGGGGTTCTCCGACGCCGTGGAAAGGTGCCTCGGCTCCACCGCGGGACTGGAGGCCATCGTCTCCCGCTCGAGGCTCCACTCGATGGAGATCGACGCCGAGCGAGCGGAGGCGCTCCAGGAGCAGAGCTGGCTCACCGCGCGCGAGCAGGCAGCCGTCCTCATGCTCCGGGGCCGGCGCTTCCGCTACGCCTGGCAGCTCGACGATGCGCTGGCCGCCCTCTCGAAGGACTGGCGTCCAAGGCCACCGACGACGAGGAACAAGCTTCACAACAAGGCGCTCCGCGCCAGGTTGGAGCGACTCGAGCACTGGTTCGCGCTTCCGCAGCAGCCTCCCCCAAGAGACGCTGGACGCCGCTGACAGATCCTCTACGGTGAGCGGGCTGCGGAGTGGAGGGAGCAGGTGCGGGCAGAGCTGGAGCGATTCTTCGAGCCCAGGAGCGTCGCCATCGTCGGTGTCTCCAAGGGAGGCTTCCGCTTCGGGGGCATGAGCTTCCTGCGGAAGCTGCAGGAGGCCGGCTATCGGGGAAAGATCTATCCGATCAATCCCAAGGCCGAAGAGCTGGGGGGACTCCGGGCCTATCCGAATCTCACGTCCCTTCCCGAGGTGCCCGATCTGGGCATCGTCTGCGTCGCCGCGAGGCTGGTCCCCTCGGTTCTCGAGGAGTGCGGTCGCATGGGGCTCCGTCACGTTCACGTGCTGACCGCCGGATTCCGGGAGACGGCGACCCGGGAGGGAATCGAGCTCGAGGCGCGGATCCAGTCCATCTCGAAGGAGCAGGGACTGCTGGTCATCGGCCCGAACTGCATGGGCCCCTACTCCCCCCCCGTCGGCCTCACCGCCTGGGGGGCGATTCCGGGAAGGAGTGGTCCCCTCGGCATCGTCTCGCAGAGCGGCGCCATCACCCAGCGTCTCACCGAGTACGCCCTGTCGCTCGGAATCGGCACCCGCAAGGCGGTGAGCTTCGGCAATGCGGCCGTCCTCGACGAGGCCGATTTCCTCGAGCTGATGGCCGCGGATCCGCAGATTCGGGTGATCGCCATGTACCTCGAGAGCCTCCGGGACGGGAAGCGCTTTCTTCGCCTCGCGAAGGAGGTGAACCAGAAGAAGCCCCTCATCATCTGGAAGGGCGGCGAGAGCGAGGCCGGCGCAGCGACGGCCGCATCTCACACCGGCGCCCTGGCCAGCGAGTGGCGAGTCTGGGAGGCGTTCTTTCGTCAGACCGGCGCGACCGCGGTGCGTTCGATGGACGAGTGGGCGGACGCCATCCTCGCCTTCGCCAACCTCCCGGCGCCGGCCGGGAAGGGTGTCTTCGTGGTGGGGGGTGGCGGGGGAAACAGCGTGGGCAACGGCGACGCCTGCGCCCGCGAGGGGCTCGATGTGCCCCGCCTGTCCGAGGTCACCATGGAGCGCCTGCGCGAGAGCGTGCCCGCGGCCGGCTCCATCGCCGGGAACCCTCTCGACATGTTCCGGGTCTTCCAGGATTCCGAATACCTGGGAGAGATCCTGGATCTCGCCTATCGGGATCCCGCCATCGGGATGGTCCTCATCGACCGGATCATCCCGAGAAAGATCTTCCACCTGCCCGACCTGCCCGATCCGACACCGGAAACGATCCGGGTGCTGAAGAGCAAGAGGGAGCCCAAGCCGACCGTCTTCTCGATCGACTCCGGAGGGGGAGATCCGGAGCTGGCGCAGCAGGGGGCCGCCCTCCGAGCGCAGCTCTGCAGCGCGGGAATACCGGCCTATCCAGCCGCGAGAAGAGCGGCCCGGGCGCTGGAACGCCTTCATCGCTATCACGCCGTGAGAAGAGCCCACTTCGGCTGAGGCCCCCCTTCGAAAAGCGAGACGCCACCATCTGGGAGGAAATGGATGTCGGACTCCACACTCGTGCGGGCTCTGGAAGAGCGCGCGACGACGCTCCGCAAGCACCTCCTGACCATGGCCTCGGGCGGGCGGTCCATCCATCTCGGCGGCTCCAGCTCGATCGCCGAGATCATGGCCACCCTGTTCTTCCACGCCCTGGAGGTCGAGGGCGGCGACCGTCCGAGGGATCACTTCATCCTCAGCAAGGGACACGCGGTGCACGCTCTCCACGCCTGCCTCGCCGAGCTGGGCAAGGTCGACCCCAGTGAATTCACGACCCTCGCCCGGCCGGGGACCCGCCTGGCGGGACACCCGAGCCTAAAGGCTCCCCTGGTCGAGTTTGCGACCGGATCGCTGGGGCACGGTCTTTCGGTGGGAATCGGGATCGCTCTGGCGGAGCAGCTCGACGGTCTCCCCTCCAAGACCGTCGTGCTGATGGGGGATGGCGAGCTGCAGGAAGGCTCGGTCTGGGAAGCGGCACTCTGTGCGCCCCGCTTCGGGCTCGCGAACCTGCTCGCCATCGTGGACCGCAACGGACTCCAGGCGGCCGCCCATGTCGACGACCTCCTGCCCCTGGAGCCCCTGGAAGAGAAGTGGCAAAGCTTCCGCTGGAACACCCGGGTGATCGACGGACACGACGTGCGGGCGATCCTGGGTGCTCTGGAGCAGTTCCCCGCCCGGGAGGGTCCCACGGTGCTCATCGCCGACACGGTAAAGGGCAAGGGATTCCCAAGCGTGGAGGGGCGGCGCCGGGCCCACTTCACGACACTGGCCGAGGGGGAGATCGAGGAAGCTCTCGCGGCACTGGAGGCGGACTGATGCTGGGTTTCGAGTGCGTCTTCGCGCAGGGCGGAGTGCTGACGGAAATGGCGGAGAAGAACCCCGACCTCGTCGTGCTCTCCCAGGATCTCGGCCCGCTTCGCCCCTTCGCCAAGCGTTTCCCGGACCGCTTCTTCGACGTGGGAATCAGCGAAGCCAACCTGATCGGCGTCGCCGCTGGCCTCGCGCACGCGGGCAAGCTGCCCTTCGTGCTGGCGATGGCCTCCTTCGTCAGCATGCGGGCCTTCGAGCAGCTCCGAACCGATTGCGGGTACAACCGCAACCACATCGTGATCCTCGCCCCCTGCTCCGGCCTCGAGGCCGGCCACTGGGGCCCCACCCACCACGCGGTCGAGGACCTCGCGCTGCTGCGGATGATTCCCGGCATGACGGTCCTGTGTCCGGCGGATCCGGCGGAGACCACCCGCGCCGTCGTGGCTGCGGCCGAGGTGGAAGGTCCCGTCTACGTTCGCATCGGTTATCTTCTGCCGATCGGAGGCTACACGGAGGAGTTCGAGATCGGTCGGGCACCGGTCATGAGAGAAGGCTCCGAGGTCGCCATCATGGCCACCGGGGCGAGCGTCGCCCAGGCGATCGCGGCCCACGAGCTCCTGAAGAAGGAAGGCATCTCCGCTCGCGTGTTGAACATGCACACCATCAAGCCGATCGACCGGGAGGCGATCGAAGCAGCCGCAGCGGAGATCGGCCGCATCCTGACCGTGGAGGAGCACTTCATCGATGGGGGTCTCGGGGGAGCGGTGGCCGAGGTTCTGGCGGAGTCCGGGACCGGACGTCTCCTCCGACTGGGTCTCCGGGACGAGTTCGTCGTGGACGTGGCGGTCTACCCGGAGATCCTGAAGCTGGCGGGCCTGGATGCGGCCAGCATCGCCACGGCCGCCCGGTCGCTGGTGATATAGGATGAGCGACGTTCGGAGTCGCGTCTGGAACCGGTCGCGAGCGCGCGCCCGCGCCGTCCTTCGGCGGCTCTTCGGCTCGCTCCTCCTCTGCGCGCTGCTCTTCGTTCCTGCTCCGCTCCTCGCCGACGAGCCCGCTGCGACGCGCATCATCACACTGCGCTGGGAGCATCCGGGAGAAGCGGCCGGCTTCAAGATCTTCACGCGGCACACGGATCAGCAATACGGCGAAGGCATCGACATCGGCCTCCCCAAAGAGGTGGACGGCGTATTCAGCTACCGTCTCGAGGTCAGCAACCTGGACGCGACCCTCGTCTCGATCTCGGCCTACTCGCGCGACGGGATCGAGAGCGTCCGCTCCAACGAGGAGATCTACCTGCTGCCGGACTGAAGGGGGAGTGCCGACCGATGCCTCGATCTCGCGCCGCCCCCTCGAATGGGAATCCCGAGCGCCTGAGCCAGAAACACGACGGCGATCGCCCCGGGCTCGTGGTCGTGAAGCGACTCGATGCCCCCCACCCCGAGGAGAGCTTCACGCACTACCGCCCGCTGGGACCGGCGATGGTCTCGGCGGTCGGACGCGCGGTCCGGGCCGTTTTCGACGAACTGGGCGGTCCGGCCCTGCTGAAGCCGAGCGGGGACGTCTACATCAAGCCCAACGCCGTCGACGCTCGGCCCTACACCCACACGCGGCCGGAAGTGGTCCGAGCGGCGATCGAGTACTGGCTCGATGCCGGAGCGCGGAAGGTCTACCTGTTCGAGAACGCGACCCAGGGGAACTACACGAGGATCGTCTTCGAGGCGACCGGCTACGCCCGCATCTGCCGTGAGACGGGAGCGAGGCCGATCTACCTCGACGAGGACGAGACGGAGCTCTTCCGCTTTCACGGGAAGAAGTCCGTCGAGGAAGGGGATCCCGATGGGTACGATCAGATCGCCTTTCAGATGCCTCGCGTGGTCGCCGAGAAGATGATCCGCGGCCGGGACGAGAACCTCTACGTCAGTCTGCCCAAGCTGAAGACGCACTCGATGGGCGTCGTCACGCTGGGGATCAAGAACCAGTGGGGTCTGCCTGCCCACGGCTGCCGGCGCCGCGACCACAACTTCAACCTGCATCACAAACTGGTCGACCTCCTGGAATACCTTCGGCCCGACCTGACCCTCATCGAGGGCGTGGAGGGAACCATCCACGGTCACTACCCCGCGACTTCGCTGGCGGATCGGTGCGTGAAGCCGTTCCGGGTCCTGGTCGGAAGCCGCAACGTGGTGGCGGCCGACCTGGTGGGTGCGCGCATCTTCGGTTTCGGAGTCGACGAGGTTCCCCAGCTCGAGCTGTCCCTGGAGCGCGGATACGGAGGCGGAATCCGAGGGCCCGAAGACATCGCCCTGTCCGGGGACCTGCAGAGCCTGGATCGCGTCGACCTGCTCGGCGACATGCCCGAGGAGGGGAAGTACCCCTTCGACCTGATCGATCATTTCCCCCCCGACCTCCGCGTGGTCCGGGGGGCGCGGCGCGCCTGCAGGGAAGGCTGCACCAACAACCCGCTCTCCGTCATGCAGGTCTTCTACGCCGATCACGGCGGAAGGGGCGGCTTCACCTTCGTCCACGGCAAGGGCCACGATTTCCGGGCGATCGACGCGATCGAGGGTCGTGTCCTGGTGGTCGGCCCCTGCGCCGTCGCGGAGGTGTCACAGCGGCTCATCGAGCGGTTGGGCCGGCGAAACGTCTATCTGAGCCAGTACTGCAACGACATCTGCGCCATCACCGAGGCCCTGTTTCACCTGATGAAGGTGAATCCCACCGGTGTGACCCGACTGGGGCCGGTTCGTTCGTTGTACCCCTATCTGATCGCCCGCCTTCGGGGATCGAACTCACGGGTTCCGCACCTGTTCTCCCACCTGATCAAGAGGGTCTAGCCCCACGGCGGCATGCCGCGCCTGACACCGAAGATCGACCTGAACGACCTTGCCGGGATCCTGTTCTACTCTCTGGCTTCAGGAGGAGCGGCATGAAGTGGACACGCAGGGGGCGAAGTCGGAATCTCGAGGACCTGCGGATCCAGCGCATGTCCACCGGCCGCGTGGCTCCGGAGAAGTTCACGCACGGATCCTCGGACCAGCGCAAACGCTGGTTCCGGGTCGGATACGAGAGCGGGAAACCCGCCGCCTGTGACACCTTCTCCGCCGAGGTGCGCTAGCCCTCGGCCCGAGATCGCTCGCTCTACTCGGCCGCTGCCTGGGCCTGTTGCAGCGCGTGCTCGATGGCCATGTTGTCCGGCTCGGCCTCGTGCGCCTTCGTGCAGACCTCGAGCGCCTCGCTCCAGGCGCCCTGGGCGGCGAGCTCGCTGCACCTCGCCACCGGGTCCTCCATCAGGTCCGTCGCGGCGGCCTCTGCTGCGGCTGCCACGTCGGAAGCGGCCTCCTTGGCCTCCGCGGCTGCCTCGACCGCGACCTCGGCGGCATCCTCCGCGGTCTCCTGGGCTTGACCGCACGCCAACGGCAGGACGAGTGCGATCAACAGAATTCCGAGAGTCGTCATCCGCATCTCATCTCCTTCTCTCGCGCGCGGCTCAGTCCGCGAGCGGCGGAATGCGCAATACCTGGCCCGGGTAGATCTTGTCCGGGTCTTTCAGCATCGGCTGGTTGGCCTCGAAGATCTCCGGGTACTTCGAGACATCTCCATAGTACTGCTTGGCGATCTTCGAAAGTGTGTCCCCGGACACAACCCGGTAGTACTCGGACGGAGGATCGGGGGAGGCTACACTGAGCTGGTCGTCCACCTGGGCCACCCCCTGGGTGTTGCCGGCCGCCTCGCGGCTCTCGCCAACCTTCTCGAGGGAGGGACTCGCCCGCCTCCTTCACGAAATCGATCAAGCCCATGGGGGACTCCTCCTGGATCGGGATACACACGAGTCTAGGAGAGTGCGCCTCCTTGACAAGCGCGTTTCCCATACTTGGGATCGGGACGACCGCGCGGATTGGGGAGGGGGGGGACGCAACCTCACCGTGAGGTTGCGCTCGTCATCCGAGGAATCATCGGCGGTGGAAGCGGCGACTCAGACTGATCCCGGCCACACGAGAGACGCTATCTTTGCCGTCGGGCCAGACCCGCTCGCCCGCCTGGCCCCCCTCGAGTAGTTTCTCCAGAAAGGGCTCGAAAGCCATGCTGCGCAACGCTTCGAAGGCCATCGCGATGTGCCGGAATCTCGCCACCGCGGTCGGATCTCCGATTCACCGCAGAGGCTCTGCCGCCCGGCGGTGCGTCGCTCTCGCTCCGCTGGCAGCCCTGGTGGTCGCCTCGGGCTGCGTCTCGCCGGAGCGGTCCGCGCACCATCCGGCGCACCCCAGAATGCACCTCGAGCGCGAACCCGGCGCCGTGCCCCCGATCGGAGCCACGACCGCTCTCGATCTCGGCGCGGCCTCGACCCTCGAGGCTCTCATCCCCACGCTGGCCGATAGGCGGGTCGTCTTGATCGGCGAGACCCACGATCGCTTCGACCACCATCTGATCCAGCTGGAGATCATCCGAGGCCTTCACGCGATCCATCCCGAGCTGGCGATCGGCATGGAGGCCTTCCAGCAACCGTTTCAGCGACATCTCGACGAATATGTCGCCGGCGAGCTGAGCGAAACGGAGCTCCTGCGGGCGACGGAATACTACCAGCGCTGGAGATTCGATTTTCGCCTCTACCAACCGATCCTCAGCTACGCGCGAGAGAATCGGCTGCCACTGGTCGCCCTCAGTCTGCCCGGCGAGATCACGCGAAAGGTGGGACGGCGGGGCATCGAAGGCCTCGACGAGGAGGAACGCGAGCAGCTTCCCCGCGAGATCGACCGTACGGACCGCGCCTACGAGAGACGTCTCGAGAAGGTCTTCGAGCGGCACCCGAAGCTTGTTGACCGGAGCTTCGATCGCTTCCTGGAGGTTCAGCTGCTGTGGGACGAAGGCATGGCGGAGCGCGCCGCCCACTATCTCGAGTCCCGTCCCGAGTACTCGATGGTGATCCTCGCTGGAAGCGGGCATCTCGCCTACGGAAGCGGCATCCCCCGGCGTCTGGTCCGCCGCATCCCGGTGAGCACTGCCATCCTCCTCAGCGACTGGGCGGGTGAAGGTGGGCCGGAGGTCGCCGACTACCTGCTGCTACCCGAGCGGCGGGATCTCCCGGCTGCGGGCCGGATCGGCGCAATTCTGGATCGAGACGACGGCGGACTCGAGGTCCGCTCCTGCGCTTCCGGGAGCGCCTGTGAAGCGGCCGGACTCGAGCCCCGCGACCAGATCCTCTCGATCGACGGCCAGCCCGTCGGCGAGATCGCCGATCTCCGTCTGATCCTGTGGGACAAGATGCCCGGCGACCGGATCAGCCTGGAGATCCGTCGCAAGCGCTGGCCATTCGCGCCCCGGAGACTGACGCGGGAAGTGACACTGCAGTGACGGGAGCAGCCGTCTCGCACGCTCGAGTGATCTCCGCTGACTCGGTCATCGAGGGAGCGCGTTCATGACCTGGCGCGGGAAGCTGGCTCTCGGAGTCGCGATCGCCCTCCTCGCCTTGCGCATGGCGCTTCCCAGCATCCTGGTGCGCGTCATCGAGGGACGGGGGAGCGCCGCTCTCGGGCGCGCCGTCGAGGTGAAGGACGTCGATCTCTCCCTGCTGGCCGGACGTGTCACGCTCGAGGAGGTACTGGTGGGACGACCGCTCGAGCGCGGGGCGGCACCCGCTCCGATCGACCCGGAGAGCGCCCTCATCCACTGGCCCGACCTCGTCGTCGACATCGGCTGGCTGGGGCTCCTGGCCGGAGAGCTACGGGTGCAGCGGGTGGAGGTCGCGGGAGCTCGGGAGCTTCTGCTGCTCCGGGCCGACAACCGTCTGGAGCGGCTGATCGCGGCGACACCCGAGACTCCCCCGCCCCCGGTGTCGGAGGAGGAGGGTGAGATCTCGGCCCCGGACGGGGAGGAACAGGGAGACGGCTGGCCCCTGCGACTCGAGCGGTTGGTGCTCACCGATCACACCTTTTTCCTCCTCGACCCCGGCGAATCCTCGAAGCCCCCCATCGAGTTCTCCCTGGCGGAGCTCACGGTTCGCGACGTGGTGGTGGCCGGAGGGCAGGCCTCGACCGGACCGGTGGGCGTTCGCGGCCCACGTCTGCGCGTGCGCCGCGACCTCGAGATCGCTGCCGCGCCGTCGCCGGAGAGCGGAGAGGCAGGGACACCCCCGGCGAAGGAGCTTCCGTCAGCCGAGGCCGCGCTCCCCGACTTCCGCATTACGTCCTTCGCCATCCAAGATGCCCGGCTCGGCCTCCTCCTCGACGTGGGGGAGTTCGAGGTGTCGCTGGATCTCTCGCTCCGCAACGCGACCCTGGCGCCCGGTGCGCGTTTTCCAGTCGAGCTCCGGCTGACCCGGGAGGATGGCTGGCTCGAGGTGGGCGGACAGGTCGGACTCGCTCCCGTCGCATTCGCCGGCAAGGTGCGGTGGAAGGACTTCCCCATCACGGGACTGATCGCGGTTGCGAGTCCAGAGAGCCCGCTGGCCCTCCAGGGGGGAAGGGTCGCCGGCGACCTGGAGATCGACTTGGAGATCCCGGACGGAGCCCAGCCCGGCCGAGCATCGGTCCGCGGATTCATCTCCGCCGAGCAGATCGAGCTGCAGCACGAAGACGGACTGCTGGAGTTCGAGTGCCTGGCGTTCGACCTGGTGGCGAACGAGATCGATCTTCCGTTCCAGAGCGGCGAGCCAGCGGAGATCTCTCTCGCATCGGTCCGGATCGTGAAGCCAGCCGTGAAGCTGGTCGGACGGCCGCCCGCGGCGGAGGCCTCGCCGCCGACGGAGGAGCCCGGTCCTGCCCCGCCCGAGCCGCGAATCGCGATTGGCAAGCTCGAGGTGGAGAACGGCACTCTCCGGCTGATCGACGAGACGGTCGAGCCAACCACCACCACCAAGCTGAGCGCGATCCGTCTCGAGGGTTCGGAACTCCGGTTTCCAGCCCGGAATGGCCGACTCCAGGCCGACCTCCGCGGTGCCGAGGGACTCTCGCTCCAATTCTCCGGGGGCTGGCGCGCCGGCGCGGGCACCAGCACGCTCGCGCTCCAGAACCTCCACCTTCCGAGGTACAGCCCCTACGTGGCGAGGAGCGCCGGCTTCGCATTCCAGCGGGGGACCGCGTCGCTGGATGCGAAGATCGAGAGCGCGGGGCAGACGCACCAGGTGAGCGCCGACCTCACCCTCGAGAAGATCGCTCTGGAGGACGCGGAGGAGGGGGGCTTCCAGAGGGCGTTCGGGATGTCGGCACCCCTGGCCGTATCCCTGCTCACCGACGCGCAGGGCAACATCCACCTTCCGGTCGAGCTGACCCTGGACGAGAGTGGAGCCGCGATCGACCTCCCGGCGCTCTCGATCGGCGCCCTCCGCCAGTCGCTGGTCGCGGTGCTGGCGACCCCTCTCAAGGGACTCGGCCTGGCGCTGCGGGCAGCCACGGGCGACGCGCCGGGCGGCGCCGGACTCGAACTCCACCCGCTCGCGCTCGAGCCGGGCTCGGCGCAGCTCACACCCGATCAGGTCGAACGCGCGGGGCTGGTGGCCGGCGGTTTCGCGGCCCGCTCCGATCTCGGGCTGGTGCTGATCGGTCAGGTCGGCGAAGAGGACGAGTCCGCTCTGCGTGCGCAGACCCTGCTGGCGCAGGTCGAAGCCGGAGCGTTCCCGCCCCTCGGCGAAACGAGTCTCGGGGAACGGCGGCGGCTGCGCCGAGGGCTGGAGCTGCGGACGCGGAGCCAGCCGGATGAACTCGCGCCCGAGGACGCCGCGTTCCTCGAAGACTGGCTCGCGGAGGTGGAAGTGTCCCGGGAGGCGCGCGACCGCCTGGCCCGGGCCCGCGTGGAGGCACTGCGGTCCGTCCTCGTGGACAGCTACGGCCTCGGCGCCGCCCAGGTGCGAATCGCGGAGCCCCGAGAGGGCCCTCCCGGCGTCGCGATCGGCCTCTTCGTGACGACTCAGTGAGAGCTGCGCACGCCGACGGAACTGATTCAGTCTTCGTCCACCAGGCCGAGGGCGTAGCGCGCCTGCCACAGGATCTGCGGCTCGTCCGTGACCCACGCGGCGCCCTCGAAGTCGCCGTAGCTGAGATGATTCCGGCGGGCGACCCTGTGGTTCCAGGGATCGACGTCCCAGTAGACGGCGAGTGAGTGGATCAGGATGCTGACGAAGACCGTCGCGGCGAACGCCTGGCGCCAGAGACGACGGCTTCGTATCTGGTCGATCGCGAAGCCGCCGAACAGTGCCCAGTAGGGCAACGCGTCGGCCGAGTAGCGCGATCCATAGGAGAAGGCCGCGTGCCAGGCTCGCCACGACGCACTGAGGAGAAGCTGACTCAGCAGTCCGATCACCAGCGCGAGGGCGAAGAGCCGGTAGCGGCGCTCCCCGTGCCGCAGCCCGACTCCCGCGCCGTAGATGCAGAAGAGCAGGAAGGGGGAGAAGACCAGCATGCCGCGGTTGGGGCTGATCAGCAGGCCGAGAAAACACCTGGGCACGCCGCCGAGGCCCCAACCGCCTCCGAGCATCTCGTCATAGCCCGAGAAGCCCGGGGTGCCGAAGTAGTGCATGTTGAATCCGAGCAGGTACAGGGCCGGCAGCAGGCCTCCCAGCGCATACCAGAACCCAATCAGGATGCCGTTGCGATAGGCGATCCAGAGAAGCAGGGGTAGGACCAGCGCGACCGTGGTCGGGCGGGCCGCGACCATGAGACCGATCAGGAGCCCGGCCAGGAGGTGGTGCACCCAACGGCGGTGCTCGCCGAGGGCGATGTAGAGGACCGCGGCCAGGCAGAACTGGACCGGTCCGTGGGCCCACATGTCCTGCCCGCTGATGTCGAAGGCGGCCGTGCCCAGCGCGTAGGCGATCGTCATCCAGATCGCCCCGCGCCGGGAGGAAAAGCGCCGCAGGCAGAGGAAGACGAACAGCGCGGACGCGGCCGTCAGCGACGACGCCGTCAGCTTGGCGAGCATATCGACGCCGAGCGAGGGTACCTCGACCCCGAGCGCGACCGGCAGCGCATAGAACGGAACGCAGAAGAGGGCGGTTCCGGGAGGCCAGCAGGAGACCCAGTGCCCCTTCGCCTGCATCAGGCCCACGCCGCGGTCGCCCTCTCTGTACCACTCGAGGTACTCGTCCAGGTCCAGGTTGCCCTGGCGGAGCAGGCTGATTGCCATCTGAGGGGGCGGGATGGCGTCCACCATGCCGACGCGCGCCGAGTTGGAGTTGTAGACCAGCCAGATCACCAGGAAGAGGACGACGGCGTGCCGGGCCTCTGTGAACCGGACCCGGGTGGCCTCGTCTAGCTCATCCCAGCGCTCGGCCCGGAGATTCCGCCACGAGCACCAGACACCCGCGATCAGCAGGTAGGCCATGAGGAGGCTCGCCATCGACCACTGCCCGAAGAGCAGCTTGTCGGGCGAGACCAGGTTTCCCACGCTCAGTCCCGCCGCGAAGATCGCGACGGGGGCCACCGTCCACCTCCACTGCCGGCGCGTCCAGGCCGGTACGCGCAGCCTTCTCGTCACCAGCCCGTGGAGGGAGAAGAGCAGCCCCGCACCGATCACCAGGACACCCGCCAAGCCCGGCAGGCTGTCGGCCTCGCGAAGATATGGTCTCCGGAGGCGCAGCACGCTGATCGTCGGAAACCAGTTGTAGAAAGAGACGTGGTTGTGGATCCGGATGCGATTGAAGGCTCGGGGAATGGGTGCGAAGAGCTCGAAGATGTTCTCGCCGGAACGCAGGTCGGCGAACGCGATGGGCAGGGTGAGCTTGCTCTCCGCCGACAGATCGTCCTCGAGCACATTGCCGTTCACCGAGAGCGAGATGTGGCGTACGGCTTCGCGCTTGGCCTGCTTCGAAAAACTGAGCTTGAGGATCCACGCACTCTCGCTGACCCGGATCTCCGCTGGCACCGTGATCCGCAGTCCGTTCTCGATCGGATCGACCCGCACGCTCTCCGTCAGGGGATCGTCGGCGTGGTAGCGCGAGGCGAGCTCGTTCTTGGTGAGGTAGCGCCGGATTTCACCGGTCTCGTGGACCTGTTTGACGAGGATGCTCCAGGCAGGCGCCCGTTGGAGGTCCAGAGTGCCGAACAACCACCACGCCGCAATCGCGGCCGGAAGGATCAGGAGCGCGACCCATCCGGGGGAACGACGCGCCGTGGAGGACTCGGACCTGATCTTCGTCATGGCGGCGGCTTCTGGGGCACCTCGATGTGGGGAGAGAGGATTCTACGATGCAAGAGAGCGGAACGCCCTCTCATACGGGCAGCTCCTTGGCGATCCCCTGATATCCTGCTACACCCCTGCACACTTGGGGGGGTGCGGCCCCGATGCAGCGTTCCCATGGGGATGACACCTCGGAACCGCTTTCCACCGGGCTCCGGAACCCGTACACCAGCGCGGTCTGCGAACACTGAGGGGTACCCATACATGGCCGACAGGAAGGTGATCGTTCTTGGCTGCGGCGGCTTCGTGGGAAGCCACCTGACCGAGCGCCTGCTCTCCGATGGACGCTTCGAGGTAATCGGCTACGACGTGAGCGACTCGAAGTGCCGGCACCTGCTGGACCACCCGAACTTTGACTTCACCCTCGGCTACGTGGACGTCTCCAACACCGAGGAGATACTGGGGCCGATCCTCGACGGCGCCGAGGCCATCTTCTCCCTGGCTGCGGTCTGCAATCCCGCCGAATACGTGAAGAACCCGGTCTTCACCATCAAATCGAACTTCATCCACGCGTACAAGCTGGTGGAGATCTGCACGCAGGCGCGCACCTGGCTCATCCACACCTCCACCTGCGAGGTGTACGGGCGCACCATCGCCGGCTACCTGCCCGACAACGACTACTCGAACCTGGATCTCTTCGAGCAGCGCGAGGACGAGACCCCGCTGGTCATGGGTCCCACGGTCAATCAGCGCTGGACCTACGCGGCGTCCAAAGCCCTCTTCGAGAGATACATCTACGCCAACCACACCGAGAACGGGCTGCCCTTCACCATCGTCCGGCCGTACAACTGGTTCGGTCCGCGCATGGACTACATCCCGGGCCGAGACGGCGACGGCGTTCCCCGGGTGCTGGCCTGCTTCATGCAGGCGCTCCTCGACGGGAAGCCCATGATGCTCGTGGACGGCGGCGAGGCCTACCGGACCATCACCTACATCGAGGACGCGGTGGACGCACTCACCCGGATGCTCGAGGTCCCGAACAAGGCCAAGAACACCTTCTTCAACCTCGGCAACCGGGCCAACGAAGTGACCATGCGCGAGCTGGCCCACCAGATGCGCGACGTCTACGCGGAGATCACCGGCAATCCGGACTACCGAAACCACCCGATCGAGGTGATCGCCGGGGAGAAGTTCTACGGCCCCGGTTACGAGGACTGCGACCGCCGGGTGCCGGACGTCAGCCGCGCGGAACGGCTGCTGGACTGGAAGGCCAAGGTCCCGCTCCGCGAGACCCTCTTCCACACCATGAGCCACTTCCACGAGCTGTACGGGAAGAGCTAGCTCTACGGGTTCAAGCGCGGGCGATACCTGCCCATGCGGTAGCGGAGCATCACGCGCAGGCAGCGCAACCCGTACCAGATCGGGTTCAGGTGAGAGTCCTCGTCCGCGTAGCGGGTGGGGATCCCCAGCTCGTCCACCACCAGCCCCCGTGCGCGGGCCGATGCGATCACCTCCAGGTCGAAATCGAAGTAGGTGGAGAGCTGGTCGAAGGGGATGGTGCTGGCGGCCCCGCGGCTGTAGACGAGGAAGCCGGAGTGGTAGTCGGTCATCCGGAGGCCGAAGGTGCGGTTCTCCATCCAGGTCAGGATCTTGCCGGACAGCCACTTGTACTTCGGCATGCCGCCCGCGAGAGCCGTATCGTCCTTGTGACGGCTGCCCTGGAGGACGTCCACTCCGTGTGCGGTCATGTGCGCCACGAAGGGCAGTACGCTCTCGGGCGGGTACTGGCCATCCGCGTGGAGACAGACGATGTACTCCGCATCCGTCTCCTCCACGCAGCGACGCAGGCCGTGGCGCACGGCGGCGCCGTAGCCCTGGTTGAGCTGGCGGGAGACCAGGCGGATTTCAGGCCGCTCCTGGGCCAGCTTTCCCACCACGGCGTCGGTGTCGTCCTGACTCCCGTCGTTGATCACGAAGACACGGTCGACGGCGTCCCAGAGCTCCGGGGAGATGCGCTCGAAGACCGCCGGCAGGGTCCGGGCGGCGTTGTAGGAAGGGATGAAAATGGCCACGCGGCTCACGAGAACCTCCTATCCGTAGCGCTTCGGGTTGCCTCTTCCGACGACAGGATGCGGCGCAGGTCGCCACTCGAAATGTTGCCACCGGACAGGACGAGGACCACCTTTCGGCCGGCGAGGCGCTCTCGCAGATCGATGGCGGCGGCGAGAGCCGCTGCACCTGCGTGCTCGGCCACGTCGTGAATCATCTCCAGGTAGAGCCGGATGGCGTTCTCCATCGCTTCCTCGCTCACCAGCACGAAGTCATCGAGCCCGAGGGTCGGGTGCCCCATGATGCGCTGGGTGTTCTCGAAGGGAACACGCGTCGCGAGCCCCTCGGCGCGGGTCTCCATCGGCTCCAGCACCGGGCACCCTGCCCTCCAGCTCCGCTGCTGCGTCGGGGCCTGCTCCGCCTGGACGCCGATCACCTCGATCGCCGGGTTCACCGTCTTCGCGACCAGGCAGACACCACAGGCGCCGCTTCCGGCGCCTACCGGGACGATGATGGTGTCGACATCCGGCAGGTCCTCGAGAATCTCGATCGCGTAGGTCCCGACGCCGCAGATCAGCTCCGGGTCGGTGGGGCCGACGAAGCGCGCACCCTCCCTCTTCGCCTCCCCCTCGATCCACTCCCGTGCGGCGTCGAAGTCGGCTCCGTGGAAGACGACCTCCGCGCCGAGCGAGCGCATCGCGGCGACCTTGGACGGATTCGCCCCTTCGGGCACCGCGATGGTCACCGGCGTACCCGTGACCCGTCCCCCGTAGGCGACCGACTGGCCGTGGTTCCCGGTCGAGGCGGAGTAGAGGCCGGCGGCGCGCTCCGCCTCGCTGAGCGTCGAGGCGAGGTAGACACCCCCGCGCACCTTGAAGACCCGGATCGCGTGGTGGTTCTCGTGCTTCACGAAGACCCGGGCACCCAGGCGTTCCGAGAGCAGCCCGTACTCGTGGAGCGGCGTACGCTGCAGATGCGCGTAGACCACGGGGCGAGCGGCGAGGATCTCCCGGTAGCCAGGTGTGAGCGTCATCCCGTCGGCCCTATTCGATTCTGACACCCTGACGGGTGAGCGACTTCTGCACCTGCGACACGTCGACCTCCCGGCAGGTCACGCCGCTCTTGATCGACGCGGCGGCGGCGATTCCCGCACCCTGACCGGTCACCACGCAGCACATCATCTGACGGGTCGCCGCATGGGAAACCTTGTCCCCGGCCACGCAGCGACCGGCCACCAGGAGGTTCTCCACCTTCTGCGGCAGCACCACGCCATAGGGCACATGGAAGTACCTGCCGGTCGAAGGCATGATGGCGATGTCGTTGCCGTCCAGGAACTCCGGAAAGATTCCGATCGAGTCCGCGAAGCGGGCCTGATTCAGCACGTCGTGCTCGGTCAGGCCGTACCCGCCGATGATCTTTCTCGACTCCCTGACGCCCAGAGACGCTCCCATGTTCCGGAGCCGCGCCGCCGCGAAGCCGGGCGTGTACTTCTTCAGGGCCGCCACCGCCCACATCACCTGCTGTCTGCCCTCGATCTCCGCCTTGGTCAGGTCCCGGACGTCGGTCGGATCGAAGTTTGGCATGTGAATCGCGTTCATCGAGGTAATCTCACCGGCGTTGGTGAAGCCGCTCCAGTAGCTCTCGATGCGCGGATACTCGGGGATCTCGCCGGCCTCCTTGGCCTTCTTGAACGGCTCCACCAGGTAGGTGCTGAACTCGTCCTCTTCCTTCTTGCCCGATGCATCGCCCCAGTCGGAGATCGAACTGGGATGTTTCGCCGTATACTCGAAGAACTCCTCGAAATCGACTCCGCTACACCCGAAGTTCACGCTCACCTCTTCCAGCCTCTGCTTCGGATCCAGGCGGAATGGTGCGCCGGCCCGACAGGCGATGTCCGCGTCTCCGGTGGCGTCGATGACTCGCCGGGCCAGGATCGCCGCCCTGCCCGACTTGGTCTCCGTGATCACCCCCTTGATGGTGTCCCCCTCCATGATCGCATCCACCGTCGGACAGTGAAGCAGAGGTACGATGCCGGCCTCCTTCACCAACTGATCGGCGATGTGTTTGAAGACCTCGGTATCGACGATCTCGTAGAAGAACACCGTCTGGCTCGCGCCCATCTCCTTGGCGCGTTGCTCGAACTCGGCACCGATTCCGCCTGCGTCCACCGTCTCGCTGCTGGACCGATACCAGGCGAGGGTTCCGACCATGGACTGGGTGATGACTCCACCAAAGCAGCCGTGGCGCTCGACGAGCATGGTTTCCACGCCCTCCCTCGCCGCCGCCAGCGCGGCGGAGAGACCGCCCGGTCCTCCTCCGACCACCAGGACATCGGTCTCGGCCATGACCGGAATCTTTCGGGCCGGCTCGTCGATCGTCTTCACTCTGCTCACCTTCCTCTGACTTCCCGGGCGACGGGGATGAAAGACACGCCGTGGCAGCGGGATCGCTGGACTGTACGAAACGAGTCGCCCGGATTCCCACCCCGCGGGGGCGAGAGAAGTCACGCAGTGCAACTCTCTGACTCCGCGTCGCATCGAAGGATTGGATAGGCTTTCCCCGCCATGAACGAGACTGCGCTGATGGATGAGCCGGTGTCCGGAGCCGTGGCGGACCATCGTCTGACGACCGAACCCTGGTACCTGCCGGTGGGCGACGAGATCGCGGTGTTCCTGGCCGCGTACCAGGAGCGGCTGCCGGTGCTGCTCAAGGGGCCCACGGGCTGCGGAAAGACGCGCTTCGTGGAGCACGTGACCTGGCACCTCTACCGCGCTCTGGGGGACGCCGAGCCGCGCGGCCAGCTCGAGACTCCCTTGATCACGGTCGCCTGTCACGAGGACCTGACGGGGACGGACCTGGTAGGGCGCTACCTGCTCGTCGGAGACGAAACGATCTGGATGGACGGACCGCTCACGCGCGCGGTGCGCGAGGGTGCCATCTGCTACCTGGACGAGATCGTCGAGGCGCGCAAGGACACCACGGTGCTGATCCATTCGCTGACGGATCACCGCCGCATGCTGCCGGTGGAGAAGCTCGGCGAGACGCTCGACGCGCACCCCGACTTCCTGCTCGTCATCTCCTACAACCCGGGCTACCAGAGCGTGCTGAAGGACCTGAAGCCGAGCACCCGCCAGCGCTTCGTCAGCATGGATTTCGACTACCCGGACGTCGAGCGCGAGACGCGCATCGTCGCTCACGAGAGCGGCGTCGATGAGGCGCTAGCCGAGCGGCTGAGCGTGGTCGGCGAGCGGGTACGCAACCTGCGGGAGCACGGCTTCGAGGAGGGCGTCAGCACGCGCCTTCTGATCTACGCCGCGAAGCTCATCTCGCGCGGCATCGAGCCGCGCCGGGCCTGCGACCTGGCCATCGCCCGCGCGGTCACCGACGACGAAGAGGTCGCGCAGGCGATCAACGAGATCGTCGACGTTCTGCTTCCCTGAGGTCCCGATGGAGGCGGCGGCGCCCAGCGTGAACCTCGTCGACGCCCAGCGCCTCCTCTCGCTCTTCGCGCAGGGGATCTCGGGCCGCTACTTCCACCTGCAGCCGCTGGCGGTGCTCCGTGGCGAATTCCGGCCCGAGACGCCGATGACCGACGGGATGACCCTCTTCCTCCCCGATGCGGTCGAGGAGTTCGCGGAGCCGCGCCAGAATCTGGGCTTCTATAAGGTCGCAGTCATGCACCAGGTCGGATTCTTCGAGTTTCACACCTGGGCCTTCGACCTCGGCGAGGCGCGCAGGCGGGTGTCCGCGCTTGCATCGTGCGATGCCAAGGGATGGCGCGCGCGACCCGGGGAGCTCGAGATGTTCTTCGCGTGCTTCCAGGAGCAGCGGCTGATCCGCCGGCTCTTCGGCGCGCTCGAGGACTGTCGCGTGGACCGGGGGCTGGCGCGCGCCTATCCCGGTCTCCGGCGGGACCTCCACCGCGCCATGGCCCTCGCCCTCCAGCGACGCGGAGCTCTTCCCTCCATCGAGGGAGCGGGCGGGCTGCTGGACTCCCTGGTGCGCTGCACCCTCGATGCCCCGCTCGAGGAGCTTCGAGCGGCCGACGCGACGGGTCTGGTCGAGGAGGTGATCGACGCGGGCCGGCGGGTGGGAGAGCCGCAGGCCGACGTCTACACCAGCGCCGAACAGGCCGTCCGCTGTCTCGAGCTCCTGCGCACCGCCGGAATCGAGGAATCGCTCGGCGTCGCCATGCTCGACGAGGTCGAGAGCGCGGTGGACTTCGTCGACTACCGAGGCGACGCCCCCCTCGATCTCGCGCAGCTTCGCCTGCGGATCGCGCCCGCGGAGGGCGGACTCGAGAAGCAGAGCGAGGGAGGGTCCGTGGTTCCGCCCGAACTCCTCGAAGACATCGACGAGGACGCACCTGCGGACGAGCTCACCAGAGAGCTCCGGCGACGCACCGATTCGGACCGCGGTGTCCTGCGACGAGCCTTCGGCGGCGTCAGCCGCGCGGAGCGCAGCTTCCTCTACGACGAGTGGGACTACCGCAAGCGCGGCTACCTCCGCGGCTGGTGTCGCCTCCAGGAGGAGCATCTCAAGGGCGACGAGGGCTCGGCGTTTCTGGAATCGGTACGCCACAGGCACGGGGCGCTGCTCACACGGGTCCGGCGGCAGTTCCAGCACATCAAGCCCGAGTCGACCGAGCGCGTGCGCAAGGTCTCGGACGGGGAGGAGATCGACCTCGATCGCGCCGTCGAGGCGCGCAGCGACATCCGCGCCGGGCTCTCGCCGAGCGAGCGCGTCTACATGCGCCACGATCGGGCGCGCCGCGAGGTCGCCGCCGCCTTTCTCGTCGATCTCTCGGCCTCGGTCAGAGAGCCCGTACCCGATCCGGACGGCGAGCCGGAGAAGCCGGTCATCGTTCAGGACGACCACCGCAGCTTCTGGGGTGTCCGCCCTTCCCTGGCGGAGCGCGACGAGCGGCGCCGCAGGGTCATCGACATCCAGAAGGAGGCGCTCGCGCTCATGGTGCAGGCACTCGAAGCGCTCGGTGACGAGTACGGGATCTACGGCTTCTCGGGGGAGAGTCGCGAGAACGTCGAGTTCTTCGTCGCCAAGGAGCTCGGTGATCGGTTGAGCCTGCGGGTCTGGGACGCGATCGCGGCGATGCGCTCCCGGCGCTACACCCGCATGGGAACGGCGATCCGCCACACGGTCCGCAAGCTCGATCGCCAGGACGCACGCCGCAAGGTGATGCTCTTGATCTCGGACGGCTACCCACAGGACATCGACTACGGACCCGATCGGAACGACCGCCAGTACGGCATCCACGACACGGCGCAGGCGCTGCGCGAGGCGGAGCTCGCGCACATCCAGACCTTCTGCGTGACCATCGACCGAGCCGGTCACGACTATCTCCGAGAGATGTGCCCCGAGCAGCGCTACCTGATCATCGATGACGTCGAGTCACTTCCGGCCGAGCTCGGCAAGGTCTACCGCCTCCTGACACGGAGTTAGAACCCATTTCTCCATCGGAAAGCACCGAGAGGACTGCTGAACGCTTGCCACCGATCGGGTCGGACGGGTAAGCTGGCGCATCGACCCCGGGGCGGCTCCAGTCGGGGTGCGAAGCCGAGAGAAGGAGACCAGACGGATGAACGAGGACGTCTACGCGCGGCTCAGGGAGTTCATGGACACTCTGCCCGGAGGCTACCCCGCCACGGAAAGCGGAGTGGAGATCAAGCTGCTCGAGAAGCTCTTCACACCAGAGCAGGCGGAGCTGACCATGCAGCTCGGTCAGGAGCCCGAGGAGGTCCAGAGCATCGCCGCCCGGACCGGCATCGATGAGACGGAGCTCGCCGAGAGGCTCGAGGAGCTGGCGCTGAAGGGCTGCATCTTCCGGGTTCGGGAGGGCGAGAAGCGGCGCTATCAGGCCTACCAGTTCGTCGTCGGGGTGTACGAGTTCCAGCTCAACTCGCTCGATCGCGAGTTCGCCGAGCTGTTCGAGGAGTACCTGCCCCACCTCGGTCTCTCCATGGCCCAGGCCAAGACCAGCCAGATGCGCGTGATCCCCCTCGAGTCCTCGGTGGAGGCGACGCCCGCCGTCGAGACCTACAACCGGCTGCGAGATCTGGTGCGAGAGCAGGAGATCATCTCCGTCGAGCCGTGCATCTGCCGCAAGGAGCAGGGGCTCCTCGGCAAAGAGTGCGAGAAGCCCAAGGAGACCTGCATCGGCTTCGGCGACTTCGCCCAGTTCTACATCGACAATGGGATGGGCAGACAGATCAGCGTCGACGAAGCCCTCGCGGTCCTCGACACCGCGGAGGAGGCGGGCCTGGTGGCCTGTCCCACCAACTCAGAGAAGATCGAGGCGATCTGCTGCTGCTGCTCCTGCTGCTGTCCGATTCTCAGATTTGCGTCGATCGCACCTCGTCCCGGAGACATGGTCACCTCCTACTACGAGGCCAAGCTCGACTCCGAGGAGTGCACGAGCTGCGGTCTCTGCGTCGATCGCTGCCAGATGGATGCGATCGAAGAGACTGACGACGCCTACGGGATCGTCGACGGCAGGTGCATTGGCTGCGGTCTCTGCGTCGCGGAGTGTCCGACGGATGCCATCTCGATGGTAGCCAAGCCGGGTACCGAGCCGCCTCCCGCGACCTTCGACGAGACGCTGGGCAGAATCGGAGCCGAGCGAGGTCTGTCGTAGGGTTCGGCGCGATCCGCCGGGATGTGATCGACATCGTCCCGAGACGGATGCGCCGCCGAGCTCGCCGATCCGAGCGGCGAGCTCGGCGCGACGGCGTCCGCGACTGGTAGAATCGCAAGCACTTCCTTTTGGAATCCCCTCGGAATTGAATCCTGAACCAGCCTGCTCGAGAAGGAGAAGCGATGTCGAACCCCATCTGTGAGGCGCTGGAGCTCCGCTATCCCATCATCCTCGGCGGGCTGTCGAGGATCGGGCGAGCACCTCTGGTGGCCGCGGTCAGCAACGCGGGAGGCCTCGGCTTGCTGGGCGCCGGCTCTTGGACGGCAGAGGAGTTCAAGGAGCAGATCGAAGAAACGCGCAAGAGGACGGACCGCATCTTCGGCGCAAACATTCCCGGCCACGCGGAGGCGGCAGACGAGCTGGTGGAGACCGCCATCGCCGAGAAGCTCAGGGTCTTGTCCACCTCTGCCGGCAGTCCCCGACGCTTCACCCCCCGGCTGAAAGAGGCCGGCGTGTACGTCATTCACGTGGTCTCGACGGTGGCCCACGCCATCACCGCCGAGAAGGCCGGTGTGGACGCGGTCGTCGCCGAGGGGTCGGAGTCCGGCGGCATGACCAGCCTGGAGCAGATCTCGACCCTGGTCCTGGTGCCCCAGGTTGCAGAGGCGGTCGCCTGCCCGGTGATTGCTGCAGGGGGAATCGCCGACGGCCGGGGACTGGCCGCGTCCCTTGCCCTCGGCGCCGCGGGGGTACAGGTCGGGACCGTACTGATGGCGACCGAGGAGTGCGAGGTCTCGCCCGCCTTCAAGGAGATGATGGTGCGGGCGCGGGAGACGGACACCTATCTCGAACCCTTCGGCCGGGCCGGCAGCCGCAGGTTCAAAGAGGACTTCGCGACGACGGCCCTGCAGGATCTGGGGGAGACGAGCAGCCCCACCCTCCCGGATCTCGATCTGGTCCAGACCGGCGTGGGCCAGGCGACCGGCATGATCCGGGAGGTGTGCACCGTCGCCGAGGTGATCGACGGCATGGTCTCCCGGGCGCGGGAGATCCTTCCCGGATTGGTCGACAACCTCTCCACCGAGAACCTCGGGTAGACGTGCTATCGCAGCCCCCGGGGCGTCCAGATGCCTGAAGTGGTTCCGCAGACCAGGCGTGGCTTCTTCGGCTGGACGAACGTGGCGCTGCTCTTCTACATCTACGGAGCGGTCTACGGCTTCATCTTCTACGGCTTCACGGTCATCTTCCCGGAGATGATCCGAGCCGAGGGCTGGGCCCGCGGTGACGCAGCCATCGCTCATACGGTCCGCGCGCTCTCCCTGGGCGCCCTCGCCCCGCTCGTCGCCATCGCTGTCAAGAAGTTCGACACCAAGCGCACCATGATCGCGGGGCTCTCCCTCGCGGTCGTCTTCATGGGAATGCTCGGATCGGTCACCACCCAGCTCTGGCACTGGATCGTGCTGTGGGGAATCCTGATGCCCTTCGGTTTCTCCTTCGGCGGTGCCATCCCGATCCAGACCACGCTGACCTACTGGTTCAACGTCCGGCGCGCCACCGCGCTCGGGATCGTGTTGTCCGGCTCGGCTCTCGGGGGGGCCGCGGCGGCGCCCCTCTACACCTTCATCATGGAAGAGTCCGGCACCTGGAGATCCGGATGGCTCTCCGCGGGTGCCTTTTGCGCGCTGGCGCTGTTGGCCGCGCTCTTCATGCGGAGCAAGCCGGCGGACGTCGGTCAGTTCCCCGACGGAATCGACCCGGAGAGCGCCTCCCAGGGCGCGGGATCGGGCGAGGGTGAGAAGCCCAGGACCTACCGGACCACCGAGTCATGGGAGCTGCGGGAGATCCTGCGCCAACCCGTGCTCTACCTGCTGGGACTCTGCATGGTGGTGCAGATGAGCGCCGTCTACCTGCTCACCACCCACGGCGTCCTCCACCTGACGGACCAGGGCTTCTCGAGCATGAAGGCCGCCGCCGCGATCGGCAACCTCGTCTTCTGGAGCGGCATCGCGCGTTTTCCCATGGGCTGGGTCGGAGACCGGATCGAGCCCCGCTGGATCATGATGGCGGCGATGGCCGGCATGGCAGTCACGATGTTCGGCATCTGGAAGGCACCGAGCGATTTCCGAGTCGTCATGGTGATCGTGTCGGTCTTCGGCTTCTGCTTCGGCTCGATCGTTCCGCTGCTCCCGGCGATCATCGGCAACTACTTCGGACCCGCCGCCTTCGCACCGATCACCGGCTTTCTGTCACCCATCATGATCGTGATCGGCGCACCCGTCCCGTTCCTGGCCGGCAGGATCTACGACAGATTCCAGAGCTACGACATACCCTTCGCGTATGTCGTGATCCTCGCCCTGGTCGCCGCGGTTCTCGCCTCCGCCCTCGTCCCCCCGAAACGGGCCAGATCCTCTTGATGAGCGGAAGAAACCCGATCGACGTCCTCTACGAACCGCAGAACATCGCCATCATCGGCGCGAAGAAACGGGCTTTCGCCTTCGGCGCCGGGCTTCCGAGGTTCCTTCTCGAAACCGGAGTGGCGCCCGAACGCCTGTACCCGGTCAATCCGAGGGAGACGGAAATCGACGGGCTCCGCGTCTACCCGACGGTTCGCGACGTTCCCGTCGAGGTCGATCTCGCCATCGTCATCGTCCCCGCGCCGGCGGTCCTCGGCGTTCTCGAGGACTGCGCCCTCACGGGCGTCAAGGTCATCAACGTACAGAGCGCGGGCTTCGCCGAGACGGGCGCCGAGGGGGCGAATCTCCAGGAAGAAATCGGACGGCTGGCGAAGAGATCGGGCATCCGCATCATCGGTCCCAACTGCGTGGGCGTGGTGAACGTGCCGGGCCGCTTCGCCACCTGCGAAGTGGATCTCGACGCCATCCGGCCCGGAGGAATCTCGGTCGTGGCCCAGAGCGGCGTCTTCGGCAACGTCCTGATGGACTGGGCACCCTCCCAGGATATCGCCCTCGGCAAGCTGGCGACGATCGGCAATCGGGCCGACGTGGACGAAACCGACATGCTCGCCTACCTGAGCGACGACCCGGCGACGAAGGTCATCGTCATGTATCTGGAGGGTGTCAAGGACGGCCCGCGGTTCCTCGAGGTGGCGCGAAGGGCAAGCCTCGAGAAGCCGGTTCTCGTCTACAAGAGCGGCGAGACCGAGGCCGGCAGCAAGGCCACCATGAGCCACACGGGGAGCCTTTCCGGAGCCGATGCGATCTTCGACGGCGCCTGCCGTCAGACCGGCATCATCCGGAGTCGCGATCTCCTCGAGCTCTTCGACATGGCGCGGGCCTTCGAGGCCTGCCCGCTGCCCAGGGGACGAAGAGCCCTCGTCGTCACGGGCTCCGGTTCCCTGGGCGCCATGGTGGCCGACCGGCTCGTCCGCTGCGGCATCGAGCTGCCCGGCATGACGGCCGAGTCGGTGGACGAGATCCGGAGGAACGCTCCGGACTGGATGAACGTGAGCAACCCCCTCGACATCGGCCCCTCGGGCCTCTTCGCCCACGGAATGAAGCTCGCCATGACCGATCCCGGCTTCGACGCCGTCATCGCCCTGCCCATCGCCCCCTGGGCGGTGGTCGGGCCCATCGTCGAGGCGGGGCACGAGGCGATGAGCGCCCAGCGATTCATCGACCCGGCACTGCTCGGAAGAACGGCCGAGCGCACCCTCCTCATCTCCCTGATGGGGCATCCCGATTGGCGAGAGACCGTCCGAGGCTACTTCGGTACCACCGCTCCGGTGATGGCGACGCCCCAGAACGCCGCTCGAACGCTGGCGGCCATGTGCGCGTACCGAGAGTGGCGGGAAGTGCGTAGGGCGTGAAGCCACGGGGCCTTCTACCCAGCGCGCCGGTAGCCCGCTACAGCTCCCCACTTACGCAACAGCGGTACAGGGCGGCCATGTTCTCCACCGTGCACGGCACCGGATTGCTGGCGCTCGAAGGATCGGCCGTCGCCATGGGCGCCAGACGGTCGACCAGATCCTCGGTCACACCGAGAGCCGACAGGGTCTCCGGAATGCCCAGCTCCTGGCGCAGCGAGACGATCCAGTCGAGCACCCCCGCGAAGGAGACCTTCGGCAGGCCGAGGTACCGAGCCAGCTCCTCCATCTCGGTCTCGATCGCTTCGCGATTGAACCGCAGCACGTAGGGCATGACCACCGCGTTGGTCAAGCCGTGGTGAGCACCCAGTACGGCGCCGACCGGGTGCGACAGGCTGTGCATCGCACCGAGCCCCCTCTGGAAGGCGGTCGCACCCATGGTGGATGCCACCATCATGTGCGCGCGCGCCTCGATGTTCGCGCCGTCGTGGTACGCGGCGGGAAGCCACTGCCGGACCAGCCGGGTGCCCTCGAGCGCGATGCCCCGCGCCATGGGGTGATAGTGCGGGCTGCAGAGCGCTTCCAGGTTGTGCGAGAGCGCGTCCATGCCGACCGCTGCGGTGACGTCCGGCGGCAGGCTCAGCGTCAGCTCCGGATCGGCGATCACGATTCCGGGCAGCATCTTCGGATGAAAGATGATCTTCTTGGTGAGATCGCTCGCATCGGTGATCACCGCGGCGCGACCCACCTCTGAACCCGTACCGGAGGTGGTCGGGACCGCCACCACGGGCGCCATGCCGGCCACGTCCACCCGCGTGTACCAGTCCTCGCGGTCCTCGAAATCGAACAGCGTCCGGTCCTGGCCGACCATCAGCGCGATGGCCTTTCCCGCGTCCAGTCCCGAACCGCCGCCCAGGGCGATCACGCCGTCGCTCTCCGCGGCGCGGTGCGCTGCGACCCCGGCGGCGACGTTTTCGGCCACCGGGTTGGCCTGCACGTCGCTGAAGACCTCGCACGGGAGACCGGCGTCGCGGCAGAGAGACACGGCGTCCGCCACCATGGGCAGATCGCGCAGCCCGGCGTCGGTCACCAGCAGCGGACGCTGCATACCCAGCTCGCGGCAGGCAGCCGGAAGCTCGCCGATGCGGCCGGCGCCAAAGCGAATCGCGGTGGGATAGTTCCAGTTCCCGTGGAGGTGCATGGCTCGCGTCACTCCGATCGATGCGTCGGCGCCGGGGGCCGCCGGACGGCTGCAGAGGAAGGGATTTGGCCCGCTTTCGGAGTCAGTTTATCATTGTCGGCGGATTGCGGGCATCACCGGCCTGGAATCGCAGCGTGCGGGTGGGCCGCTTCTCCAGACGATTCGATTCGGTGCTACACCCTGTAGAAGCCACTTCCAGGAGAATCGCTCAGATGGGTGACGACATTCATGTTCTCGGAGTCGGAATGATCAAGTTCGGGAAGTTCCTGGAGAGAAGCGTCAAGGACATGACCGGGATGGTCCTGAATGAGGTGCTCGAGGATTGCGATCTCAGTCGCGACGACATCCAGGCGGCGTGGTTCTCCAACACCATGTGGGGCCTCTACGACTTCCAGCACTCGGTTCGGGGACAGGTCGCGCTGACCGCGAACGGCCTGCAGGGCATCCCCGTCACCAACGTGGAGAATGCCTGCGCCAGCGCCAGCACCGCCCTGCACGCCGCCTGGACCGGCATCAAGGCGGGGCTCTACGACTGTGCCCTGGCCATGGGTGTGGAGAAGCAATACAACGAGGACCGCGCCAAGGTCATGCAGAGCTTCATCGCCGGCACCGACGTGCAGGAGATGTCGGCGAGGGTGGCCGAGTTGCGAGCGGCCGAGCAGAAGAAGCGGGGGGAGGCCGGACAGGCGGCGGACGGGCAGCCGGCCAAGGCGGGCGGCCACTCGGCGTTCATGGACTTCTACGCGGCCGGAGCGCGGGCCCACATGGATGCCTACGGATCGACCCAGAAGCAGCTCGCCACCGTGGCCGCCAAGAACCACAACAACTCGACGAAGAACCCGCTGGCGCAGTACAACTTCCCACAGACCGTGGAGCAGGTGCTGAACGATCGGGTCGTGGCGTATCCGCTGACCCGGGCGATGTGTGCGCCCATCGGTGACGGCGCCGCCGCAGCCATCGTCTGCAGCGAGTCCTTCTTGAAGAAGCATCCTTCGAAGAGGGCGATCCGGGTCGCCGCCTCGGTCCTCGAGGGCGGGAAGAGAACCGGCATGGGAGACATCAGCGAGCGCGCCGCCGCCAAGGCGTTCGAGATTGCCGGCGTCGGGCCCGAGGACATCAACGTCATGGAGGTTCACGACGCCACCGCCTTCGGCGAGATCTCCGTGATGGAGGCCCTCGGCTTCTGCCCGAGGGGCGAAGGCGGCGTCATGGCGGAGCGGGGCGACACGGCTCTCGACGGTAGGATTCCCGTGAACCCGAGCGGCGGGCTGATCTCGAGGGGGCACCCGATCGGCGCCTCCGGTCTCGCGCAGATCTACGAGCTGGTGACCCAGCTCCGAGGAGAGGCCGGGGAGCGACAGGTAAAGAACCACCGCATCGCCATGACCGAGAACGGCGGAGGAACCGTTGGCGCCGGCGAGGCCGCCATGACCATCCACATCCTGGAGAAGCTCTAGACATGACATGGGACTACATCATCGCGGGCGGGGGAACGGCCGGATGCGTACTGGCCAACCGACTCACGGCGGACGGAAAGAGCCGGGTACTCCTCCTGGAGGCGGGTGGCTCGGATCGAACGCCGTTCGTCCGCATACCAGCGGGCGAGATCTACGCCATCGCCAGCCCCCGATACAACTGGAACTACGACGCGGAGCCCGATCCTTCGCTCGACGACCGCGTCACCAAGTGGCCGGGGGGCAAGGTCCTCGGCGGCAGCAGCTCGATCAACGGGATGATCTACCTGCGCGGGCAGCGCGAGGACTACGACGACTGGGCCCGCCTGCTCGGCGGCTCCGACCTGTGGAGCTACGCCGACGTCCTGCCCTACTTCAAGCGGATGGAGTCCAACGAGTTCGGCGCGGGCGAGTACCACGGTGACGCGGGTCCTCTTCGCGCCTCCCACGTGGCCACACCCCACCCCCTGGCGAAGGTCTTCATCGAGGCCGGCGTGGAGATCGGCATTCCCCACAACCCCGACCTGAATGGCGAACGGCAGGAGGGAATCGGCCCCCTGCAGGGCTCGATCCGCAGGGGCCGGCGACACAACACCGGGCTGGCCTACCTGCGGCCGGCCCGGCGCCGCTCGAATCTCACCGTCGTCATCCGCGCCACCGTGGACCGGATCCTTTTCGACGGCGACCGGGCGATCGGCGTGCGCTTCAAGAAGGGGGGCGAGATCCGGGAAGAACGCGTCTCCGGCGAGGTCATCCTGTCAGCAGGTGCTCTGGTGTCGCCCACGGTCCTGATGCGCTCGGGCCTGGGTCCCGAGGAGCAGCTCAGTCAGCACGGCATCCCCGTTCTCCACCCCCTGCCCGGCGTGGGCAAGAACCTGCAGGAGAACCCGATCGCGTTTCCCGCCGCCTTCGTGAACGTGAGCACGCACAACACCGAGGTCTCGCCGTATCGCTTCGTCAAGCACGGGCTCCACTGGCTGCTCTTCGGCAAGGGACCGGCTGCCGGTCCCGTGGCCCACGCCGCCGCCTTCATCCGCACCCGTCCCGACGAGGAGAGCCGCCCCGACGTGCAGCTCCAGTTCTTCCCGGTGGTCTACGCGAGCGAGCCGGGCACGCCGGTCAAGCTGCTGGAGCGCTCTGGCGTTCTCATCGGCGTCAACGCCTGCAGGCCGCAGAGCTGCAGCGAGATCTGGCTCCGCTCCCCGAACCCCGACGATCCTCCCCGGATCCGGTCGAATCTCTTCAGCGATCACGACGACGTGGTGCGCACCATCGCGGGCTGTCGCGTGGTGCGCGGAATCTTCCAGTCCAAGGCCTTCGCCCCCTACTTCGAGCAGGAGGTCTTCCCCGGACCTGCGGTACAGACCGATGCCGAGTTCGAGCAGTATCTCCGCGTGGGCACCATCCCCGCCTATCACCCGGTCGGAACCTGCAAGATGGGACTCGGTGAGGACGCGGTCGTGGACGATCGCCTGCGCGTCCGCGGAGTCGAGGGGCTCCGGGTGGTCGATGCCTCGATCATGCCGGTGATCCCGAGCGCCAACACCAACGCTCCCACCATCATGGTCGCCGAGCGCGCCTCGGACCTCATCCTCGAAGACCGAGGCTAGCCCGCGAAGGGCTCGCAGTCGACGTTGATGCAGCGGTCCGAGGGCGTCGGCTGCCATTCGGTGGGCGCGTAGGAGAAGTGGCCGTAGTCCCCGGCGAGATGCAGCCACTTGACCATGCCCGGCTCGACCTCGTTGGCTCCCCTGCCGCCGGGGAACATGAAGCCCTCGAAGCCATTGTAGACCGTCAGCCCGTTGGGCCGCTGGGCGGGGCTGGTGCGTGCCGGCACCACGAACTCGCCCACGTCGTTCCAGACCCGCACCAGCGAATCGTCCTCGATCCCCTTCTCGCGTGCCGCCCGGTCGTTGATCAGCACGAAGGGCTTGCCGCGGTGGGTCTCCAGCATCAGCGGGTTGGTCATGTTCATGGCGTGGATGCTCCAGCGGGCGTGGCCCCCGGAGAGACGGAAGGGGTAGTCGCCGCCCATGGCGGGTGGCTCCTTGTGCACCGGAAGATCCTCGCCTGCCTCTTGATACCAGGGGTGGTCGATCAGAAACTGCGCGCGGCGCGTGAGCGTCGGGTAGGGGTGCCCCAGCTCGACATGGTTGCGCAGCGGGGCGTGGGTCTCCCCTCTCGGGAAGGGAGAGGCGTTGGCCGTGCAGAGGGCGAGGAAGGCCCAGTCGTTGTACCGGCTGTAGCCCTGCTTGCGGAAGGTCTCGATGGTGGTGCCGGGCGGCATGTTGCCCGAGCTGACCGCGTCGGCCAGCGCCTCTCGGACCGCACTCTCGCCGTCGATGAGCGTCCCCCGAAGCGTGAAGAGGTCCCACAGCTCGTCGTAGCGGCGCCACACTCCGCTGCGGTGCTGGAAGCCCTCGAGGCCGCGCGCCTCGGCCCGCTCGGCGATCTTCTTGGTCAGCTCACCGAGGACCTCCCACTCGCCCCGGGACTCCCCGTAGGGAGGCACCACCGCATGAGACATGGACAGAATGAACGGCCAGGGCGTCGGCATGCCGAGGGCCGTCTTCTCGTAGTGCTGCGTGGCCGGGAGCACGATGTCGGCGTGGAGCGCCGTCTGTGACATGCGGTAGTCCATGCACACGACCTTGGTCAGCTTCGGCCACAGATTCTCGAAGACCGCCTTCTTCCCGCCGCGAGTTCGCCGCAGCGTGTTGCCTCCCACCTCGAGCAGCACACGCGGCGGCTTGGAAGCGGCAACCTCGGGCGCCGCCCCCCACGCCTCCATTCCCGAAGCCTCCTGGTAGTACTCGTCGAAGCTTCGGGGCATGCTGGGATCGTGCCATTCGGTCTTGTTCCAGCGCTCGCGGAAGCCCGCCTGCGAATACCAGAAGAACGCCGGAGGCATCATCATGCCGCCACCCATCGCCCGCAGGATCACCCGATCCGGAAGCTCTCCGGTCAGCGTCGGGTCCTGCTCCTGAAGCTGGCGGCGCAGGGCCCGGCCCTGCGCCAGCAAGGCCTTTCCCGCCTCGACGCCCGGCTCGGTCTTGGCCATCAGCGTCGAGTTGCCGTCGAACATGAAGGAGTTCCAGCTGCCCAGACCCGCGCCCTTCTTGCCCCAATTGCCGGTGAGCCCGAACAGCAGCGCCTTGCCCCGGCACATCAGGTCGCCGTGGTAGTGCTTGCAGACACCCGCCTCCGGGATGTTGCGCGTTCGGCGGGTGGCGACCTTGCGAGCCAGCATCCGGATCGCATCGGGATGGACCTCGCAGATCTCGGCGGCCTGCTCCGGGGTGTAGCATTCGTCGAGCACGCGTCGGAGACGATCGAACAGCGGCTCGACGCGAATCCGCCCCGCGTCGCGCGTCTCGACCTCCAGGACGCCCTCGGCGAGGGGCTCGAAGTCGAGGTCCAGGCTCGCGGGGTCGGCCGGGACCACGCCCCGGTCAGGGTGGGCGTGAAAGAAGCGGTCGTCCCTTCCTTCGGATTCGACGTGACTCTCGCGCAGGAACTCCCCGGTGTCGGTGCGCACCAGCAGCGAGAGGTCGGTCTGCGAAGCCGCGAAGCCCCAGTCCACCAGCCCCTCGGAGATGACCACCTGGCAGGCTGCCAGGGCGAGGGCGGTGTCGGTCCCGTGTCGCACTGGGATGTGGTAGTCGACGTGACTGTGCGAGGGGCTCACGTCGGTCGAGATCAGCACGATCTCCGCCCCGCGATACCGGGCCTCGGTAATGTAGTGGAACACCGTGCTCCAAGTGTGCGCGGGGTTCGAGTGCCAGATCAGGATCAGGTCGGAGTGGAACAGGTCGTCGTGGGAGGGTGTGAACGAGAACTTGCCGAAGGTCTGCTGGTATCCGCTGTGGAAGTCGTTGATGGTCGCATTCACGTCCAGGATCTGGCCGCCGAGGACGCCCACGAAGCGCGAACTGGGCCCGGTGGTGACGATCTGGGGGCTGAGCTCGTGCACCAGCGACTCGGGGCCGACCTCCTCGATCGCATCGAGGATGGCGTCCGCGACCTCGAGGAGCGCCTCGTCCCAGGAAATCCTCTCCCAGCGCCCCTCGCCGCGCTCGCCGACGCGACGGAGCGGGTACGCGAGACGGTCCGCCGCCTCCATCTCGAGGCTCCAGGCCAGGCCCTTCTGGCAGATCATCGGGTTCATGTCGGGAACGCCAGCCTCGACCTGCTGGCGCACACCCGCCGCCTCCTCCCTCACCACCTTGCCGTCCTTCACCAGCACGTAGATCGGGCAGTCCCCGGGCACGCAATTGACGCAGTGGGTTCCGAAGTGGGCCTCGTCCCACTCCTCCCGGATGCGCCTGCGCTGCCGCTCTTCGGTCGGGTTGGTTCGAGCCGGCGCTCCAGCCACCGTCACACCACTTCCCGGACTCTCTCGACCTCGACGGCCACCTCCTTCGGGGTGTTGTTCATGGAGAGGTAGTGACCCCGGTACTGCAGGTGACCATAGTCGCCCACCATGTTGTTGGGCTTGATTGAGGCGGGCAGCACGTCGTTCTGCACCGCGCCGTCCGGGAACTGGTAGCCCTCCCAGGCGTGGTAGCAGATCACCTCCCCGGGCTGCACGACCGGTGCGATCTTCGCGCGCAGCACGAACTCGCCCACGTCGTTGTAGACGCGAATCCGATCGTGATCCGAGATCCCCCGCTCCCGGGCGTCCACATCGCTCAGGTAGGCAACCGGCCCGCCCCGCTGCAGGCGAAGCATCTGCTGGTTGGCGCGCATGATGGAGTGCTGGCTCCATCGTGCGTGACCTCCGTTAAGTCGCAACGGATACGGACCGCCGGCCGCGACGGGCTCCTTGTGCGTGGTGAACTGCTCGCCCACCTCCGTGTACCAGGGGTGGTCGATGTAGAACTGCTGTCGGCCGGTCAGCGTCGGCCATGGGTTCTTCTGCTTGTGGAACCAGCCGAATTGGGTCAAGGGCTCGTTGGTGTCGTAGTCGCTCATCATGCAGTTGAGCCCCATCGCCATGAAGAGGCCCGGGATCTCCTTGATCTTGACCATTCCGTCCTCGGCGGCCTTCCTCCACGGCTGCTCGCCGAGATCGGTGGCCCGGGTGATCGGCGAGTTCTGCATGATGTAGTCGAGTGCCTTGGTCTCCCCCTTCTCGCCTTCCGTGTAGAGGCCGTTCACGGTGAGCTCGTCGTACAGGTTCGAGAGCGTGTGCACGCTGCCGTTGATGTCGGTGCAGTCCTCGATGCCCCGGGCCCTGGCCCGTTCCTGGATCTTCTTGGCCATCCCCAGCACGATGTCCCACTCGTGCTTGGACTCGTAGAGGGGCGGTACGGCCCTGTCGCCCACCACTACATAGGGGAGGTACGAGATGGTGTACTTGATGCCCGGCTTTTCGTAGTAGCCCGCCGCGGGGAGGATGTAGTCCGACCACATCCCGGAGGTCGACATGCGGAAGTCACAGGTCACGATGGTGTCGAGGCTCTTCCACAGGCTGTCCCGGATGGTCCGCGGGTTGGGCCAGCGGCGCAGCGGGTTGGGTCCCGAGTAGTACAGAAACCGGGGGCGCTTGGGCGGCTTGGGATGGACCGGCTGCCATTCCTTCTCGAAGATCTCGTCCATGTACTCGGACACCGGCCGGGGCAACGCCGGATCCGCGTACGCGTCCGTCGCCGCCGTCTCGGCAAACTTCGGATCGTGCGTGTACAGCCAGGGGATCAGCGGCACCAGCCGCCTGTGCTCCTTGGTCAGCGCGAAGAGCAGCTTCGAGACGTTCTGCATCTGGGGGCGCTCCATCGGATCCGGCTCTCGCGGCTCGCTGGCGAGCGCCGTCCCCATGGTGAAGATCGAGAAGCCGGGGAACGGCCACCAGGTCGACACCTTGATCCCCGAGCCGGGCTTCCCCCCGCTGTTTCCGGTCAGCGCCATCAGATAGACCATGCCGCGCTGGAAGAGATCCGAGTGATAGTGCTTGCAGGCGCCCCAGGAGGAGAAGATCATCGCGGAGCGGGCCTTCGCCAGCTCCCGCGCCACCACGCGCATGTTCTTCGCCGGAACGCCGGTGATCTCCGCGGCGCGCTCCGGCGAATACGAAGCCAGGTGGGCGCGCAGCAGCTCGAACACCGGGCGCACCCGCACTCGGGTCCCATCCGCCAGACGCACCCGATGGGCTCCCTCCAGCTCCGGATCGGTCTCGGCGTCCAGGGCGATGGTCATCTCCGGAGAGCCCCAGGTACCCTTGGCGAGCTCCTTCTGGCCCTTTGCGGCGTTCCAGAAGTAGAACTGGTCCTCCGCGCCGCCTTCCTTGACGTCGCTCTCGCGAAGGAAGCGGCCGTTGTCGTCCCGCACCAGGAAGGGAAGATCGGTCTGCTCCTTCACGTATTCGGCATCGTAGAGGCCCTCTTCGACGAGCACGTGCGCCATCCCCAGCGCGAGGGCGGCGTCCGTTCCCTGGCGCGGATTCAGCCAGCGGTCGGCGTGGACCGTCGAGGGGCTGAAGTCGGGCGCTACCGTGACCACCTTGGCTCCCCGATAACGCGCCTCGTAGAGGAAGTGGGCATCGGGCTGCCGCGTGTAGTTCGGGTTGGCGAGCCAGATGAAGATGTAGTCCGAGCGGAACCAGTCGTCGGCGGTCCCCTCGCTCATGTAGGTGCCCCAGCTCTGGATCAGACCCACCGGCAGGTCCCCGACACCGGCCCAGTTGTCGATGGTGATCGCCCCGAGGCAGGCCATGAAGAGGTGCATCTCCATCACCGAGCCGATGCCGGCGTCGATGTTGGTGGTGCCCGAGTCGTAGATGACGCAGTCGGAGCCGTCTTCGTCGATGACGTCGAGCAGCTTGTCCGCGATCTCCTCCAAGGCCTGGTCCCAGCTCAGTCGCTGCCAGCGACCCGACCCTCGCTCACCCACGCGCTTCATCGGATAGCGGATGCGCGTGGGGTCGTACATCTGCGCGGCATAGGCACAGCCCGGGCCACAGCCCCGCGGATTGAAATCCGGAATGTCCTTGAACTCCTGCGGGTAGTTGGCGTTCTGTTCCTCCCGCCAGACGATCCCGTCCTTCACGTACGCGTCGTACGAGCAGCTCTCGATGCAGTTCACGCGCAGGTGCGACACCTTGACCACGTTGTCCCAGGTCCACTCCTCGCGGTAGACGTCCTCCCAGCCCCGGTACTGGTAGGGACGGGACGTCAGTTTCTCGAGACGCACCTTGGGATCGATCTGCTTGAAACGGCGCAGGGCCGGAGCGGACGAGACAGCGGATTCAGACACAGTCGCAACCTCCCTATGCAGAGCCAAAGCCCTGCCCTGGATCACAGCTTCGATTCAACGGGCGCGCGAGCTTCCGAGGGCCCCACCCCTCGCAACGACCTGATTCTCGCAGAATCACGCGCGCGGATCGAGGCATATCCCCGGCCGCGCGATGTTCCAGCCAGTGGCCGGCATGGGAAGGGATCTCTTCAGCAGCGCCGCTCTGCCCCAGCCACTCATCACCGTTCAGGAAGCATTCCCTCCGAGGCCCGGACGGGGTCCGAGGGCGTCGAAGCAAGCCTGTAACGCATCGGAATTGCATCCTGTTTCAGGTGGTGAAAGCGGATGCCTCCCAGGAGGGGATCGACGTCGCCGGACGTGGTCGCTGACCTCCTCAGACTGCTGGATCAACGGGAACGGCTGCCGCTGCGGTGCTACCGAGATCCCGCCAGCAGGCGCCGCGCCGCCCACGCGGAGGCCAGCAGGAATCCCAGGAGGAGGACGGCCGGAATCACCACCTCCGGAGCGAGGAGATCCCAGACCGACTCCGCCCCGGTGATGGCGTCGGCAAAGATCACGGTCACGGCCACGCCCGGAATCACGCCGACGATGGAGCCCGCGAGGTAGTGAAGAAAGCGGACCCGCGTGGTCCCGATCGCCCAGTTCATCGGCGGCGCCAGGAACAGCACCAGGCGCAGCATCAGGATGGTGAGGAAGCCGTGTCGTTCGAGGCGGGTATCGAGGCGCCCTAGAAAGTCGAAACGGTCGATCAGGGAGCTCCGCACCGCATCGCGAAACAGGTAGCGCGCGAGCGTGAAGCAGACCGCTCCACCGGCGACGCCACCGATCCATCCGTAGAAGAAGCCCCCTACCTTTCCGAACAGGATTCCACCGAGGGCGATCACGACGATCTCTGGCGCGTGGACCAGCGCGGCGAAGATGCAGATGCCGACGAACGCGGGGGGACCCCAGGCTCCCAGGGGCTCGACCAGGGCGCGAGTCTCTGTGACGACCCCGCTCCACGAGAGATCGAAGCTTCGGTTGAACCAGACCGCGACGGCGACGAGCAGGAGCACGGCAGCGGGACGAATCCATCGCCTTGCGCCCGTCGTGATCGCCGTACCGTTCAAGAGGCGCCCTTCTGCCCTGCGCAGCATGGACCATGGTAGCACTCCGGGTCGGCGCGAGTGCATCCAGCGGCAGCGTGTTCGCGGTATCTTCTCGGGAGAGGTTCTTCCCGCCTCGGGTCACGGTTCTCGGACTCGAGACAGCCAGGTAGTGGAGGTCGCTGCGGTGTCTCGAGAAGTGACGATTCGGCGGCTCTTCGCCGACGATGCAGTCGAGCTCAGGGCGTGCTTCGAACGCTGCTATGGCGACAGCTATGTGGTCGGCGACTTCTACGATCTCGAGCGTCTTCGCGAGCGCATCACCTCCGGCCGGCTTCGCTCTGTCGTGGCCGAGTCCGCCACCGGCGAGATCGTGGGGCACATGGGCCTCACGCTGCGCCATCCCGACGCGCAAACGGTGGACGCGGGAAACTCCATCGTGGATCCGCGGTTCCGGGGGCGACAGATCGTCGTGCACCTGGGTCTCCGGCTGAACGCACTGTGCGCCGATGAGGGATTTCTCGGTTACCACCACTACCCGACGACGGTTCACGCCATCATGCAGGAGCTCTCGGTGGCCGACGAGGGAACGGAGACGGGAGTCATGCTCGCCTACATTCCCGCGGGCACTGAATATCGCGAGCTCGAAGGCGAACCACATGCTGACCGGCCGGCAGCCACCGTCGTGTGGCGTCCGTTCGCGCCATGCCCCGCGCGAACGGTCTACGCACCCACCGACTACACCGAGGCGATTGGCATGGTGTACGATCGCGCGGGGCTCGAGCGCGAGTTCGGCGCACCAGCACCGGACGTCAGCGCGCAAGAAGTCATCATGGAAACGCTCCATGACTCGCGGCGCGGATTGCTGCGATTCGACGTGCGTCGACCCGGTCGCGACCTCCTGCGCGCCATCGCCGCTGCGACCTCGGACAGATCGGCGGATGTGATCCACGTCGATCTGCCGATGGATGATCCGGTGACGCCGGCCGCAGCGGACGCATTGCGGGAAGACCGGTTCCTGTTCTGCGCCGTACTGCCCGAATACCGAAGCGGCGATGTACTGCGCCTACAACGGCTGTCCCGCGACCGGCTTCCCCGACCCAACCTCGTCAATCCCGACGCGCAGGCGATCCTCGGGCTCATTGGACGCGACTACCGGCGATCCCACACGGCGTGACGGGGTCCCTGGGAGAGGAGCTCCCCCGCGGGAAAGAGCTGCCGACCTCCCCTCTCATCATGGAACCCGCACTCATACAATATTGACAAATCTGTATTGTATGGCCAGTCTTCCTACATATGCACATCATGGCCATCGAGGAGTACGGGCTGCGCTGCCTGCTTCAAGTGGCGCAGCGAGACGCGAATGGTGTCGTCTCCGCTCAGGAGATCGCCCGCGCCGAAGGCATCGGACCGGAGTACGTGTCCCGCATCATGCGGACGCTGCACGCCGGGGCTCTGGTCGAGAGCTCACGAGGTGCAGCGGGCGGCTACCGCCTCTCCCGCCCGCCTCGCGAGATCAGCGTCTGGGAGGCCATCACCGTCCTCGGAGGCGAGTTCTTCGCGGAAGGGTTCTGCGACACCTACCCCGGCCGCCGCCGGCAGTGTGCCCACGTCGCGGATTGCTCCGTGCGCGCCCTTTGGCGGGAGACCCTGGGAGTCCTCCGCGACACCCTCGAGGGCGTCTCGCTCGATGATCTGCGACGCGATGAGGGAGCGATGCTGGACTGGCTCGGCCACCAGCTCGGACCGCGACCCAACTGAGGGCACGACGGGAATTGGCATGATCAAGAGACGAAAGAGCGCCGACGAGAGTCCCCCCACTGCTCAGCCGCTAGATCTGGGTATCTCCTTGACTGACGAGGCCAAGGCCCAGCTCCGGCGCATGGGAGTCAGCAAGGACCGCTTCCTCAGGATTCGCACCGTGCCGGGAGGCTGCTCCGGCACGACGTACGAGGCCTTCCTCGACCACGAGCTCGGCGGAGATGATCGGGTGGTCTACTCCGATGGCGATCTGCGGGTGGTCTGCGACAAGGAGAGCTCCTACTTCATCAATGGCCTCGGCATCGACTACTCCAGCGACCTGATCAAGTCGGGCTTCCGGCTGACCAACCCGAACGCGAGCCGGGCCTGTGGCTGCGGCTCGAGCTTCGCGGCGTGAGTGGAGGGAGATCCCGATGAGCACGGAACCCATTCCGCTGCTGGGCGGAGAGTCGGTCTACTGCATCAACCAGAGTCAGCTCGAAGATGCCTTCCATCTGGCCGAAGAGAACCCGCAGACCGCCCCGCGCATCCAGCGGGAAATCCAGCGATTGGAGGGCGAGATGTCCCGCAACGAGCGCGCGGCGCTGGCCTTCGTGCTCATCGACCGGTTGCTCAAGACCTCCGAGGTGGCGTGAACCCTCAGGACTGACGCCGCCCCGGCAGCTCGCATCTTCGACTCCCGGCTGGTTGCCGGCAGGCTTCACCCCGTCGGGGAGCCATCGGCTATCCTGGCGACGCTCTTTGAAGCCAGACGCGCGTCTGGTCCGTCCTCAGCCGGCGCGGCGCGATGTCGGCCCCTTGGAGGAAGGGCCCCGATGGCCACCGAGTACATGAAGAAGGCACCCCGAACACCCGCCACCGGTGAGGACGACACGCGGCGGGTCGTCCAGGAGATGCTGGCCGAGATCCAAGAAGGCGGTGAGAAGAAGGCGCGCGAGTACGGCGCGAAGCTCGACGGATACTCCGGAGAGGTTCTGGTCAGCCGCGAGACCATCGAGGCGGCTTCGCGGGAGGTCCCGGAGCGGCTCAAGGACGATCTCAGGTTCGCCCACGAGAAGGTGGCCGAGTTCGCGCGCCGACAGCGCGGGAGCTTGCGGGAGTTCGAAACCGAGCTCTCGCCCGGCGTCTGGGCAGGCCAGCGCCTCATCCCCATCGAGACCGCCGGCTGCTACGTACCGGGGGGCCGATACGCGCACGTCGCCTCGGCCATCATGGGCATCACCACCGCGCGGGTGGCGGGCGTCGAGAACGTGATCGCCTGCTCGGCTCCCCACAAGGAGCAGGGCATCCACCCCGCCATCCTCTACGCGATGGACCTCGCGGGCGCGAACCAAGTCCTCGCGCTGGGAGGTGTTCAGGCCGTCGGGGCGCTGGCCTTCGGGCTCTTCACGGGCAGGAGAGCGGACATCCTCGTCGGCCCCGGCAACCGGTTCGTCGCCGAGGCCAAGCGGATGCTGTTCGGCAGGATCGGAATCGACCTCTTCGCCGGCCCGACCGAGATACTGATCATCGCCGACGGCGCAGCGGACCCGAGCATCGTCGCGCAGGATCTGGTCGGCCAGGCGGAGCACGGCCCCGATTCACCGGCCTGGCTGGTGACGACGAGCCGCCGGCTGGCCGAGGACGTGATGACGCGGATGGATGGCCTGATCGCAGATTTGCCGGAGGAGCAGTCCCTAGCGGCGGCCGCTGCCTGGCGCGACTACGGCGAAGTCATCGTCTGCGACACCGACGAGGAAGCGGCCCAGACCAGCGATGAGTACGCGCCCGAGCATCTTGAGGTGCAGATGGCGAACCAGGAGTGGTACCTCGGCAGATTGAAGAACTACGGATCCCTCTTCCTCGGGGAGGAGACCACCGTCGCCTTCGGAGACAAGTGCTCCGGGACGAACCACATCCTTCCCACCAAGGGAGCCGGGCACTACACGGGTGGTCTGTCCGTCCACAAGTTCATCAAGATCGTCACCACCCAGCGCATGTCCCGCGAGGCAAATCGCGAGGTGGCGGCGGTCGCGGCGAGAATTTCGCGCCTCGAGAGAATGGAGGCTCACGCCAGGACCGGCGATATCCGCCTGCAGAAGTACTTCCCGGGCGAGAAATTCGTGCTGGACGGGCGGGCGGAGAGCGAGCAGGAAACCGAGCGATAGCGGCTCGGTGCCGCTGCCGGCGCTCGGTCAGCCTGCCGCGCCTTTCGACGCTGCGTAGCCGGTGGCGTCACCGTCTCCTTCGATGCCTTGGATCAGCCCCCGGATCTCCTCCTCCGGGATGCGGTACTTCTCCAGCTTGCTGTTCTCCGTGGCGAGATTGAGGACGAGCGTCGGATCGTCCGGGATCTTCACCGGCCCCGAGTTCAGGTGCATCTTGAAGAGAGCCGTGGTCTCGTGTTTCGACCCGACACAGATCTTCGCGCAGTTCCCGCAGTACTCGGTGCCATCCGTGAGGATCATCTCGGCCATCTCCTTGGGATGGCGGAGAAACCGGTCCGCTTCCAGGAGCTTTCCAAAGAACTCCACGATGCCCTCTCGCCGCGGAAGGTCGTTGTACGACCAGGTACCCACGGTCCTCTTTCCGATCCGGTAGTGGTGACCGCTGAGCCCCGCGCAACCCCAGGCGCAGCGCAGCCCATCGAGCGTCTGATGGAAGTGCTCCTTTCCCTCCATCGTGAAGGAAGTCTGCGATTCCCTCTGCATCGCCCCTTCCGGGCAGATCTCGAGGCACGTGTTGCAGCGACGGCACGGGTCGTCTTCGTCGCTCACCAGGGGGTCGGGCCGAAGCTCTGCCTCCGTGAGGACGGAGGTAATGTGGACGGCCGCACCGTAGCGCGAGTGGACGAAGTTCGAGGAAAGGCCCAGCCTTCCCAGCCCAGCCGCCACGGCGGCGTGCTTGTGCGAGAAGTCCGGGCGCCCTCCGATGAGGTTGTAGTACCCATTCTGCGAGACGAAGACCGTCTTGTGGCCGTCTCTCTCGAGCCACCTGGAGAGCCGCAGAGAGATGCGATCCAGCTCTTCGGTGGCCAGCCTATCCGAGAGCACCTGGGGCCGGCGGCTGCGCTTGCTGAACCAGGCCTCGAGAGATCCGCGATTCATGGCGACGCCGAATGCGATGACGGAACGGAAGTCGGGTAGCAGCTTCCTCGGATCCGAGAAGTCCGGGGCGTGCTCGAATCTGGAGCGCGAAGCGATTCCGACGAAGTCGGCACCGAGATCGAGAACGCGGTCCTTCAGCTCTTCTTCCAACGGCATCACCATCGCTCCTTCTCGAGATGGAGTCCCATCACGGGTTCTCCTGGAGTTTCCGTCATTCTAGAGATTCCGTTCGGCACTCGGTACCGAGGGGTGTCGACTGCCGCATCTCCGTGGCCCCCGTCCGGCGCGGTGGGTAGAATCGCGGAACAATGGGAGTGACGCGTGACTGATTGGAAGCCCGTTTCGGGACATCTCATGACGGAGTGGGCTGCGACGGTCGACCCGACGGGACCGTTGCCGGAGTATCCGAGGCCGCAGATGGTTCGCTCCGATTGGCGGAACCTGAACGGTCTCTGGGATTACGCGGTGACGCCCAAGCACGCCTCGCGGCCCGATGCGTTCGACGGAGAGATCCTCGTCCCCTTTGCCATCGAGACGGCTCTGTCGGGCGTCAAGCGGCCGCTGCTGCCGGACCAGAGGCTCTGGTATCGCCGGTTCTTCACGATTCCAGCGGCCTGGTCGGGCGAACGGATCCTGCTCCATTTCGAGGCGGTCGACTGGCACTGCACCTGCTCCGTGAACGGAAGACGCGTCGGTGAGCATACCGGTGGATATGTCCCATTCTGTCTCGACATCACCGATGCTTCGCAGGCGGGCGAGAATGAGCTGGTGGTCGCGGTTTGGGATCCGACCGACGGCCACTGGCAGCAGAAGGGTAAGCAGGTTCTGGACCCGAAGGCGATCTACTACACCGCCACCAGCGGCATCTGGCAGACCGTCTGGCTGGAGCCGGTATCCCCGGAGAACCACATCGAGCGGCTGAGCCTTCTTCCCGATATCGACGCCGCTGCTCTGGAAGTCCGGGTTCTCGCCGCCGCCGAAGGAAGCGTCCGCTTGACCGCCTCCTGCCAAGGCCGAGCGGTCGGTCGTGTAGAGGGCTCCGTCGCGCAGAAGCTGCGTCTTCCCGTTTCAGAGCTCAGGATGTGGTGCCCCGAAGACCCGTTCCTCTACGACCTCCAAGCCGAGATCCTGAAGGGCGATCAGATCGTCGACTCCGTGGAGAGCTACTTCGGGATGCGCGAGGTCTCCGCGGTCGTCGGCTCCTCCGGCCACAGGCGGATCACCCTCAATGGCAAGCCGATATTCCTGCACGGTCCCCTGGACCAGGGGTACTGGCCCGACGGAGGCATGACGCCCCCCTCGGACGAGGCGATGCTGTTCGACATCGAGAATACCCTGCAGCTCGGCTTCAACATGACCCGCAAGCACGTGAAGGTCGAGCCGCGCCGCTGGTACCATCACGCCGATCGCCTGGGACTGATCGTGATCCAGGACATGATGAGCGGCGGCAAGGACATGCTGACCGACAACGAGGTCGCCATGGTCATTGCGACCGACCAGCACCGCGAAGACACGTCAGAGGAGGCGCTCGGGAAGACCTGGCGCGACACGACCGAGTCGCGCGAGGATTTCGAGCGAGAGCTGCTCGAGGTCATCGATCTCCTACACGGCGTCCCCTGCATCACCGTATGGGTTCCGTTCAACGAATCATGGGGCCAGTACGACGCCGCCCGCATCGCCGAGCTCGTCAGGCAGCGTGACCCCTCCCGACTGATCGATCATGCCTCGGGCTGGCAGGACCAGGGTGCCGGCGACTTCAACAGCCGGCACACCTACGTCATCGAGCTGCAGCCGCCGGCCAAAGAGGATGCCAGGATCTACTTCATCTCGGAGTACGGTGGCTACAACTTCCAGGAGAAGGGCCATCTGTGGGACGAGAAGAGTGAGTTCGGGTATCGGATGTTCGACGACAAGGGAGCGCTCGCAGAAGCCTACGCCGGGCTGATTCACGGCCAGCTGATCCCGTTGGTTTCCAGCGGTCTCGGAGCAGCGGTCTATACCCAATGGAGCGACGTCGAGATCGAATCGAACGGGCTCTTCAGCTACGACCGGAAGGTCCTCAAGATCGACCGGGAACACGTCTGGGCACTCAACCAGGAGCTCTATGCGGCGTTCGAGGCCGTAGAGGGCGCTACGGGGAATCCACCATGACCGACCTCATTGCCCTATCCACCCAGATCATCGACGAAGCTGCGCCGATCTTCCCGGTCCGCGTCAACCAGGAGCTCAGCGAGATCGCGGATGGCATTTCCGTGGTGGAGTCCTTCTCCAACGTAATCGCCCTGACCACCGAAGAGGGCCTGATCCTCTCCGATACCAGCGGCGCCAGAACGGGTGGCGCAGTCGTGAAGAGCCTGCGGGGCTGGTCCCGGGATGCCTTCCACACCATCCTCTACACGCACGGGCACGTCGACCACGTCGGCGGCGCGGCGGCCTTCGTGGCCAACGCCGAGGAGCTGGGACATCGCGCGCCGCGCTTCGTAGGACACGAGAACCTCCCTCCGCGCTTCACTCGCTACCGATTGACCGATGGCTACAACTCGATCGTCAACGCCCGACAGTTCGGCGGAGTCCGGAACATGTCGATCGGGGGCAACCAGCAGTTCTTGCCGGCGGCAACTCCACCGCCCGACGTCACGTTCTCGGACCGCCTGGGACTCAATGTGGGGGGGGTGCGCATCGATCTGCGTCACGCCAAGGGAGAAACCGACGATCACGTCTGGGCGTGGCTTCCCGAGAGAAGGACGATCTTGACCGGGGATCTCTTCATGTGGAACTTCCCCAACGCAGGCAATCCCCAGAAGGTCCAACGCTACCCCCGCGAGTGGGCGGCCGCCCTGCGAGAGATGTCCGGTCTCGGAGCGGAGCTCCTGGTGCCCGCCCACGGGGTTCCCGTGGCTGGTGCGGAACGCATTCGCATGATTCTGGACGACACCGCCAGCGTCCTGGAAACGCTCGTGAACGGCACCCTCGAGATGATGAACGCGGGCGAGCGACTCGACACCATCATCCATTCGCTCCGGCTTCCGCGCGACGTCCTGGCGAAGCCCTACCTGCGGGCGGTCTACGACGAGCCGGAGTTCATCATCCACAACGTCTGGCGCCTCTACGGGGGCTGGTACGACGGGAACCCTTCGCGACTCAAGCCCGCTTCCGATGCGGCCCTTGCGGCCGAGGTGGCGAGTCTCAGCGGCGGAATCGACGCCCTGGTCGCGCGCGCCGAGGCGCTCGCTCGGGAGAAAGAGCTCCGCCTCGCCTGTCACCTGATCGAGATGGCGGCCCTGGCCGCGCCCGACGACAAGAGGGTCCACGGCGCTCGGGCGGCGATCTATACCGAGCGAAGAGAGAAGGAGGGCTCGATGATGGCCCGGGGCATTTATGGCGCCGCCGCCAGCGAATCACGGGAGAAGGCCTAGGCGCCCGAGATGAATGAGATGGGACCAGAGGAGGAAGATCGTCCGCCGGCCGCCCTGCGGGGCGCCGCGCCCCCCCGCGTGACCTTTGACGGCGCGGAGTTCGCGCTCCGTGACGCGGCGCAGCACTCGCAGCTCGAGGATCACCTCCGGGAGTTCTTCGGCCCCCGCGCAGCGCTTCAGCCGTTGATCGACACCTGCTCGGTGGACGACGTGTGCCTCGACGCACTGCGGCTGTCGCGTCACGGACCTCACCTCTTCGAGACGCGGGCGGCATTCGCCGACCCGGACCGGTCCGTCAGCGGCAGCTTCGTCAACGTGTGGCAGCGCAGCGAGCGGGGACGGATCGTCCGGACCCGCGCCGGACGGCTCTTCATCAGCGGGTCGAGGTCGCGGCTGGCCTTGCAGCTGCACGCCAACCTGGTCGAATTCGCCCGTGGTACCGAGCGCGTCGATCGCATGGAGGTGGAGGCGCGAGAGGTCGGCCGCTACGCCTACCGCTTCATGCACGGGGTCGAGGTCGACGCGGCCACCCGTGCAGAGATCAAGCGCCGGCTGGCGGACGCCGGCCCCCTGCTCGGGGTCGAGCCGGACCTCGAGCTGTTCGAGACGCTCCGGAGCCCGCGGGAGATCGTCGACTTCGTGGTGCTCTCCCGAATCCGCGAGTCGTGGATGGAGACCGTCGACCAGATCGTGCAGGCCCAGGGCCTTCGCTTCAGCGTGGACCAGGTGGTGGACGTGGCGCGTCGTCCCGGGCTCACCTTCCTACTCGACCTGCCGGCCTACTGCATGAGCCTGCAGGTGACCGACGACCGCGCCTATGCGCACTTCCTGGAGTCGGTACGTCTCGGGCGGCGCCGCGAGTCGCTGCAGCGGCTGCGCGGGGTGCTCGGCAACCCCTTCAGCCAGCTCCCCAAGAGCGTGCGCAGCGCCCTTCTCGTCTACCGCCCCTATCTCTTTCCGCTCCCCTGGCGGGTCCGGGAGATCCCGGATCTGGAGCCTCCGCCCCCGCCAGAGCCGCCGCTTCGGGTCCTCGGTTTCCGCGCTTCCGACGGTACGCTGGTCCGATCGATCGCGGCCGATCCGCCCACCGCGCGGCTCCGCGACTACCGGGCAGCGGAGGTGGAGCGGGCGGCGACCGCCGTTCTCAGCGGGGCCCGGCTGGTGTCGATCACCGGATTGTCGGGATGCGGCAAGACCGAGGTCGTGATCTGGAACCTGGAGGCCGCACTCGCCGCGCATGGGCACCAGGTCGTCTCTCTCGACGCACAGCAGCTCATCAAGCGAGAGGACGCCGGCGCGCTGCTCCAGGAGATCGACGACGTGGTGCGACCCACGGTGGTGATCTTCGACGAATCCCTGTACATCCGCGGCCCGGGGCGGGACGCCTTCGTGGAGTTCTCCGAGCGCTTCCTCCGCTGGACCGATCACCACCTCGTCTTCGTCGGGGGCGGGCGGGAGTCCGCAGAACACCAGCGCGCGGGCATCGAGCGGGAGCTCGGCGTGCTATGGGAGAGGTTCGAGAGCGCGCACGTTCCGGTGCGTCCCAAGCCTGCCAACTTGCGCCAGGCCTACCGGTTCCTGGGCCTCGGCCGGCTCGCCTGGGCCGACGATGAGCGGAAGCGAGCGCTGCTGCAATACGCCCTCGAGCGCATTCCCCCCTACTTCACCCCGCTCCTGCCCGTGCGCCTCCACGAACACCCCGCGGTGCAGAGTATGGATCAGGCCCGGGCGCTGATCGATGCCGAGGTCGCGCCCTCCTACTGGCGCGAGATGCTCGGTATGGTCTTCGAGGGGGATCGCCGACCGGACGCCCGGTAGCGCCGCCGGTAGGCGGGCTGCAGACTCTACTGATTTGGGAGTATCCTCGCGGGAGACTGTGAGGCGGCTCGACGCCGTGAGCGGCCGCCGGCGAAAGGATGCGAAGACCATGGCGAACGGGGAGCTTCTCGATCGCCTGCAGCAGCTGGTTCTGAAGCTGGACCAGGCGGGCGTGGAGGAGACCACGCGCGAGGCCCTCGCCGCGGGGCACCTGCCGCAGGACATCATCTCGAAGGGATTGGCTGCGGGCATGGAGCTGGTGGGACGGGGCTACGAGGAGGGCGAGCTGTTCGTACCCGAGCTGATGCTGAGCGCCCGGGCCACGCTGGCCGCCCTCGACATCCTGCGTCCTCACCTGGCCAGAGAGGGTGTGGGGCCGCAGGGGAAGGTCGTGCTGGGCACCGTGCAGGGGGACATCCACGACATCGGCAAGAACATCGTCGGCATCGTCCTCGAGGGCGACGGCTTCGAGGTGCACGACCTCGGCGGGGACGTGCCGCCGCAGGACTTCGTGGACAAGGCCCTGGAGATCGGAGCCGACGTGGTAGCGCTCTCGGCACTGATCTCTCTCGCGGTCTCGAAGATGGCAGAGACGGTCGCCATCGTGAGGCAGCGAGGAGTCCCGGCGAAGGTCATCGTGGGAGGAGCAGCGGTGACTCAGAACACCGCGGAGTCCATCGGAGCCGACGCCTACGGGCGCGACGCCTGGGAGGCCTTGCGGCGGGTGCGCGGACTGGTGCAGGGAGAGCTGCAGACATGAAGCACGACTGGAAGGCATCGGCAGAGCGGATCGCACTCACCTTCCTGGGCCAGACGCCGGATCGGGTCCCCGTCACCTTCATCGCCTCCGAGGACATTGCCGCGCGCATCTCCGGGTTGACCATACGAGAGATGCTCACCAGCTCGAAGAAGCTGGCCGAGGTCAGCATCGGCGTCTGCGAGGTCCTGGGCGGAGACAGCGTCTCGGTGGTGGTCACGCCCTACTGCGGCCCCTACGAGGGGCTGGCCTTCGCGAAGGCGAACGGTCGCGAGGATCTGTTCGTCTGGAAGGACTACACCACGCCGTTCATCCGCGAGGGAGAGCTGTGCGCGACCGAGGCGGACATCGAGCGGCTCGAGATTCCGGACCACTCCAAGCTCGAACCCTGGCCCACGATCCTCGAGGCCATGGCGATCGTACGAGAGACCACCGGTATGGGCGGGGGCTTCGCGCCCAGTCTCACCTGGTCGAGCATCCAGATGCTGCGCGGGAGCCGGGCGTACATGGACGTGATCGAGAACCCGGACCTGCTGCTCGCGCTCTGCGAGAAGATCTACGCCTCGCAGTGCGACTACTACCGGGCCTTCTGCAGCGCCGTGGGAAAGCCGGCCTTTGCGATGAACTGTCAGTACGCCTTCAACCGCACCATGCTGCGATTCGAGGACGCCTGGAAGTTCGAGGGGCAGTTCATCCACAGGTTCTGCCGGGAGATGGACATCCCCCTCGCCATCCACAACTGCGGCTTCGATCCCTACTGGGTCGAGCTGATCGAGAAGCATCAGAGCGAGGGTGTCCAGGTCATCGCCGTCAACGGGAGCCACCCGCTCGACCTCGACGAGTGGGTTCGCTTCCGCGAGAAGTTCCCCGAAATCGTGATCTCCGGGGCCTCGCTCTTCGTCAACGGAGAGCTCGAGAACGGCACGCCCGCCGACGTGGAGGCCCGGGTCCGCGAGAACATCGAGAAGCTCGCCCCCTACGGCCGCTTCATCGTGACACCCGTCTGCTGCATGCCCTGGCGAGTGCCCCTCTCGAACATCTTCGCGGTCCGGGACGCCGTCGAGCGCCACGGGCGGGCGCCGTTCCCGCGAAGCTGAACGCGGTCTCCGTCGCGCCGGGCAAAGGTCTCTGGGCAGAGGCCGCAACCGGTGCCCACGGGCGGCTCCGAGGGCCCACAGGATTGCCCAAAGACCGCGTTTCGCCTAATACTCGCGGGTCTTTACCCCCTGCATGAGGCTGCCGATGTCCGATTCCGCCACCTTCTACCAGTTCACCGGGACCCGCGGCTACATTGCCGCGCCCGCTCTCGTCGACGCCGTCAACTGCGCCATCGCCCTGGAACGGCCTCTGCTCGTCAAGGGAGAGCCGGGCACCGGGAAGACGCTTCTGGCCCTTCACGTATCGGAAGGCATCGAATTGCCGATGGAATCCTGGCACGTGAAGTCCACCTCGAAGGCCTCCGAGGGGCTCTACGTCTACGACACCGTCCAGCGACTCAACGATGCCCGCTTCGGCGACGGCAACGTCGCCGACATCCGGAGCTACATCCGGTTCGGGCCGCTGGGACGCGTGTTTCGCTCCCCGGACCGCCACATCCTCCTGATCGACGAGATCGACAAGGCGGACATCGAGTTCCCCAACGACCTGCTCCTGGAGCTGGACGAGATGCGCTTCACGGTGATGGAGACCGGCGACGAAATCGTCGCCAAACGCCGCCCCGTCGTCGTGATCACCTCGAACAACGAGAAGGAGCTCCCAGACGCCTTCCTTCGACGCTGCGTCTTCCACTTCATCGAATTCCCGGATCGCGAGCTGATGAAGCAGATCGTCGCGGTGCACCACCCGAACCTGGATGCGGCCCTGCTCGATCAGGTACTGATCAAGTTCTACTGGCTGCGCGAGCAGAACGAGCTCCGCAAGAAGCCCTCCACCTCCGAGCTCATCGACTGGATCGCGGCCCTGCTCCGCTCGGGGCTCGGCGTGGAGAAGCTCGAGTCCCACATCCCGTTCCTGGGGGCGTTGCTGAAGAACGAGCAGGACACCGAGGCGCTCGACAACTACCAGGTCAAAGGCGGATCGCTTCCCAATAGCTGGAGGGAACTCGGCCCTCGCTTCAACCAGTAGGTCGAAGGCGTTGTTCCTCGACCTCTTCTACGAGCTGCGCAGCGCCGGGGTGCCGGTGGGCATGCAGGAATGGATGACGCTGATGGAAGCCCTGGGAAAGGGGCTGCACGGCTCGAGCCTGCTGCGCTTCTACCACCTGTCTCGCGCCTGCCTGGTGAAGAGCGAGACCTACTTCGACGCCTTCGATCGCGTCTTTGCCCACGTCTTCCACGGAGTGGAGGGCGAGCTCGACATCACCGAGGAGATCCTGGAGTGGCTCCGGGATCCGAAGAACTACCAGGAACTCACCCCGGAGCAGCGAGCCGACCTCGAACGGCTCTCGCGAGACGAGCTGATGCGGCGCTTTCTGGAGACGCTGGCAGAGCAGACGGAGCGCCACGACGGGGGCGGGCGTTGGATCGGAACCGGCGGACATTCCCCATTCGGCCACGGCGGAGAGCACCCCACCGGAATCCGCGTGGGAGGGCCGGGGCGCAATCGCTCCGCGATGAAGGTGGCCGAGGAGCGCCACTTCAAGGGCTACCGGACGGATCTCACTCTCGATCTCAGACAGACGAAGGTCGCGCTACGGCGCCTGCGTCTTCTCACCCGCCAGGGGCCGGAGATCGAGCTCGACCTCGACGAGACCATCGACGAGACCTGCCGCAACGCTGGCGAGATCGAGCTGGTCTTCCGCCCGGAGCGGCGCAACAACGTGCGGGTGCTGCTTCTGATGGACGTGGGCGGGACGATGGATCCGTTCTTTCAGCCGGTGAGCAAGCTGGTGACGGCGCTTCACGAGGAGCGGGGCCTGCGGGACCTGCGCGCCTACTACTTCCACAACTGCATCTACGATCACCTGTACACGGACGCGGGGATGTGGCCTCGGGATTCGCTGCCCACCGGCGACATCCTCCGCCGCTTCGACGAGCGTTGGAAGGTGATTCTCGTCGGCGACGCGGCAATGCATCCCGCAGAGCTGATGGAGCCCTGGGGAAATGTCAACCCGAGGCGGGAGACCCAGACACCCGGGATCCAGTGGCTGCACCGAATCGCCGAGCACTTCGGCCGCAGCGTCTGGATCAACCCCGACCCCCCGCGAGCCTGGAACCACACGCGCACCGTCCAGGTGATCCGCCGCCTGTTCCCGATGTTCCATCTCAGTGTGGACGGAGTCCACGACGCCATCGCGGCGCTGGTGGGCGCCCGCCCCCAGGCCCACTGACTCGGCCCGGCTGAAAGGCCAGGTCTCGGCCTGTCTCTCTACTGCGGGATGTGGGTGGACCACGCGCTCAACGGCCACGCCCCCGGCGCGAGCTTCCGGCGCGCTCCCTCTTGCGCCACCGAACGCGCACGGTCGTAGAAGGAGAATTCCGGAACCTCGTCCATCAAGGCAGCGGCCGCCCGGTAGTGAGTCACCGCCTCCTCACGGTTGTCGAGGCCGTCGGAGCAGGCGCCCTTCAGCAACTCGGCCTCGACGCGCGGCTCGCCGCGGCGCCCACGTGGGTGTCGAGCACCGAGGTCGCGTCGGCGAAGCGCGCGGCAGCCACCAGCGAGTGAGCCCAGCCCAGGGCCAGCCGCGAGAGATCGAGATCGCCCGGTGGATCGGCGAAGATCTGCGACCAGAGCTGATTCGCGTTTGCCGCGTCGTCATCCATCAGCTGGGCAGCCAGCGCAGCGCGCACCTTCGCCACCGCAGCGGCCTCTCGACGGTACTTCTCCGTCTGCAGATACGGGGAGGCGGGAATCGGAGCGGTAGGTGTGGATGCCTCTCCGATGGTGAGGGGAACGTAGGCGCCGAACGGTGCGTAGGGCTGCATCCCATCCGAGTGCCAGAGGATCCCCCGGGCGGGCTCGACCACCACGGCGTTCAGCACCAAGAGGTTGCCGACCACCGAGGCGTTTGCGAAGGAATGCCCGGAGCGATCGCGGAGAATCTCGGCTGCACGGGCGGCGTCGAGCCGGCCCAGGCGCGACTCCACGGCGCGTTCCATCAAACGGCGACGGTCGAGAGAATCCGGGCCGCGGAAGTGGTCCTCTTCCTGCATCGCCTCGGTGCGCGCGTGATTCGAGTGCGCGAACCAATCGCCTTTGGGCCGAAAGACCTCGCAGCGGACCGTGGTGCACTCGAGCAGCGCGATATTCCCGGCGGCATCGGCCACCGCACCGAAGGTCGAGATGACGATGGGGAACTCGGTCTGAAAGAGCTCGATCGCCTCCTCCACGGTGCGCGCCTTCTGGAGAACCCGGCGATGGGGATACGAGGTCGAGGTGGGCTCCATCTGCGGATCGGTGTCGAAGTAATTGAAGGAGAAGGCGAGCCCCGCTTCGTTCAGGCCCACGGTCGGCAACTGGAGCAGCGGCCAGGCGACCGAGATGTAGCGGAGATCCCCGCCCTCGGGGTGATAGCGGATGGCTGTCGGACGGAGCCGGCCGCCGAAGTCGATCCAATCGACGTTTCTCCCGATGAGGGCGTTGCCGTCCGCGGTCGCCGACCGCGATGCGGCGAATACGGTGGAGCCCGCGGCGGCGCCGGCCCCGATCTGCGATCGGACCATGTCGGCGCGCGAGACGCCCAGCGCCGAAGCGTAGCCCGCGGCCTCTTCGAAGAGGCCGGTGTCGTCCGACAGGAACCGCGTGGTGAGCGGCAGCAAGATGCGGTCGTAGACCCAGGCACCGAGACCGCCCCCCAGCGTCCTCCGGTAGAGCTTCATGTTGAACTCGAAGACCCGACGGCCCTCTTCGCCGAGAAGCTCCCCGGCCTGGCGGCCCATCTCCTGGTAGGAGCCGTAGACGTCCAGCACGATGAGGTCGCCGAACTCGCTGCGCCGGGGCTCGCTGGCCTCGGCAGTCGCCACCGGAAGGATCCACACACTGACAAGGATCGCGGCAAACCCCGTCTTCCGGAATCGCCTCATCGCTGCCATCGGTTCACCTCCTTCGCAATCGCGTCTGCCACCGGCGACTGTAGCTCAGTCCCACTTTCGGAGGGCGAAAACGGAGTACCCAAGAGCTGCGGTCAGTCTGTCCCTGGCGATTTCCTCCCCTGGCATCTTGACTCGACCCGAGACTCTCAGCTACGAAGCGGTCCGGGAGATCAGGATGCTGAACGCCAGGCGCTCTCGACCGCAGACCGACAACCGGCTCGCCTTTCTGCAAGGGTTCCTGAAACACCCCCGGGAAGTCGGCTCAATCGTACCCAGCTCGCGATTTCTCGAGCGGCGCATCGTACGATCCGCCGAGGTCGGCGACGCCAGGCTCATCGTCGAGCTCGGTCCGGGAACGGGGGGAACCACCCGCGCCCTACTGCGCGCCATGGGCCCGAGCGCGCGCCTCCTCTCTCTCGAGGTGAACCTCCGCTTCGTCAAGCTGCTGCAGAAGATGCCCGATCCCCGGTTGACCGTGCACTGCGGTAGCGCAGCCGAGATTGGCAGAGCTCTCGACTTCTATGGTCTGCGGAGCCCGGACCTCGTCCTCTCGGGCATTCCGTTCTCGACCATGGCGCGCGCCGAGGGAATGGGGATCCTGAAAGCGGTCCACGAGGTCCTCGAGCCCGGCGGCCGCTTCGTCGCCTACCAGGTGCGCGACCGCGTCGAGATTCTGGGACGCGAGGTCTTCGGACGCGCCCGCGTCCAGACCGAACTCCTCAACGTCCCGCCGATGCGCGTCTACCGCTGGGACAAGTAGGACTACCCCCGAAGCCCGCTACCTCTCGTCCAGATCTCCCAGCCGGTCGGGCGGAGAACGCATGGTCCCGGGGCCATTCCGGAGTGAGAGCGCACCTCCGAGCCCAGGTGTTGTAGGATGGGGTCCACCCTCCCCTCCGAGGAGTCGAGCATGTCCCGCCACCCCAACGCGACCTTGATCCGAGACGCCTGGCGTGCCGTCGCTCGCGGGGACACCGAGACGCTGAATCAGCTCTGTGTCGAGGAGATCCAGTGGCACGCCACGGGCCGCACGCCCTGGATCGGGGATCATCAGGGACTGGACGCGGTGCTCGATCATCTGGGCCGGGTGGGCGAAAGCTCCGACGTCTTCGACGCCCATCTGATGGATCTGCTGGTGAGCGAGGGGCGCGCAGCCACCGTGATGCACGTCTCGGCTCGCCGCGGCGATCGCCGCCTCGAGGTGGAGTTCGTGATCCTGTATCGGATCACCGAGGGAAAGATCTCCGAGGTGTGGACCGCGCCGCTCGACCGCCGCGCCACCGACGCCTTCTGGGCCTAGCCCGGGTCCTCGTCGTCTTCCCGCCGCTCGATCCTCCTACTCCGACGTACCGAAGGAGTCCGGAGCACCCCGCATCAGGCCGGGCGGCCGCGCGTCCGGCTCTGCGAAGAACCTTTCGACGTCCGATCCCAGCAGAGCCTGGACCTTTTGCGGTGCCGTCGGGGCGTCGATGTCGCTCACCACGTCGGCCAAGCGATCTTCCGTCGGCTCGCGGATCAGCCGAACCCAGTCGATCATCTCCTCGATCTCGGCCAGGTGGCTGTCGCGGATTCCGTCGCCGCGCATGATCTGCGTCGGCATCGCCGCCAATAGAGAATCGAGGCGCTCCAGCGACTCGACCCACCGCCGCCGCTCGCCGAAGAAGTGCACATCGATTCCGGTATCCCGATGGTCGATCCGGGCGAGCGGAACGCCGACACCCTCGGATCCCCGGAGGTCGACTCGGTAGGACACGGAGCCGAGCCCTGGGGACGGCGGAGCCGCCGGGAGATCCAGCTCGATCTCGGCGAAGCGCTCACCCCGCGCATCCCGCAGTCGGTACGCCTTCACCCGGCGTGCCAGGTCCCGCATTCGGCGCCGATCGCCGAGACCAATCCAGGGAAAGCCCTCGCGCCGCTCGAGACCGACGAAGAAGTCGGCGCCCACGCGATCGTCGAGCCAATCGGCCTCCACCTGGTAGAGCAGGTCTCCGAATCTCATCCAGTCCGAGCCAATCGCATAGCCGTAGCAGCCACAGTGATGGGACTCGAGCGTGGGAAGATCGCCCGCTGTGGACTCGACCGAATCCGCCAGCTCGAGGCTCTGCCGGTGGTAGGTGAACCGGCCCCTCTCGCCCGGGCGCTTGTGGTGAATCTTGAGACGGCCTCCCTCACCGCGGAAGAGCGAGTCGTAACGGGCGAGCTGCGGACCGCCATCCCCTCGCGAGAGAACGCCATCGACGCGGCGGCCGGAGATCTCGTACCACACGCGAAGCTCTCGTCCCGAGTCGGCCCGGTGTCGCTTCTCGAACGCTGTGGTGTCGGCCGGCAGCCCCTGCGTTCCGAGCCACGCCCGCAGCTCGGCGTGCTCTTCGCGATTGAGGCCCGGCGTGTCCGTCGACACTTCGAGACCCAGCCCCTCGATGGAGAGAGGCGCCAGCGGGGCCAGAGAGGTGTAGGTCTCTCGGATGACTCTCCCTCCATCGCCGAGACGCCCCTCGGTGAGCAGACGCCGCGGATACGGCATCCCCGCATCGAGGGGCTCGGAAGACCGCACCAATGTCGCCGAAACCGGACCGGCGGAGAGCGTCCACCGCTCTCGCTCCTGTCGCAGGCGCCCGATCTCCTCGGCGTCGAGGAGAAGCCGACTCTCGGTGCCCGAGGATCCGACCCAGGAGAGGACCGTCGTCCCGACCAGGTTGCCAGACCCGCCCTCGCCCGATGAGCAGGCCAGCAGCAGTGCGAGCATCAATATCGTCGGCTTTTGCACGTCGCTGCGTCGCGCCTCCGGGTGTCGACCGAAGGCTCGATTCTCGCGCAATCGCGGGCCCAGATCGAGGTCCAGCTCTCGTTACGGAACGGGTCTTGACATCGCGACAGGCGAGAGCGCACGCTCTGCGTGAGAAGCAAGGGAGGTGCGGATGCAGATCCTCCAATGGCTCGCGGTCGCTCTGGCCGCGGGCTTGGTGTTGCAGCTCCCGGGAGCAGCGGCTTCGGCTGCCGGGGGCCTCGAGCTCTACCTGGCCGAAGACCTCTCGTTCGCCCTGTACAAGCCCCCGGCCTGGGAGGTAAAGACGACCGCGCTCCCCGGCGCGCGGATGCTCGTGGTCGCCGATCCCACCGGGCGAATCCTGGCCAGCGCGGCCGTCTTGACCTCGGACGACGAGACAGGGGATGCAGTGGCGTTCGCCGGGCGCAACCTGGCAGCCGTGCGAGGGCAGGACGGTAGCCTCGAGCTGGGGTGGGCGCGGTCGGCGAAGGACCGGCACCGTACGGTGGTCCAGATTCGCAAGCGGCGCGCGGACGGCACCGAGGTGCGAGGACGGTACTACTTCAGCGTGGACCACCCCTTGGCCCAGATCCTGGGGTACGAGGCCCCGGCCGGTGAGTTTTCAGGGGAGCAACCGCGCCTGTTGTCCATTCTGGCGAACATCACACCACTGGATGCACAGCAGCTCGGGGGAGCGGCCCGGAAGCGGGCCGCCGCATCCCCGGTGCTGCCCACTTCTCCCCGGCGTCTGGCAGACGGCTCCGCATCCATGCAGGTCCCGGGCGGCTGGAATTTTATCGGGGCCAAGGGCTCCGCCCTCGCCCACAGCCCGGACGGCAGCACGGGCTTTGCCTTCATCACCGCGGAGTTTTACGGCCCCTCGAGCGTGCCCTACTTCGACAGCTCACGGATTCCCGGAGTCCGGCACGCGGCCTACATGCAGCCCATCGACGCCTTGGCCGTGGTGATGACCGAGTCCGGGTCGCGCAACATCCGGTCGGTGAAACGAATCGCCAACCCGACCCGCGCCAGCGAGGCCACTCGGGCCATCGACCGGAGCGCCGACGCAGAGCTGGCGTTGCTGAGCTTCGACTCGGAGCAGGGAGTAGCCTGCCAGGGGTTCTACGACGTGATCGGGTATCGTCCGCTTCCCTCCGGGCAATGGATGATCATCGCCTACGGGATCTGGGCACCCGCCGCCCAGTTCGACGCCATGCTTCCGAGCCTGGCTCGCATCTCGCAGAGCTACCGGATCAACCAAGGCTGGGCGAAGGCCTACATCGCCCAGGGCCTGGCCAACCTCCAGGTCATGATCGGAAGGACCATCGCGATGGCGCGCGATGCCGCGGTCTCAGCTCGCGAGGCATCCTACGCCAGCTTCCGCGAGCGGATGCGCAGCCAGGACTACATCGACTACAAGCGCACCGCGTACATCCGGGGCGAACAGGAGTGGGTGTCGAGACTGGAGGGGGGACAGCTCTACACGTCCGATCGCTGGGGCCTGCGCCGGGATGGGCAACACATCCGCGAAGGGAGGGAGTACAACTACTACAACTACCAGGGCGAGAGCCCGCACTACAACGAGCAGCTCACCCCCGTCGACACCTCCAGGGAGGTGTATGAGAGCGTCTACGGGGCGGGTCGCTGATCGGTCACCCGCTGGCGGGCCCGACTCAGTCTGACGGGTCACTCCTCGCCTTGGGCTTCTTCGACCCCGCGCTCATGCGCTCGACGACGTCCTCGGGGATGCCGTAGGGCATCTCTCGCTCCCGAAGCAGGGCCTCGCGGCGCTCCATCTGCGCAGCATCCCGCACCAGCGCCTTGTCGATGCGGTTCGTCCCCGGTGAGTTCTGCGCGATCTCTCTGGCCAGCGCCGCTACCGCGTCGTCGAGCTCGTCCTCCGGACAGGCGCGGTCCACCAGCCCGATGGCCGCCGCCTCGGTGCCCGTGATACGTCGGCTGGTGAACATCAGCTCCTTGGCGCGCGAGGGCCCGATGCGCTCGGGCAGGCGCACTGACATGCCCCAGATGGGCGCCAGCCCCCACTGACCGTGGGTGTCACCCAGCTTCGCCGACTCCGTGGCCACCAGCAGGTCGCAACCCAGCGCCAGCTCCAGACCTCCCGTGAAGCAGTGGCCGCGGATCTTGGCGATGGTGGGCTGCGGAAGGTTCTCCAGTGTGTCGATGGTCTCTGGCTCGTAGTGCTTGCTGGGCGCGTGCTCCGCACTCGCGATGGCGGTGAGGTCATGGCCGGCGCAGAAGGAGCGGCCGGCCCCGGTCAGGATCACGCATCGCACCGACTCGTCCCCGGCAATCCGGTCGATGTGTTCGCGCAGCGCCACCATGACCGCGGGCGTGATGGCGTTCAGCTTCTCGGGCCGGTTGAGCGTCAGCGTCGCGACGCCCGCGGAGTCCTCTCTCGTCACCAGCATGGACAAGCTCCCTCTCTTCGAACGGCAACACTAGCCGAACCGCGTGCGTCGGCTCCTTCCCGGGCAGCCCCCGGTCGACCCTCGGTTCGAAGCCCCTCCAAGCCACCGGAAACACATCCGAAATCGCCTGAGAACGCCGCTTCGGGCCATAGAGGGGCCCCCGATTGCCACCGCGGGCCCTCCAGATTCGCCCCGGAATGGCCGATGGGATGGGTGGAGAAGCGCCCCTGGGCGCCCAACAGGAGTCACCATGGAAACGCTCGCCCTCGTCCTCCTCTGCGGAGTCCTCCTGGTCTCGGTGATCGGCTCGATCTGGATGCTGATCGCCGCCGCTCGGGTCTCGGTCCTCTGGCTCCTCGCCGTGTTCTTCATTCCGGGTGCCTTTCTGGTCTTCGCGATCCGGCACTGGGACGTGGCCAAGAAGCCGTTCCTCCTCACCGCCGGACCCGCGGTGCTCAGCGTCGGCGCCGCCATCCTGATCCCCAACCTGGTGTTGGACCGCGGGGAGGCAGGAGAGAGCGCTCCGATGATCGAGGGACTCGCCTCCGCGATCGAGAAATCCGCCCCCGCGCTGCGGGAGGCTGTCACCCCGGCCCAGGGCGCCGAGTTCGCGCGCGGCACGACGGGGGACTTCGCGAAGCGCTTTCTGCGTGGTGACCCCTCGGCGTCCTGTCCCCCCGACGCCACGCTGAAGGGCGCTCGGCCTCCCAAGGGCTTCATGCTCTGGTGTGAGCAGGACGGCGTGAAGCACGAACCCCAGGCCACCTGGCATCGGAACGGTCAGCCCGCCACCGCGGGCGTCTACCGCCATGGCCAGCGCGAGGGAGTCTGGCTTCGATTCAGCGCCAAGGGCGATCTCGAAGCCAGCGCCGCCTTCCGCAGCGACGTCCAGCACGGCCTGATGCGAGAGTACGATCCGTTAGGCCGTGTCCGCCACGAGTCGACCTGGGCGAACGGCGCTCCTGCGGGCTGAGGATCTCACCGGCGAGCGCTGCAGCCCGGGGCCTCGGGCATTGCTCGCGCCGCCTTCCCTCCGGGCTGTCGAATCAACGCGCTCGTCACCAAGCAGATCGATGCCGTGACCACGACGATCGACAAGGCGGGGCGGTAGGAGCCCAGCGAGTCGAAGATCCTTCCGAATACGACGACCCCGACCGAGAAGCCGATCGCCTGGAAGAACAGGATGGTGCCGTAGAGCTTGCTGAAGTGGTCGGTTCCGAACAGCTCGCCGAGTCGCACCGGAAAGGTGGTCGAGAAGCCACCTTGCCCGGAACCGTAGAGGAGGGCGAAGGCGAAGACCAAGGCTGGATACCGCAGCACGGCGATCGCCGAAGCCAGTCCCATCACGTGCAGCATCCAGGCGATCGATATGAGGGTCTTCTTCGAGAAGCGATCCGAGAGGGTGCCGAACAGCAGTCTCGACAGGACGCTGATTCCGAGCGTCAGACTCCAGACGAGCCCCGGCTCGCCGCAGCCGAGGCTCCGGAGCAGAGCGATCGCGTGCTGCGTCATCGAGCCGAAGGTGAGGCCGTAGCAGAGCATCAGGAAGGTCATGAGCCAGAACGGCAGCGTCCGGCTCGCCTCTCTGAGATCGAGACCGATACCCGTCGGCAATTCGGCCACCGTGCCGCCGGAAGGCGGACCTCCGTTGGAATCGAGTCCCATGTCTTCGGGTCTGCTCCTGACGACGATCAGGATCACCGGCAGCACGATGATGAACAGCATGGCTCCCAGGAGCGCGTAGGTCGCACGCCAGTCGATGATCTCCACGGCCTGGCTGGCCACGAAGACCATGACCATGCCGCCGGTTCCGCTGGCGGCGAAGACGATGCCCGTCGCCGTCCCCCTCCTCTTCTCGAACCACTGGGATACGCAGGACGTGCAGGTCAATAGGCCGAGGCAAGCGATTCCCGAGGCCATGACGGGCATCAAGAGGTAGTAGTGCCACAGCTCTCGGATCTGGCTGAGGGATGCCAGCGCCAGCCCGAGGGCGACGGCTCCGTAGACGAGGACCGTGCGCGAACCGAATCTCCCGATCGCGAGGCCGACGAGCGGACTCAGCGCCGCCGCTGTCAGCGCCGCAATGGTGAAGCCGAGGGAGATCTGCGTCTTCGTCCAGCCGAGAGACGATTCGATCGGTTCCAGGAAGACCGAGACCGTGTAGAAGGCCGAGGCCGTCCCCAGGATCAACACCACGCAAAGCGCACCGACGATCCGCCAGCCGTAGAACACCCCCTCTTGCCGGATGGGCGAGCCGAGTTCTCTGTTGGGGGTCAAGGCGTGGGGGCCTCCCGAGCGTCTGCAGCGTGGATCCTCTACGGATCTCCGATCGATCTCGTGGTCGAGTCCTCCTCCGCAGAGCGGCGGCTCATAGTCGAACCGAGTACTCGGTCCCGTCTCCCAGATAGAGGGTGACCGACTGGAAACCGTTGGCGGCGTCCCGCATGTGGGCGCAATAGGGGGCGAGGGCCTTCCGAAACGACAGGATGCTGTCGGCGAGAACCACTGCCCCCCGTCGGAGGTGCGGCGTCAGCAGCTCTGCGATCGGCAGGTAGAGTTCCTTCATCCCGTCCAGCAGAACCATGTCCACCGATCCACCTGGATTCGCGAGGGTCTCGCGGGCGTCCCCCTCGCGAATCTCTACGAACGCGCTCAAGCCCGCCTCTTCAATGTGGGCGCGGGCCTGTTTGATCTTCCCCGGCTCGATCTCGGAGCCGATCACCACGCCTCCTCCGTTGTCGCGCACCGCAGCGGCGAGATAGAGGGTCGAGATGCCGGCGGAGGTTCCGAACTCCACCGCGCGCCGGGCGGCGACGGACCGCGCCACCATGTAGAGAAAGACCCCCTGCTTGGCCGACACAGAGATGTATACGTCTTTCTTCTGCCGGGCTTCCTCGGCGACCGAGAGCTCGCGGCCCGTGATTCGGTTGCGGAGCTGCGACAGCACAAGCCGCGCCAATCCCCAGGTCTGTCCTTTGGCCTCGGCGTGTAGCCGATCGAGCACGGCGCGGACCCGCGGGTCGTGCAGTGAGCAGGTCACCCCTGCCTGGGAATGATCGTTCATCTGGCGTTCCTCCTCACGCCGGTACACGGCGCCTCTCCCGAGGCTCGGGTCGGAGCCGTCACCGCAGATCCCCCGGGATCGAATCTCGCAGGATTCGCACGTGCGCGCGCTCCAGCTCCTTCACGATCTGCTCGCGGTGGACTCGCATGAGCGAGTAGACCAGCCTCGATCCCTCCTCGGCGTTCCGTCTCTCGAAGGCCCGGTCGAGCTCCCGGACCATGGGACCGAGCAGCCTGCGCGGCGTCTTTAGCCCGACCCCCGCGGCCTCGAGGCGGGCCCAGAACTGGACGCTCAGGGTCTGACGCGCCAGTCGGAGCGGCAGATTACCGCAAGCCCCCACGATCAGGTCGACGAAGGGCACCTCCGCAGCGAAGTAGGCCGCCTCGTCGCGGGCCTCCGCGATCCGGGCGAGCAGGGTCCGGGCCTGGGTGATCACCCCGTCGTCGCACCCCTCGAGCGTCAGGCGGACCGCGCTGGCGAACAGCGTGTGGTGCAGCTCGAGGACCTGGTCGACCAGCTGGGGATCGGGCGGATCCTGGAGGTCGAGGAGCGGGCCGATGATGTCGAGGCTCGCCTCGTGAAGCGGGCGGATGCGCGCCCCGCCGGGCTTGATATCGATCAGTCCGAGCTGCGCCAGCGCCCGCAGGCCCTCCCGGATGGCTCCGCGATGGATACCGAGGCGCTGGACCAGCTCCCGCTCGGACGGCAGGCGATCTCCTCCGGCGGTCTCGCCGGCCGCGCGAAGAACATGGCGATCACGGCGCAGAAGGTGAGCAGGCCCGTCACCAGGAAGCTGATCCGGTACGACCCGGTCGAGTCGAAGACGTAGCCCGCGAAGATGGGGCCCAACGCGCTGGCGAACATCATGACCGGGTTCATGAAGCCCTGGATCTTCCCCAGGGCGGAGAGGCCGAAGTACTCGGCGCGGATCGCCGGCATCAGCGGGACGGTGCCCCCGAAGCCCACGCCGAAGAGGAAGATGAAGAGGTAGACCATGGGCATGGTCTCGGCATTCATCAGGACCAGGAGACCCAGTCCGGTGAGCGTGTAGGCGATCATGAACAGATAGCGCTTGCTCACGTAGTCGCCGAGGTAGCCGAAGGAGAGCCGTCCGATCACGCTCACCAGGGTGAGCAGTCCGAAGCTGAAGGCGGCCCTCGTCTCGGAGATTCCAACATCGGTGAGCGCCGGGACGGTGTGGACGGTGACGGTCGAGTGCGCCATGCCGAAGAAGAAGAACGCCAGCGCAAGCAGCCAGAAGACCGAGGACTTGAGGGCCTGCTTGAGCGTGTATTCGCCGGCGACCGCCGGCTCCTGTGCCGTTCCCCTGGACCCCGGCGTCGAATCGCTCTCCTGTTGCTTCGCCTCGGGCAGCGGATCGCCGTCCTGCCCCAACCCCATCTCCGCCGGGCTGTTCCGGACCACAAAGGCCAGCGGAATGGCGACGACCCATATCACCACACCCAGGATCACGAAGGCCGACCGCCAGCCGAAGCGTTCGATCAGCACTGCCGACGCGGGAGCGCAGATGAGGCCCCCGATTCCGGCGCCCACCGCGAGCACCGCCATGGCCAGCGAGAGGCGGCGCTTGAACCACTTGGCGATCACGGTCCAGGCCGGGAGATAGAGCATCGCGCTCATTCCGGTCGAGAGCAGGATTCCGTAGACGAGGTAGAAGCCAAGCAGCGAGTTGACCAGCGGCATCAGTGCGAAGGAGGCCCCGGAGACCAGGGCACCGAAGAGGATCACACCGCGCGATCCGTACTTGTCGACGGCCCAGCCGACGACGGGCGAGGCGATGCCTCCCTCGATGCTCCGGAGCGAGTAGGCGCCGGCCGTCATCGCCCGCGTCCAGCCGAACTCCGCTGCCATCGGCTTGAAGAAGACACCGAAGCTGTAGAGCCAGGTGCCGTAGCCGATCATGCAGATGACGTGGGTCGCCAGAACGATCCACCAGCCGTAGAAAACCTTCTTCATTTCCGCTCAGCTCGGAGCCCGCGACAGCCCTTCTCGCCGATGAATCGCCCGATCTCTCGGGCGGCGCTGGCCGCAGTATGAGGGCGGGGAGTCTAGCGGGCGCTCGCGGGATCCTCTGCCCCGGCCACGAGCCCCCGCGACTACGGAAGCGCTCAAGCGCACGCCTCGTTCCGGCGATTGGGGAAAGATGCGCACCCGACACGCTCTCGTGATACTCGCCCTGGCGATCGGATGGCTCGGGGCTTGCGGCAACCAGGTCGAGGTCTCGCCCGCCCCTCCGGCCACCGCGGCTTCGCCGGAGGCCGCCGTGGCTTCGTCGGAGGTGGGCGCGTCGCAGGAGGTGCGGCGCCTGGTCGCCGAGATCGACTCGATGCTGGTCGTACCCCAGGGAGACCATCCGGATGGCGACGCGCTCAGCGGGGTCTTCGAGCAGCTCTTCGATGCGGTG
>CAZTOU010000013.1:0-66347 GCA_964615365.1 uncultured Spirochaetales bacterium
GACGCCGGCGACCCGGTCGACGAGCTTCTGCACCGGAGCCTTGGAGGCCTGCGCGTCCTCGACCAGCCTCGCGATGCGGGCGAGGGCGGTCTCCCGACCGACGCGGGTCGCCTCGACCACCACCCGTCCTTCCTGGTTGACCGTCGCGCCGAAGACCCCGTCACCCGGCCCCTTGTCCACCGGCAGTGACTCGCCGGTGAGCATGCTCTCGTCGAAGGAGGAACGCCCTTCCACGATGGTTCCGTCGGTGGGGATCTTCTCGCCCGGCCGGACCACCATCCGATCCCCGGGTAGCAGCTGGTCCACGGGCACGGCGATCTCGTTGCCCTCCCGGAGCACCCGCGCCTCCTTCTCGCCGAGCTCGAGCAGTCGCGTGACCGCCTGCGAGGCGCGACCCCTCGCGCGCGCCTCCAGAAAGCGCCCCGTGAGGATCAGGGTGATGATCACCGCCGCGGTGTCGAAGAAGACCGCCTCGCCCGCCGCCAGGGCCCAGAGCGAGTAGAAGTAGGCGGCCAGGGTGCCGAGGGAAACCAGGGTGTCCATGTTGGCGCCGAAGGTGCGGGCGCGCTGGACCGCGCTGCGATGGAATTCCCAGCCGAACACCCACTCCACCACCGTCGTCAGCGCGGCCTGGGCGACGAGCCCCGGCACTCCCCCGGCTCCGCTCATCCCCAGCACCAGCACCGGAGCGCTCGCGAGCGCCGCCAGCAGCGCGCGCCGCCGCGTCGCTGCGACCTCCTGCTGCTGCCGGGCGGCCGGACTCTCGGGAAGTGCCCGGGGCTCGCGGCGCGCGATCCCGAAGCCGAGCTTGCGCACCGCCTCCTCGATCGCCAGGGTCTCGGCGCCGGCATCGGGCTCCAGGGCCACCCGCGCGCGAGCGAGGGCGAGATTCACCGAGGCCTGGCGCACCCCCGGCTGCTTCCTGAGCGCCTCCTCGACCCTGGAGGAGCAGCTCGCGCAGCGCATGCCCTCGATGTCGAAGTCGAGGACCGCAGCGGTCTGGGGATTGGCAGAGGTCAAGGCGAGCCCTGCCCGCGGATCGGCTCTCGGATCGGATTCACGGTGCCTCCAGCTCGTTTCCGACTCCCCCAAGGGTAGTGCCGGTCCCGGGGTGGGGCATCTCTGCGGACTGGACTCGTTCGAATCCGCGCAATTGGTAGGATTCTCCCCTCCGGGAGGCCATGCTCGACAACCTGTTCCAGCTGGAGGAGCGCGGGACGGATCCCCGACGGGAGATCCTCGCGGGAACCACCACCTTCCTGACCATGGCCTACATCATCGTGGTCCAGCCCGCGGTTCTCTCCGGCGAGATGTTCGGCACCCCGACGGGGCTCGATTTCGGCGCGGTGGCCACGGCGACCTGCCTGGCCGCCGCCCTGGCCACGGCGCTCATGGCCCTCTACGCCCGAACCCCGATCGCCCAGGCCCCGGGCATGGGCGAGAACTTCTTCTTCGTCCTCACCGTGATTCCGGCGGCGGCAGCAGCGGGGCACGAGAACCCATGGCAGGTGGCGCTGGGGGTGGTCTTCCTGGCCGGTCTGCTCTTTCTCCTCATCACGCTGCTGGGAATGCGCAGGATCCTCTCCGAGGCCATCTCGCCCAGCCTGCGCGCGGGCATCGCGGGGGGAATCGGTCTCTTCATCGCCTTCATCGGACTGCGCAACGCCGGGCTGATTCTCGAAGCTCCCGGTACCGGGCTGCGCCTGAATCCGGACTGGCTCTCTCCCGGACTCCTCGTCTTCTTCTCCGGTCTCTTCGCGGCCGCCGCGCTGCACGCTCGCAAGGTCCGCGGCTCGATCCTCTGGGGGATCGCCGCCGCGACGGTCGTCGCCGTGGTCCTGAAGACACTCCTCCCGGGAGCGGCGGGCTCGGCGATGGAGGACTTCGCCATCTCCGGTGAGGTGCTGGCAATGCCGCCCTCCATCTCACCCACCCTGTTCAAGATGGACATCGCGGCGGCGCTCTCGCTCGCCATGCTGCCCTATGTGCTGATCCTGCTGCTGATGGACTTCTTCGACACCCTCGGCACCCTGGTCGGGGTGACCGAGGCAGCGGGTCTGATCGAGAAGGGCGCCTTCCCCCATCCCGAGCGCGCCTTCATGTCGGACGCGGTGGGAACCGTGGCCGGCGCAGCGATGGGGACCAGCACGGTGACGAGCTTCATCGAGAGCGCCGCGGGCGTGGAGCAGGGCGCCCGCACCGGTCTCGCCAGCCTGACCACGGCGGCGCTCTTCCTGGTCGCGCTCTTCTTCGCCCCGTTGGTCGCCATGCTGGGGAGCTATCCGCCCCTCACCGCACCCGCGCTGGTCCTGGTCGGGGCGATGATGCTGCGCAGCGTGCGGCGCATCGACTGGAGCGACATCACCGAAGCCCTCCCCGCCTTTCTGATCCTGATCGGGATTCCCCTCTCCTACTCGATCAGCGACGGGCTCGCGCTGGGCTTCATCGCCTACCCGGTGCTCAAGCTCGCCAGTGGTCGCGCCCGAGAGCTGCGCTGGCCGATGACGGGGACCGCCATCGTGCTGCTGCTGTACTTCCTCCTGCTGCGCGGCAGTTGAGCCAGCAGCGGGGACGTTCCTTGCGTTCTTGCGTTTTCGGCAGCCCGTAAACGCAAGAACGCAAGGAACGTCCCCGTCTAGATCCGCCCTCGCGCGGCGAAGTCAGCGGCGATCTGGTCGACGTCGTCGGGAGTCAGCCGGCGGTAGGGGCCGCTCTTCTCGGGTCGCCACCAGACCGGATCCTCGCACTCCCACCGCTGGCTGCGAAGCTTCCTCTTGAGAATCTTGTTGGTCTCGGTGACCGGTAGGGCCTCGCAGATCCGGACGAAGCGCGGCGCCCACTTGGTGCCGAGGTCAGGCTGCTCCGCGAGCGAGGAGGCGAAGCTCTCGGCGTCGAACGACGCGCCCGGCATCAGCTGCAGCGCCGCCATCACCTGATCTCCGACGATCGGGTCCGGGACGGGGTACACCGCCGCCAGCGCGATGCCGGGGAAGCGGCCGAGGATGCGCTCCACCGGCGCCGCGGCGAAGTTCTCGCCGTCGACGCGAAGCCAGTCGGAGTCGCGACCGGCGAAGTAGAAGAAGCCTTCCTCGTCCCGGTAGGCCAGATCGCCGCTCCAGTAGGCTCCGTCCCGCAGGTGCGCCGAGCTCGCCTCTTCGTTCTTCCAGTAGCCCTCGAAGCTCCCCCCTCCCAGCCGGTGGACCAGCTCTCCGATCGCCTCGTCGGCGTTCAGCAGCCGGCGTCGCGCATCGAACTTCGCCGGGGGGCATTCGGCTCCCGTCTCGGGGTCGAGAATCAGGACGCCCTCCGTCGCTCGACCCAGTGCGCCGGGAGGCATGTCGGGAGTGCGCGACACGTGGATCACCCCCTCCGTGGAGCCGAAGGCGTCGGTGACGACGCAGCCGAATCGCTTCTGGAAGCGCTCGATGTCCCGGTCCGCGGCCTCGTTTCCGAAGGCGCGGACCAGGGTGTTCTCGTGGTCGTCGGGCCGCTCCGGGGTCGCGAGGATGTAGGCCAGCGGCTTGCCGACGTAGTTGAAGTAGGTCACTCCGTACCGGCGCACGTCGGGGAGGAAGCCCGAAGCCGAGAATCTTCGCCGGAGGACGCAGCTCGCTCCCGCCCACAGGCCGGGCGCCCAGCCGGCCATCAGCGCGTTGGAGTGGAACATCGGCATGGCGAGATAGCAGACGTCTCTCTCGGAGATCTGCTGCATCCGGGCCAGGATCGGTGCGATCGTCGCCAGTCGCCCCTGCGAGCAGAGGCAGGCCTTGGGCGCGCCGCCGGTGCCGGAGGTGAAGATGAGGAGGAAGAGCGCCCCGTCGGTGATCTCCGCCTCGGGGAGCGGCGCTCCGCGGTGCGGTCGGAGCGCCTCGGCGTATTCGGAGGTGTCGATGTCGAGAACGCGATCCTCCAGGGCGCCCAGCTCGAGGCCTTCGAGCAGCGCCTGATGAGGCGAATCGGCCACCAGGAGCTGGCACTGGGTGTGGGTGATGTCTCGCGCCAGTTCGGCGCCGCGGCGGGTGGGATTGATCCCGACGATCGCGGCACCCGCCAGAGCGCCGGCGCCCAGCCACATCGCGAACTCGGGCACGTTGTCGAGAAGGACGCCCACGTGAAAGGGGCCCTCGCGCCGGCTCTCCAGCAGAAATGCCGCGCGCTGGGCACAGGCGCTCACGTACTCGGCGTAGCTCCAGGTCTGGTCTTCGAAGCGCAGCGCGGTCCGGGGGTCACCGACCCGGGCGCGGATCATGTCGGCGATCGTCGGCATCGCCCGTCCCCCGACTACTCGCCGCCCCAGAACCGCTGGGTGAGCGTCAGGCTCGCATTCTCCTTGCGCGACTCGATCTCCTCGAAGATTCGCCGATAGCCGGTGGACTGGATCTTCCACTGCCCTCCGATCTTGACGTACTCGTCGCGGTAGAAGGCGGATCCGCGCAGCGTGATCTCGAACTGCGTATCGATCACGGTGTCCTGGAGGGCCCAGATCCCCGTCGCGGTGGCCTCGCTGGTGAGCTCGATCTCGGGCTGACCGATTCGATGGCTGGAGAGAAAGCTGTCCCGGTCCATCGAGTCCACCAGGAACTTCATGATCGCGTCCCTTCCCGCGAACGCGTACCGGTCTCCGCTGTAGGACACGGTGGCGTCCTCGGCAAAGCACTCCGCGAGCTCGTCCCACCGCTTCTCGTCGATGCAGCGCATGTACCGGTACTTGAGCCGCTTGATGGCTTCGATCTCCTGCAGGTCCACCATGGTTGGGTTCCTTCTCTACTCGAGAGCCCGAAGCGGCTCGCGGATCGTCGCCGGGAGGGAGGCGGGGAGACCGGGAGCCGTCCATTCTCCGTCGCCGTCTGCGTCGACGAAGATGGGATTGGTGAAGGCGAAGGAGGGGAAGCCCCGGTTCACCGCCGCGAAGGTCTCGTTCACCTCACCCTCCACCTCGACGGTCACGAAGGAATCCCCCGAAAACTCGAGACTCACCTCGCGGGTCTCGCCCGCGCGGATCGCGGTCTCCGGTTCCAGCGCGGCGTTCACGTACACCCGGAGGGTCGAGACCGGAACCCAGTCCGCGGCCCGCACCTCCACCCGCAGGACGCCCGAGCGCCCGCGAAAGGTCTCTCCCAGCCCCGCTTCTCCGAGGCTGACCTCGAGCAGCGGCCCCGTGGTTCCGTAGACCCTTCCCTCGCGGATTGCGCGCACGAAGCCCGCCTCGTCGAAGCTCTCGGGCGTGTCGCCCGCCAGGCGGACGTAGTTTCGCGGGAGCCCCAGCAACTGTCCCAGCCGATGGGAGTCACTGTTGGCGGTGGCGGTGCGGAACTCTCCCTGGAGCAGCAGGGAGAACCAGTCGGCCCGGGTGCGGTAGTAGCGAACCATGGAGGGGCCGTTCATCAGCTCGACCGCGTCGAAGTCCAGATCGCGCAGCCCCGTGTCCGGCGCGGGCTCGAGCATCGCGCGGTTGGGTGCGGCCTCGAGGGAGAGGGACGGATCGAAGGATTCCCCCGCCACCGCGAGGTGGGAGAAGTAGTTCAATTCGTCGTCGATGAACGACTCGGCTCTCGGGTGATTCATCTGCACCAGGCGCTCTCCCCCCAGACCGCGGACCGCCTCGACGATCCGGCGCACCCGGACGCCTTCGCTCCGCGGTGCGCCGTCCCGGTACTCCAGGGGTCGATGCGGGAGGGGGAAGGCGTTCAGGTGCCCCGCGGTGTAGCGGACCGGAGCCACCCGCGCGGTGCTGGTGATCTCCGCCCCCACCACGCTGGCGACGCGATCCCCGAGGCCGAGGCTGTGAATCAGGGGTCCGTAGTCGACGAGCTGATCGTGGTCGGTGGACACCACCACCTCGAGTCCCTGGGCCAGCAGGGTGTCGACCCGTGTGCGCAGGGGCAGGGTGGAGTCGTCACTGGGGACCGCGTGGACGTGGAGATCGGCAGAGATCCACCCGGGCGTGGTCAGGAGCCGCTCGGGCACCTCGATCTCCAGGGGAAGTACCTCTCCGGAGCCCACCGAGAGGTCTCTCTGTCGCACCCCGTACTCCGGCCCCCGCGTCGCGTAGACCCGGTAGCGGCCCGCCGGGAGCACGATCTCCTCGGGATCTCCTGGAACGCCGGACAGGGAGATCTCGTTCCCGAGGAAGGCGGTCGGGCTCTCGATCTCCCCGACGCGGAAGCCCAGCAGCTCGTCGCCCAGTCGCGGGTTCGGCGTGGCGTCCGACCCGGTGACCACCAGGCGCATGGCATGGCCCTGGGGCAGAATCACCCGGCTCACGGCTCCCATCGCCAGCGGCTCGAGCTCGAGATCGGCTTCCCGCACCCCGAACGCGCGCTCCTGCGCGCGGCCTGCGGGGGCGATCGCGCGCAGGCGGTAGTCGCCGCGGGGGACCCGGAATGCGAAGCGACCGTCCGGTGCCGGCCGCACCTGGGTCGCGGGGGCTCCATCTTCGCGGTCGATGTGCAACCGCGCCGCTGGATCGTCCACCCGTCCCGTGACCCGCGGAGCATTGGGCCAGAGCTGGTCGGTGATCGACGCCACATCGGCCCGGCGTCCCACCCGGACCTCCCTCTCGTAGACGAGGGTCTCGCCCACCGCCAGGTCCATGAAGAGGGTCTGAGCCAGACCGAACCATCCCACCCGGTCCGCTCGGCCCAGCCAACGCGGGCGCGACAGGATCCCCAGCAGCGAGAAGTTGACGCCGTTGATGGAGAAGTGCGCCAGCTCCCCGCGCTCTCCGTCGGCGCGGATCAGCTCGGCGGCGATGAGTCGCAGTCCGTAGGCGATGCCGGGCTCGAGTCCGTTGGCGCCGACCCACACCTGGACATCCCCCGGGACGATGGCGCGGATCATCTTCCGCCGATCGTTCGGATCCACCGGAGGGTGAACGAATCCCACCGACGCCCCGGGCCGCTTCGTGGAGAGGGTGAAGGGGCTGAGCGAGCCGTCTCCGTGGAACGACACGTCGCTCAGCATCCTCACCCGGGGCCCCTCGGCCACCCGGCGCAGCTCGGAGCGAATCCGGAGCGCTTCGGGATCCGCGAGGTCGAGGCTGTAGCAGGTGGCGAGCACCAGTCCCTCGAAGACGGCTTCCGTGACGATTCGAGCCTCTGCGTCGCTGGTTCGCGCCGAGATCTCGCGGGTGTTGGGGACCTGGTCTCGGGATCCGTTCAGCAGCGGTTGGAGCACGTTCCACTGGTCGTCGTTCCGGTCGCAGTAGCCCAGATCGACGAGGAAGCCGCCCCTCGCCGAGAAGATCGCTTCATGAGAAGTGTCGGAGATCACCGCGCACAGGGTGCCGTTTCCCAGGGCCCAGTCGCCGATTCCGCCGACCGCGACGGGGCCGCCCGGCAGGAGCCGGGTCGCGTTGGCCTCGGTGACCCGCGCAGCATGGAGCCCGGCTTCGGCGGCCAGGGAGGAAGGTAACGCCAGGGCCAGCCCGAGGACTGCGGTGGCGAGGATACCCATGAATCGGCGATGGAGGCTCATGGCCCTGGACTCTACCGCAGCGAGGACGATGACCGGCTGCGCCTGCATCGCCGGGAGCAGAATTCGCTCAGCGGTCCGACTGCCCCGTCGCCTCCCGCCCCTCGTATTCGATCGCGCTCACCTCGATCGCGCCCTGGCGCACCTCCAGGAAGGGCACCCCGCTCCGAACCCCGACGCTGCCGAACCCGGTCGCCGTGGCGAGAAAGGCCCTGAAGTCGCCGTCGGCGGCGGGGCGCAGGTGGAGCTTCTTCTCGACCGCGTCGTAGCGGGCTCCGCTCAGAGCCTGCAGCAGGCCGTAGCTGGACATCGCCCGGGCGTACCAGTGACCGCACTCGATCTCGTCGAAGGGATTCCGGGTGCGCCCGTCGTAGCGGCGGCGGCAGGTGCGGACGATCTCGAGTCCCTCAAAGGCCCGGCCCTCCATGATCAGATGCGAGGCGACCTGGTACTCGATGCCGGTCCATACCTCGTTGCTGTAGACGAAGGGCAGGGAAGGCTCGCCGCCTCGGGGCCAGCTGCAGAGCAGCAGTCCCCCCTCGTTGCCGAAGGCGTAGCCGGATCGCTGCGGATTGCCGTGATCGGACAGGTCGTGGTGCAGGTTGTAGCGGTGGACCGCCAGGAGGTGGCTTCGCACCTTCAGAGGGTCCAGGATCTCGTCGATTCCGCACGCTCTCGCCAGCCAGGCGCCCAGGACGCCGTCGGAGAGGCAGCCGTCTCCGTACTGGTACTTCGGCCCCTCCTCCTCCAGGAGTCGGGTCGCCTCGGGCGAGTAGCCGGGGTCGTGGCCCAGGCTCTGCGATCCGGGATCCAGCGGCGACGCTGCGCGCAGGTCCTTCCACTGGACGGCTTGATGGAAGTACTCGCCGTTCCAGAGCTCGCTCTCCAGATGGCTTCTTCCCTTCTCGTAGAGCCGGAGGTAGTCGCCCGCGTCCTCGCCGAGGGCGCGGGCCATGGCTGCGGCGGCGCGGAGTGCACCCAGATAGATGGAGGTGCAGAGGCTGTCCGCGCCCCAGAACTCGATGTCGTAGGTGTTGTGATGGGGCTCCAGCACCAGACCGCGGCGGTCGGGATCCCAGGTCTCGATGGCGAAGGCGAGACTCCGCTTCACGCGCGGCCAGATTTCGGCGAGCCACCCGGTGTCGCCGCTGATGCGCCAGTCCCGATGGACCTTCATCACGCCTCCCAGCTGGCCGTCGGCGGCGGCGTGGAAATCGTGGCCCGACGGCCGGATCGGGAGCGACGCCCGGAAGTCCTGGTGTCCCGCTTCGTCCTGGCTCTCCTCGAACTCGGTGTGGCGCAGGCTTCGCTCCAGCTCCGGGAACAGGTGCGGCAGGGCCTGGGCGTAGTTCCACACGTGTGTGCAGGATCCGGGGCAACAGCCCACGTGATCGCCGCAGCCCTCCCATGCCCAGAGCCGCCCGTCCATCTGGCGCAAGACCGTGGGAGACTTGAGGATCGAGAGATTGGCGGAGACGGCCTCCACGACCTCGGGGGGCAGCGTGGTGTCGTAGAAGCAGTTGCTGAAGCTCCGGGTCTCGTCGCGCAGGCGCCGGTAGTTCTCCGCCCAGTAGCGGTTCACCTCGCCGATGTTCTCGAAGCGGCCGGCGTACCATGGCCGGTAGCAGGGACGTTCCGTCGCCTCGGTTCCGGACGCGCCGGCGGAGAGCGTGAGGCTGGACTCGGTGCGGAGGTCGCTGTGAGGCACGTACCAGGCCAGCAGCAGGCGAAGGGTGCGTTCTTCCGCGGGCTCGAGAGAGAGGGGGAGGTAGAGGCTGCCACCGGCGCTCGGCGCTCCCTCGCGGACGGCTCCCGCCTCCGGCATGGTTCCTTCGCGCACCGTCTTCCAGGTCATCGTCAGCGGGTCGAACCAGCCCCCCCTGAACCACCGGCAGTTCACTCGGGTCTCGGGATCGCCGAGCACGGCGCTGAACGCTCCCTCCTGCTCTGGGGCCTGCTCGCTGCCGGGCTGCCAGAGAACGAAGCCGCCCGGTGTCTCGAGCACGGCGCGGCCCGCTGCGCCCATCTGGTGCATGAAGTTCGCGCTGTGGAAGGAGAAGACGGCCTCGATCGAACTACCTGCGCCGTTCTTGAAGCGATACTCCAGCGCCGCCACCGGCAGCGAGGAATCGTCCGCGTTTCCGGGGATGAAGGGGCTCCATCCGGTGAGCTCCACCTCCAGCGGAATCGCCGAGTGGCGAAGCTCCACCCGCGCGAAGGGAAAGCGCGCCTCGAACCGCGCCTCCTCGAAGCGCGGCAGTCCGTAGCTCCTGGCGGGCGCGCCGCTTCCGGAGCCGACCACGACCGCTTCTCCCCAGGGAAACAGCGGCTTGCGTCGGGGAACCGGTCCCTCCAGGACGCGGGCGAGATTCCCCTGCTCGCCCTTCAGGGAGAGCGCGGCGAAGCAGAGCGGTTCGTTGAAGACTTCGGGGCGATGGCGCAGCGACAGGTGAGAGAGACTCCCGCCGCCCTCGAGACACACCATGCCCGCGCCGATGCCTCCCAACGGGAAGGCGATCCGGTCCAGGTGCTCGCCGGTATAAGCCTGATTGAAGTCTCGCGCGACGTCCATGGTGCCTCCGCGGTGGCGATCACTCTCTCTCGATTGATCGGGGGGAGGAGTATAGAGTCTGGCGTCTCCCCGCGGAAAGGCGCGTCGTGGCTGCTAATCTGCGCCCATGAGCAGCGAAGATCTTCGTCCCTTCCTGGAGCCGACGCCCACCATCGAGTCACGACACCCCGAGATCGAAGCCTTCGTCGCGCGCCATTGCGCGGAATCGGACGCCCCCGTCGATCGCGCCGTCCGCCTCTACTACGCGGTGCGTGACGGAATCCGCTATGACCCGTACGCCCTGGAGCTCAGCGTGAAAGGCCTCTGCGCGACCACGACACTGAGCGTGGGCCGTGGTTGGTGCGTCGCCAAGGCGATTCTCCTCGCCGCCGCGTGCCGGTCGCTGGCGATCCCGGCTCGTCTCGGCTTCGCGGACGTTCGCAATCACCTCTCGACGGCGCGGATGCGGGAGACCATGAAGACCGACGTCTTCTTCTGGCACGGCTACGTATCCATCCACCTCGAGGGCCGATGGGTCAGGGCGACGCCCGCCTTCAACGTGGAGCTCTGCCAGAAGTTCCGGATTCGCCCGCTGGAGTTCGACGGCCGCGAGGATTCGATCTTCCACCCCTTCGACCTGGACGGGAACCGCCACATGGAGTACCTGGCCCAGCGCGGAGAGTTCGCGGACGTGCCGATCGACGCGATCGCGGCGACCTTCCGTGAGTACTACCAGGGACTCGGCGCCGCGGCCGACACGGCCGATGCGGACTTCGACCGGGAGGTCGATGCGGAGACCCGAGAGCTCTGATTCGTCCCGGGTCAATCCGGGCTAGGTCTCCCGCGCGGTCTCCCCGCTCTCCAGGTCTCGCTCCTCGAGCCGTCGCTCCAATTCGTCGAGTCGCTTCTCGAGTTGCTCGATCCGCTCCCGAAGCTCAGGGCCTCCCAGGCTCAGCTTCTCCTCGAACCAGGTGCCGAATCGCTCCGGGTCGGCCCAGGGGCTCGGCTCGCCCTCCGGCTCGATGCGCAGCGTCCGTTCCTTTGCCTTCCGCAGGATCACGAGCTCGATCACCTCTTCCGCCGGGGCCGTCGCCACCTTCCGGACCAGGTCGAAGGGCTCGTGCAGCGGCTCCCCGTCTGCGGAGAGGATCACGTCCCCCACGCGCAGTCCGGCCCTCGCGGCGGGGCGGTCCGGCTCCACACGGGCCACCAGCAGGCCGTGGTCCTCGGGGGCGTGGAAGAAGCCGCGAAGCTCCGGCGTCATTCCCTCGACCTGCACGCCGATTCGGCCGCGATGGGAGAAATGGCTGAGGAAGGGTGGATCGAAGGGCCATTGGCCTCCGGAACCGGCCTGCGCACCGGTGCCGAGGGCGAGGGCAAGCACAACCGTCAAGGGAAGCGTCGCGGTCCGAACCATGGGGTCTCTCCTGGTCGTGGGCTGTGGTCGGAGCAGTCTGCTCCCCGGGATTGGACGACGGCCCGACCGGATTATTCGACCAAAGGTCGTTGTCGGGTTCCTGGAAGCTCCAGACTTACTAAACTGTCAAGTTCTCGCGCACGAACTCCTTGATCTTCTCCAGGTCGTCTTCGGCCCGGACCGCATCGGGAAGATCGGGGATCTCTCCCCTGTCTCGAAGAAAGGCGATCACCGGTCGCTGGTAGCGGAGGGCCAGCGAGATCTCGCTGGCGGTTCCCGGCCCGCCCGGGAGCGCGACCAGAACCTTCGAGCTCAGCACGTTGATGTGGTTGCGCGACATCGGATCGGTTCCGCCGTGGCCGCTCAGGTGGAGATGGGTGAACACCGCCAACTCGACCCAGGGGTTCGGATAGCCCTCCCGCGCCGAAGCCGATCCCTCCGCCGTGCTGGGAAGGATGCCGATGACGAGTCCGCGCCGGTCCGGGACTTCCGAGAACGCCCTGCTCACGGCGTTCATCGCGCCGCTCCCGCCACCGGTCAGCAGGTGGACCCCCAGGCCCGCGAGCCAACGGCCCAGTGCCTGCGCCCGCTCCCGGTGCTCGACGCCGCCGGAGCCCAGAACCCCGACGACCGGAAGACGTTCCACGCTCATTCGCGATACCCCCTGGCTCTCGCAGCGACCCGCTGCCGCCGCGGAGATTGCGACACTCTATCGTTCCGGGACCCGACCGCGAGGACGCCGCCCGACTCCTCGCGATGCGGTGAATTGGGAGTACAATCCGTGGCGATGCGAAAGTGGCTCCTCTGGTCCCTCCTCCTGCTGGGCGGTGCTGCGCTTCTGCTCCGAATGACGCTCCTGGCTCCCGAGCCGATCCAGGTCAAGGTGGTTCGGGTGGAGCGCGGCCGGGTCGAGTCGACGATCACCAACACCAAGGCGGGAACGGTTCGCGCCCGGCTGCGATCGCAGCTCTCGGCGGAGATCGGCGGCCGGGTGGTGGAGGTCGCGCACCGCGAGGGAGACCGGGTGGAGACCGGTGCTCCGCTCATCGCGCTCAACGATGCGACGCAGCGTGCCTAGCTCCGCCTCGCCGAAGGGGGTCTCCGCGTCGCTGAAGCCTCTCGCCGCCAGGCCTGCATCGCGCGCGACCGCGCCAGGAGGGAGCTGGGGCGAAAGCGCAAGCTCGCCGAACAGGCGATCGTGTCCGAGGACCTGCTCGATCAGCTCGAGAGTGCCTACGAGGTCGCGAGCGCTTCGTGCAACGCCGTCACTGCCGAGGTGGATCGAGCGCAGGCCGAGATCGCGGCGATAGAAGTCCAGCTCGAGAAGATGGTGATCCGCGCGCCCTTCGATGGCGTCATCGCGGAGGTCGCGGTCGAGGTCGGCGAGTGGATCACGCCGTCTCCTCCGCTGCTCACGGCGCCCGCCGTGGTCGACATCATCGATCCCAGCTCCCTCTACGTGAGCGCTCCGATGGACGAGGTCGACTCCGCCGCGATCCGAGCCGGGCAGCCGGCCAAGGTGAGCGTCGATTCTCATCCGGGTGTCTCACTTCCGGGGAAGGTGATTCGGGTCGCACCCTACGTGCTGGACGTCGAAGCGCAGAACCGCACCGTCGAGATCGAGGTCGAGATCGACGACCGGGAGGTCGCGTCAGAGCTCCTGCCCGGGACCTCGGCGGACGTCGAGGTGGTGCTGGAGGCGCGGGATCAGGTGCTGCGGCTCCCCACTTCCGCCCTCCTCGAGGGGAACCGGGCGCTCCTGGCGAAGGACGGAAGCCTGATCGAGCAGTCCGTTCAGATCGGTCTCCGCAACTGGGACTGGGCGGAGGTTCGGGAGGGGCTCTCCGCCGGGCAGACGGTGGTGATCTCGCTGGATCGCATCGAAGTGAAGGCCGGCGCCCGCGTGCAGGTGGAGGAGACCGAGTATCGACCATGATCGAGCTCGATGGGGTGTACCGGACCTACGCGATGGGTGGCCATTCCCTGCACGCCCTCCACGATGTCTCGGAAACCATCGAGGCTGGCGACTACGTCGCCGTGGTGGGGCCTTCGGGCTCGGGGAAGTCCACGCTGCTCAACGTGCTCGGATGCCTCGATCGTCCCAGCCGGGGCGCCTATCGCCTGGACGGTGAGGACGTCGGATCCCTCTCGGAGGAGGAACTCTCCGGGGTCCGGCGCCACAAGATCGGGTTCGTCTTCCAGAGCTTCCATCTGATTCCCCGGCTCGACGCGGCGGAGAACGTGGCCTTTCCGATGCTCTTCGCGGGGGTGCCGCGCGCGGAACGCCGAGAACGGGTCGCCGCGGCCCTGGGCACGGTGGGGCTGGAGGCGAGAGCCCACCATCGGCCCGCAGAGCTCTCGGGGGGTGAACAACAGCGGGTCGCCATCGCCCGCGCCACCGTGATGCGTCCCCAGATGCTCCTGGCCGACGAGCCCACCGGAAACCTGGACAGCAGCTCGGGGCGCCACGTCATGGAGGTGCTCGAGGCCATGAACGCCGACGGCCTCACGCTCATCGTCGTGACCCACGATCTCGCCATGGCCGGCCGCGCCAATCGCGCGCTGGTGATGGAGGATGGTCAGGTGGTGCGGCGCGCAGCGCGCGGCGAGCTGCGCGGAGATCCTGTCGTCGCGCCGCTACCGGGGCCGCCCCGTTGACGCCCGGCGATCTCGGCAGCATCGCGCTCACCGCGCTGTCCCGTCACGGTCTCCGCACCTCGATGAGCCTGGTCGGCGTGGCGATCGGCGTCGCTGCCGTGGTGGCGCTCACCTCCCTCGGCGAGGGCGCGCGGCGGTACGTGATCGGACAGTTCTCGACCCTCGGCAGCAACTTCCTGGTGGTGCTCCCCGGAAAGACCGAGACGACGGGCGCCCTTCCGGGCTTCGGCGGGGTTCCGAACGATCTGACCCTGGACGACGCGAAGGCGCTGCGGCGCGGAGTGCCCAAGGTCAGCCTGGTTGCTCCGGTCTCGATGGGAAACGAGACCGTCGCCCATCGCGAGCGTCGCCGTCAGGTCATGGTCCTGGGCTCGACACCGGAGTTCCTGGAGATCCGCGAGCTCGACGTCGCGGTGGGGCGCACCTTGCCGGGCGGCGAACTGGACCGCGGCACCCAGGTGGTGGTCCTCGGCGCCACCGTCGCCGACGAGCTCTTCGGGGCCGAACCGGCGGTCGGCCGCGCGGTGCGGGTGGGAGACTGGCGGATGCGCGTGATCGGCGTGCTGGAGCGCCGCGGAGAGCAGGTGGGCTTCGACATGGACGATCTCGTCATCGTTCCGGTCGCCACCGCGATGCGGATCTTCAACCGCACCTCGCTGTTTCGGGTGGTGCTCGGAGTGGGCGCCCACCACGACGTGGACGCCGCCTGCTCTCGCGCCGTGGCCATCCTCACCGAACGCCACGGCGAGGAGGACGTCACCTGCATCACCCAGGAGTCGGTCGTCGCGTCGCTCTCTTCGATCCTCAACGCGCTCACCATGGCTCTGACCGGGATCGCGGCCGTCTCTCTCTCGGTGGCGGGGATCGGGATCATGAACCTGATGCTGGTCTCGGTCTCGGAGCGCACCCGCGAGGTGGGGCTCTTGAAGGCGATCGGCGCCGGCAATCGCCAGATTCTCGCGATCTTCCTCGTGGAGGCGATCCTGATCGCCGCCATGGGCGGCCTGCTGGGCCTGGCGCTGGGCTGGTCGGGCATCCGGATTCTCGCACTCGTGTACCCGGCGTTCCCCGCCGCGACGCCGCTCTGGGCGGTCGCCGCGGCGCTCGCGACCTCGGTCGGCATGGGTGCCCTGTTCGGCGTGCTCCCGGCCCGCAGAGCCGCGCGCCTCGAGCCGGTCGCAGCGCTGGCGGCGAGGTAGACCGGTGGCACCGGACGACTACCTGCGCGTCGGTCTCGGGGCTCTCCGCAGTCATCGCCTCCGCTCCTTCCTGTCCATGCTCGGTATCGCGATCGGGATCACCGCGGTGGTCCTGCTCACCTCGATCGGGGAGGGGACGCGTCGCTACCTGATCTCCGAGTTCACCCAGTTCGGCACCAACGTGTTGCAGGTCAACCCCGGAAAGACGGAGACGATGGGGATACCCGGAGTGCTCGGCGGGACGACGCACAAGCTCACCATCGACGACGCAGAGGCGCTGGAGCGCGTGAGAGGCGTGCGGAGAGTGGTTCCCATGGCGGTGGGACAGGCGCGCGTGGAGGGCGGGGGGCGGGGGCGGAGCGTCTTCATCTACGGAGTGACGGCGGACATGCCCGGCGTCTGGAACTTCGAGGTCGGTCAGGGCTCGTTTCTTCCGCCCGGCGATCCCCGTCGCAGCTCGATGGTGGCGGTGCTCGGACCGAAGCTCAAACGGGAGCTCTTCGGCGAGAAGAACGCCCTCGGCGAGTTCGTGCGGGTCGCCGGGTTCCGGCTTCGCGTGATCGGGGTGATGTCGCCCCGGGGCCGGCTGCTGGGCTTCGACATCGACGATTCGGCCTATATCCCGGTCGCGACCGTGATGCAGATGTTCAACCTCGACGAGCTCGTCGAGGTCCACGTGGAGTTCTCCCACGAAGGTCTCACCGACGCGGTGGTGGAGGGGGTCCGGAGCCTCCTGACCGAGCGCCATGCGGGCAAGGAGGACTTCACCATCGTCTCCCAGACCGCGATGCTGGAGGTCTTCGAGAACGTGATGAGGGTCATCACCACGGCGGTGGCGGCGATCGGGGGGATCTCCCTCCTGGTCGGAGCGATCGGGATCCTCACCATGATGTGGATCGCGGTGAACGAGCGCGTGGCCGAGATCGGACTGATGCGCGCGGTGGGTGCGACGGCGCAGCACGTGCAGCGCCTGTTCCTGCTCGAGGCGGTGGTCCTCACGGTTCTCGGAGGAGCCGCGGGTGTCGCTGCCGGGATCGGAATCGCCGCACTGCTGCGCCTCGCCGTCCCCGGAATGCCCGTCTACACGCCGCCCCGGTACAGTCCGCACCTCACCGAGGACGGTCCTGGCGGACCATCACCGGCTGATGAACCTGGCGGGCTACCAGGACGTCCTGCCCAAGGACGTCGACACCGCGCTCAAGGTGAACACGAGCTGGCACTTCTTCTTCCCCGCCTGCTCGACGACCCCCTGGCAGCTCGAGGGCGTGATTCGCGCCCTTAAGGCCGACGGCTACGATCCCGACAGGATTCACGCCTGCAACAACCGCACCGTCGTCGTCGATGCACACCTCGCCGAACGGGAGAACAAGCAGCTTCCGGTGGTGGAGGCGCATGGGCTCCGCAACATCCACCTCTACGAGGGAGAGGAATGGATCCACATTCGCGATGCCGTCGGTGACCTCGCGGACCGCTTTCTCTGCCTCAATCAGGTCTACCGCGACGGCTTCCACATTCCCCGGCGCTTCATCGGAGAGAACATCATTCATCTGCCCACCGTGAAGACCCACGTCTTCACCACCACCACGGGTGCGATGAAGAACGCCTTCGGAGGTCTCCTGAACGAGCGACGCCACTGGACGCACCCGGTGATCCACGACACGCTCGTGGACCTGCTGATGATCCAGAAGCAGATCCACCGCGGAGTCTTCGCCGTGATGGATGGGACATTCGCAGGCGACGGTCCCGGCCCGCGCTGCATGATTCCCCACGTCAAGAACGTGCTGCTCGCCAGTGCGGATCAGGTTGCGATCGACGCGGTGGCGGCGAAGCTGATGGGCTTCGACCCACTCTCGATTCGCTACATCCGCCTCGCCCACGAACTCGGTCTGGGCTGCGGGGACGTGCGCAATGTCGAGGTGGTGGGCGATCTCGACGCCGCCGAGGAGCGCTGGGATTTCGTGGGGCCGTACCGCAAGATGACCTTCGCCTCGCGCGGGCAGCACCTGATCTACTGGGGACCCCTGAAGAAGCCCCTCGAGTGGTCCCTCAAGACCTTCCTGGCGCCCTGGTCCTACCTCGCCAGCGTCGCCTACCACGACATGTTCTGGTACAGCTTCGTGGCCAAGAAGCAGATGGAGGCGGCCCTGCAGAGCGAGTGGGGGCGGCTCTTCTGCAACTGGGAGCAGCTCGAGGCCGACGAACGAGGCTACCCGGAGGTGGGAGAGGGGGCCGCGCCCTTCGATCGCGCCGGGTTCCGCTCCCTTCTGGAGTCCTTCCGCATCCTCGCCACCTGCATTCGCGAGGCGCCCGAGTTCACCGCGCGGCGCCGGCGCGCCATCGCCCGCAGTTCCCCCACGACCTAGTACTCGCTAGAACGCCGAGATCCGGATCCGGTGCTCGCGGCACACCATGCCGGCGACGTTGATACCGGAATCGGCCGCCTGGTGGGTACCGCAGCCGTAGCCCCCGGCGTCGCAGCCCACGTAGTAGAGCCCGCGGAGCGGCGCCTTCGCCGAGGGCTTGTGTTGCCCGCACTGACCGACGATCTGCGCGAGGCCGATACACTCGCCTCCCTGGCCGGGAACCACCGAATCGCGAGTCAACCCCGAGACCTGCGCGTTTCCGTAGCGCACCTTCGACTCGGTGCACTCCTCGAGCCCCGGCCAGATCTTCTCCACCGTCTCGTCGAGGCGCTCCCAGAGGCGATCCATGATCCCGATCTCGGGGTCGGGAGAGCAGAAGGTCCCGACCAGCGCGCACTGCTTTCCCTCGGGTGCGAGGCTCGCGTCGTAGAAGGAAGGGATCACGTTGAAGACCGAGAGCTCCTCCGGCAGCCAGTCCGATTTCATGCGCGCGAAGCGATCGCTGTCCATGTAGCTCTGGTCGGAAAAGGCGACGTACATGCCGTGCTCGAAGTAGGGCCGATCGAGGAAGTAGCGGGTTCCCACGATTCCCCAGGAGGGAACCAGCCCGCGGACGTAGCTCAGATACCCGGCGTCGAAGTGCTCTTCTCCCACCAGGCGGAGAACGGTAGGTTGGATTCCAGCGTTGCTCACCACGATCGGGGCTTCGAAGGTTCCCCGGTCGGTGACCACGCCGGTCACGGCTCCGGAGGCTGCCGCAATCCGCTCGACGCGCGAGCCGAGCAGGACGCGGCCCCCGTTGCGCTCGACCGCCTGGCAGAACACCTCGGCCATGCGTCCGAAGCCACCGCGGTGATAGCGCCCGGCTCCCCCCGCGCTGAAGTCCTGGATGGTTCGGATCATCTCCGAGGCGGCCAGCAGGTCGATGGGCACGACGAAGATGATGTTGGCCTGCATGCCGAGATAGCTCACCAACGACTGCGGCAGGCGGTAGCGGGAGAGGAACTCGCTCATGGTCACGTCGTCGAGCTCGCGGATCTGCTCCGGCGTGGCCTGCGCGATGTCGCCAAAGAGCCGCATCACCTCGGGGAGGTCTTCGCCCGAGATGCCGAGGAGTTCGAGGGCGCCGGCGCCGCCCTCGGGATTCGGGGACGCGGAGCCGACGAACGAGGCGTACTCGCCGGAGGCGCCCCTGTACATGAGGACGTTGCTCCGCTCGGGAGTCAGGATCTCGACCTGATCCGCCATATCGAGCTCGTCGAGCACCTCCGCGAAGCGTGAATTCAGGCTCGGCCCGCCGACGATGGGCCAAAGGTCGTAGCGGTATCCCTTCTCGCCCACGGTCATGGCCTTTCCGCCCGGAACCGCGTTCTTGTCGACGAGCAGCGTCCGAAGTCCCCGCTTCGCCAGCAGCGCCGCACACGTCGCGCCGCCGAAGCCCGCACCCACCACGATTGCATCGAATCCATCGTTCACACCCAGATCCTCCTCCACGCGCGCCGCATCGTTTGCCCGGCCAGCGCGATACCCATAGCGCTCCCGGGGGTCCGCCGCGTCGCGGGGCAGGATCCGAGTATAGTAGTGTTTGCCTTTGGGGCGGTTACGCGAGCTTGAGCAGCTCGTGCGCCTTTTCCGTCCGCTCGGCGATGGGGATGCCCACCGGGCAGCTTTCCAGGCACGGTGCCGGACAGCTGCTGCATGCCGAGGCGTCGACTGTGAGCCGGGAGTAGAGGCGCATCGCCTCCTTCTCCCAGCCGTAGTCCTCGAAGTACATGCGGTGGCGCAGCACGTCGTGGATCGGCACCCCCTCCGGACAGCTCCCCAGGCACGCCCCACAGTGGGGCGCGCAGTAGCTGCCGAGGATCTGCTCGTCGTACTTGCGAAGAATCGCCGCGTCTCGCTCGGTGAGTGACTCCCCGGAGGCGTACAGGTACTCGTCCACGTGCTGGAGCTCGAAGAAGGAGATCACCGCGCAGGAGACGTCCGGATTCGAGAGCACCCACTTGAGTGCGGCCTGCGAATAGGCGTCCGCCTCCTCCCGGAATCCCTCGAGCCCGTGGTGTCTGGCGCCCTTCAGGGTCTTCATGGCGACCACGCCCATGTCCTGCTCCCTGCGAGCCCTCGCGATCACCTCGTGGAGCTGCGGCCAGATGCCGTGGTGGTAGGCGAGCATCATCACGTCGAAGCGCTCGGAGTCGATGGCGGCGTTGGCGACCGTGAGCAGCCTCGGTGTGTGGCTCGAGAACCCCAGGAAGCGGACCTTCCCCTCCTCCTTGAGGCGCTCGTACGCCTCGTGCATGTTCTCGTCCATCAGGCGGGACACCTCGTCGCACGCGTGCACGTGCACCAGGTCCACGTAGTCGGTGCCGAGGCGCGAGAGGCTGGCTTCCACCACCTCCACGTACTTCGAGACGGGGGTTCCGGCGGGGAGATGACCGGTCGGCGTACACCACTTGGTGGCGAGAAAGAGCTGATCTCGCCGGCCCGTCGCCCGGAGGGCCCGGCCCACGGCGATCTCGCTGCCGGTGGCCGAGTAGTCGGGAGAGGTGTCGATGTAGTTGATGCCCCGCTCGATCGCCAGGCGGGGGATGGCGTCGGCCTCCTCGCGCAGCGGGCCGGCCCCCTCGACGATGTCGGAGACCATGAACTCGGTGCGTCCGAAGCGCCGGTAGTTCCGGACGCGGCTGCCCTTCCAGGCCTGCTTCCAGTCGGGGTGTGTCTTCACCACCCCGCTGTCGGACATCGCCTCACCCACGGGCATCCAAGGGCTGAATCGCCCCGCGGTTGCGGCGGCTCCCACCACCAGGGAACCGAGCGCCGCGCCGGCTCCGGAGGCGGCCCCGGTGAGGAAGCTGCGCCGGCCCGGATCGGTCTCCGCCACCTTGGCGCGCACCGACCAGCGCACCAGGAAGAAGACGATCACCGCCAGGAGGAGCAGAGTCCCCCCCGCCAATGCCACCCCCGCCTTCGTCGCACCCAGCCCGGGAAACAGGGCCTCTCCGATGGGCTGGAACAGCGGCCCCGCGGGGAAAGCGCTGGGGTCGAGTCCGGTGAACGCCCGGTAGAGGAAATCCCCGCTGAGGAAGAACCCCACCGCCAAGGCGAGGATCAGCGTGGCCAGGGCGACCAAGAGGGGTCGAAACCGCATGGAGTACCTCCCTTGCATGGAATATACGCGGAGTTGGCGCCGCCGCCGCCTGGCGCGGCGATCGCCTCGCGGGTGGCGCCGCGCGGACTCGGCGCAGGAAGGGGCTCTCGGCTAGAGCGAGACCGGCAGCACGAAGGTGTCCGGATCGTTGGGATCGAACACCTCGTTGGCCACGATCAGGAATTCGACTTCCCCGTGGCCGACGTTCCGGACCACGTGGTAGTAGGGCGGCGGGACGTGCACGAAGCGCGGGTGCTCCGCCTCCAGCAGCTGGGTCAGGACGTAGTCTCCATCCCGGGTGAAGAAGTCGAGCGCCATCCTCCCCTGCAGGACGCAGAACCACTCTTCCTTGTGCAGGTGGTAGTGTCCGCCCCGCTCGTCTCTCGGGGCAATGGTGCAGACGCTCAACTGGCCGAACACCGCCTCGTCGTCGTGGAGAAGCTCCTGGAAAGAGCCCGATTCGCGCGTGTGGATCGGATACGACCGGACCCCCTTCTGCCCCGTCAATCGAGCGTTCCTGTACGACTCGACCTGCGCTTCGAGTGTCGCGTGGGCCGCGCGCTTCTCGGGATCGGTGATCGTCTCGCCCAGCTCCCGGACCGAGAATTCCTGGCCCGATATCTCTTCGCGGTGGAGCGGTTCCGTCTGGTCGAGGGAGGAGCAGAGGATCTCGACCACCTCCCCCACGGGCACGAACTCGACCACCTGGCTGCCGTCGCCGTGGATCGGAAGCTCCTCGCCCCGTCCCGCCGCCGCGTACCAGCAGAAGGTGGCGACGACGGAGTTGTAGAAGGGGCGGCTTCCCGGCCCGTAGACGTTTGCGATCCGAAACAGGCTCACCTTGCAGCCATTCGAGCCGGCGATTTCAGCGAGCATCTCCTCGCCGGCCAGCTTGCCCTTCGCGTACGCGGAGTCGGGTCGCCGGGCCACCAGATTGCTCGAGCTCAGGATGACGTGCCGATCGCCCTGGGCCGCCGCCGATTCCGCCACCAGCCGGGCACCCTCGCGATTCACGCGGAGGACCTCGTCTTCGGGCCCGATGTTCCTTCCGGCGAGATGGAAGATGACCTCGCAACCCTCGACCAGGCGGCGCACCGACTCGGGATCGGTGATGTCGCCCTCGAATGCGATCACCTCGTGGCCTCTCTGGCGGAGCAGCTCGCCGAGATGCCTTCCGATGAAGCCAGCGCTCCCGGTGATCCCGACCCTTCGCTTCGTCACAGGATGCCGGCCTTCTTGATCAGCAGGAGGGTCTCCGCGGGATCCAGGAGCCGTGTGTCCTCGGAGGTGAAGTCGCTGCCGGGCGTCGGGATCTCTTCGTCGAACTTGTCGTAGACGACGGCGTCGGGGACCATCTTGCACTCGAAGTAGGAACGGACGGCGGTGATGGCTCCCTCTCCGATCGTGTCGAGCTCCTCGACCTGTCGCGAGAGCTCGTCGGCGGTAATCAGCGTCTCGTGGATCTTTTCACCCGGGCGCACGCCGATGATCGTCTTCTCGATGGAACGGTCGAAGTGCATCTCGAGCGCCTCGATCAGCACGTCGACCGTGCAGCCCGGCGTCTTCCTGATGTACATCCTCCCCTGGGTTCCGTGCTCGATCGCGTGGAGGACCAGATCCGTGGCCTGCTCGAGCCGGAGCAGGAATCGGGTCATGGATCCGTCGGTCACGGTGACGGTGTTTCCCTCCTCGAGCTGTTTGATGAACAGGGGGATCACCGAACCCCGTGAGCCCATGACGTTCCCGTAGCGAACGGCGCAGCAGACGGTGCCGTTGCCCTCAGCCATGTTCTTCCCGGCGGAAGCCATCACGATCTTCTCCGCCAGCGCCTTCGACATGCCGTAGGCGTTGATGGGGTAGACCGCCTTGTCGGTGCTGAGGTTGATGAACTTCTGGACGCCCTGGGCTTCGGAAGCTTCGAGCATGTTCTCCGTACCGAGTACGTTGGTCTTGACCATCTGCGACGGGAAGAACTCGCCGGTCGGGACCTGCTTGAGCGCCGCAGCATGGATGACGACGGTCACGCCCTTCAGGGCCTTGACGCAGCTCTCGCGGTCGCGGATGTCGCCGATGAAGTACTCGACGCGGGGGTCGGGGAACTCCTGGCGCTGATGGAACTGCTTCTCCTCGTCGCGGCTGAAGATGATGACCTTCCCGGGCGCCTCCGCCTCGGGAAGATCGAGCACCCGCCGGAGCATGGTCTTTCCGAACGAGCCGGTTCCGCCGGTGATGAGAAGGGTCTGTTCAGGATGCATGAGTGGTTCCCTCGTTCGTGGCAGTGCCGCTCGTCGCCCGGCGCTCTACGGACTGAGATCGGCTCTCCTGGCGCCTATTGCATCGGGTCGATGTCGCTGTCCGCTCCCCACACCTTCTTCCGGATGATTCGCGCCTGGCCGCAGATGTGTCGCACCACACGGCTGGAGACGTCGGTGTGACGATAGTCCCAGGGAATCCGCGATTCCGTGCCGGTGTCGCGTTCGGCGACGGCCATGTCGACTCCCAGGAGGACGGTCTCGGGATCCATACCCGTCTGCACGCAGGCTCCGGTATCGATGGCTTCGGGTCGTTCGGTGCTGTCGCGGATCACGACGGCGGGAAACCCGAGCAGGGAGGATTCCTCGAAGATGGTGCCGCTGTCCGAGAGTACGCAGAAGGCCTGCTTCTGGAGCTTCACGTAGTCGAAGAACCCGAACGGCTCGAGGAAGCGGACGTCTCCGTCCACCGGGCGGTCGCGCTCCTGAAACCGCTTGGCCGTGCGGGGATGGGTCGTGACGATGACGGGCATCGAGTAGTGCCGACTCATGCGCTCGACGATCGTGACGAGCGCCTCGAGCCGCGAGCGGCTCTCGACGTTCTCCTCGCGGTGGCAGCTGACGACGACGAAGCGGAGCGGCGTGAGATCCAGCTCCCGCAGGATGCTCGAGGCCTCGATCTGGTCGGCGCAGTTCGCGAGCACTTCCGCCATCGGGGAACCCGTGACGAAGACCCTGCCCGGAGCGGCGCCTTCCGCCAGGAGATAGCGACGGGCGTGATCGGTGTAGCAGAGATTGATGTCGGCGATGTGGTCGACGATGCGCCGGTTGAGTTCCTCGGGCACGTTCTCGTCGAAGCAGCGGTTGCCGGCCTCCATGTGGAAGACGGGGACCTTGTAGCGCTTGGCGACGATGGCGGAGAGCGCGCTGTTGGTGTCGCCGAGGATGAGGACCGCATCTGGCCTCTCGGCGCGGATCACCTGCTCGGCGCCGATCAGGATCTTGCCGATCTGGGCGCCGATCGTGTCGCTCTGCACCCCGAGGAAGTGGTCCGGCTTGCGGAGCTTGAAGTCGTCGAAGAAGACCTGGTTGAGGGTGTAGTCGTAGTTCTGGCCGGTGTGGACCATCACGTGGTCGCAGTGGCCGTCGAGCTTCTCGAGGATCGCCGAGAGGCGGATGATCTCGGGGCGAGTCCCGAAGATGGTCATGACCTTGAGAGGTTTCGACATCGGGGCAACCTTCGCGGGTGCGAGATGCATCGTCTCGGTGATGGGGCGATCAGCGCGGAGGTGTCCTCTCGCCCGGACTCCTCCGCGGCCGGCCATCTCGGTGACTTATCGGTCGGTGGGCCACCGCGGATGAACCCCAAGCCCGGCAGCCGGCGCCGGCCCGCCAGGCGATTGCACGGCCCGCAAGTCAAGCACATTCCCCCTGAGGCGGCTAGCCCACACCCCACAGCGGGCCGGCCATCCCACCGGCTCGGGAGTATACTGGCGTGGGCGGAAGCCCATGACGACAACGGCCAGAGGAGGAGTCCTCCATGAAGCTGACAGATTTCGGCAGTCGTATCGCCCACGTCGATCTCACCGAGGGTCGGGTCGAGATTCGCCCGGTCCCGGAGGGCTGGACCGAGAAATACATCGGCGCCCGGGGTCTGGGCGCCCGCTACCTGCTGGAGAACGGGCCGCAGGTCGACCCGCTGTCCCCGGAGAACCTCCTCTGCTTCTTGACCGGCCCCCTCACCGGCTCGGAGGCGAACATGAGTGGCCGCTGGGCGGCGGTCACCAAGTCGCCCCTCACCGGGACCCTGACCGACAGCCACCAGGGAGGATGGACGGCCGCCCGGCTGCGCTGGACCGGCCTGGACGGCCTCGTCTTCGCAGGGCGCGCCAAGAGCCCCGTCTACGCGTTCGTCTCCGAGGCCGGTGTGGAGCTGCGCGACGCCTCGGAGGTCTGGGGGAAGGGGGTCCACGATACCGTCGCCTTCTTCCAGCAGCGCTACGGCGAGAAGGACCTCTCGGTCTGCACCATCGGCCCGGCGGGAGAGCGGTTGTCGCTTTTCGCGACCTGGCTCAACGAGATGGACCGCGCCTTCGGGCGGGGCGGCACCGGGGCCGTGGGCGGCAGCAAGCAGCTCAAGGCCATCGTGATCCAGGGACCGGTGAAGAAGAAGACCGAGGTGGACGACCCGGAGGCCTGGAAGACCGCCCGCCGTCAGGCCCTCGATGCCATCCGCAGCGAGACGGCCATCACCAGCCCCAAGAAGGGGGGCCTCTCGGTGTACGGCACCAACTCGCTGATGAACATCGCCAGCGCTATCGGAGCGCTGCCTACGCGCAACAGCCAGCTGACGTCCTTCGGAGAGAGGGCCGCGAAGATTTCGGGCGAGTACGTGGTGGAGAATCTCCTGGTGAGCAATCCCACCTGCCACGCCTGTCCGGTCGCCTGCAAGAAGGAGGTGGAGGTCAAGGAGGGGCCCTACGCCGGCGTCCGGATGGAGAGCGTCGAGTACGAGTCGGCCTGGGCGCTGGGGGCCAACTGCGACAACGACGACGCGAGTTCGCTCGTCAAGCTCATCGACCAGTGCAACGACTTCGGCATCGACCCCATCGAGCTGGGGGGCGTCTTCTCGGTCTACATGGAGTGCACCGAGAAGGGCTACGTCGATGGAGAGGGCCTGGCGTGGGGTGACCATGCCGCCATGGTGGCGCTGACCGAGAAGCTCGCCCGGCGCGAGGGCCTCGGCGACGTCCTCGCCGAGGGTGCGGCGCGTACCGCCGCCCACTTCGGCCATCCCGAGCTCGCCATGGAGGTGAAGGGCCAGGCGATCCCCGCCTACGATCCCCGCGGACTCAAAGGTATGGGCCTCGGCTACGCCACCAGCAACCGCGGCGCCTGTCACCTGCGCGCCTACACGGCCGCCGCCGAGCTGGGCGTGATCGGAACGCCCCCGGATCCCCTCTCCTGGAAGGGCAAGGGCGAGCTGGCGAAGACCTTCCAGGACCTGGCGGCCTTCGCCGACAGCCTCGATCTCTGCAAGTTCAGCTCCTTCGCCCAGACCGCCGAGCACTATGCCGCGCAATACGCGGCGGGCATGGGCATCGAGTTCACACCCGAAGACGTGATGGCCGCCGGCGAGCGCATCTATGCGCTGGAGCGCCATTACAACAACCTGGCGGGATTCGGGGAAGGTTCGGACACACTGCCCGCGCGCTTCACCACGGAGCCGTCGACCATGGGTGGCTCCAAGGGGCACGTCTCCGAGCTCGACCAGATGCTCGAGGAGTACTACCGGGCGCGAGGCTGGGAGAACGGCGTGGTGCCGCAGTCGAAGCTCGAGGAGCTGGGGATCGTCTAGGGTCGGTTAGCCGCCGGCGATGGCGGGGAAAACGTCGACCGCCTGGTCGGCGCGGAGCTTGGTGTCCAGGCCTTCCGGCAGGTGGGCGGAGCTGCGCCCGTCGACGAACACCTGGACGCTGCGGGAGAGCTTCCCTTCGGCGTCGAAGAGCTTGTCCGCCAAAGGCGGACAGTGCTGCACGAGGCGATCCAGGAGCTCCCGGATGCTGGATCCGTCCGCCAGGTCGAACTCGACCGTCTTGGTGCCGGCAATGGCGCGGATGGTGGCGTACAAAGAGACCTTCACCTGTTCTCCCACGGCTCGGAGGCGTCCACTCCGAGGAAATGGATGCAAATCCCCCCGGCCCGGCAAGACAGGGAGAAGTCCCCAGCCGTCACGCGCCCCTCGGGGGATGCCCCGGTACGGCTGGAGGGCTCATCGGCCGCGCGGCCGGAGGTTGTACCAGAGGATACAACAGAGGGCGCGAACGCCGTCCCTCCAGCCGATCTTCTTGCCTTCCTCGTAGGTGCGGCCGTAGTAGGAGATCGGTACCTCGTAGACCCGCCACCCTCCCTTGGCCACCTTGGCGGTGATTTCGGGCTCGAAGCCGAAGCGATCCTCTTCGATGGTGATCGATGCCAGGACCTCGCGGCGAAACGCCTTGTAACACACCTCCATGTCGGTGAGGTTCAGGTTGGTGAGAACGTTGCTGAGGAAGGTCAGGAAACGGTTGGCCACGTAGTTCTGGTAGTAGAGCACGCGGTGCGGTCCTCGGGAGAGAAAGCGGCTGCCGAACACGACGTCCGCGATGTCGTCGCGGATCAGGTCGACCATCGAGGGGATCTCCCGGGGGTCGTATTCCAAGTCGGCGTCCTGAACGATCGCGATGTCGCCGCTGGCGCGGGCGAATCCGGTGCGCATCGCCGCCCCTTTGCCCTTGTTCTTCTCGTGCTGCAGAACGACCAGGTTTGCGTGTCGGGAGGCGAGCGCTCGCGCCACCTCGACGCTTCCGTCGTCGGATCCGTCGTCCACGATCACGACCTCCAGGTCGCATCCGTAGTCGACCCGCAGGACGCGCTGGACGAGCTCATCCAGCGTGCTTCTCTCGTTGTAGACCGGGACGACGACCGAGAGCTTCATGATTCCCAACCTTGATCTTCCGCCCGGGCGGATCGGGGCAGGTTCTTCGCCGCGTCGAGGGCGGGTATGATCAGGTGCATCGCTGTCACGCGATAGTGATATAGCAGTTCAGCGAGCCGAAGCGCACCGTACGGGCCAGCCTGCGCGGCGCTCCACCCGGCCGTATTGCGCGGCATCGCATCATCGAGGGAATGGGGCCTCCGGGTCCCGCTCCCAGATGACCAGCGATGCCCATGGAGGCGCGATCTCCCACAGCGGCTTTCGCGCCCACATCTTCCGCACCGCTTCGCCCTTCGCGAAGGCGGCGCTTCCGTCCGGCCTGAATGGCGTCGCCGCCACCAGGTGGTATGAGCTCTCCACCAGCTCCCGCAGACCGTGCCGGAGAATCCGCGGCGTGTCCGGCTGCTCGAGGAGGGAGCTGGCGAGAAAGACGCCGACGATGAACTTGGGCCGTGCGGTGCGGATCTCGTCCAGGGCCTGCTGCTGCCGCTCGTGAGCCCCTTCGACGGCGAACATCAAAGGGTAGACGAACATGTAGCGACTCGCGCTCCGTCGCTGGGCGTAGAAGAGGATCTGCGGCTCCGAGCCGAACACGAAGATCCGATCCGTGGGCACGGAGTTCTCTCTCAGGAAGTCTCCCACCATCGGCGATTCTACGAAGGGGTTGTTTCCGTAGATGCGGGTGGATTTCCGTTCGGCGTTGCCGGGGAGGTAGTACCAGGGGGAGCAGAGCATCGCGGCGATCACGATACCCGCCGCGACGGCGACGCGAAGCCAGCCGGGTCGCCCGAAGCGCCCGAGCCGCTGCAGGCCGGCGTCGATTCCCGCGGCGGCGAGGAGCGCCAGCGGCGGGGCCGCGAAGAAGAAGTGGTGCCTTCGGAAGTATCCCCCTGCTGCGATCGCGAGCAGTCCGGTGAGCAGCCAGAGGGCGCACCAGAGCTTCGCGCGGGCCCTCGATCCCCCGACCCCTTGCCCCTCTGGCCACCGGACCAGCAGCGCGAGGACGGCGAGCAGGTAGACCGGCCACAGGGAGGGCAGCGTCGCGCGGATCTGGGGCCAGAGGACCCTTTGGTAGCTGGCGACGGAGGCGTGGGCTGCGTACGCCAGGTTGAAGCGTACCAGCGCATCCCAGAGCGCCTCGAAGGCGCCCGTCGCCACGAAGTAGACCACGATGGGAAGGATCGCCGCGACCGCGCCGAGGGAGAAGGCGAGCAGGTGCACGGGAAGCCGCTTTCGCCTCGAGACGATCAGCAGCAGCGGGAGGATCACCATGGGCGCCGCCACGTGCTTGAAGGCGACCGCCACGGCGCCGGCCGCCCCCGCGACCGCGCTCCAGCCCCAGGTCTGCTTCTCGGAGGCGCGCAGGGCGGCCGCCATGCAGGCGGCGAGCGGAAGGAGGGAAAAGAGCTCGGTGTTGGCGGCATTGCCGACCAGGGCATGGTCGACGGTGAGCAGGACCATCACCAGGCCTGCCGCAACGGCGGCCGGCGCCGAGAGCCAGGCGCGAGCCAGGTACATCACCAGGGCCAGCGTTCCGAGCGTCCAGAGCTGGGCGCCCCAGTGAATCGCCGCAGGGCTCGATCCGAGCGTGCCGAGGATCAGCGCGTAGACGGCGAAGACCGCCGGGGGCTTCTGGTCGAAGCTGTCGCGGTAGGGGACTTCCCCGAGAAGCCAACGCTGTGCGATGTAGGCGTACTCCCCTTCGTCGCGCTCCAGGGGAATGTCGGCGACGAGCATTCGCAGCAGCAAGGCGACGGCGAATACCAGCGATACGCCGAGGACGGCGCGCCCCGACAGGATCGGTCTGCGAGCGGGAGTGAAGGGTCGGTCGGTCAAGATCCTGGAGGTACCTCCGACCAGCCGCGGTTTCTAGCTTCCCTCACGAGCCGCGCCACTTCGGCGGCCTCGCCTGCGCGTGAGGAAATGGACGACGAAGTTCTTCGCGAACGCGAACGCGGATCTGCGGAAGTCCCAGATGAAGCGCGCAAACGAGAGGAACCGCAGGTTCGCCAGGTAGACCGAGACGTATCCGAGGAGCTGATAGAGCTCCAGCTGGTACCGGGGCAGCCCCGTGATCTCGAGGGCGCCACCCAGCTGCTTGTTGAAATCACGCCAATCGGTGGAGCGCAACCGGTAGCCCCATTCGCCTCGCTCCGCCATCTGGTAGATCTCCGTGCCCGGATAGGGTGTCATGATGCCGAACGCGTTGAAGTCGCAGTTCAGCTCCACAGCGAAGCGTATCGTCTTTCGGATCGTGGAGGGGGTTTCTCCCGGGTGACCGATGATGTAGTTGCCGCCCACCTTGATGCCGGCCCGCTTGGTGACCGCCACCGCATGGCGTAGCTCGTCCATCGTGACGCGCTTCTTGATTCTCGTGAGGATCTCCGGGTCTCCCGACTCGATCCCGAAATCCACGTAGACGAAGCCGGCTTCCCGCATCCCCTCCATCAGCTCGGGGTAGACGCTGTTCGCTCGCAGGGAGGCGGCTTTCGGGATGGCGCGTAGCCCCCCGTGGTCTGCGATTCCGGCGATGATGCGCTCACCGCGCTCCTTCTTGAATGCGAACGATTCGTCGTTGATCCTGTAGTGGCGCGGCTCGTAGCGCTCCGCGACGGAGTACATCTCCGCCAGCACGCTCTCCGGACTCCGCTCCCGGATTCTGTGTCCGTATGGAGCCGAACAGAAGACGCACTGGTAGGGGCATCCCCTGGCCGTGGTGACGTGGTACTCCCGCGCATCCGGAAAGAGGTCCCAGGCGGGGGGGGGAATCGCATCCAGGTCATCCCTTCGCGCTCGCGGCTCATTCTCGTGTACGCTCTCCCCGTTGCGCCAGGAGAGTCCGTGGATCGCGTCGAGAGCGCTGCCCGAGGAGAGTGCGTGAACCAACTCGACGAGCGTATCTTCACCTTCCCCCAGTACCGCGAAGTCGAAAGACGGGAAGTCCCTGAGGATTCGCTGCGGAAGGGCGGTGGCGTGAACGCCGCCGACCGCCGTTAGAACCGACGGGGCCGTCGCCTTGACTCCTTCGGCGATCTCTCCCGCGGAAACGACATCGTGGGTCATGCAGGTGGAGCCGACCAGGGAGGGTTCGAGGCTACAGACCCGGGAGACGGTGCCGGCTGCATCGAGGCGCTCCAGCTTCGCGTCCACCACGGCCACGTCCATGCTGGCCGCCCGCAGCGAGGCCGCGAGGTATGCGAGGCCGGTGTGGGGGTAGTCGGGAACGTCGTGCGGTTCGGCGCGAGAGAGCGCCGGTGGATTCACCAGGACCGTACGAAAAGGCATCGCTGTCTCATGTTACGAGCCACCGTCGGCCCGGTCAATGAACGCCAACCTCCGAAGCTTCGATACGGCGATCGCCGGATTCCATACCGACCTATCCGGAGCGCCAGCCGGTCACGACTCGCAAGCGGAAGTTCTCCCGACTCCTCATCCGTCGATCCGCAGCGACGGGAACGACCTCCGTGGCCGTTGCGTGGGTGGCCAGATAGTCCTCGATCTCCGCGATCCATCGGATGACGTAGGCGGGATGCGGGGCGGGGGGAAGCTCCCGCCGCCGATCTCCGGGTCGCCGCGGTCTCATCTCCCCTGCAATCCACACCCGGCCGCCGGAACGCAGAGTCTGCGCGATCGCTCCGAGCAGGGGATCGAGCGCCCGGGGGTCCGCCATTCGCTGATGGAGAAGATCGTAGCGGTGGATGCTGTGGTCCTCGAGCGGCGGAACCGTCTCCCAGGGGGTGTTCCCTTCATAGTATCGTCGAAAGGAGACACCCAGAAACCATGGGCTCACGACGATCAGATCGTCGCCTCGGGCGTTCTCTTCCAGATGCGCGGCGATCTGGTCGACGTTGCTCTGCCGGATTCGCAGGTCCGACGAGATCGCGCTCGTCATCCCAGTCGCGACGATCGCCAGCAGGATCATCTTGCCAAGGCTTGCCCGCCAGCCGCGGAGGAGGGCCGCGCCCGCTCCCTCGAGGCAGATGGCGACCGTCGCCAGCAGGGAAACGTAGTACCAGTCCTGGGTCGGGAGATTGGAGTTTCTCATGAACAGAAGGAAAACCGGCGTGGCTATCCCCATGATCGTGCCGCCATACAACGCGAGATCCCGGTGCTCGGATCGCGTGAGAGAGCGCGAGAGCTGGGTCCACCCCGCGGCGAGGAATCCAACACCGATCACGACGAGCCATAGCCAGACGATCCAGTCGATGTCCGCGCCGAGGACGCGCTTCAGCAGCAGCCACATCCGGGGCCACGAGCCCTGAAGCGGGATGGTCACGAGGTCTTCCCAGCCGCGGAGCAGCGAGCCCGCATAGGGAAGGAGCGAGAGGGCTGCGACGGCACCGATCGCGAGAGGCGGGATCGCTGCGCTCCAGCCCGAACGGCGCACGGCGACCACTGCTCCCCCCAGGCAGATCGCGGCCACGAGAAGCGCATTGGTGTAGAGCGTCTGTACGCTCAGCACGGCGAGGAGGCACGCCAGCCCGAGCTTCGCCGGCGATGGATCCCGAGAGGCGCGCCAGACGAGACCCAGGGTGAGAACGATGAAGACCGCCGCCAGCCCGTATGGACGCACCGCGCCCACGGTGCGAACGACCACCGGGTTGAACCCCAGGAGGGCGAGCGCGATCAGGGGCGCCGACGAGCCCTGTAGGCGGCTGCTCGTCCACACGGCTCCAAGGAAGGCTGCGCCGACGAACGCCCCGAAGATCCGCACCCCGAGATCGGTCGCGGAGAAGATCGTCGTCCACAGCCGCAACACCAGGGTCGAGGCCAGAGGGACCGTGTCGTACGCGAGCGTCGCCCATATCTCCCCGAGCGAATCCATCGTCGCGAGAACGACGGGCTGCGCCTCGTCGCGCCAGAGGGCGCCTGCGTGAAGCAGGAAGATCGCGTAGAGCGACAGGGCGGCCGCGGTCGCGAGGAGGGCGGCCACGGTCTCGATTCGACGGGGGGCTCGTTCCTGGTCTCTACCCGTGACCATTCCACTCTACACGGAGTTGTATCACCGCCCTCCCAGCCTCTTCGCGATCAGCAGCAAGGTCTGGAATGCCGTCCTGCGGACGTTCATCTTCGTTCCGCCCTCCTTGATGTCGTACCGCAGGATGAAGGGGACCTCGCCGAAGATCAGGTCCCGGTGCCGGAGCTTCAAGAGGATGTCCACCATGCACTGGAAGCCGTCCTGATTCAGGAGGCTGTCCCCGTAGTCTCGGAGCGCGTCCTGGATGACCGCGGCCCGGTAGGCGCGGTAGCCACAGGTGTAGTCCCGGACGCCGCGAATGGGAAACAGAAGGCGAAAGATCCAGGATCCGGCCCAGCTCAAGAAGCCCCGAGACAGAGGAACGCCGACCGTCCGCGAGCCGGGCCGGTAGCGCGAGGCGATGACGAGGTCGTACCCCTCCAGGATCATGCGAGACATGCGCAGGATGACGCCTGGCGCGTGCGTATCGTCGGCGTCCATGGTGACGAGGATGTCCCGTTCGGAAGCGAGCTGGGCCGCCTCGACCAGTCCGTCGCGAATGGTCGCGCCCAGACCCAGATTGACGTCATGCCGGCGGACCTGGATCGGGAAGCGTCGAGTACAGCGATTCACGATCTCGGACGTGCCGTCGTAGCTTCCGTCGTCGATCAAGAGGACCTGGTAGGCCATCGCGGCCTGGTCCAGGGATTCGTCGATGCGGTCGAGGAGCGTCTCGATCCGTTCCGCCTCGTTGAACACCGGAAGGATCACATAGACTCTGCGGCGCGGCCTGCCGGGCCGCGGGGGCCGCTGCTCTTGCTCCATCTACGCCTCCGAAGCCGCGAAGTCCCCCCTTTCTTATCAGATTTTTCCTCGAAGGGGAGGAATTTGTTCTGTCGTCATCGTGGTGCGAGCATCCTCCGAAGCTGGCTATCATGCGGCATGCTCAAGGTTCTTTCGGTTCTGGGCACGCGACCAGAGGCGATCAAGATGGCGCCGGTCGTGAAGGAGCTGGAGCGTCACCGGGAACGGATCACGAGCGTGGTCTGTGCGACGGCGCAGCATCGCGAGATGCTCGACCAGGTTCTCCGCTTCTTCGACATCGAGCCGCAGTACGATCTCGGCGTGATGGGGCCGGGACAGACGCCTTCCCAGGTTGCCGCAGCAGTACTCGCCCGACTCGAACCGATCCTCACCCAGGAGAGACCCGACTGGGTGCTGGTGCAAGGCGACACCACGACGGCGCTTTCGGCGGCCCTCGGCGCGTTCTACGCCGAGGCTCGCGTGGGTCATGTGGAGGCGGGCTTGCGCACGTTCGACAAGGCGCGCCCCTTCCCGGAGGAAGCGAACCGTGTGGTCACCGATGCCCTGGCGGATCTCTGCTTCGCTCCTACGTCGAGGGCCCGAGAGAACCTCCTTCGCGAAGGCGTCACCGATTCGGCCATTCGCGTCACCGGAAACACCGGCATCGATGCCCTGCTGCACGTGGCGTCTCGGAGCGATGTTGCGGAGCAGGCACAGGTTGCTCGCCTTCCCCGCGATCGGCGCTTGATCCTGGTCACGGCGCATCGCCGCGAGAGCTTCGGCGCACCGCTTCGCTCCCTCTGCGAGGCGCTCCGCGAGCTGGCGCAACGCTTCGCGGGCGACGTTCATCTCGTCTATCCAGTGCACCCCAACGAAAACGTCGCGACGCCCGTTCGTGAGGCCCTCGGCGGGATCCCCAACCTGACCCTGATCGAGCCGCTGGAGTACGGATCCCTCGTGCACCTGATGCAGCGCTGCGTGCTCGTATTGACCGATTCCGGAGGCATCCAGGAGGAAGCTCCCACACTGGGAGTACCGGTACTGGTGCTGCGAGACGCGAGCGAGCGCCCCGAGGGCATGGAGGCCGGCGTCGCCCGGCTGGTCGGAACGGATCGCGGGGCCATCGTGAGCGAGACGAGCCGACTGCTCGAAGACGGGGAGGCGCACGCACAGATGGCGCGGGCGGTGAGTCCGTACGGCGACGGCCGTGCCGCCGAGCGCATCGTGGCCGCGCTCCTCGATTACGAGCACTCCGAGGTGAACCCTCCCGTCCGGGGCATTCGATGAACTCCACGGAACATCGGATCCCGCTCGGCAGACGCCTGTTCTTCGTCGTTGCGACGTTGACGTCGATTCTCATCGCGACCGAGCTCTTCGCCTGGACCGTGCTGTCCATCCGGGCGGAGGGAGTCTTCTCCTGGACTTCCTTCCAGCAGCTCCGCGATCGAATTCTGCTGCCCGAGCGGGAGGCGGCCTCTTCTTCCCCCTACGTCGTCCACCCATACATGGGGTTCGTCATCCGTCCTGCGGTCATCGTCGAGGACGACCCGCTGGGCGGAACTCGAAGGATTCCCGTCAGCGAGTGGGGCTTCCCCTATACGCTGGAAAGCCCGCTTCAATCCCGGGGCGCGGAACGAGCCCTGATCGGGATCGTGGGCGGATCGGTGGCCGCGAACTTCTTCGACATCGGCCGCGAGCCGTTTTCGCGCGCGCTAGCAGAGGCGGGAGTCTTCACCGATCGGGATCTCGTCTTCATCAATCTCGCCATGGGCGGATACAAGCAACCGCAACAGCTTCTGATCGTCACCTACCTGCTCACGCAGGGTGCCGAGCTCGACCTCGTGATCAACATCGACGGTTTCAACGAGGTCGCGCTCCACGAAGCGGAGAACGCGCCGAAGGGCGTCTTCCCCGCCTTTCCGCGCGGCTGGTACGGCTTCGCTGGCGCGCTTCGCGATCCCCAATCGAGGATCCTGATCGCCAAGGCCGCATACGCCGGCGAGCAGCGAAGGGAGCTGGCCCGGCGGTTCTCCAACGCGCCCTGGTGCTACTCCCCGACCGCCAATCTGGTCTGGGAGTTCCTGGACGGGAGTCGAGCTCGGGCTCAGCATCGGATCCAGGAGAGGTTTCGCGACCAGCCGGGGCAGACCGACGAGTACGCCGCGACGGGCCCTCGCCGGCAATTCGCATCCGACCGGGAGCTGTATGGCTTTCTGGTCGACGTGTGGAAGCGATCGTCGATCCAGCTCGGCCGGCTCTGCCGGGCAAACGGCATCCACTACTACCACGCCCTGCAGCCGAATCAGTACGTGAAAGGCTCGAAGCCCCTCAGCGATTCCGAAAGGAAGCTCGCCTACCTCGAACGCCATCCCTACAGGGTGGGCGTGGAGAAGGGCTACGGGCTGCTTCGGTCGGCTGGCCAGGACCTGCTAACGAATGACGTCCGCTTCCTGGACCTCACTCAGATCTTCGCCGGGAGAAGTGAACCGCTCTACGTCGACAGCTGCTGCCACTTCAACGCGACCGGATACGAGATCATGGGACGCTACCTGGCCAGAGCGATTGCGGAAGATCTCGGCAGCTGATCCGGTCGATTTCATTCGGAGGATGAATCCATGACGCAAACCAACCTTTCGCCGCTGGCGGGCGTTCGGGTGATCGAGAGCTCGCTACTGGGCCCGGGCGCGATCGGTGCCCACCTGGCCGATCTCGGCGCCGAGGTGATCAAGGTGGAGTCTCCTTCCGGCGACTACATCCGCCAGATGACCTGGCCGATCATCGAGGGCACCTCGCTCCTGCACCTCCACGTGAACCGGGGCAAGAGGAGCGTCTCTCTCGATCTGCGCAAGCCGGAGGGAGTGCAGATCTATCGAGACCTCGCCAGGGGGGCGGACGTGGTGATCGAGGCGATGCGTCCCGGCTCATTGGCCAAGCGGGGTCTGGGATACGAGCAACTGCGGGAAGGGAATCCGAAGATCGTGTTCTGCAACATCTCCGGCTACGGAATGACCGGGCCCTACAAGGACCTGCCCTCACACGGGATCGCCTTCGATACCTGGGGAGGCATCATCAGTCCCGCCTACGATGAGGAGGGCTTCTGCTTCATCCCCGAGCACGCGTCGATCGGAATGCACGCGGGCCCGCTGCTCGGAGCTCTGGGCATTCTCGCCGCCGTGATTCGGGCCCGCGAGAGCGGCGAGGGCTGCATGCTGGAGATCGGCCAGTCCGATGCTGCCGCCTACATGGACTGGTATCGCAGCGAGAGCTGGAAGGCCTACGAGCGGCCCGAGTCCGAGGTCACGGGCAACAAGGCCGACAACTACGTGCGCCGCGCACCGGGAACGGCGGGCATGAAGGAAGGAGTGCGCTACCAGATGTACGACTCGGCGGATGGCCACGTGCTGTTCATGTGCTCCGAGCAGGCCTTCTGGAAGAACTTCTGCGAGAGCGTGGGTCGGATGGAGTTCTTCGAAAAATGGCCGGGGTCGAAGTTCGCCGATCACGCCCGGGGCAACCGGGAGCTCCAGCGCGAGCTGCGCGAGATCTTCAAGACGCGGACCTCGGATGAGTGGATCGAGGACGGCAACGTCCACAACTACCCCATCGCCCCGGTGAATTCGCCCAAGACCATCGCCGACGATCCCCAGTTCCAGGACCGCTTCCCCTGGTACCCGGCCTCCCGGCACGGAGCCGACATGCTTCCCTTCCCGGTGAAGTTCCAGGACGAGGAGCTTCCGGAGCCCGGGATGGCCCCGACCGTCGGCGAGCACAACGAGGAAGTTCTAAGCGAAGTGCTGGGCTACGATGCCGAGAGGATCGCGGCCCTCCGCGACGCGGGCGTCTTCGGCTGAGACCGTCCGACGTCGGCGAGCCCACCCCCGCCGGGGTGACAGTGTCTTGCGAGCCGCTGACATCCCGAGAGAAGGAGGCGAGTCATGACGATGCAGCAGACCCCGCTGCTACTGTGGCGTCTCCTCGATCGCGGCGCCTGGATCGCCCCCGACGAGGAGATCGCCACACTCACCGCCCATGGAGTCCATCGGCAGAGCTACCGGGAGACCCGCGCTCGCTCCTGCCGCCTGGCGAACGCCCTGGCCAGCCACGGCATCGCGGCGGGGGACCGGGTCGCATCCTTCATGTGGAACAACCACCGCCATCTGGAGATGTACCAGGCCCTTCCCTCCATGGGGGCGGTTCTCCACACCCTCAACATCCGGCTCTCGCCGCGGGATCTCGAGTACATCATCAACCACGCGGAGGATCGCGTGATCGTCGTCGACGAGGACCTGCTGCCGCTCCTCGCGCCCCTCGCGGACAGGATCCCCTGCGTCGAGCTCTTCGTGGTCTGTGCGGCGAGGGGGGGCGAGCAGGGGAGAGGGGGGTGGGAGACCTCGCTCCGCGACTGTGTCGACTACGAAGCCTTCATCGAGGGACATCCCGAGAGCTACGACTGGCCGGAGCTCGATGAGAATGCCCCCCTCGGCCTCTGCTACACCAGCGGGACCACCGGGAACCCCAAGGGCGTCCTCTACACCCACCGCTCCACCTATCTCCACACCATCACCGAGGCGATGACCGACGCGATCGGGCTCTCGGGGACGGACAGCGTCTGCGGCATCGTTCCGATGTTCCACGCCATGGGATGGGGCCTCCCCTTCACCGCCATGATGCTCGGCGCCAAGCAGGTGATGCCCCACCGCTTCCTGGACGCCGCCAGTCTGCTGGATCTCTTCGAGTCCGAGGAGGTGACGATCTCGGCCGGGGTTCCCACCATTTGGCAGAGCGTGCGCAGCGCCATCGAAGCCGAGCCGAAGCGCTGGGATCTCTCGAAGCTGCGGCACCTCACCTGTGGTGGCTCCGCACCACCGCCCTCGCTGATTCGATGGTTCTGGGAGACCCTCGGTATCGAGATGATCCAGGCCTGGGGGATGACCGAGACCAACCCCCTGGGCACCCTCACGCGGATGGTCGCCAAACGCTCCCACCGGAGCCTCAGCGAGGAGCAGCAGTTCGAGAACGTCACCAAGGCGGGGCTCCTCATGCCCGGGCTCGAGATGGAGATCGTCGACGACTCCTTCGAGCCGCTGCCCCACGACGGCGTCGCAATGGGAGAGCTCCTGGTTCGGGGGCCCTGGGTGTGCTCCGAGTACTACAAGGATCCGCAGCCGGAGAAGTTCTACGAAGGATGGCTGGTGACCGGGGACGTGGCCAAGATCGACCCCGAGCAGTACCTGATCATCTCCGACCGCTCCAAGGACCTGGTGAAGTCGGGAGGCGAGTGGATCTCCTCGGTGGCCCTCGAGAACCACATCGTCGGCATGCCGGGCATCGACATGGCCGCGGTGGTGGCGCAGCCGCACCCGAAGTGGGACGAGCGGCCCGTGGCCCTGGTGGTCTCCTCGGAGGGCAGCGAGGTGACAGCCGACGGGGTGATCGCTCACTGCTCCGGAGCCTTTGCGAAGTGGCAGCTCCCCGACGATGTCCTCGTCCGCGCAGCCCTGCCCCTCACTTCCACGGGCAAGATCGACAAGAAGGCCCTTCGCGCGGAGCTCGCCGGCGAAGGCTATCAACTGCCAGATCTGCGCGACTGACCCGCCGGTATACCGGCCCCCGTTCGTCGACGCGCAACTCCTGGAGAAGCTGCCATGTCACGCCGCGTACGCAGAAAGCGGAGCCCCGTTCCCTTCACCAGGGTCGAGGTGGCCGACGAGTTCTGGGCGCCGCGCATCGAGACCAACCGAAAGGTGACCATCCCCATCGCGTATCGGCAGTCCAAGGAGACCGGCCGCATCGACGCATTCAAGCTGGATTGGCGTGAGGGGCGCGAGCCGGTCCCCCATCCCTACTGGGATTCGGACGTGGCCAAATGGATCGAAGCGGCCGCCTACAGCCTCGCGACGCACCCCGACCTGGAGCTCGAGCGTCGGGTCGACGGGGTGGTCGACCTGATCGCGGCGGCCCAGCAGCCGGACGGATACCTGAACGTCTACTTCACCGTCGTCAGGCCCGAGATGCGCTGGGCCAATCTCGGCATGTGGCACGAGCTCTACTGCGCCGGGCATCTGATCGAGGCGGCGATCGCCTATCACCAGGCCACCGGCAAGCGAAAGCTCCTCGACGCCGTCTGCAGATACGCCGACCACATCGATTCGCTGTTCGGGCCCGGCAAGCGGGAGGGCTGCCCCGGCCATCAGGAGATCGAGCTGGCCCTGGTCAAGCTCTATCGCGCGACCGGGGAGCAGCGCTACCGGGACCTGGCCCGCTTCTTCCTCGATCAGCGCGGGAGCAGCCCCTCGTTCTTCCAGCGGGAGCTGGATGCGCTCGATCCAGAGGACAGCCGCATGAATCGCCACTTCTTGGGCGAGGGCGAGGGCTTCGGCACCGAGTACTGCCAGGATCACCTGCCGGTGCGCGAGCAGAGCGAGGTCGTCGGGCACGCGGTCCGGGCCATGTACATGTACTGCGCCATGGCGGACGTGGCCGCCGAGACCGAAGACGCCGCGATGCTCCGGGCCTGCGAACGCCTGTGGAAGAGCGTCTGCGAGAGGCGCATGTACGTGACCGGAGGGATCGGACCTTCGTCGCACAACGAGGGCTTCACGTCCGACTACGATCTTCCCAACGCATCGGCCTACGCCGAGACCTGTGCCGCGATCGGGCTGGTGTTCTGGAACCATCGCCTCCTCCAGTTGGAGTGCGACGGCCGCTATGCCGACGTCATGGAGCGCGCGCTCTACAACGGCGCAGTGGGCGGTGTCTCTCTCGACGGGGAGACCTTCTTCTACGTGAACCCGCTGGAGAGTCGCGGGGATGCCCACCGCCAGCCCTGGTTCTCCGTCTCCTGCTGTCCTCCGAACATCGCCCGGCTGGTCGCGTCGGTGGGCCAGTACGTGTACTCGGAGAGCCGCTCCGCGGCGTGCGTCCACCTCTACGTGCAGGGGAGGGGGGAGCTGGATCTCGGTGGGCGCAAGGTGATGATCGAGCAGAAGACCGGGTATCCGTGGAAGGAGAAGGTCACCATCGCGGTCCGGCCGCAAAAGGCGGCGGAGTTCACGTTGGCGCTGCGCATCCCCGGCTGGTGCCGCGCACCGCGGGCGAAGCTCTGCGGCAGATCTCTGCGCCTGGCACCGCTCGTCACGAAGGGCTACGCGAGGATCAGGCGCCGCTGGAATCCAGGCGACACGATCGAGCTCACGCTGCCGATGCCGGCCGAGCGGGTCGAGGCCAACCCGGCGGTGGACGCCGACGCCGGGCGGGTGGCGCTCCAGCGCGGGCCGCTGATCTACTGCCTGGAGGAGGTCGACAACGGCGCGAACCTGAACGATCTGGTCCTGCCGCGGGAGGCAAAGCTCTCCGCGAGGTTCGACCGGAACCGGCTCGGTGGTGTGGTGGTGATCCGGGGGCGGGCGAGACGGATGGATCGCGCCTCCTGGAAGAGAGCCCTCTACCGCTTCGCCGGATCCGGCAGGAGATCGGTGACGCTCGAGGCGGTTCCCTACTGTGTCTGGGACAATCGCGCTCCGGGGGAGATGCTGGCGTGGATCCGCGAGGCGTGAGTCCCTTTCCTCCACGGAGGGTTGTGGCATCATCCCGGTGAGATCGATCGCCGAGGCTCCGTCGTGAGGTACTGGATAGCGGCGCAATCCCCCCCGCTCGAAGGGAGTCCGGACCCGAAGCTCGATCGGCTCCCGCTCGCCGCGGGCCGCGAGGTCGCGGGAAGGGAGCTCGCGGCGGGCGATCTTGTCCTCGTCTACCAATCGAGGTCCGGAAGAGCCGTCCGGCTTCGGGAGGCGGACGGGACGGAGACGAAGGTTCGCACCGCGAAGGGGCGGCAGGGGATCGTCGCCCTGGTGGAGGTCACGGGCCCGATCGCTCACCATCCGGAGATCGAGAAGACCCGTTACGTCGATGGCACCGAGCTTCGCTGGTGCTTCGGTGTTCCGATCGACGCCCACTCGGTGCACGGCCACGTTCCTCTCTCGCACGTCAACCGGGTCCTGGGATTCAAGGCCACCTACAACTTCGGGGGCTTTGCCTATCGGAGCTCGGGCCTCCGCGAGATCGAAGACCATCAGTACCGGGCACTCGTCGAAGCGTTCCGCAGCAGCGCCGCGAGCTCGCCCCCGCTGAAAGCGGAAGTCTCGGACGAGGACTGCGCGGGGCGCCGGCTCCTCGTCGACTACGTCGCCGCCGATCCCACCCTGGCGCTGGGCGAACCGGGCCTGCAGACGCTGGTCGTCGCCCGCGATCTGCCCGCCGGCGACAGCGCCGACGTCGTGCTCGAGGATCGCGCCGGCGCCGTGGTCGCCGTCCAGGTGGATGCGGAGGAAGACTGGCTGGCGACGATTGCCCACGCAAGCGTTCGCCGGGCGATGCTCGAGCACGAGACGGGTCGAAGGCTCGGCGAGAGTCGGGCGATCGTCGTCGCGTACTCGGTGCCCCGGGAGATGCGGGAGCTCTGCGCCAGCTACGGTATCGAGACCTGCGCGGTCGACAGAGATCTGGTCTCTTCCTGGAACGGACCCCGGAGCAGTGTCGATCCGTGACGCCGAGCCGTCCCGGGCGTGCGGTGAAGAACCGCCCGCTCGGCGTCCTCGCTACGCGACCCGGTGAGAAATGCAGGCTAGAATGCCTACCAGGCGTGCGGGCGGGCCCGTCGAAGTTCCCGGCGCACGACGGGACGTGAACCATCTCGATGTCGGACCAGAGGGATCGTGACGGCATTGCCGAGTTCTTCGCCGTCCGTGGGCACAGGGGATCTCCTGATCGAGATCCGCGGCGTGCACCATGACTATCGCCTGGGGAGCGAGGAGGTCCACGCCTTGCGCGGCGTGGACCTCGCCGTTCGACAAGGCGAGTTCGTGGCCATCTCGGGCCCGTCGGGATCGGGCAAGTCGACACTGATGAATCTGATCGGATGCCTCGATACGCCGAGCTCCGGCCAATACTGGTTGGCCGGCCAGGCTGTCTCGGAGCTCGACGAGACCGAGCTCGCGCGGATCCGCAACCGCGAGATCGGATTCGTCTTCCAGACCTTCAATCTCCTGCCCCGCGCCACGGCGCTGCAGAACGTCGAGCTACCCCTGTTGTACGCCGGGGTACCCAGGAGTAAGCGCCGGCAGCTGGCGAAGGCCGCGATGGCGCAGATGGGACTCGCGGACCGCGGAGAGCACCGTCCCAGCGAGCTCTCGGGGGGCGAGTGCCAGCGCGTCGCCATCGCCAGGGCCCTGGTGAATCGACCCAGCATCGTGCTGGCCGACGAGCCCACGGGTAACCTCGACTCGACCACCAGTGGAGAGATCATCGACCTCTTCGAGGAGCTTCACCATCAGGGACAAACGATCATCCTCGTCACCCACGAGGCCGACATCGCCCGCCGCGCCCGCCGGCACCTCCGGCTGGTGGACGGGAGCGTGACGCGGGATTCCGTCTTCGCGGAGTCGCTGTGAGGGACCGTCGGCGCGACTTCATCGCCGTCCTCTGCGGCGCGATCGCCATCGCCTGCGGTGCCGAGCCCCCTTCCGGTCCGGTCTACCAGGCGGTGCCGGTGGAGCGACGCGATCTGGTGGTTTCGGCCGAGGCGGCGGGAGTGGTCGAGCCCTACATCACCGTCGAGGTCAAGTCGAAGGCATCCGGTGAGATTCTCGAAGTGCTGGCCGACAGCGGTGATCGAGTGGAGCAGGGCACCCTGCTGCTGCGGATCGACCAGCGTCAGCTCCGCAATGCCCTGGCCCAGGCGAGGGCGGATCTCGAGGTGGCCCGTGCTCGATTCGCCAACGCGCGGGCCCAGCTCGAGCGCTCCAAGGAGCTGTACCGGGCCGAGTCCATCTCGGAGACGAGCTACGACCAGGCGGTCCTCGATCACGCGACGGCGAAGGCGGATGTGGTGCGAAGCGAGGCCGCCCTGGAGAACGCCCAGATCGAGATGGACGATGCCGACGTACTGGCGCCCATCGCGGGCACCATCCTCCTGCGCGAAGTGGAGCGGGGACAGGTCATCTCCTCTCCGACCCGGGACGTGGCCGGCGGGACCGTGCTCCTCACCATGGCGGATCTGGAGCGGGTCCGCGTGCGCGCCCTGGTGGACGAGACCGACATCGGCAAGATTCGCCCGGGGCTCGCCGCCTCGGTGATCGTCGCCGCGTACTCCGCTCGCCCCTTCCCCGGCTCGGTGCTCAAGATCGAGCCCCAGTCGCAGATCGAGCAAAACATCACCATGTTCCCCACCCTGATCGGGCTCGAGAACCCGGAGGGTCTCCTCAAGCCGGGAATGAACTGCGAGGTGGAGATCCACGTGGATCGTCGGGATGCGGTGCTCACCATCCCCAACGCCGCTCTTCGTACCCCGGGCGACGTCGATTCCGCGGCCGAGCTCCTGGGTCTCTCGCCCGAGGAGGTCCGCGAGGCGCTCGCCGCCTTCCGCGAGGGTGCCTCGCGGCCGGTCCCGGGCGAGGGAGACCCCGGGCGCGCCGATCCAGGAGAGGCGCCGGAGAGCTCGGGTCACGGCGACGAGTACATCGTCTTCACCTCGGGAGACCGCGCGCCGACCCCGCGGTGGATCCGCACCGGCCTCACCGACCTGGACCACAGCGAGGTGCTGGGGGGGCTCTCCGAAGCCGACTCCGTCTATATCCTCCCGAGCGCCGGCCTGGTGCGCTCCCAGCAGCGCTTCCAGGATCACATCCGGCGCGTCACCGGAGGTGGACTGCCCGGTGTGAAGAGGTCGTCGGACTAGTGCCCTGGGTGACCTTCGAGGCCGTGGAGGTCGCGCTGCAGTCGATCCGCGCCGGCAAGCTGCGCGCAGGGCTCACCATGCTCGGAATCATCATCGGGGTTGCGGCGGTGATCACCATGGTCGCCGTAGGCACCGGCGCGCAGCGGGCCATAGACGAGCGGATCGCCGCTTTGGGATCCGATCTGATCTCGATCTACCCCGGGCAGTTCTACGTCCGGGGAGTCGCCGCCGATCTTCGCGCGGCACTCACCACCGACGACGCGCGGGCCCTCTCGCGAGACGCGCCTCTCCTGGCGGAGGTGGTGCCCGAAATGCAGCAGATGGTCCAGATCGAGCACGGAAGCCAGAATCTCCACGTGAGCGTGCTGGGGACCACCCCGAACTACGACGAGGTGCACAACTACCAACTCGACTTCGGCCGCATGTTCACCACCAGTGACGACGAGGCCCGAAGACGGACCGCGGTGCTGGGCGCCGCGATCCCCGAGATGCTGGAGACCACGGGGGCGGCGATGATGGGCCGGACCCTCCTCGTCGTCGGCATTCCCTTCGAAGTCGTCGGCGTGCTGGGCGAGAAGGGTTCGGAGGGCTCCTGGTGGGACCCCGACGAGAAGGTCCTGATTCCCCTGATGACGGCCCGCTATCGCGTCTTCGGGACCGACCGTCTGCGCTCCGTCAACGTCCAGGTGGCCCACGGCGTTCCCCTCGAGCAGGGCATGGTCGACGCGGAGCGCGTCCTGCGACGGGAGCACGGGATCTCTCCGGGAGCCGAGAACGACTTCCGGGTCCGCAATCGCCAGGAGCTCCTCACCACCCAGCAGGAGGCTTCCCAGATCTTCACCACGCTGCTGGCGAGCATCGCGGGAGTGAGCCTGCTGGTCGGTGGCATCGGGATCATGAACATCATGCTGGTGTCGGTGGCCGAGCGCACCCGCGAGATCGGAATCCGCAAGGCGCTGGGCGCGACCCGCATCAACATCTTGATGCAGTTTCTGGTGGAGGCTCTGGTGCTCTGCCTGGTGGGAGGGATGCTCGGGATGCTCCTGGGCGGAGCCGGTTCCCTGATGCTGGCCCGATTCGCGGGCTGGAACACCTTCATCTCACCCGGCGCCGTCGCGCTCGCCTTCGCCTTCAGCGCGGCGGTCGGGGTCTTCTTCGGTCTCTGGCCGGCCCGCCGCGCCGCCTCTCTCCACCCCATCGAGGCGCTGCGCTACGAGTGAGGGCCATAAGCTGGAGCCGACGGGTGTCAGTGCAGCCGCGTCTCCGGTCGCGGCGGTGGCAGTTCGGCGAAGGCCGGGTGCTCCGGGTTGGCTTCCGCCAACACCAAGGCGTAGAGGAAGTGAAGGGTGGGGGGGACCTCGCGGCCATTCACCAGCAACAGGGGTGTGCCCTTGATCTCGTGCTGCAGCGCCCATGCGATGTCGTCGCGAAGCTTCGCGTCGGTCTCGGGCGAGGCGACGCAATCCTCCAGGCGCTCGCGCGACATGAAGGGGGCGGCGAACTCGTAGATGCGCTCCTTCGTCAGCCTGCGCTGGTTCTCGAAGAGGGCGCCGGCGAGGGACATCGAGTCCCGCTCCAGACAGATCATGGCGCGTGCGGCCAGACAGCGGATGCCGCGTCCCGAGCTGTGCGGGATGGTCGGGTTGCACTCCGAGTCGAGCGGGAACTGACGCGGCTCGAGCGCAAAGGAGTCGCTTGGGAGCATCTCCTGCAACACCTCGAGGGTCTCGTGGAGATCCGCGCAGTGGTTGCACAGGATGTCTGTGAACTCGGTGATCCGGACCGGCGCCGTGGAGGAGCCGATCAGCCAGCGGGCGGGACGAAGAGGCACCCGATCACCGCGGGCGTACATTGCGAGCGCATCGCTGACTCCCTGTCGGAGCGGTCGCGAGAGTCGGGAGATCACCTCGTCCAGCCCCGCGGCGTCGGGTCTCCGCTCCGGCAGGGCGGGCGGTGCTTCCGGCTCGACGGGTCGTCTCGCCACCACGACGGGGCTCGGAGCCGCCGGCTCGGGCTGCTTCGCCGCTTGGCTGGGTTCCCCTTCTCCCTCGCCCGGGTCCTCTTCCGCTCGGCTGGTCTCTCTCTCTTGCTCGCTCGGATCCTCGGTCGCCGGGGCGATTCGCTCCTCCGACGGGATCGATCCCCTGGCGGCTTCGAGGAAGGCCGATCGTTCCTCCGCCGCGCCTCCCGGCGTGCGCAGTCCTGGGTAGAGCAGGACCAGGAACGCGACCAGGGTGCCGCCCACGGCCAGCAGAGCGCCGCGTCGGATCTCCGCAGGCCGGAGCCGATCCGTAGCGCGGAGGCAGGCTGCCGCGTACGCGAGGACCAGGGCGTAGGTACCCACGCAGGTATCGCAGACCAGGCCCGCGGCCAGGGAGGCCCCGCCCAGGACCAGGACGCTGGCGATTCCCGCGAGCCCGGTGAGCAGAGCGGCCGACCAGATGGGCTCGAGCCGACGCTGGCGAACCTGCCGCACCAACACCCAGAGGGGAAGCGCGAAGGCGACCGCGCTCCACACCAGACCCCACCCTGCCACCGGCAGGCCCGTTCCGCCCTGAATCGCATCGGCGAGTGGCAGGTCCCAGACGGCCGCGCAGCCCTCGGCTTCCCCGAGGCCGCAGAAATAGTCGCCCCCACGACGGGCGAGGACGAGCTGCGTCCACTGGAACAGAGACCAGAGCCCGTGAACGGCAGCCAGAGCCACCGCAAGGCCCAGGGCGCCCGGGCGCAAGGACCGGAAGGACGCCTCGTCCCCGCCAGCTTCCGGATCCGGGCGGGGGGCCTCGTCGGACTTCGCAGCCTTCCGCGATCTTCGATCCTTCGTCTTCGCCACGCGAGCCCCCTGCGCCGCGACGCACCGGGCCGCTCCTGCTCCTCCGATGGCGGTGCGCCAGCGTCGATTTCCCGGCCCTCGAGCCGGGAATTCCATGAATGTATCTCACGTTCCTTCGGGACGATCCAGCCCCCGGGCGCCGCTCGTCCGGACTCCCAGACCCCTGCGGGGGAAAGCGAGGGATGGCGCCCGAGACCCGTGGAGGCCCGACCGACCGGCGCGCGCCAGCGAATCGGCTGGTATTCCGCCGTAGGGTCAAGGTCCGCCGGGATATCGCCGATGCGTCGAAATAGCTCGTACCCAGGAAGATCCCGATGGGGAATCTCCCTCACAGGCGCCGCAGCGCGAAGACCAGGGTCGAGCCGGAGGCCGGAGTCGATGGACAAGCGAGGGGCAGGGCGAATCAAGCAACGCCTGACCTGCGAGCTCGTCATCGGCGATCGCAACCACCAGGGGATCGTCCTCGACGTCTCCAAGACCGGGCTCTTCGTCCAGACCTCCGCCTCCCCACCGCCCGGTGAGAAGATCGGAGTGAAGCTGCGGCGGTCCGACGGGTCCAGCGTCGAGGTGGAGACGAGCGTCGCGCGCCGCTACAAGGTCCCGCAGCGGCTGGCGTCGATCGCTCGCGGCGGTGTCGGACTTCGAATCGCATCGCCATCCGACGATTACCTCCAGTTCATCGATTCCGTGAATCGGGCCGAGAAGGCGCCTTCTCCGGAGGCGTCAGAGGCCCCGCCGCCGCCGCCATCCGAACCGTCCGATTCCTATTCCGTTCGCGTTCGGCAGATCAGCGGGCCGCGCTCGCGGTGCCTCCGCGTCGCGGCCGGATCCGAGCAGGAGGCCGAGCGCGCGGCCTCCGCGAGTCTGGATGAGGGCTGGGAGATCCTCTCCGTCGAGCTCCTGACCGCCTGACTGACAGGCCCTCGGCTTCCCCTTCTGTATGCTCCACTGCAGCAGCGCCGGCGCTGCCGCGTTCTCGGTCGGGGAGCTGGATGGAAGCGGAGAAGTTCGACGTCGTGATCATCGGTGCTGGCTTCGCCGGCGCCGCCACCGCCTTCCACCTGAGCGAGATCTATCGGGGTTCGATCCTGATCGTCGAGCGGGAGCAGGTGCCAGGGACGCACGCATCCGGTCGAAACGCCGGGCTGATCCTGCAGTCGGTTTCGGATCCCGCCATCCGGAACACCGTCGCCGCCGGGGCTCGGGAGTACGCCAGGCTCCGCTCCGAGCTGGGCTTTCACCAGACCGGGTCGCTTCGCCTGGGGATGCGGGACCGGCTGGCGGATCTTCGCGACACGGATCGCGTGGAGTCACGGGTCCGCGAAGCGGACGAGGCGCGGCGTTGCATTCCGCTTCTCGACGGGCACGACTTCGAGGCGGCGCTCGAGACGCCGGGAGACGGTGTGATCGACATCTGGGCGCTGCTCCAGCACTACCTGGCGGGCGCCCGCGGGCGTGGCGTGAAGCAGCGCCTGAGCTGCGCGGTCGAGAAGATCTCCGGCGGCGGTCCCTTCCACCTCGAGACCAGTCGCGGACCGCTCGAGGCGACCTATCTGATCAACGCGGCGGGAGCCTGGGCCAGCCACGTAGCCGCCCTGGCCGGCGCCACCCAGCAGCCGCTCGTACCCTGGAAGCGCCACCTCTTCGTCCTGGAGCGGGTTCCCGCCATCGATCCCGAGTGGCCGTTCGTCTGGGTTCTGGATCCGGAGTTCTACTTCCGCCCCGAGGCCAAGGGACTGCTGTTCTCGCTCTGTGACGAGGAGGACGATCCCTCCCTGGAGCATCTCGTGAGCCCCGGTATCTCGGAACGCGCGGCGGAGTTCGTCTGGAAGGAGCTTCCGGCGCTGCGCTGCGCCACGGAACGCGACGTCTGGTCGTGCTTTCGCGCCAAGGCGCCCGACGGCCGGTTCGTGATCGGGTGGGATCCCGGCTGCGAGGGGTTCTTCTGGGTTGCGGGTCTCGGCGGCCACGGCGTCGGCAGCAGCTGGGAGGTGGGCCGCATCGCGGCGAATCTCTTCTGTAAACGCGACACGGAACTTCGCGACGTCTTCGCTCCGTCGCGCGACTTCCGCCGGACTTGACCGGAGCGAGGAGGATCTCGATGGACCGCGTACTCGACGTCGCCAGCTCGTACATCGCCACACTCGCCCGCGTGCCCGCCGGGATGATGGTGGGCGCGCTGGGACCGCGCCCGGAGCGGCCCCTGGAACTCTACGAGTTCGAGGCCTGTCCCTACTGCCGAAAGGTCCGGGAGGCCCTCACCATGCTGGACCTGGAGGCGATGATCTACCCCTGCCCCAAGGACGCACCGCGCTTCCGGAAGAAGGTGAAGGCGAAGGGCGGCAAGGCCCAGTTCCCCTACCTCGTCGACCCGAACACCGGGAAGGCGATGTACGAGTCTGACGACATCATCGCCTACCTCTACGAGAGCTACGGCGCCGGCCGGCCGCCCATCTATCTTTCGCTGGGTCCCCTGACCACGCTGGGAGCGGGCCTCGCCAGCGCCTTCCGCCCCGGTCTCGGTCACCGATACCGTCCGGCGCGGGCGCCCAAGAAGCCCCTGGAGCTCTACAGCTTCGAGATCTCGCCCTACTGCCGAATCGCTCGCGAGGCCCTCAGCTCGCTGGAGATCCCCTACCTGCTCCACAACGTCGGGAAGGGGAGCCCGAGCCGCCCCGCCTTCGAGGAACGCAGCGGCAAGATGATGGTCCCCTACCTCGTCGATCCCAACACCGACACCGAGATGTTCGAGTCCGCGGACATCGTCGCCTACCTGGAGCAAACCTACGCCAAGTAGGAACGCCGCGTGGTCTACTCGTCTGCCATGAAGGAATAGCGGTAGTCGGTCGCGGGGACGTAGGTCTCCTTGATGCTGCGCGGGGAGACCCAGCGCTCCAGGTTGAGCCAGGTTCCGGCCTTGTCGTTGGTGCCCGATGCGCGCGATCCGCCGAAGGGCTGCTGCCCCACCACCGCTCCCGTGGGCTTGTCGTTGATGTAGAAGTTTCCGGCCGCGCTGCGCAGCGCCTTGGTGGCCTCGACGATGGCGAAGCGGTCCTGGGCGAAGATCGCTCCCGTCAGCGCGTAGGGGCTGGTCGTGTCGCAGAGCTCCATGGTCTCCGCGAACTGGGCGCTCGGGTAGACGAAGACGGTCAGGACGGGTCCGAAGATCTCCTCGGTCATCAGCTTGGATCGTGGGTCTCGGCTCTCGACGATGGTCGGAGCGATGAAGTAGCCCTCGCTGTCGTCGTAGGTGCCCCCACAGAGAATGTCCATGCTGGGATCGTTCCTGGCGACTTCGATGTACTCGGTGATCGTCTTGAAAGCGGCCCCGTCGATCACCGCATTCATGAAGTTCCTGAAGTCGCAGACGTCGCCGACCCGGATGGTGGCGACCTCGTCGAGGATTCGCTGCTTCAGCTCCGGCCAGAGGCTGTCGGGGATGTAGGCCCGGCTCGCGGCGGAGCACTTCTGACCCTGGTATTCGAATGCACCGCGCACCAGATTGGCCGCGAGGGCGTCGAGGTCGGCGGACTCGTGGGCGAAGATGAAGTCCTTGCCCCCGGTCTCGCCGACGATGCGCGGGTAGTCCTGGTACTTTCGGATGTCGGATCCGATGGTCAGCCAGATCGTGGAGAAGACGTAGGTGGATCCGGTGAAGTGCACCCCCCCGAGGTCGGTGTGGTTGAGAACGGGTGGGCCGATCACGGGACCCGGTCCCGGAATCAGGTTGATGACGCCGTCGGGCATTCCGGCCTCTTTCAGGACCTGCATGATGTAGTAGGCGGGGAGCACGGCCGCCGAAGACGGCTTCCAGACCACGGCGTTTCCCATCACCGCCGGGGCGGTGGGCAGGTTGCCCGCGATCGACGCGAAGTTGAAGGGAGAGATTGCGAAGACGAATCCCTCCAGCGGCCGGTGCTCCATGTAGTTCAGGACTTCCTGAGTGGAGAGCGGCTGGTCGTCGTAGACCTGTGTCATGAAGTAGGGGTTGAAGCGCCAGAAATCGATCAGCTCACAGGCGGCGTCGATCTCGGCCTGATGACAGGTCTTGCTCATGTTCAGCATGGTGGCCGCGTTGATCGTGTACCGATACTTGCCGGCCAGCAGCTCGGCGGCCTTGTGCAGGACCGTGGCCCGGGAGGACCACTGCATCTCGCTCCAGGCGATCTTGGCCTGGTTGGCGGCATCGATCGCCAGCTCCGCCTCGGCGGCTCCCGCTCGGTGATAGTGCCCGAGCGATCGGCCGAGGTCGTGAGGCGGTCTCATCTCGACCCGGTCGCCGGTGCGGATCTCCCGCCCGCCGATGATGCAGGGGACTTCCACCGGATTGCGGAGCATCCGGTCGAGCTCGGCCTTGAGCGCTGCGCGTTCTTCGCTCCCCGGCGCGTAGTCGAGGACCGGCTCATTCTTCGGCTCGCGAATGTGAAAGAGTCCATTGAACATCTGCCTTCCTCCCTTGCTGCGCCGGGCCTCTCTCCTGGGGCTCGGGCCGGGTCGAGCGGAGGTGGATCATAACGGTCCCTTCCGGAGATCCCCAGGGGGACGAAGCGCGCGATGGCTCGGCCCTTTCGGGTTCACATCCACAAGGACCGCCGAAATCACTATGTTCAGAGCCGAGCAGCAGAGGAGGAGCAGTGATGGATTCGATCCAGCGCGTCGGGGTCATCGGCTGTGGGCTGATGGGCTCGGGCATCGCCGAGGTGTGTGCGCGGGCGGGGCTCGATGTGGTGGTCCGGGAGCCCGATCAGAAGCTGATCGACGCGGGCAAGGCGAGAGTCGACGGCTCGATCCAGAGGGCCCAGAAGAAGGGGAAGCTCAGCGCGGAGGAATGCGAGTCCGCCCTCGGCCGGATCGCCTACACCACCGACCTCGCCGAGTTCTCCGGCTGCGATCTGGTGGTCGAGGCGATCATCGAGGATCAAGCCGCGAAGATCGAGCTTTTCAAACAACTCGATGCGATCGTCAAGCGCGAAGACGCGCTCCTCACCTCGAACACGTCCTCGATCCCGATCATGAGTCTCGCGGTTCAGACCGGACGGGCCAGCCAGGTCTGCGGACTGCACTTCTTCAACCCGGTTCCGGTCCTCGACCTGGTCGAGCTGGTGCCGTCACTGGCGACCAGCGAAGAGACACTCCGCCGCCTCGAGAGCTTCGCCTCCGACGTGCTCGGAAAGAGCGTGATTCGCGCCACGGATCGCGCGGGCTTCATCGTGAACGCACTCCTGGTTCCGTACCTTCTCTCGGCGATCCGCATGGCCGAGTCGGGCTTCGCCACCCCGGAGCACATCGACGCGGGGATGGTGAAGGGCTGCAATCATCCGATGGGTCCCCTCGCGCTCACCGATCTGATCGGCCTCGACACCACCTTGGCGATCGCCGAGTGCCTCTACGGCGAGTTCAAGGAGCCGCAGTACGCAGCGCCGTCGCTGCTCTGCCGCATGGTGGAAGCAGGGATCCTGGGTCGCAAGAGCGGCAAGGGCTTCTACGACTATTCGAAGAAGTAGCTAGCTCCGGTCAGCGGCCCGCCTTCGGGCCCGCGGCGCAGACCTCCGGTGGGGCCTCGCCTTCGAACTGCTTGAAATTCTCGTGGAATCGCCCCGCGAGCTCTCGGGCCTTCTGCTGGTAGGCGGCCTTGTCGGCCCAGGTGCTCTCGGGATCGAGAATCTCCTTGGGCACCCCGGGAGCGGCGGTCGGCACCATCAGGCCGAAGTTCGGATCCTCTCGCAGCGGCGCATCTTCGAGCTTCCCGTCCAGAGCCGCTTCCACCAGCGCTCGGGTGTGTGCGATCGACATCCGGCTGCCCACGCCGTAGGGCCCTCCCGTCCATCCGGTGTTGATCAGCCAGCAGCGCACCTGGTGCTCGGTCACCTTCTCCCCCAAGAGCCGGCTGTAGACCGTCGGTTTCAGGGCGAGGAAGGGGGCGCCGAAGCAGGCGCTGAAGGTCGCCTGGGGCTCGTCGACCCCCCGCTCGGTGCCTGCCACCTTGGCCGTGTATCCGCTCAGGAAGTGATAGCGCGCCTGCTCCGCGCTGAGCCTGCTGATCGGCGGAAGCACGCCGAAGGCGTCCGCGGTGAGGAAGATGACGTCGCTCGGATGTCCGGTGGTTCCCTCCCGGATCGCGCCCGGGATGTGGCTGACCGGATAGGCCGCACGCGTGTTCTCCGTCAGCGTGTCGTCGCCCAGATCCAGGCGGCGCGTGTCCACGTCGAAGCCGACGTTCTCGAGAACCGTGCCGAATCGACGGGTGGTCTCGTAGATGTCCGGCTCCGCCTCGGGAGAGAGGTTGATCACCTTCGCGTAGCACCCCCCCTCGAAGTTGAAGATCCCCTGGTCGGACCAGCCGTGCTCGTCGTCTCCGATCAGCTTTCGCTTGGGATCGGCGGAGAGCGTGGTCTTCCCCGTGCCCGAGAGGCCGAAGAAGAGCGCGGTGTCTCCGCGGTAGCCGACGTTGCAGGAGCAGTGCATGGAGAGCACGTTCCGGCTCGGCAGCAGGTAGTTGAGCACCGTGAAGATGGACTTCTTGATCTCGCCGGCGTAGCTCGTCCCCCCGATCAGCACGATCTTCCGCTCGAACGAGAGCAGGATGAAGGCCTCGCTGTTGGTGCCGTCCAGCTCGGGGATGGCGTGGAAGCTCGGGGTGTTGATCACGGTGAATTCGGGGACGTGTTCCAGGCGCTCGCCGGGGTCGTGAATTTGTCTGAAGAGATTGCGGGCGAAGAGCGAGTGCCAGGCGTGCTCGGTGATCACGCGGAGCGGCAGCTGGAAGCGGGGATCCGCCCCCGCGTGGCAGTCCTGGACGAAGACGTCCTTGTTCTGGAGGTAGGCGGAGAGCCGCCGGTGCAGGATGTCGAACTTCTCCATCTCGAAGGGCCGGTTCTGCGGCCCCCACCATACCCGGTCGGCGCTCCTGGAATCCTTGACGACGAACTTGTCGTGGGGGCTGCGTCCGGTGTGGGAGCCGGTTCGCACCACGATCGGGCCCAGGTGGGAGATCCAGCCCTCGTTCCGCTTGATGATCTCCTCGTAGAGATGGGGGGTGGTCGGATTCCAGTAGACCGCGGCGACGTTGTGGAGACCCACCTGATCCAGGCTGTGGCCCGGCTCCTGAGTGACGGTCATCGAGATCCTCCTTTCGAAAGGGGCAGGCCCCGGGTCGGGGAAAGCGGTCGGGATCCGGTCCCCATCCCCTGGCGATGCCCGCGTCCACTACCGGATAGGTTGGCCCGAAACCGCCAAGTGGCAAGGCCCGGAGAGCAGTTCGGGCCAGGCGGTCACCCCGCGCCGGAGGAATCTCCCTCCCCTGTGAAGCAGTTCACAGTGTTTCGCCGGCAGATGCACGACACTCTTCGTTGGCGGTCGAGATCGATTCAATCGAGGAGTGAGACGGCTCTCCACCGCCAGCCCCGGAGACGGCCTCCGGGTGACCTTGCGAGAACGGGCCGGCTGATTCGGCGGCTAGGGGGCCGTGACCCATCTGGGGTCCGGTCGAACAAGAAAGCCTGTTTCAGCCGGTTTCGGGGACACCACGGGCCAGTGAGGAAGACTCAACCCCCTCCAAATGAGCGAAGCAGCCCCATACCAGGCCGCTCTCACGTAGGTGCTCGTGGTGTCCCATCGCAGGGGCCCCTGGTGGGCGGGGAGGCGGTCATTCGGACGCCGATGAGCCGCGCTCCGCCTGCCGATCCGCACGACCGGCTCCTTTGCTTTCGCCGAGCAAGAGAATACGATCTCCGCGACTCGACATGGCGGAGCGGGGAGAGTGAATCAGCAAGCGCCGATACCGCGCGTGGACGGCCGACGTCTCTGGTCGCGTCTGATGCAAATGGCCGAGATCGGTGCGACCGAGAAGGGGGGAGTCCGTCGTCTCGCTCTGAGCCAGCTCGATCGCCAGGCGCGCGATCTGTTCTCCGGCTGGTGCGAATCGGCCGGCTGCGCCGTCTCGGTCGACGCCATGGGGAACATCTTCGCCCGCCGCGCCGGGACCGACGACGGCGCACTCCCGATCGCCGCCGGCAGCCATCTCGACAGTCAGCCGACGGGCGGCAAGTTCGACGGGGCTCTCGGCGTCCTGGCCGCCCTCGAGTTGATCGAGACGCTGAACGATCACGGCATCGAGACCCGCGCCCCGATCGAAGCCGTGGTCTGGACGAACGAGGAAGGCGTGCGTTTCACCCCCGCCATGCTCGGCTCGGGAGTCCACTGCGGAGAGTTCGGTCTCGACCAGGCCCACGGGCGAAGGGACGCCGAGGGCATCTCCCTGGGCGAGGCCCTCGCCGCGATCGGCTACCGGGGCGAGATCGCCTGCGGCGCGCACCAGCTCGGCGCGCATTTCGAGCTGCACATCGAGCAGGGTCCGATCCTGGAGGCGAAAGGTCTGGACCTGGGCGTCGTGACCGGAGTTCAGGGCATTCGCTGGTACGAGCTGCGGGTACACGGCTCCGAGACCCATGCGGGACCGTGCCCGATGTCGATGCGGCGGGATCCGGTGCCGGTGCTGGCGGCGCTGATGAGCGAGCTCTACGCGCTCACCCAGAGCCAGGGCGACGAGGCCCGCTGCACGATCGGACGGATGGACGCCGCGCCGGGCTCCGTGAACACGGTGCCGAGCCGCGCCCTGGTCTCCGTCGATCTTCGCCATCCCGATCCGGCGGGGCTGGCCCACCTCGATGAAGGGCTGCGCGACCTCGCGGCGAGGTACCGTGGAGGCTGCCGGGTCGAGCTCGAAGATCTCTGGCACTCGCCGCCGGTCGCCTTCCACCCCGGCTGTATCGAGGCCGTCGCGGCAGCCGCCGAGACCCTCGGTCTTCCCATCCATCGCATGGTGAGTGGCGCGGGCCATGACTCGGTCTATGTCTCCCGCGTCGCGCCGACGGGAATGATCTTCGTGCCCTGCAAGGGAGGCCTGAGCCACAACGAGGCGGAGGAGACCCGGCCGGAGCAGGCCGAGCTCGGCGCGAACGTGCTCCTCCACGCGGTGCTCGGCCGGGCGGGATTCGTTGGAACGCGCGGAACCGGTAGCCGCGGTCGCCCCGAGAGCGGGCCATCCGAGCACGGATAGGCGATCGCTCGGGTGCGCGGGTAGAGCTCCGGTGCAGGGCTACCGGCGAGAGTCGCTTTCGCGTTAGGATGAGTTCGATTCTCGCAGCGGAGACACCCATGGCGACCAAGTCTCTCGAGTATCCCGCGACGCGGACCGACGACAGCGTCGACAGCCCTGCGGGCGTCGAGTTCCCCGACCCCTACCGCTGGCTCGAGGCGCTGCGCGCGCGGGTCGCCCACTACTCGGCGGATCGCTTCGGCAGCGTGCCGCGCTACTCGGCGGGCCAGTGGTTCCGCAGCGAGATGCCGAAGGGCGCCATCCAGGCCTGCGCCCTGGTCGCCGACACTCCCTTCGGCCCGGGGCGGCTGCTCTTCGATCCCGCCACCGAGAATCCCGACAATCCCCCCTTTCTCTCCTGGATCGCGCCTTCCCCGGACGGACGCGTGCTGGCGGTCGGGGTGTGCGCGGACGGAAGCGAGAACAACACCATCCGCCTGATAGACGTTACCACCGGGGATCTCCTGTCCGGCGCACCCGGACAGGTGCTGATGGACAACTGGGCGGGCGGCGCCATCTGGCTGCCGGATTCGAGCGGATTCTACTTCCTGGCCCTGACGGGAAGCACCTTCGAGAACCACAAGGCCATCCACTTCCACGACGTGGCGACGAGCTCACAGACGTTGATCGACGTCGAGGTTCCTACCGACCAGGACTGGGGTCTGGTCTCGATCTCGACGGACGGTCGTCGCGCCGTGGTGAACCAAGGTCTGATGACGCCCCTGCCCATCGCGATTCGCGATCTGGACGAAGAGCTCTGGCGGCCGTTCGTGAACCGGGTCTGGGGTACGGTGGCGGGGCATCTGATCGGGGACCGCTACGTCGCCGTCACGGACATCGGCGCCCCGCGCGGCCGGGTGGTCGCGATTCCCGTCGACTCCCCGACGCCGAACGATCCCAGCACCTGGGAGGAGATCGTTCCCGAGTCCGACGCCGTGATCCGCACCGTCACTCCGGTTGCGGATCACCTCTACCTGAGCGAGTTCGTGGACACCTATGCGCGGGTTCGCATCTTCGACGCGGCGGGTCGAGAGCTCGGCTTGGTCCCGCTGCCCGGCCGGGGAGCGATCGCCGAGCTGCCCTTTCCGCTGATGAACCTTCCCCCGGGTGGCCATCCGCAGGAGTTCGTCTTCGCGTTCTCGTCGCTCACGGCGTCGTGGGGCGTCTACCGCCACCGCCCGGGGGACTCCGCGCTGGAGACGCTCGAGCCACCCGAGATCCACCTGGAGTCCGCGATCGTCGAAGACCACCGTGCCACCTCGGTCGACGGAACCGGCATCCCCTACCACGTGGTGCGACGACCCGACGCGGAGTCGGGCGCGGCGCTCATCTACGCGTACGGGGGCTTCAACGTTCCCTGGGCGCCTCAGTTCCCCGTGAAGGGGATGGCCGCGTTCGTCGAGGCCGGTGGCCTCTTCATCCACGCCCACCTGCGCGGCGGCGCGGAGTTCGGCCGCGAGTGGTGGGAGGGCGGCCGGCACAAGAACAAGCAGAACTGCTACGCCGACCTCTACGCGGTCGCCGAGGATCTGATCGCACGCGGCGTCACGACCCGAGAGCGGCTGGCGGTCACCGGCGCGTCGAACGGTGGTCTCCTGGCGGGCGTCGCCGTGACGCAGCGGCCCGACCTCTGGAAGGCGGTCGTTCCACAGGTGCCCCTGATGGACATCATCGGTTGCCTGCGCGAGCCCTACGGCTGGGTCTCGACCGCTGCGGAGTTCGGCAACCCGAGAGATCCGGACGAGGTGCGCCGAATGGCGGGCTTCTCGCCCTACCAGCTGATCGAGGCCGGCGCCGAATACCCGGCGGTCTTTGTCGTCGCCGGAGACACCGACCCGCGTTGCCCCCCGTGGCATGCGCGCAAATTTGCGGCGCGCCTGCAGGCAGCCAACGCGGCAGCGACACCCGTCCTGATCCACGTCTGGGAGAACGTCGGTCACGGCTGGGCCACCGACAAGGACACCGAGATCACCGAGAACACCGAGTGGCTGGCCTTTCTGATGCAGCAGCTCGGTCTCACGCCCGAGGGGGCGCGATAGGAGGAGTGGAAGATGCCGGGAGACTACGGATTCGGCCTGAGCCCCGAACTGGAGCAGCGGGCGCTGGAGCTTCACCGAACCAGCTTCAGTGTGGACATGTGCAGCATGGGGCCCGGTGGCCCGGCGCTGTTCGCTCGGCTTCCCCAGGACGTCGTGGCGGAGCGGCTGCCGGACGACCTCCCGCCGATCGTGCGCTTCGCCCTCGGCATGCTGCTTCCCTACATGTTCACCGCGGAGGGAATCACGGACGCCCTGGAGCCCTTCTGCAAGGGGCACACCGCGGCGAGCTTCGCCTTGGGCGGAGTGACGGATCTGGAGCTCGGACCGATCTCCCGACTGGGGGAGTGGCTGGAGAACATCCCCTGGATGGACCTGGCGAGGACCGCCGAGGACTTCCGTCGTGCCCAGCGGGAGGGGAGGTACGTGACCTACGGCTTCTGTCAGCCGAGCCTGAGCGGCCTGCCGCGGGATCCGAGCCAGTTCGACAAGGCGAAGGAGCTCGGCGTGCGCTCGGTCATGCTCACCTACAATCGGCAGGACCTGGTGGGCGCGGGCTGCACCGAGCGCACCAACGCGGGCCTCAGCTACTACGGCCTCGAGGTCGTCGAGAAGCTGAACGACATCGGGCTGATCGTGGACACCTCGCACTGCGGGTGCCAGACCACTCTCGATGCCTGCTGCTTCAGCAAGGCCCCCGTCACGGCCAATCACACCAGCGCCGAAGCGCTCTATCCGCACGCGCGCGCCAAGTCCGACGAGGAGTTCCGGGCGGTTGCGGACACCGGCGGCGTGATCGGCGTCTACGCCATGCCCTTCTGCCTCGCGCCAGCCGCGAGCGGAGCGACCGTGGAGACCATGCTCGATTACCTCGACCACGTCGTCCGCGCGGTGGGCTGGGAACACGTGGGGATCGGGACGGACTGGCCCTTCATGCTCTCGGTGGAGCTGGCGGAGGAGACCATCGGTCGGAACATCGCCGAGATGGGATTCCGTCCCGAGCACGAGATCGGGGTCTCGCAGAGCCTCGGCGGCTACGAAGACGCCCGGGACTTCGTCAACATCACGCGCGGCCTGGTCGCGCGCGGGTACCAGGACCGGCAGATCAAGGGCATCCTCGGCGAGAACTTCCTGCGCGTCTTCGAGGCCGTGTGCGGGTAACGCGAAGACGGTCGAGAACCGGGCTTCTCGGGAGGAAGGCCGCCGCTCCGGGAGAGGCAGAGAGCGGTACACTCGTGCAGTGAGCCTCACAAAGCGCCTGCTCCTGATCCTCGGCATCCTGCTCTGCGTGGCCGCTGCAATCCCGGTGGTTGGATCGCTCCTCTCGCTCGACTGGGATCGCGAGCACACCGCCCGCACCGCCGCCTTGCCGCTCTCGTCTTCGGCCTCCGCCGACGGACTGGTGCGTATCCAGGCCAATGGCATGACCTTCCGCGCGCGGGTGGCGGGCCTCTCGGGCAGCGGCCCCGGTCTGATCCTGCTCCACGGCTTTCCAGAGACCTCGGCCATGTGGGTGCCGCTGATCGAGACGGCCGTCGCGGCCGGCTATCGCGTCGTGGCCTTCGACCAGCGGGGATACAGCCCCGGCGCGCGACCCGAAGGCATCGAGTCCTGTCTGGTTCCGGAGCTGATCGGCGACGTTCTCGCCGTCGCCGATGCCGTGGGCTTCGACCGCTTTCACCTGGTGGGCCACGACTGGGGATGCGTGGTCGGCTGGGGCGTCGCGATCCAGAATCCGGAAAGACTCCACTCCTGGACGGGCCTCTCGATTCCCCACCCCGGAACGCTGCTCGCCGACCTGCGGCGCGATCCCCCCACCTACATCAAGGTGTTCACGGCTCCGTGGGTTCCCGAGATCCTGTTGAGCTTCAATGGCATGACCCGCCTGCGCGATGGATACGAGGGGATGACGGCCGAGCAGCGGGAGGAGTACTTGGCAGTCTTCTCGGAGCCCGGCGCCCTGACCGCTACGCTGAGCTGGTACCGCGCCATCACCGCGGGCTTCGACCGCGGGGACGAGATCAGCGGGCCGGTCTCGGTGTCCACGCTCTTCATCTAGGGAACCCGCGAAGGCTGGGTGACCCCGGATGCACTGGAGCGCCAGCGGAAGCTCGCCGCCGGGCGCTACGCAGAGCTGGAGCTCGACGCGGGCCACTTCGTGCTGCAGGAGCAGACCCGAGCCACGGTGGCCGCCGTGATGGAACACCTTCGCCAGAGGGATCCCGCGCCTCCGAGGTGACCGCTCCCGATTCGAGCTGCGGTGCGGTTCAAGCACCCGGGTAGAACGGCCGATCAGTGCCCGGGGGGATAGTGCCGTGCAACTCGTTGCCTTCTTCGCTCTCGGTGTCTTCGGCGTCGTCAGCCTGATCGTAGCGTTGCGGCTGCTGCGTCTCGCAAGCCGCACGCGCCAGCTCCCCGAATTCCTGATCGGCCTCGCCTTTCTCTCCGCAGGCGTGCTGGGGCGCGGACCGATCACGGCGGGCGTCTTGGCTGTGTCCCTGCCCGAGGCGCTCCGCGTGGGCCTCTACATGGGGGGGCGCTTCATGCTGGTGATCTGCTGCGCCGCCATCGGTCTGATGGCGTGGCGGGTCTTCCAGCGCGACCAGGCCTGGGCCAGAGGGCTCTTCCTGCTGATCTTCGCGCTTCTGGCGATCCACTCCGCGATCCACGTCTTCGTCTACCGCCCGGGCATGCCTCTGAACGAGGGCTTCGGAGCCTGGATCGGCATCGTTGCCAAGACCGGCGCCTTCGCCTGGGCGAGCTGGGAGGCGCGCCGCTACTCCCGCATGCTGAAGCGGAGGGCATCCGTGGGCTTGGCGGAACCCGTAGTGGCGAATCGAATCGAGCTCTGGGGCATCGCGGCTGGGTTGATCGCCTTCCTGTTCCTGCTCACTCCGCTCGCTGATCGCCTCGCCGGGATCGCCCCGCAAAGCCCGGAACTCCTGATGCTGCAGTCGCTGATCGGCCTCGTCGTCGCCGTCTGCATCGCGCTCGCCTTCTTCCCGCCCCGGGCCTACCTCCGATGGATCGGAAGTCGAGCAGCGCGCCAGGAGAGCTGATGGCGGATTCACCTGCTTTCTGCTGGGTATGCGAGGAGATCGAGCGAGCCACCCGCCTGAATCGGCTGGAGGCGCGCGGGACGGTGCGCCTGACGATGAAGGAGGCCGGCTTCGATGCGGGCTCGGTCAATCGGGTGCAGATGAGGACGATCCTCGAGAAGATGATGCCGACCCATCTCGAGTCCAAGGGCATCGAGGGGGCGTCTTCACTGTGCAGCAAGATGGCCTCTGCTCTCGACTCCGCCGAGCTCGGCGGCGGGGCGCCCACCGCCGAGAGTCCCGAGGAGATCTTCCAGCGTCTCGGGGGAAGCTGAAGCCGGTCCGACCTCCGGACCTTCGTTACCCCTCCCATCCCCCGTCCGGTCGAGCTCTGGGGCCGATGGAGATCGTGGAATCCCAGGGTTCCTGCTCTGCATGATCGGGTTGTCCAGCAGCCCCAACTCCGAGAGCGCTGCGATGCCGCAGTTCATGCGCCCGCCGCGGATTCGGTTCGCCTATTCTCTGCGTCAGACACGGATCGGCATGGTCGGGGAAGACGAGCTGAAGCGACAGCTCTTCGAGGATTCCGGGAGGGAAGCGGTGTGAAGAAGGCCGGCGACGAGAACTCCATGGCCGGGTCTCCGGTCGAGGATCAGGTGGCGATCCAACAGCTCCTCCACAGGTACTGCCACGCACTCGATCGCGGGAGTGTCGACGAGGTGGTGGAGCTCTTCCACCCCGATGCGGTGCTCCTGCCAGCCTATGAGAGCGACGCACGTCACGTCGGCCGCGAGGCGGTGCGCGGCTGGTACGAGAACTACGACCGAACGCTTCGCGCCAACGTCCGGTACCTGCGGCACAAGATCTCGTCTCCTGTGATCGAGGTCTCCGGAAACAGGGCGACCTCGGCCTGCTACCTCGACGCGGACGCGATCCCCGCCGGCTTCGAGGAGCCGATCGTCTTGGTCGGGCGCTACGATGACGAGCTGGTCAAGGATGAGGGCCGGTGGTGGTTCAAGGAGCGGAAGATCATCGGTTACTACAGCCACCCGGCGGGCAGGTTCTCGCCCGGACGGGGAGAGTAGTCGGAGGACTCGATGACGCGGAACACCGGATTCGATCTGCTGCTCAGGAACGCGAGAATCTTCGACGGAGCCGGCGGTCCCTGGCTCAGGGCCGATCTCGCCGTCACGGGCGATACGATCGCGGCGCTGGGTGCGCTCGGAGGCGCTCGAGCGACGGTCGAGATCGACTGTGACGGCGCGGCCCTCGCGCCCGGATTCATCGACGCGCACAGCCACTCCGATCTCGCGGTGTTCGAGGATGCAGCGATCGCGCCGAAGCTGGTGCAAGGCGTTACCACCGAGCTGCTGGGCCAGGACGGCATCGCCGCGGCGCCGATTCGGCAGGAGCACAAGGCCGACTGGAGCCGGCATCTCTCGGGGCTGCTCGGCAATCCCGACCTGGAGTGGGCCTGGTCGAGCTTCGAGGAATACCTCTCCGCCCTCGACGCGGCGTCTCCGGGGACGAACCTGGCGTGCCTGGTCCCTCACGGAAACCTGCGTCTCTGGACCATGGGCATGGAGGATCGCAAGGCGTCTCCCGCCGAGCTCGGGGAGATGGCCGCCCTGCTGCGCGAGTGCATGGAGGCCGGTGGGGTCGGGTTCTCGACCGGTCTCATCTATCCGCCCTGCTCCTACGCCGACGAGGACGAGATGGCGTCGCTTTGCGCCGAGCTGGTCGACTTCGGGGGCTTCATCGTCGTCCACATGCGGAGCGAGGACGCGAGGGTCTTCGAGGCGCTCGACGAGATGCTTCGCGTCTCCGAGCGCAGCGGCGCGCCCCTGCACATCTCGCACCTCAAGGTCGCCGGAAGACCGCAGTTCGGGCGGGCGGGGGAGCTCCTGGAGAAGATCGACGCGGCCCGCGAGCGCGGACTCGAGGTGACCTTTGACCAGTATCCCTACACCGCCGGGAGCACCATGCTGTTCGCGATCCTGCCCGAGTGGCTGCAGGAGGGCGGCCCCGACGCGATGATCGAGAGGCTCCGAGACACGGCAGTGCGAGAGCGGATCATGGCGGAGCTCGCCCAGCGGGGCGCGTCGACCGTCGCCATCACCGACATCCGCGTCGCCGGGGTCGGCTCGGAAGCGAATCGACACCTGGAGGGCATGAACCTGCTGGAGGTCGCCGAGGCGCTGGGCAAGCCACTGATCGACGCGGTGTGCGATCTGCTGATCGAAGAGGATCTGAACGTCTCGATGATCCTGTTCGTCGCCGACGAGGCCGACGTGCAGACGATCCTCCGGCATCCCCTGCACATCGCCTGCACCGACGGGCTGCTGGGGGGCAAGCCACATCCGCGCCTGTACGGAACCTTCCCCAGGATCCTCGGCCACTACTGCCGCGAGCTCGGCGTCCTCCCGCTGCCCGAGGCGATCCGAAAGATGACGTCGGCGCCCGCGGCCCGGCTCGGGCTGCGCGACCGCGGACTGCTTCGCCCCGGTATGAAGGCGGATCTCGTCGCCTTCGACCCCGATCGGGTGATCGACACCTCGACCTACGACGACCCGCGCCGGGATCCCGAGGGCATCCTGCACGTCTTCGTCAACGGGCGGCACGCCGTCGAGAACGGTCGGCTGCTCGGGGCCAACGCAGGGTGCGTACTCAGACGCGGACGGTAGGCAACGCGGCCGAGAAGATGCGGGAGAAGAGAGCGAAGGAGGATCAATGATGGAGAACCGAAAGGTGATCATCGTAGGAGCCGGAATCGGGGGGCTCTCCGCGGGCTACTGGCTGAGTCAGAGAGGCTACGAGGTCGAGATCCTGGAGGCTCTCGACCGGCCCGGCGGACGCATGGCCACGATGGAACGCAATGGAGACAAGGTCGACGTCGGCGCCCAGTTCTTCCACTCCAACTACGTGCACTCCTTCGATCTGATGGACGCGTTCGGCCTGCGGCGGTCGCTGAAACCGATCAAGGGAAACGTGCGGTTCAGGTTCGCCGACGGCGCGCAGCTCGACTTCACGCCCAGATCGCCCTACATCGAGGGGATCGGGCTGGCCAACAACCTGAAGCTCTACGGGTTCGCCCTCGAGCACATCATCTTCGGGCACCGGTCGCCCATGTACCGGATCGAGGAGGACCGCCCGGAGCTCGATGGCCGCGAGCTCATCGAGTTCTTCAAGAAGCCCTCGGAGCAGAAGCTCCGGGACCTCGTGACCGGGATCGCGCTGGCGAGCAACATGTGCGAGCCCGAGTGGATGAATCTCTACCATTTCATTCAGCTCCTCCGCATCGACATGTTCACGATCTACTCCGTCCTGACCGGAGGGACCGCCTCCCTGGCGGAAGCGATGGCGCAGAGGCTGCCGGTGCTCTTCGACTCCCCGGTGCGCGGCCTGGTGATGGAGAAGGGCCGGGTGGTCGGGGTGCAGATGGAGGAGGACGGCTCGGTCCGCAAGGCCGGGCACGTGATCGTCGCCGCCGCAGCCCCCTCGGTGGGGCGCATGCTGCCCGACGAGCTGGCGGAGCAGCGCAGCTTCTTCGATTCCGTCGTCCAGGCGCCGCTCCCGATGCCGGTCTTCTTCCTGGACCGCCCCATGAAGCGGGACGTCTGGGCCTACTTCAACGAGCCTTCGGTCAAGAAGACCTTCAGCTTCGCCGTCGACGGATCGGTCAAGTGCCCCGAGATGGTTCCCAGCGGCAAGGCGGTGGTGAGCGCGTGGTCGTGCTATCCGAACACGCTCGACCTCGTCGGACGGCCAGACGATGAAATCCTCAAGAGGGCGGTCGAGGACCTCGAGCCGGTGATTCCAGGACTTTCGGGATCGGTGGAGGAAGCCCGGGTGTTCTGGCATACGGAGGCCGGGATGGGGCACTACCCCGCCGGTTCGTATCGAAGCGTCCTGGAGTTCAAGGAGAAGGCAAGGGACCTTCGGGGAGTCTCCTTCGTCAGCGACATCTTCGGCGGCTGCTTCATGGAGGCTGCGATGTGGAGCGCTGCGGAGGCGGTCAAGAGGGTCTGCGGCTGGGGCGGAACCGCGTAGCCGAGGATGGGAGGAGCAGCTCCGATGGCCGAAGCCAGGACCTACCACGGCGGCGTCGCTCCGCACGCAGTGCTCGGAGAAGCCGATGTCGAGAAGGTGATCGACGCTACCTTCCGGCTGCTCGGCGATGTGGGCGTGAAGTTCGATCCGAAGAGCCGGGCGCTGGATCCGTTCTCCGACGCGGGATGCACCATTTCGCCGGATGGGATCGTCCGGTTTCCGCGGGAACTCGTGCAGGAGTCCATCGATTCAGCCGGCCGGAGCGTCAAGCTCTGGAACCGGCCGGGCACGGAACACGTCGAGTTCAGCGACGGCAACACGATCCTGATGGCCGGGGTCACCTGTCTCAACGTGCAGGACCTGGAGACCGGGACTCCGAGACCTGCGACGAGGGAAGACCTGGCCACCATCACGCGCGTGGCGGATGCCCTCGCCCAGATCGACGGGGTGTGCGTCCCCTGCAAGATTGCGGACGACGTCCAGAGCGAAATCGAAGAGTTCGTGACGGTGGCGTCGAACACCAGCAAGCCGCTCACCTATCTGTGCAACGACGCCCGCGCTCTGCAGGCTGCCATCGAGATCGCCGCCGCGATCCGTGGCGGGGCGGACTGGCTCCGAGAGAGACCCTACTTCTGCTTCATGGTCACGCCGCTGCCACTCCACTATCTCGAGCAGAACACGGAGCACATCTTCCTCTGCGTCGAGAACGGGATTCCGCTCTTCCCCTGCACCACCAGCGTCGGCGGAGCCGCCGCTCCGATCACCATCGCTGGAAACCTGGTCCACTGTCTGGCTACGGATCTGGCGGGACTCGTGCTCGCACAGCTTCTGGGAAAGGGCTGCTTCTTCACCTGCGGCTCGGTCCCCGCCTTCATCGATCCTGCCAACGCCGAGATGGGCGGTCTCCCGGAGACGCTGCTGGCCGAGACGGCCAAGAGCCAGGTCCTGCGCAGGCTGGGCATGCCGCCCTGCGGCGGCGTCGCCGGCGTCGCTGCCGGAAGAAAGGAGTTCGACAGCTACAACGCCTGTGTGGCGACGGCGAGCATGCTGCACACCGCCTTCAGCCAGCCGGGCTACTGCTGGTGTCTCGGCTCCATCGACTCGCTCATGACGTTCTCACTCCCGGCGCTTCTCTACTGCAACGAACTGGCAGGCTGGCTACGTCGCGCATGGAACGGGATCCGCGTCGATGAGGAGACGCTGGCTCTGGAGGTCACGCGCGTCGTCGGTCCCGGTGGGGACTACCTGGCTGAGGAGCA
>CAZTOU010000013.1:66447-117692 GCA_964615365.1 uncultured Spirochaetales bacterium
AGCTGCTGACAGCCGGATGAGGTGCCCCAGATGGAGTTCGTCAAGCTCTTCGAGCCGATCGTGATCAACGGGAAGCTGGAGGTCCCGAACCGGATCGTGCTTCCGGCGATGGGTCTGGCCTACACCGAGGACTACAGCTTCAACGAGCGCCTCCAGGACTTCTACCGCGAGCGCGCCCACGGAGGCGTGGGTCTGATGACGATCGGCCCGATCGGCGTCGACAAGGTGGGTAGCGCTCCCGCCATCGTCCAGCTCTTCGACGACACCAACGTGGAGCCGCTCCGGCGTTTCAACGACGAGGTGCACCGGGACACCGACACCAAGGTGGGCACCCAGCTCTTCCACATGGGGCGCTACTCCTTCTCCTTTCTGTGGGGCGAGCAGCCGATCGCGCCTTCTGCGATCGCCAGCAAGCTCACCAAGCAGACCCCGCGGGAGATGACCCCGGAGGACATCGCCGAGCTCCAGGAGGACTACGTGTCAGCCGCGCTGCGAGCCCAGGCGGCAGGCTTCGACTACGTCGAGATCCTGGCCTGCACCGGGTATCTGATCAGCGAGTTCCTCTCTCCGATCACGAATCAGCGCACCGATGAGTACGGCGGCTCGCTCGAGAACCGGATGCGCTTCGGTGTCGAGCTGATCCAGAAGACGCGAAAGGCGGTGGGAGACGACCTGGCCCTCGGCGTCCGCATCGCCGGCAACGACTTCATGGAGGGCGGGAACACCAACGTCGAGAACTCTCTCTTTGCCGCCGCGGCCGAGGAGGCTGGGATCGACGCCGTCAACGTCACCGGGGGCTGGCACGAGACCAACATCCCGCAGCTCACCACGGACGTACCGCCGGGCGTCTACGTCTACCTGGCCCGCGGTGTCAAGGAGAAGGTCGGCGTTCCGGTCTTCGCGTCGAATCGGCTGGGGAACCCCTACCTCGCCGAGCGCACCCTCCGCTCCGGCGCCGCCGACATGATCTGCTGGGGCCGGCCCCTGATCGCGGACCCCGAGCTGCCGAACAAGGTCAAGGAGGGGAGGCTCGACGAGATCATCCACTGCATCGCCTGCAATCAGGGCTGCTTCGACTCCATCTTCTCGCAGCAGCCGGTCCACTGCGTTCTCAATCCCCAGGCGGGAAGGGAGAAGGAGTTCCGGCTCCGGAAGGCGAAGAACACGAAGCGCGTCCTGGTGGCGGGAGGGGGCCCGGCGGGCATGGAGTTCGCGGTCACTGCGGCGAAGCGGGGCCACCAGGTGACGCTCTGCGAGAAGGAGGATCGTCTCGGCGGCCAGATCGCCCTGGCCTGGATGGCGCCGGGAAAGGCCGAGTTCCGCAATCTCGTCGAGAGTCTGACTCAGCGCATGGGGCTCGAGGGCGTCGAGGTGCACCTCAACACTCCCGTCACGGCGGACACCGTGAAGCGGGAGAAGCCCGACGTCCTGGTCGTCGCATCGGGAGCGAAGTCGCTCGGCATCGACGTTCCGGGCATCGACAAGCCCCACGTGGTCTCGGCATGGGACGTCCTCGCGGAGCGCGTCGTCGACTTCGGAGATGACGTGGTCGTCGTCGGCGGCGCAGCCACCGGATGCGAGAGCGCGCACTACATCGCTTCGCTGGGGACGGTCGATCCCGAGGCCTTCACCTTCATCATGTACCACGCGGCCGAGGACACAGGATTCGCCAAGGAGCTGCTCCACAACTCCCGGCGCAAGGTCACCATCGTCGACATGGTCCCGCGCCTCGCCGAGAACGTCGGGAGGACGAGCCGCTGGTCCCTGCTGAAGCGCCTGCGGCTCATGGGTGTGGAGCTTCGTCCCAACACCCGGCTGCTGGAGGTCACGGACGATTCCGTGATCGTGGACACCGAGGAGGGAGAGCAGTCCATCCCCGCCGACACGGTGGTGCTGGCCGTGGGCGCGGTCCCCGTCAACGACCTCGCACGGGAGGTCGAGGGCGACGGGATCGAGGTGATCACGATTGGCGATGCCGTGGAGCCGAGAAAGATGAGCGACGCCATCTTCGAGGGATTCGAACGGGCGCTCCAACTATAGAAGTCGCGGTGCGACGGCGTAGCGTCGTCGACGCGCGCTCAATCGAAGCGGGAGGCTGAGACATGGCCGAGGAGATGGCAGCCAACGGCGGGACCTACGACTGCATCGTGATCGGCTCTGGGAACGGCGGTCTGGGGGCCGCGGCACAGCTCGCCGCCAAGGGCGTGAAGGTGCTGCTCTTGGAGCAGCACAACGTCCCAGGTGGCTTCGCCAGCAGCTTCGTGCGGGGGCGATTCGAGTTCGAGACCGCCATGCACCTGATCGCCGACCTCGGATCTCCCACCGACAAGGGCGGCGTCCGAGTGTTCCTCGAGGACGAGCTCGGGATCTTCCTGGACTGGGTGGAGATCCCCGAGGCCTTCCGCATGATCGTGACCGACCCGGGTGAGGAGATGGACGTCACTCTGCGCTACGGCGTCCAGGACTACATCGAGGGCATCGAGAAGGCGGTTCCCGGGTCGAGAGAATCCATCACCAGCTACATCGAGCTGTGCATGGAAGTCGTGGACGCCCTCACCTATCTGGGTGAATCGAGGGGCAACCCGGATCGGAAGGTTCTCACCTCGAAGTACGGCAACTTCCTCAAGACCGCCCCGTACAGCGTGGATCGGGTGGCCGCCGCGCTCAAGGTACCCGAGAAGGCACAGGCGATCTTTCACGCGCCCTGGGTCTACCTCGGCCCTCCGACCAGCAGGCTGAACTTCACCGTGTTCGCCGGAATGATGGCCAAGCTCATCTCCTTCGGCGGCTACATTCCGCGACATCGCTCTCACGAGTTCACTTCGGCGCTGGAGGCCCGGATCCGGGAGCTGGGGGGAGAGACGCGCTTCAATACCCGCGCAGAGCAGGTCCTCGTGGAGAGCGGCCGGGTCGTGGGAGTCGTGACGTCGCGCGGCGAGCGGATCGCGACGAAGCACGTGGTTGCGAACGTCGCCTCCGGTCTCGTCTACAACCGTCTCATCTCTCCCGCGTCGGAGGTGCCGGAGATCGCCTATCGGGAGAGCAATGCGCGGCGCTTCGCGGCGAGTGCCCTTACGGTCTATCTGGGGCTGGATGCGCCTCCGGAGAAGCTCGGCCTGCAGGAGTACAGCTACTTCGTCTACGCAAACACGGACACGGACGACGTGTACGAGAGCTTCGGCAGGCTTGCCGCCCCCAAGGGCCAGGCGACGGCCTGCCTGAACAACGCGCTCCCCGAAGCCTCGCCCCCCGGCACCACGATCCTCTCCCTCACCACGCTGTGTCGACCCGAGGCGTGGGCGGAGGTGAAACCGCAGGACTACGTGAAGGTCAAGAACGAATCCGCACTCGGCCTGATCGACCATTTCGAGAAGGCCACCGGTACGCGGGTCCGCGACCACATCGAGGAGGTGGAGGTAGCGACACCGGCTACCTACGCGCGCTACACGGGAGTGCACGGCGGCGCGATCTACGGCTACGAGCCGGACAGCTGGGATTCCCTGATCCCCAGGATGATGAGGATGAACGAGGAGAAGCACATCCAAGGGCTGGAGTTCGCCGGCGGCTACGCCTTCCGCTGCCACGGCTACAGCAGTTCCTTCATGTCGGGTCAGGTCGCAGGGCTGCTGACGTATGCAAGCCTGCTCGAGGAGGGGGACTGAGACGATGAAGGTCAGCATCCGAGGAAGCATCATCGACCTGTTGGCGTTTCGCGGACTGCCCGGCAAGCGGGAAAAGCGCTTCGCCAGGGCCTCCGCGGGGCCGCTGCCGGTGCATCCGGTGAACGAGCTGGCGGAGCGGATCCACCCGTCGAAGCTCCATCTCGTGGTCACCGAGATCCGGGACGAGACCAAGACCACCCGAACCTTCAGGCTCGCTCCGTCTCCGGGATCGGACACCCGGGAGCTGCCCTGCTTCCGCGCCGGGCAGTACCTGAGTCTCAAGGCGAGCTTCGACGGCTCCCGCATCAGCCGGCCCTACTCGATCTCCTCGGCTCCCTTCGAGGCGTCGGGGCCGGACGGCTGCTACGAAATCACCATCCGCAGGGTCGAGGGCGGCTTCTACACCGATCACATCTGGGGCACCTGGGAGGTCGGAACCCAGGTGGAGAGCTCCGGCCCCGTCGGTCTCTTCTACCACGAGCCCCTGCGCGACAGCCGCAAGATCATCGGGCTGGCCGGCGGCTCGGGGGTCACCCCATTCCGCTCGATGGCTCGGGAGATCGTCCTCGGCGATCTCGACGCGGAGCTGCTTCTGATCTACGGCAGCAGCGACGAGGAGGACATCCTCTTCCACGGCGAGCTCGGGGAGCTGGAGAGCCGATCCGCCGGCAAGGTTCGCGTCGTGCACGTCCTGAGCTGCGAGGTGGTCTCGCTCGAGGGCTGCGAGCAGGGGCTCATCACGGCCGATCTGATCCGGCGCCATGCGGACGTGGAGAACGATTCCTTCTTCGTCTGCGGACCCGAGATGATGTATCGCTTCCTCGAAGGGGAAATCGCGAAACTCGAGCTGCCGCGGAAGCGGGTGCGCCGGGAGGTCTGGGGGGAGCTGACGGACGTCACCAGCCGCTCCGACTTCCCCGCCGACGCGGTGGGCAAGAGGTTCCAGATGAAGGTGAAGATGGCCGGCGTCACCAGCGAGATCCCGGCCCGGGCGACGGAGACGGTCCTGGTCGCGATGGAGAGGGCCAACCTGGCCTCGCCTTCGCTGTGCCGGTCGGGAGAGTGCGGCTTCTGCCGCTCGCTGCTGCTCGGGGGAGACGTCTTCATCGCGCCGGAGAGCGACGACCGCCGCGCCGCGGACGAGAAGCACGGCTACATCCACCCCTGCTCAGCGTACCCCCTCTCCGATCTGGAGATCGAGACGCCCGGGGAGGCGTGAGCGCGGTTTGCCGGCCCCGGGCCGTCCCGCGGAGGTCGCCCATCATTCTCGAATGCTGACCCGGTAGCGATGGAGGTTCCCGAAATGCCCGAACGCATGATCGACAGGCTGAGCAAGGACCAACTGGACGCGATCCTGAACGCCCTGCCGATCGAGCTGATCTTCGTCGATGAGAACGATCACCTTCAGTACTGCAACAAGACCGAAAGGCAGGAGCGAATGAGACAGGGGGAAACGCTCGGCCGCGACATCCGGAGCTGTCACAAGCCCGAGAGCCTGCCGCGGACCGATCAGATGCTCGATGACCTGCGAAGCGGAAGGAAGGACGAGGACGAGTTCTGGATCGACGGGCTCGGCGTCAAGCTGCTCAACAGGTTTCTGGCCGTGAGGGACGAATCGGGCAAGTACCTGGGTTGCATCGAGTACCTCCTGGACTTCACAGCGCTCGAAGCCCTGGCGAAGGCCAAGGAGGGTGCACATCGCTTCGTCTCCAATCCAGAGACCTCGCTGGCGGGGGACCGGAAATGAGCGTTGTCAACGACACGTCCCGACGGCGGGTACTCGACGCACTCGAGCGTCGCGAGCCCGACCAGATCCCGTTCGATCTCGGCAGCTCGATCGAGACGGGGGTTACCACGCAGGCCTATCAGGCGCTGATCGAGCACCTCGGTCTGACCGAGGAGCCGGACGAGACGCTCCCCAATCTCTTCCTCACCGCCGGCGGCTTCGCGCAGATTCCCGAGAACATCCTCCGAGAGCTGAAGGTGGACGTTCGAGGCACTCTCGTCCAGCTCCCGTCCGAGCCGGAGCCAGAAATCGGGTTCGAGAATGAGACCACCTTGGTGTATCACGACGAGTGGGGCATCAAGTGGGCAAAGCCGCCGTCGAGCCTGTACATGGACCCCGTCGGGCCCCCTCTCCCGGGCGAACTCACGGCCGAGCGACTCGCCAATCATCCGTGGCCGAGCCCCGACCAGGAGGGCAGGTACATCGGAATTCGCGAAGAGGGCGAACGCCTCCGCAGTACGGGCTGCGCCGTGATGTTCAGCCTCTACGGTCTCGGGATCTTCGACATGGCGACGATGATTCACGGGTTCGAAGACACCCTCATGGACCTGGCGGCCAACCCGACCGCGATGGAGGATCTATTCGATCGAATCACCGAGTTTCAGATGCGGATGTGGACGAACGTCCTGGAGACCCTGGGGGAGAACATCGACGTCTGTCTCCACAGCGACGACCTCGGCAGTCAGAACACCTCGATCATGTCGCCCGACATGTACCGCAGGCTCTTGAAGCCGCGCCACGCCGAGCTCTTCTCACACATCAAGAAGAGCGCAAAGACGGATGTCAAGCTCCTGCTGCACTCCTGCGGCAGTGTGCGCTCCTTGATTCCCGATCTCATCGAGACTGGAATCGACGCTCTCAACCCCATCCAGGTCGGCGCCCAGAACATGGATACCAAGGTACTCAAGCGGGAATTCGGATCCGAGCTCAGCTTCTGGGGCGGCGGGATCGACACCCAGAAGATCCTCCCCCGCGGCTCCGTATCCGAGGTCAAGGAGGAGGTGAAGCGCCGCATCGACGACCTCGCGCCGGGTGGCGGCTTCGTGTTCGCGGCGGTCCACAACATCCAGCCCGACGTGCCGCCGGAGAACATCCAGGCGATGTGGGAGGCCTTCCAGGAACACTGCGGCTACTGAGCTCTCCGGGGGACCTCCAGCTCAGGCGCTCAGTGTGGCTTGAAGCCGCTCCTTGAAGCGCCGATGCATGTCCTCGGTCTGGAAGCCCTCGGGTTCGATCAGCCACTGGAGGCCGAGGCCGAAGAGCGCGCCGCAGAACTGGATCGCCTCGGCGTTCGCATTGGCGTCGCTCCGCACCGTGCCCGAGGCGATGCCCTCCTCGAGGATGCGTCGGATCCGATCCCGATGGCCGAGCAGGTCTTCGATGGCCGCGTCGCGCATCGGCGAGTCGGCGATCAAGGACTGGAACCAGAGCACGTAGAGCGCGCGGGCCATCCGCGGGTTCTCGTCGGCGAATCTTCTGTGCGCGTCCGTGAACGCGAAGAGTGCTTCGACGCCGCCCCGCTCACGGAGCGCCGGCTCGACGAGCTCCCGCATCTTCTCCCCTATCCAGCGGATCGCCCGCGCGAACAGGTCGGCCTTGGAGCCGAAGAGATGGGTGGGGAGCCCGCGGCTGTAGCCGGCAGCCTCGCCGATGGCCGCCAGCGTGGTCTTCTCGTAGCCGAGCTCGCCCATCAGCGCGACCGCTGCTTCCAGCGTTCGCCTCTCCGAGAGTGCGCTGCGGTCGGCCTGTGTGAGTCGGTTGGAGCTGGCGGCTCCGGATCGCAAGGCATCCTCCTTTCTGCCGGGCGAGCCCTTGGATCCATCTCCTGCGGATGACAAAGCTTGCTAGTGACAAAGAATAAAATGTAATACGGTTCAATATTATCTCATAAGAGACTGTTATTGCAAGAGAAAAAATTCTTGTCAAAGACAAGTAATTTGCCGTAAAATGGCAGGGCTCAGGATCGTTTTGAGGGAATCTCGACTGTGAGGAGACGCCCATGGCGGATGCGACCTACGACGCGGTGATCATCGGAGCCGGCCACAACGGTCTGGCCCTCGGCACCTATCTCGCCAAGAGCGGCCTGGAGGTCGCCATCTTCGAGAAGCGGGCGGAGGAGGGCGGCGGGCTCTGCACCGAGGAGCTCACCCGGCCCGGCTTCCTGCACAACGTCCACTGCAACTACCACACCCTGGTCGGCGTCTCTCCCGTCTACCGCGATCTCGAGCTCGAGAAGCACGGGCTCCGCTACGAGAAGCCCGAGGTGCAGATGGGGTCGGTGTTCGACGACGGGACCGCGCTGACCATCCACCAGGACCTCGACAAGACCTGCGCCTCGATCGCGCGTATCTCGCAGAAGGACGCCGACACCTTCCGGCGCCTCTTCGAAGAGACCAAGGGGTACATGGACCTGATCCTGACCACCCTGATGTTCACACCCCCGCTCTCGATGAACGACATCACCAAGGCGCTGGTCGCCTGGGGGGTGGAGGACAAGGCCGAGTTCCTGAGCGTCCACCTGCGACGGCTGGCGATCAACGATTTTCTGGACCAGCACTTCGAGAACGACAAGGTGAAGGCGCACATCGCCTTCCACGCCTCGCTGGGCGGCTACAGCACCGACCGCAAGGGCCTGGCGGTCACCCTGCCGCTGCTGGTGGGGAAGATCGACAACTGGCACGTCTGCGTGGGGGGATCCCACGCACTCGCCCACGCTCTCTGGGAGGGCTTCGCCCAGGCCGGCGGCCGCGTCTTCCTCCAGCACGGTGTCGATCGCATCCTGGTGGAGGACGGCAAGGCAGTGGGTGTCCAGTTGGAGGGCGGCGCGCAGGTCCGCGCGCGCCAACTGGTGGCCAGCTCCATCAACCTGGAGCAGACCTTCGGGAAGATGCTGGACCCCAGCGTGTTGCCCGATGGCTTCGCGAAGGCGGCCGAGGCGTCGCCACACATGGACTGGTCCTACTTCAGCGTCCACCTCGCCATGACGCGGCCCCCCGAGTACAAGGCGGCGCAGTTCGATCCGGACATCGACAAGGCGTGGGTGGTCAACGTGGGCTACGACAGCCCGGAGGCGATCAACAAACACTGGGAGGCGATTCGCTCCGGCAAGCTTCCCAGCGCCTGCCCGAACGCGGCGGTCAACTCGCTGTTCGATCCCACCGATGCGCCCGAGGGCCACTACACCGGGCTGCTTCGCCACTACGCGCCCTACAGCCTGAATCCCGGGGGCCCCGAGGCGTGGGATCAGATGGCCAAGGAATTCGCGGTCAGCTGCATCGAGAAGTGGCAGGAGGCGGCGCCCAACCTGAAGAACGGCGCCATTCTCGACTGGGCGACCTACTCGCCGGCCGACATCAGCCGGCGCATCGCCAACATGGTGCAGGGCGACTGGATGGGGGGCCTGATCGATCTGGACAACATGCTGGACCAGAGGCCGTTCCCGGATCTCTCCCAGTACGCGGCGCCGGTCGAGAAGCTCTACATGTGCGGGGCGACGCAGCACCCGCACGGGTTCATCACCTTCGCACCGGCGTACAACGCGCTGCAGGTGATCGCCGACGACTACGACCTGGACCGTTGGTGGAGGTAGCGGCTTGGAGGCCCTTCCCGTTCGAGTGCGAGTGGCCGATGGGGCCGAGAGCGGTCTCGCCCACATCGTCCACCAGTACCTGGAGCAGAGCCTGGAGGAGTCCGAGTCGAGGCGGCGACGGGCGCGGGGTCTGCGCGGACGGGTGGCGATGACGGCCTCGGACCACGAGGTGACGGTGACCCTCGACTTCCGAGGCGAGGAGATCGTCATCTTCGATGGCGCGCAGGAGCCGCTGCAGGCCTCGATCGCGGGGCCCAACATGGCCCTGGTGGGGCTGCTCCAGGGCGAGGGGAATCCGCTCCTGGAGCACCTTCGGGGCCGGCTTCGGGTCCGCTCCAGCCTGCGCAAGCCCTTTTTCCCGCTTCAGGTCCACAACCTGATGAAGCTGTCGCCGGAAGAGAGCGGCCAGCGGAGATCCCGACGCTACCTGTGGGTAGGCGGGGTCGTCGCGGTCACGGCGGCAGCGCTGTTTCTTCTCGTGCGCTCGTGACGGAGGTTGAAGATGTCGGACGCTAACTACGACGCGGTGCTGATCGGCGGCGGCCACAACGGACTCTGCGCGGCCGCCTATCTGGCCCGGGCGGGTCTCAAGGTGGGCGTGTTCGAGAGTCGACACGAGGAGGCGGGGGCCGTCCATACCTCGGAGGCCACGGTGCCCGGCTTCTGGCACAACCTCCATGCCCAGTACATGGAGTTCATCGACTACATGCCCTTCTACCACGACTTCGATCTCCCGAAGTTCGGGGCGCGCATGATCAAGCCGGAGTGCCAGGTCGGGATGACCTTTGCCGACGGGAGGCCGCCGCTGCTGATCTATCTGCCGGAGCTGGAGGAGAAGACCCACGCCAGCATCGCCGTTCACTCGAAGCACGACGCCGACCGTTTCACCGAGATCCGGCGCAAGGTGATGGCAAAGGATCAGTACATCGCAGCGCTGATCTACCGGCCTCGCGACGGCGACAAGGCGCGAGAAGAGCTCCTGAAGCTGTGGATCGACCTCGGCTTCGAGCTGGGCGACATGCAGAAGACGGTGAAGGAGCTGATCGACGAGAGCTTCGAGAGCACCGAGCTGCGGGGGACCCTCTACCGGCAGGCCCTCGAGTGGGGTGTCGACCCGCACAAGGGCAACGGTGTCTCCTTCGTCATCTGCACCATCTGGCTCTGCGCGATGCACTACATGTCGGTGGGCGGAACCCACATGCTGGGCCACGCCATGGCCAGCGCCGCGCTCAACGCGGGCGTGGATCTCCGCTACAACCACCGGGTCCGCCGCATCCTGATGCAGGGCGATCGGGCCTCCGGGATCGAGCTGACCGACGGACGCCAGATCGAGGCGAAGATCGTGGTCTCGAACCTCGACGTGCAGCAGACCTGCGTCGATCTCCTCGGTGAGGGCAATGCCGACCAGGAGGTCCTCGACTTCATCGACAACTGGCGCTTCGGTCCCGAGCACTGCCTGGGGACGCCGTCGTTTGCCCTCCACGAGCCCCCCGACTACAAGTCGGCCCGGCACGATCCCGACATCAACCGCTGCTTCTACACGATCGTCGGGTACGAGACGGCAGAGGAAGTGTCCGAGTACATCCTCGACGCGATGGAGAATCGGATCCCGAAGCTGCCCGCTGCGGGCATCTGGGTGAACACGCTCTGGGATCCGACCCAGGCGCCGCCCGGCAAGCACTCCATGAACGGCTGGTACTTCTTCCCCCAGGCATCGGCTCTGACCCCGGCCGAGTGGGAGGAGGTGAAGCAGACCTACAACGGCCGTTTCCTGGCGCTCTGGGAGAAGTACGCACCCAACATGACGCGCGCCAACGTGATCGCCGACGCCCTCTACACGCCCTACGAGATCGAGAAGGAGATGGGCATGCGGGAGGGAGACTTCGGCCACGGGCGCCAGAAAGAGAGTACCCTGGACCTGACCGCGGTCGGGTCGCGAGACATTGGCTGGACCCGGACCGGTACCGAGGGGCTCTATCTCTGCGCGGGCAACGGCGTCAGCGCCGGGCCCGGCTACACGGCCTTCAAGTCGATCGCGGAGGACTACGACCTTCCCAAGATCTGGGAACGAGACGACCGCATCTACTGAGCTGCTGAGGGAAGATCATGCCCGACATCTACACGAACGCGTGGTACGACGAGCTGAAGGATCTGCTCAACCGCAACCCCGAGATGGAGAAGAGCGCGCCGAAGGGACCGCTCAAGGTGCTCGGCGTGTTGTTCGGCGACGGTCGCTCCCCCTACCTGGGCGACGGAGAGCAGCGCCTCTTCGTCGTGCTCCTGGACGACGGGAAGTGCACGGAATACTACGAGGTGGACGAGTCGCCGCCCCGCAAGGAGTTCGACTTCATCTTCGAGATTCCCGCCGGAATCTTCGAGGAGGTAGCGGCGGGTCAGGTCGACCCGGTGGCGGCCGGCCTCAAGGGCACCATCAAGATCAGCGGCGACATGCGCATCCTGATCAAGCACGCCGACCTGGTCAACGTCGTGCAAGACGTCTACCAGCGCGAGGTGAAGACCACCTGGCCGAACGGCCAGCCGCCGTACGCGAGCGCCTAGCTACGTCGGAGGGCTGAGCCCCAAGGTCAGGAGCCCCCTCGGCAAGCGCCCGGCGTTGGCCCCGCGGGAATCCGGGCGAGCAGCTCTTCTCGTCTCCGCAGCGCCAGAGAGCGCGCCGATTCTGCCGCCGTTTCCCTGCGGCAGCGAGATGATTCCCCTTGCCAGCAGTCGGTTATGCTAATCAGGCAAGTGCCGCGCAGGGACTCCGGTAACGCCGAGTCCCGATGGGAGTTCGCGATGATCAAAGGATACGCCGGACGCATTCTCGAGGTGGACCTCCGGAACCGGAGCTTCACCTTCGAGCCGCTCGACGAGGAGATCGCCCGCCTCTACATCGGTGGGAAGGGCTACGGGACGCGACTGCTCTACGACCGGACCGAGTCCGGGATCGATCCCCTGGGTCCCGACAATCCGCTCATCTTCGCCACGGGTCCCCTGAACGGATCGGTTGCGCCGCAGTCCAACCGCTTCGCGGTGGTGTGCAAGAGCCCGCTGACGGGAGGAATCGGCAATGCCACCAGCGGTGGCTCCTTTGCCTACGGCATGAAGAGGGCCGGCATCGACATCCTGATCGTCGTGAACCAGTCCGAGAGGCCGGTCCGCCTCGAGATCGACGGAGACGCCGACCGGGTCGCGTTCATCGACGCCGGAGATCTCTGGGGAAAGGGTACCTACGAGACCCAGGAGATCCTCGGCAAGAAGAAGTACAACGCCGTGATCGGACCGGCGGGAGAGAACCAGGTTCTCTTCGCGGGAGTCGTTTCGGGGGAGCGCATCGCGGGACGCACCGGCACGGGTGCGGTGATGGGGTCCAAGCGCCTCAAGGCCGTCACCGTGGCGGGCTCGCGGAAGCTGGAGATGGACGACCCGGAGAAGTTCAAGGAGTACACCAAGGAGGTCCGCGAGATCTTCAAGGAGCATCCGGTTCTCGGCGAGAGCATGAAGCGGTACGGCACCGCGAACATCGTCAACACCACCAACGCCCGCAACATCATCCCGACTCGCAACTTCAAGTACGGCCACTTCCAGGACGCCATGAAGATCTCCGGCGAGTACATGGAGGATCACGGGCTGGTCGGGATCAAGTCGAGCTGCCTCCACTGCCCGGTGACGTGCGGCCGCGAGGTCGAGGTCGAGGGTGTCGGGAGGGTCAAGGGACCCGAGTACGAGACACTGGCCCTGATGGGCACCAACCTGGAGATCGGTGACCTGAAGAAGGTCTCCGAGTGGAACTACCACGCCGACGATCAGGGCATGGATACGATCAGCCTGGGCGCGACACTCAGCTTTGCCATGGAGCTACAAGAACGCGGCCTCCTGGATGCGGGTCTCGCTTTCGGTGACCCCGCCGGGGTGACCGAGATGATCCTCGACATCGGTCACCGCAGGGGTTTGGGCAACGATCTGGCCGACGGTGTCAAACGGATGAGCGAGAAGTACGGCGGGGCGGAGTTCGCCATGCACGTCAAGGGTCTGGAGCTCTCCGCCTACGATCCGCGAGGTTCCTTCGCCCAGGGCGTGGAGTACGCGACCACCAACCGGGGTGGCTGTCACGTCCAGGGCGCCAGCTTGTACATGGAGTCGGTGGGCCCCCTCACCATCAATCCTCAGAATCTGAAGCTCAAGGCCGATCTCCCCATCGTTCAGCAGAATTTGGCCTGCGCGATCAACTCGATGGTGCTCTGCATGTTCACCACCTACGGAATCATCCCGAAGGCGGTTCACAACATGGATCCGAAGTCCCTCAAGTACAGGACGATCGCGGCCATCTTCGAGAACCTCGGACCCCTCTTCCGCATCTCCATGAGCATGAAGGGGAAGCCGATGTTCTGGTACGAGAAGTGGCTGACCTACATCACCGGGGAGGCCTGCTCTGGCGGGCACCTGCAGGAGATCGGCGCGCGCATCTTCAATCTCGAACGCATCTACAATCTGCGCGAGGGTTTCGCGGCCAGGGACGACACCCTTCCCCATCGGTATCTTCACGAGCCGACCTTCGACCACATGAGCTCCGGTCATCCCCTGGATCAGCTCCTGCCGCGTTACTACAAGAACCGCGGCTGGAATTCCGAGGGGGTGCCGACGAAGCGAACCCTGGAGAAGCTGCAGGTCAGGGTCTAGGAACCGCCGCGGCTCCGGTCCGCCGGAGGCGCTCGACGAATCAGGTCTCTCGAGAGGCCCGCGGGCCAACCGAAAGGATTCCGAGAATGAGCATCACGGTGGAGCTGACCTACGACATGAGCAAGGCGCTTGGCGTGCAGCGCATCGAGGTGGAGGACGCCCCGACCGTCGCAGACGCCGTGCGGCTTGCCGAGGCCCGGTTCGGTGAGTGTGAGGAGAGCTTCGAGAAGCTGACCCGCGTGGCGGCGGTGGCGGTCAACGGCGTCCTCATCAATCACCGGAAGGGCATGAAGACCCGTCTCGCCGACGGCGACACGGTGACCTTTCTCAAGGCCGCGTCCGGGGGCTGAGTGACGCTCTGGGTCCGCGGGCCGTTCCTTCCCGTCAGCCCGCCATGGTGAGCCCGCCGCTCACGCTGAGCACCTGGCCGGTGATGAAATCGGAGCCGGAACTCGAGAAGAATGCGATCGCGTCGGCCACCTCCTCGGGTGTGGCGAGCCGGCGGAAGGGGATCGCGCGGGTGAGCGCCGCCTGCATCTTCTCCGGCAGGCTGCGAAAGAGCGGAGTGTCCGTGGGTCCCGGGCACACGCAGTTGACGTTGATTCCATGCGCCGCGAGCTCCCGGGCCAACGACTTGGTGAAGGCGATCAGGCCGCCCTTCGCGCTCGCGTAGACGGTTTCACCCGTGCTGCCCACGCGGCCGGCGTCACTCGCCACGTTCACGATCTTTCCCGCGCGCGCCTCCACCATCGCGGGCAGAAAGGCCCGCGTGAGCTTGACGGGTCCGATCAGGTTGAGCCGTACGATCTGGTCCATGTACTCGAGGCTGTTGTCGAGGAAGAGCTCGAAGCGGTCCCAGCCTGCCGCGTTGACGAGGATGGCGGGGGGCTCCCCGTGGCCGAGGATCTCGGTGGCAGCGGCTTCGATGGAGGCCTGGTCGGCAATGTCGACGTGGATGAAGTGCGCGGTGGCGCCGCCGTCCCGGATCGCGGAGCAGGTCTCCGAGCCACCCTCGTCGTCGATGTCGGCGACGAAGAGGCGGGCGCCGCGGCGCGCCAGCGCGATGGCGGTCGCGCGCCCGATTCCCGACGCGCCGCCGGTCAGCACGGCGATCTTTCCGTCCAGATCGTTCTCTCGCACCGGGGGGACTGTAGCGTGCCGGCCGCGCGGCGCCGGCGGTCTCCTCGGGCCCAGCGGGAGGCGAGCTCCGAGCACCGAGGGTGAGCCGGCCCCGAGGTTGACTTGGCGGATCGGCCGCCTGAAGCTCCCGGGGTGGTCCCCGCGCCGGGTCACCCGGCGGCTCGCCTCCGGGCCGAGTGCGGCTGGCGAAGAGACGGAGGCGGAGAGATGGAGCTCGTCGAGAAGGCCCGGATCCGATTGAATCACTGGCTCGCCCACAACGACGGCCACCAGCAGGAGTACGAGAGTTTCGCGGCGGAGCTCGAAGAGGCGGGTCAGATCGCGAGCGCCCAGCAAGTTCGAGAGATGGTGACGCTCTCCCGGAAGAGCGGCGTATGCCTGCGAATGGCGCTCGAGTCCCTCGAGTCCGAAGGAGGCGAGGATGTGTGACGCGAACGCGTATCTGGTGAAAGAGGGAGTGGAGGAAGTCCTCCTGGAGAGTGTCGATCTGGTCGAGTTGGATGGCGACGAGGCGAGGCTGACCAGCATCTTCGGGGAGCAGAAGGTCCTCCGGGCGCGGCTCAGGCAATTCGACAACAGCCGGGGGAAGCTCCTCTTCGAGCCTCTCTAGCCGCGGCTGGCCCCGACCGGTCTCAATCCTGGTTCCCCGTGGGGATTCCTCTCGACCCGCCTCATCGTCTCGGGTACCATGGCCCGCGTCCAAACGAACGTTCGTTTTCTGTCACCGTGGATGAGGATCTTCGTGGCCATGATTGTTGGAGGCGTGGATGTCGGCTCCGCCACCGGAAAGGCGGTCGTCATGAAGGACGGGAGAATCATTGGGAGCCACCTGATCGGCGCCACCACGCGCCCCCAGGAAACGGCGCGCCTGGTCATGGAGGAAGCGGTCCAGCAGGCCGGGCTGCCATCGATCGACCACGTCGAGCACATCATCTGCACCGGCTACGGCCGGCTCCAGGTTCCGTTCGCCGAGGAGAACGTCTCCGAGATCTCGTGCCACGCCCGCGGCGCCCACTGGATGGCTCCCACCACGCGCACCGTGGTGGACATCGGCGGCCAGGACTGCAAGGTCATCTCCGTCTCCGACAAGGGGACCGTCCTCAACTTCGCAATGAACGACCGATGCGCTGCCGGCACCGGGAGATTCTTCGAGGCGATGGCCCGGGCGCTCTCCTGCGGGCTGGAAGGGCTCTCGGCTCTGGAGAACCAGGGTGAGAATCCCTGCGTCATCAGCAATCAGTGCAGTGTGTTCGCGGAATCGGAGGTCGTCACCCTCGTCAATGAAGGGACCGATCTCCCCAACATCATTGCCGGGATCAATGTCTCGGTCGCGTCGCGGCTGGTCTCGATGGTGAAGCGGGTGGGTCTGGAGGAGAACCTGGTGCTCACGGGGGGATGCTCGAAGAACGAAGGACTGGCCCGGGCCTTGGCCGCCAAGCTGAGCATCGCCATCGAGAAGCTTTCCGAGGATCCCCAGATCGCCGGCGCCGTCGGTGCGGCGCTGATCGCAGCCGAGAAGGCGGGCGTTCCAGATTAGAAACCCGGTCGAGACGAAGCAACTCGACGCTCGGGAGACTCTCTCCAGGAAGGGAGGCGCGAAGGTGAAGGCCGAGATCCAGTCGGAGGCACTGCGGAAGTTCGTCGAGGTGTCCGGCAGCATCATGAACCCCGAGCTTCGGGCGTGGAAGGACCAGGGCCGGGGCGTGGTGGGATTCTTCTGTTCCACGGTGCCCGAAGAGCTCTTCACGGCGGCTGGACTCCTTCCCTTCCGGATGCGGGGCACCGGCAGCACCAATACGGAGCTCTCGGACGCGTACTTCTCCTCCATCAACTGCAGCTTCCCCCGCCACACCTTCAACCAGGCGCTCCTGGGGGAGTACGACTTCCTGGACGGGCTGGTCTGCATCAACAGCTGTGATCACGTCCGCCGCATCTACGACAACTGGATCCGTGCCCTCAAGACCCCGTTCGTGCAGGTCATGAGCCTGCCGCGGAAGGTCGGGGATCCCCAGGTCGACTGGTACACTGACGAGCTGAACCTCCTGAGAGGACAGCTGGAAGAGCACTTCGGCGTGCAGCTCACCGACGAGCGCGTTGCGGAAGCCATCGAGCTTCAGAACCAGATTCGTGGCCTCCAGAAGCAGCTCTACCTGCTCCGGAAGGCCGACAAGCCGCCGATCACCGGCGCCGAGACTCTCGCCGTGATGGTGGCTGGCACCGCGATGCCGAAGCAGCGCTACAAGGATCTCCTCACGGAGCTGCTGGACGAACTCGAGGGGAAGGAAGGCTCCCGCGACTACAGGGCGCGGCTGATGATTCTGGGAGGCGAGCTCGACGATCCCGCCTACCTCGAGATCATCGAGGAGCAGGGCGGACTGGTTGTGACCGACTCCACCTGCTTCGGATCCCGTCTGATGTGGACGCCGGTCGACGAAGCCGAGCCCGATCCGATCAGGGCGCTGGCCCGCTACTACGTTCACGACCGGCCCTCCTGTCCCCGAATGTACGGACACCAGCCGCAGCGGATCGCGTACACGAGGGAGCTGGCAAGGGAATTCCGGGTGGATGGGATCATCGGAGAGCGGCTGCTCTTCTGCGATCAGTGGGTCGTCGAGAACTACATGACGGGTCTCGACCTCAAGGAGGACGAGATCCCCTTCATGCCGCTGGATCGCGAGTACGTCCTGAGCGGCGAGGGGCAGCTTCGAACCAGGGTCCAGGCGTTCCTGGAGACGCTAGAGGCCAGGGGGAGCTAGAGAATGGACAGAGATGCAGTCAGGGAGAAGTCGCTAGCGCGCTACAAGCAGGAGCGGGATTGGTTCGTACTCCTCCGCGAGGGGACGAAGGCGCTCCCCGGAGAGGAAGGCCGTCTCCAGGAGAAGCTCCTCACCATCCTCCTGGAGTCGAAGGAGACGGTCGTCGACTGCGTCGAGAACGAGAAGCCGTTCATCGCCGGCTACTTCTGCAACGCTCCGGAGCTCTTTCACGCCATGGACCTCCCCTGGTACATGCTGATGGAGACCCCCTTCCTCGCCGCGACGGCGCCCTATCTGGCCAGCGACATCGAGGGATCCGAGAACATGGGGATCGGAACGGATCTCTGTACGGCGATTCGTCTGCCCATCTACTACATCGAGAACGGCCTGATGCCCGTTCCCTCGGCGGTGCTGGGGCTGCTCTACCCCTGCGACGGTGCTCCCATGCTCCATCAGGTGCTCGAGCACAACAAGGCCTGGCAGGGCGTTCCCCTCTATGGCTGCGATCCGCCCTACACCTCGGACGAGCGTGCAGTCGAGTACTTCGCCGACGAGCTCCGACGGATGGCGGATTTCCTCCAGAAGCACACCGGCAAGACGCTGGACATGAAGAAGCTGGTCGAGGTCTGCGAGGAGTCCAACAGGTCGTACACGCTCTGGCAGGAGTACAACGAGCTCAGGCGAAGCGTGCCCTGCCCACACGGCTGGGAGATCGGCGGAGCGCAGGCCTTCGCCATCAGCCAGTGCTTCGTGGCGGGAGACCCGCGCTGCACCGACTGGTTCCGACAGCTCTACAAGTGCGGAGAGCTGAAGGTCCGGGAGGGCAAGGGTGCGAGTGCTACTGAGGGATGGAAAGAGAAGATCCGTCTGTTCTGGTTCGACATCATGCCCTACGGATGGATCTTCGAGCTCATGCCCTGGCTCGAGGAGGAGTGGGGCGCGGTCATCGTCATGGACATGTTCTCCAACTTTCCCTACACGCTGATCGACACCTCCAGCGAGAAGACGATCTTCCACGACCTCGCCAAGCGCAACCTGCTGGATGCGCCCATGATCCGGCAGGCGCGCGGCACGGCCGAGAACTTCGCGGGTGACATCCGCAGGATCGTCACGGACTACAAGATCGACTGCGTGATCTGGCCCGGCCACATGGGTCACAAGGACGGCGCGGCGACGACGGGCATCATGAGAGAGACCTGCCGTGAGCTCTCCGTCCCGTTCCTGCACATCGGACTCGATCTCTTCGACAGGAGCTACACCAGCCCCGATGAGGTCAGGGGCAAGGTTTCGGAGTACTTTAGAGGGATGGGGCTCGGATAGACCCACGCGGCGATGTTCGATGAGTACATAGAGAAGGTCTCCCACTGCATCGAGGAGATGCGAGGCGCCGGAGCCGCGATCGCGGTCTTCGATCGCCCCGGCTCGCCCGATCAGCTTCGCGAGGGGCTGCCGGTCGAGGTGGGCCCGAACGCGAATCCCGGGATCATTCTGCGCGGCGACACCTTCCTGGAGCTCGGAAACCCGCAGGCGGGCTCCTGTGCGGCGCTTCTCTGGACCGGTCGCCCGTCCCTGGTCCGGGACGGAAGGATCACTCTCCTCGGCCCCGACATCCAGGAATCGGCCGAGGCCAGCCTGCCGTTCGCGCAGATCGTGATGGTGGGAGGAGAGGGTCTCGAGCAGGAGGACCACGAGAAGCTGCAGCAGGCTCAGCACGTCTCCGACCAGATCGAGGGGTACATGGTCCGGAGTGCGTCCCAGAGCCTCTGGAGCAGGGTCAGCAAGGATGCAGCCGCCAAGGGGTTCGATTTCGAGACCCTGGGGACGGCGCTGATCGGCCTGGTCAAGGGCGGGGTACCGAAGGTCTCGGCGGTGGAAGTCCTCTTCGTGACCACCAGCAAGGAGGACGTCAAGCGGCTGGACGAGGTCGTCTCGGGGACGAAAGAGATCGGCCGGGAGATCCTGAAGGAGACCTGGAAGGCCAGAGGCTACGATCTGGACTGCGACTTCGACTGCGATTCGTGCACGGACCAGGAGGTCTGCGACGAGATCCGGGACGTGATCGTCGCCCGGAGAAAGAAGACCGAGAGAGAGCAGGACGCGGAGACCTCGTAGCCCGCGGCGGGGAGGCCCGCCGGCCGGCTGGCGATGGGGAAACGGCGGAGAGAAGGGATGTCCAAGGCGGTTCACGACGGAAAGCGACTGGTGGCGACCTGCGGCAAGGGGGGGACCGGGAAGACGGTGTCCGTCGCCCTGATGGCGAGGGTCCTCTCCGAGGCCTCCGGCACCGGCAAGCTGCTCCTGATCGATGCGGATCCGGCGATGGGGCTGCTCAGCGCCCTCGGCGTCGGTGTCAAGCGGACCATGGGAGAGGTTCGGGAGAAGATCATCCGGACCGCGAGAGCCGGAGCCAAGGAGGAGAAGGCCCAGCTCGTCGACATGATCGACTACATGGTCCTCGAGGCCCTCACCGAGACCGAGAGATTCGCGGTGCTGGCGATGGGGCGGACCGAGACCCTGGGCTGCTACTGCCCCGTCAACACGCTGCTGCGCGGCGCGATCGAAGTGCTGTCGAAGAGCTTCGACACGATCCTGATCGACGGCGAGGCCGGACTCGAGCAGATGAACCGGCAGGTGGTGAGCCATCTCCACACCCTGCTGATCGTGAGCGACCCCACCTCCCGCGGGCTGGAGACGGCCGCCGTGATCAAGAAGATGGTGGAGGTCGACAAGGTGATGGAGTGCGGGAAGCTGGGTCTGGTCCTGAACCGAGTGCGCGGCCAGGAGCAGCTGCTGACGGATGCGGCCCGGAAGCTCGAGCTGGACGTGCTCGGCATGATCCCCTTCGACGAGAGCGTCGCCGAGCACGATCTGGTGGGAACGCCGGTCTTCGAGCTTCCCAGCCAATCGCCGGCCCTCTCGGCGTATCGCCGGATCGTCGAGGATCACCTTCTGAGCTAGGGACAGCCCCAGAGCGGAAGATCCGGTGGCAGCGGCTTCGCACCAAGCTGGCGCTTTAGACTCGGGCGACTCCAACGCCGCTGCAAACTTCCAGCTGTCTTCGAAGATCTTGCGCCTTGCTGAAGGGATCGCGGCTCTTGACCGCGGTCTTCGGATCTCTTGCCTAAGGCATCTGCCCCAACGCGTCGAAAGAGAACGTCGGACGAACTTCGGTCTCTTTGCGCGAAGGGGTGGACTCCGTGAACAAGCTCACCAAAGCCTTCGGCGCAGCAGTTCTGGTCGCGCTGCTCGCCACCCTGCAGACAGAGAGCGCTCTGGCCGTGCCCTTCGACATCGACTGCGGCGGACAGGCCGACATCGACACCAATCCTGCCACGCTGGCTGTGTGTAGCGCAGGACCCGTTGGCGCGATCAACGACCTGACCGTGGTGCTGGTGATCGACGACCCGGGCGGCACCCCCTATGTCTCGGATCTCGAGATCATCCTGATCGATGACTCCACGGGAATCTCCGCGATCCTGTATACGGGAGCGCAAGTATGGAATCCAGATTCGTACATGGACGCCACGTTCGACGACACGGCCGGGGCTCCCGCTCCCACATCGGGTGATGTGATCGGAACCTACCTGCCCGTGGACGCGCTCTCCGCCTTCGACACCGCCGAGCTCTCCGGAGACTGGACCCTTTCGCTGCAAGACACCTTTTCCCCCGGTGAGGGTCTCGACCTGATCAGCTGGAGGCTGGTGGGGGACTATCTGCCCGAGCCCTCCACCGCACTTCTCGTCTCCGTCGGCCTCCTTGGAATCGCAGTAGCAGGGCGACGACGCCTACTCCACTAGAAGGCTCCCTCGAACCCGCTCGAGCCCACTGGGCACGATCTGGTGGGAACGCCTATACCTATGAGATCGGCAAACACGCCCCGGTGAAAACCTGCCGAATCCGGGTCAGGAGTGGAGTCTCTAGGGGGGATGAATCCTTTCGAACGGCTGCTCTCGAGAGTCGTCAGCTTCAGACAGGAGTGCCACAGGGATCTTCCAGGTACTGCGCGAGAGATCGGTGCCCTCTTTCTGGACGACCATGTAGGACAGCGCGTCTCTCAGGTGCTCCAGGACCCGTTCTTCCCGTTCACTCTCTTCTGCAGATACCACCTGTGGCCTCTCGGCGAGGCGGGCATTGATGTGTCCAGGACAGCCCGGGACCTGGGCCTGCTCGCCGGGATGTTTCTGAAGATCAGGGCAGATATCGACAGGAATTTCGATCCCGCCCGGGTGACCTGCGTCGATCTGCGAGGAGATGCCCTGCAGGAAGTACCGCCCGATGAATGGTGCAGCCTCTGCGGCGAGTGCTGTCACCTTACAGGCACCGTGCCCGACCCTCCGAAGTCCGTCAGGTACCCTGGGTACTGGTATCGATACATCGCTGGAGATGGCCCGCTGCTGCAGAAGTTCTGCCCCTTTCTGTTCGAACTCCCCCCTCAGAAGCTCTTCTTCTGCGCCATCCACGAAATCAAGCCACTGACCTGTCGCGCCTACGGAAGAAGTAACTGCGACCAGAGACATCCTGGCATGGCTCTAGAGGGCCATTCTGCGATCTGAAAGGACCATCAGCCAGGCCCTCCCCCGGAGCCGACCGCTGTCGATCCTCAGCCCAACTGGCCTTTCCGTCCGGTGCTGGATAGCGTGTAGCCCGCAGTTGGATCGCTGACCTGAAGCTGGCGGAGGCCCATGCGGACGATGAGCTCGAACGAAGTGGATCTGGAAACCTTCTTCAATCCGGGGAGCGTTGCCGTCGTCGGCGTTTCGAGGAGGGTCGGCGCTTTCGGCGGCGCGCTGTTCCTGCGGCAGTACCGCGCGGCTGGCTTCAAGGGAGCGCTGTATCCGATCCACCCCGAGGCGGACGAGATCGACGGCCTGAGAGCCTATCCGAGCCTTTCTGCCCTTCCCGAGGTGCCAGGATTGGTGATCCTGGCGGTGAAGGCGGAGATGGCTGCTCCGGTTCTGGAAGAATGCGCGCGCATCGGCGCGCGCCACATCCACATCTTTGCCTCCGGCTTCAGCGAGATCGGCACACGGGAGGGGATCGAGCGCGAACGGTGGGTCACCGAGTTCGCCAAGCAGAAGGGACTTCGGGTCATCGGCCCCAACTGCATGGGCCCCTACTGTCCCTCGTCCGGGCTCACCGCGTGGGGTGCGATACCGGGGAAGCCCGGTCCCGTCGGCGTGGTCTCCCAGAGCGGCGCCATCACGCAACGCCTCACCGAGTACCTGTATTCGCTGGGAATCGGAACCGAGAAGGCGGTGAGCATGGGAAACGCCGCCGTCCTGGACAGTCCCGACTACCTCGAGTTCATGGGGGAGGACGACCAGATCCAGACCATCGCCATGTACCTGGAAGGCGTCGGGGACGGCCGACGCCTCCTTCGTCTCGCGCGCCAAATCTGCAAGAAGAAGCCGATCGTGATCTGGAAGGGGGGAGAGAGCGAGATCGGAGCGCGGACCGTCGCTTCACACACCGGCTCGATGGCTGGCGAGCGGCGACTCTGGGACGGCTTGCTTCGTCAGACGGGTGCCGTTCAGGCCCGCTCCATGAACGAGTGGGCCGATGCGATCCTCGCCCTCTGCTTCCTGCCCGCGCCTGAAGGCAAGGGCGTGTTCCTGATTGGAGGTGGCGGCGGATCCAGCGTCTCCAACAGCGACATGTGCGTGGACCAGGGACTGGAAGTGCCGCGACTCTCCGAGGAGACCATGAACCGACTGCGCGACAGCGTACCGATCGCAGGCTCGATCGCCGGAAACCCCCTCGACTCCTGGCGGATCTTCGACGATCCCGAGTACCTCCGAGAGATCCTCGAACTCGCCTACGCCGACCCGAACGTGTCGATGGTGATGGTCGATCGACTGGTTCCCCGGGCGGCCTTCCACATGACCGGCGACGCCTCTCTGACCCCGGAAGTCCTGGACTTCGTCACTCAGAGCGAGAAGCCGACCGTCTTCACCATCGACTACGAAGGCGGGGATGATGAATTGACGGCCAGGGGTACTGCGCTGCGCGCGGAGCTGTGCCGGGCGGGGATCCCGGCCTATCCGTCGCTTCGGCGGGCGGCGTGGGCCCTGGCGCGGCTTCACGACTACTCTGCCCACCGCTCGACGCGCTCTGCGGCACCGGATGGCGGGGAGCCTGCGCGATTCCACTGATCGCGACCACACGCTTCTCGAAGTGAGCGCGTTCCACGGAGTCACCACCCTCCGGCGGGCGGCCGCGAATCTGTGACGCAAACTGCAGACGGCTACCACCTATCTCCAGATGCAGTGGACCACCCGGATCGCGCGGTTGTGCCTCACGGCCCTGCTCCTCCTCGGGCTGTTCGCCGCTCCCAGCTCAGCCTCGATCATCGTCGAGGACACGTTTCCGACCGGCCAGGGCTTCGTCGTCTTCGGATTCGACCCTGATGCGCCCGAGCTTCCGCCCTTCGGGAGATCACCGGGGCGCGCCTACGAGTTCCGGACGAACGATGCCGTCGAGCTCGACGCGATCGAGGTCGCGCTCAATCTGTACGCGGGAGCGAACGAGGTCGATATCTCGCTGCACGACGCAGAGCCGTACTTCGACAAGGTTCGACCCGGGTCCGTGATCGAGACCTTTCATCTCAGTGGCGCCCTCGCTGCGGAAACCCAGACGTTCACCCTCCAGTCTCTCCTCCAGCCCACGCTTGCGGCGGATACGAGCTACTTCCTCTCCGTCACCACGGAAGAGACGTTCGGTGAGCAGGTGATCCGCTGGGCGGCCGGCGACCCGTCGGACAGCGGATTCGTTCGCGCCTACATGAGGGCAGACCGCTCCTGGGACACCTACGTGTTCACGACGTTCCCGCGAGCCGCCTTTCGGGTGATCGCGGTGCCCGAGCCCTCGACGATGCTCTTGCTCGCGCTCGGCCTTGCGTGCCTCTCGCGGGTCGCGCCCGTCCGATAGCGAACGGGACAGCCCCAGGGGGCATCCGACGCCAGATCGTCGAGAGCCAGCCCCTCAGCTAGACGCGGGCCGCTTCCCGCTCATCTCCCGAGGCTTGACGAATATATGGCAATATGGCAATATGAGAATTAATGACTACGTTTTTCAACGAGAAGCTTTATCAAAAGCGGGCGGAGATCATGAAGGCGCTGGCGCACCCGAGCCGCCTCTTCATCGTCGACGTCTTGAACGAGCGCGGTGAGCTCTGTGTCTGCGAGATCATGGAGGCCGTCGGCAGTGATCAATCGACGGTATCCAAGCATCTCAGCATCATGAAGCAGTCCGGCATCATCGACTACCGCCGGGAGGGAAGGAACTCCATGTACCGCCTGGCGCGGCCCTGCGTGCTCAACTTCATCACCTGCATCGAGGAGGTGATGAAGGAGAACCTGAAGGAGCAGCGGGAGCTTCTCGCGTCCTAGCAGGTTCTCGCTGGCTTCGATTCGCCCCTCGCTTCCCGGTCGTTCTCCGACAGGTGATGAAACCGACGTGAAAGAGAGAACCAAGCTCATCCTGCTCGTGGTCGCTTTCGCGGTCGCGTACTTCGTGCCGGTGGCGCATCCCCGGTTTCAGAGCGCTCTCGTCGAGGCCTTCTACATGACGAGGGAGTACGCGCGGCAGCACGTGCTGTTCTGTCTGGTCCCCGCCTTCTTCATCGCCGGCGCGATCGCCTGCTTCGTCTCGCAGGCGGCGGTGACCCGGTACTTCGGGGCCCGGGCGAACAAGGTGCTGGCATACGGTGTCGCTTCGGTGTCGGGCAGCATCCTCGCCGTCTGCTCCTGCACGGTACTGCCGCTCTTCGCCGGGATCCGTAGCCGCGGAGCCGGCCTCGGTCCAGCGATCGCGTTCCTCTATTCCGGGCCCGCCATCAACGTGCTCGCCATCATCCTCACCGCGCGGGTGCTCGGCTGGGAGCTGGGAGTCGCCCGAGCCGTCGGGGCGATCGTCTTCGCGGTCGTGATCGGGCTGATCATGGCGGGGCTCTACCAGAGAGACGAAGGGGAACGCGATGCATCGGTCGCTCTGGGCGAAGAGCCGGACGAGGGGCGGCCGCTTTCAAAGACGGCTCTCTACTTCGCGACGATGGTCCTGATCCTGGTCTTTGCCGCCTGGCAGAAGCCCGCCGAGCCCACGGCGTTCTGGGATGCCGTCTACGCCGTCAAATGGCCCGCGGCGGTCGGACTGCTGGCAATCCTCGCTCTCATGCTGTGGCGCTGGTTTACGAGGGACGAGCTCAGTGAGTGGGTCGACGCCTCGTGGGATTTCGTCAAGCAGATCGTCCCCCTGCTCTTCGCGGGCGTCCTCGCTGCCGGGCTCTTGATGGGGCGACCGGGCAGTGATGCCGGTCTCATTCCGTCGAGCTATGTCGCGGAGTTGGTGGGAGGGAACTCCGTCTGGGCGAATCTCGTCGCCTCGGTCGCGGGAGCGTTCATGTACTTCGCCACCTGCACCGAGGTTCCGATCCTCGAGGGACTGCTCGGCAGCGGGATGGGTCGTGGCCCGGCACTGGCGCTGCTGCTCGCAGGCCCCGCCCTGAGCCTGCCGAGCTTGATCGTGATCCGGAGCGTGATCGGGACGGAGAAGACGGTCGTCTACGGCGCGCTGGTCGTGGTCATGGCGACGCTGTGCGGAATGATCTACGGCGCTCTCCCGAGCTGAGAGAAGAGAGAGGCTTCAACTCCATGCAAATCGAGATATTCGGACCGGGCTGTGCGAAGTGCGAGAAGACCGCGCGCGAGGTCGAAAGAGTGGTGAAGGAGCTCGGCGTCGACGCGACGGTCGAGCACGTGACCGAGATGAGCGAGATCGTCGAGCGAGGCGTGATGCTGACGCCTGCGGTCTTCGTCGACGGAGACAAGAAGATCGAGGGCAAGGTGCCCAAGGCCTCCGACGTCGAGTCCTGGCTTCGCTCCTGAACTCCGCGTCTCCCAGGCTCCTGGAACACGCTCAGCAGGATGCTGCAGATTGATCCCGCAGCAAGCCTCGGCGGTACCAGCCTGCGGCGGCGACCGTGTTCAGCACGAGGCCGTAGACATTGATGCCGACCGCGAGGATCCACGCGACCGGGCCGTGATAGCCGGCGAGACCGCTTTCGAGATAGGTAGCGACGTGCTGCCAGATGCCTCCATACGCGAAGACGACCACGGAGAGCCCCATCAGCCCCCTGTAGAGCCAACCGCGATGGAACCTCCCCCAGCCGGAGATCAGGAAGGCGGCGTAGATCACCATCATGGCTCCGCCGAGGGCCGGCGTCGTCGTCGAGAGCTGCGGCAGGCCCGCGTGGACGCGGATGGCGCTGACGACGTTGTATGCCAAGCCGGCGAGTGCGTAGCTGACCTGAAGCTTGAGAAGGAGCGCGAGCCGCATGAATCCCTTCCCGGGATGAAACCAGAGGATGGGGTGCGGTGTCCAGCCCGCGGCCTGCGCGTCGTCACAGCATCTGGATGCCGCCACTCACGGGGAGATACGCTCCGGTGACGAAGCGCGCCTCGTCCGAGGCCAGCATCACCACGACCCCCGCCACGTCCTCGGCGAGCGCGGCGCGGCGGAGCGGAGTCACGCGCGCCACGGCGTCCTTTGCCTCCTGGGGCTGGCCGGCCGTCGCGTCCGTCAGCGTCAGACCCGGCGACACCACGTTGACCCGGATTCCGGAAGGTCCCAGCTCCAGGGCCAGGGACTTCATGAAGGCGTCGAGGCCGCTCTTTGCGGTCGAGTGGGCGCAGAAGCCCCGTCCCGGCTGACGCGACAGCGCGCTGCTCACGGCGACGATGCAGCCCCGCTCGCGCTCCAGCATGCGGGGGACGAAGACCTTGCAGGCGTGAAAGGCCGCCCCCAGCTCTCCCATCAGCTTGGCCTCGAAGTCCTCCCAGCGATGCTTCACGAACGGCGCCATGGAGAAGGAGACGTTCGCGTTCAGGACCAGTGTGTCGACCGGTCCCAGGGCCTCCTCCGCACCCTCCGCCAGGGCCGCGAGATCGGAGGGATCGCGCGCATCCCCCTGGAGCGAGACCGCCCTGCCTCCGGCCGCCGTGATGGCACTCACGACCTCACGGGCTGCCGCTTCGCTCTCGAAGTAGTTGACCCCGACCGCCGCCCCGTGGCGTGCCAGGGCCTTCGCCGTGGCCGCGCCGATCCCGCGGCTGGCGCCCGTGACGAGCGCCACTCGGTCCTCGAGTAGCATGGCTTCCTCCCTGCGATCGCCGGTCACCGCAGCAGTCAAGAGAGACGGGCTACCGGCGAAGAGCGAGCCCGAACGTCCAGGTGCAGCTGAACCCCGACGGGTGGACGTACTTCGAGGAGCCGGTGCCGGTGGCGGCCGTGGCGGAGGTGAATTCGAGCTCCGCCCGGTTGGTCACCTTGCCGCCCTCGTCGTCGACGGGGACGGTGGTGGTGAAGGTGTATGTCCCCCCGGTCGCCGAGCCGGTGAGACGGCAGACCTCGACGGGCCTGCAGGTCATGCCCTCACCGTAGGTCAGCGTCAGGCTGCCCGCGGACTCCTCGATCGTGAGCTCCCCGCCGCCGTTACCTCCCATCGGGCACGGTCCCACCGTCTTGCTGTTGCTTCGGGTGACCTGCCAGACCCCGGTCGGAACCGGATCTCCGGCGGACGCCGCCCAGCCGCCGAGCAGGATCACTCCGAGGACCGAACCACAGACCAGAGTACACCGCTTCATCCTTGCCTCCCTGTCAAGAGAATGCGTCCCCCGAGTCGCCCGGTCTACGCCAGAGCAGGAGCAGCAGAGCGACTCCGGCGACGATGGATACGTCTGCGAGGTTGAAGACTCCGGTTCGAAGGGAGCCGAGTCCGAAGCTGACGAAGTCGGTGACCGCGCCTTCGTGCAGGAGTCGATCGATCCAGTTCGATAGCCCCCCGCCGGCGACGAACGCCAAGCCGAGGAGGGACCAACCCGAGGAGATACCGGAGCGCAGGGCGACGACGCAGATGATCGCCAGCAGGACGGGAACCAGTCCGAGGAAGATCAGCTGGCGCAGTCCGGGGGAGAGCCCGGCGCCGAGACTCAGGAATGCCCCCGGATTGGAGGCGAGCTCGAAGCGCACTGTATCGGCGGCCAGGGAGACGCCGGGGGAGCCCGTCAAGACGCTCTGGGCGATCTGCTTGGTGACGTGATCGCACCCCACGCAGGTGAGGAGCACGGCGAGGAAGATCGACACTCGAAACCGCTTCATGCGAGCTTCCCTCCAGATCTCCTCACCGCCGCCGCGGAGCGGCGGCCCGGCGCAAGGCTAGCATCAGCTCGTCGTTCCGGTACCGGACCGTTCCACGGGGTCCTCCGCGCGCTCGCGAGTGGTACCATGGATCTTACCGGCGGATCGGGACGGAGACCGAGGCGATGACGGTTCGAGGAGGCGCGGCAACGGGAGTGGCATCGATGCGGACCGGTGATGCGCTCCTGCTGGTCGACGTGCAGAACGACTTCTGTCCGGGAGGAGCTCTGCCCATCGAGGAAGGCGACCTCATCGTTCCGATCCTGAACCACTGGCTGCGGGCGGCGCGAGAGCGCGGCATCCCGGTATACGCGTCCCGCGACTGGCACCCGCGCGGCCATTTGAGCTTCGTCGAAGCGGGCGGCCAGTGGCCGGCGCACTGCATCCAGGATACCGAGGGCGCTGCGTTCTGCGCCGATCTCGAGCTCCCCGATGACGTCGTGCTGGTCGCGAAGGGCAGTCGCTTCGATCTCGACCAGTACTCGGCCTTCCACGAGACGGGGCTCGAGGAGCAGCTCCGGCGCGATGGGGTGCGTCGCCTCTGGGTGGGCGGACTCGCGCTGGACGTCTGTGTTCGCGCCACGGTGCTCGACGCGCTCCGAGCCGGCCTGGAGGTCCGGGTGCTGGCGGACGCCACGCGCCCGGTCACCGTAGAGGAGGGTCGAAGAGCGCGAGGTGAGATGGAGGCGGCGGGCGCGATCCTCGAGGTCGAAGAGTGAGCGGAGCCTCCGGTCGGGAGAGCGATCGAAACGCTGCCCTCCTTACGGATCTCTACCAGCTGACCATGCTCCAGGCCTACTGGCGCGAGGAGTTCGAAGATCGCGCCGCGTTCAGCCTCTTCTTCCGACGTCTCCCGCGAACTCGGAACTACCTGATCGCCTGCGGACTCGATGACGCCCTTCGCTATCTCGAGGAGCTGCGCTTCACCGAGGAGGCCCTCGACTACCTTCGGGGAATCGGTCATTTCGAGAGCGGGTTCCTCGGTTGGCTCGCGGATCTCCGCTTCACGGGAGACGTCTACGCCATACCGGAAGGAATGCCGGTCTTTCCGGGCGAACCGCTGCTCGAGGTGGAGGCGCCGATCGCTGAGGCCCAGCTCGTCGAGACCTTCCTGGTCAATCAGCTCCACCTCCAGACGCTCCTCGCCTCGAAGGCCGCGCGGGTCGTCACCGCGGCGCGCGGTCGGAAGGTGGTGGACTTCGCGATGCGAAGGATGCATGGGACGGATGCGGCGCTGAAGGGAGCGCGGTCCTTCTACATCGCGGGAGTCGACGCGACCAGCAACGTCCTCGCGGGCCGGCTCTACGGCATCCCCGTGAGCGGAACCATGGCGCACAGCTACGTGCAGGCCCACGAGGAAGAGCTCGAGAGCTTTGGCGCGTTTGCAGATCTCTATCCGGAGACGATTCTTCTCGTCGACACCTACGATTCGCTCGAAGGCGTTCGCAAGGTGGTCCGACTCGCGGAAGAGCTGGGTTCCGATTTCGCGGTCCGCGGAGTTCGCCTCGACTCCGGCGATCTCGGTGCGCTGGCGCCACAGGTGCGCGAGATCCTGGATGCATCGGGCCTCGAAGCGGTGGAGATCTTCGCCAGCGGGCTGCTCGACGAGCACCGCATTGCACGCCTGGTCGAGCAGGAGGTCCCGATCACCGGATTCGGCGTCGGCACCCGGATGGGCGTCTCCTACGACTCCCCTGCCATGGATCTGGTCTACAAGCTGACGGAGTACGCCGGGCGGGGGAGGCGGAAGCTCTCGCCGGACAAGGCCACTCTCCCGGGGCGCAAGCAGGTGTATCGCATCGAATCGTCGGGTGCGGCGGAGCGGGACGTGCTCGCCGGGTGGGGCGAGTCACTCCCCGGTCGCCCGCTCCTCCGCCCCGTCATGAGAGGGGGCAAACGCATCGCGTCCGCTTCGGAGACACTCGAGGAGATCCGCGCTCGAGCCGCAGAGGAGATCGCAAAGCTTCCCGAGCGGCTCCGCGGCCTCGAGGCCGCCGACCCTCCTTACCCGGTCGAGGTGAGCCAGGCCCTCCTCGCCGAAGCGGAGCGCCTGCGCGCGCACATCGAGGGCCCCCCGCAGAGTAGCGAGGGTGAGAGCCGTGATCTGTAGCTATGTCGAGTAGCTGGGTCTTTTGTGGATCTCCGGGCTGCCGGCGCTCGGGCGCCCGGATCCGAGCGCTGGCCGGAGGCCTCGCCGCAGCGATCCAGGTCGTCGCGGCGAGCCCCGTCTCCGCCGGCGACGCCTCGCACCCCAACATCGTCTACGTCCTCGCCGACGATGCCGGCCTCGCCGACTTCGGCGCGTTCGGAGGCCGGCGGATCCAGACGCCTGGCATCGATCGACTGGCGGCCGAGGGGATGCGCTTCGATCGCCACTACGCGGGCAGTACCGTCTGCGCACCCTCGAGGAGCGTGCTGATGACGGGGCAGCACTCGGGGCACACGCGCATCCGCGGAAACGCGTGGGAGTCGCTTCGCGACGAGGACCTGACCGTCGCCGAGGTGTTGCGAGCGCAGGGGTACGCGACGGCGCTGATCGGCAAGTGGGGGCTGGGCGGTCACGAATCGCCGGGCGCGCCGGATCGCCAGGGCTTCGACTACTTCTTCGGTTATCTCGATCAGGTGAGGGCCCACCGGTACTACCCCGAGTTCCTCTGGCGCAACCGCGAGAAGGTCGAGTACCCGGGCAACCCCGAGGAGCGCACCCACTACAGCCACGACGAGATGACGCGCGAGGCCCTCGCGTTCATCGAACGCAATCAGGATCGTCCCTTCTTCCTCTACCTGGCGTACACGATCCCGCACGCCGAGCTCGACGTACCCGCCGACTCGATGGCGCCCTACCAGGGCGGCTTCGACCCGGAAACCCCCTTCACCTGGTGGCGCCATCCGCTGGACTGGAGCGCCTACCACTATCGGTCTCAGCCGACTCCCAAGGCGGCCTACGCGGGCATGATCTCGCGCCTCGATCGCGACGTCGGGCGCATCTTGGACCGGCTCGGGTCGCTCGGGCTGGACCAGCGCACCATCGTGATGTTCGCCAGCGACAACGGCCGCGCGACCGAGGGCGGCTCGGCCGCCGCCTTCTTCCGCGGAGACCTTCCACTCCGCGGCATCAAGCGCGATCTCTACGAAGGCGGTATTCGCGCTCCCTTCGTGGTGCACTGGCCGGGGAAGGTGGAGCCCGGCTCGGTGACGGATCACCTCTCCGCCTTCCAGGACCTCCTGCCGACCCTCGCGGAGCTCACCGGCGCGCCGCTCCCCGATGCCATCGACGGCGTCAGCTTCGCACCGACGCTGCTCGGCGAGCCGGAGCGGCAGGTCTCCCACGAGCACCTCTACTGGGAGTGGGAGGGCGAGCTGGGGAGGTTCGGCACCGCCCAGGCGATTCGCATGGGGCGCTGGAAGCTCCTGCGCAAGAAGCGCTGGCTCCGCTCCCCGACCGTCGAGCTCTACGATCTCGGGGCCGATCCGCGCGAGGAGCGCGACCTCGCCGCCGATCAGCCCGAGATCGTGGCAGAGCTGCTCGCGCGCATGGACCGCGAGCACGTGGCGAGCGCCGAGTTCCCGCTCGCGATCTACGACGAGTGAACTCGCGGGGGTGGATGCGGCAATCGGGGTAGGATCATCGGCGGGTCTCTTCGGCGGACTCGACGCCGCCGCCTTTTCCAGTCATTCTGCAGCGGGAGTGAGCTGAAGAGGAAGAACGGGGGATGACACGCGCGATCGTAGTGGGCTCGGGGATGGCAGGCCTGACGGCCGCCGCATATCTCGCCAGGGACGGCTGCCAGGTCGACGTCTACGAGCAGGCTGACCACATCGGCGGCGTCACGGCGACGATCGGCAAGGACGGGTATTCCTGGGATCTGGGTCCGATGGCCCTGGAGGGATTCGGGCCGGGCGAGCCCGCTGCGATTCTCCTCGAGGAGCTCGGCTGCTACGACCGGATCCATCCGATTCGCGGCGACCGGGGACTCTGGTTCATCGGGAGCCAGTCCGAGACCGGGCCGGGGGTGTGGACCCAGATCATCAGCTCGCGGAACGTATTCCGAACGCTGCAGAGGGAGTTCTAGTGACGAGAGCCGTTGACGCGGAAAAGGAGAAAGAAGGACCGCTGGAAGGGATTCGGGTGCTGGAGTGCGCGGTCTTCCACGCCGGACCGGGCGGCAGCGCCATCCTCGGCGATCTGGGGGCGGAGATCATCAAGATCGAGATTCCCGAGGGCGACCCGGAGCGGCATTGGACGAATGCGGGGGGGATCGACTTCTCGCTTCCCAATGGCGACAGCGCGATGTTCGAGGGATCGAACCGGAACAAACGCGGCATCTGTATCGACCTGAAGACGGAGCAAGGCCGCGCCATCTTCGATCGGCTGGCGAGGCGAGCAGACGTCTTCGTCACCAACCTGCGAAAGAGCAGCAAGGTCCGGCTCGGCTTCGACTATCCGACACTGGCCCGATTGAATCCGAAGATCATCCACGCCAGTGTCTCCGGGTACGGGACCGAGGGCCCGATGAGCGATCTCGGCGCCTTCGACCCCCTGGGACAGGCACGATCGGGGATGATGTTCGTGACCGGGACCCCGGAGCCGAAGATGCTCCACATCGGGCTGCTGGATCAGGCCACGGCCATCGCCCTGAGTCATGCCATCCTGACCGCTCTCTTCGTCCGCGAGCGCAGGGGCATCGGTCAGGAGGTTCACGTGTCTCTCTACAGCACCGCTCTCTGGATCCAGTACGCCAATCTTCTGCTGTGCAACCTCCTCTCCGTGGATCCCAGCGTCACCACCACTCGCCCCCAGCACTCGCCCCTGCGCAACGTGTTCTATTGCGGGGACGGGGGGTGGATCCTGGGAACGCACCATCCCGAGGAGAAGTACTGGTCGAGCTTCTGCGAGGCCACTGGCAAGGCCGACCTCTTGAACGACCCCCGCTTCACCGATGATCTCGGCAGACCCACCAACTTCGGCGAGCTGATCGAGATCTTCGACAAAGTCTTTGCCACCCGGTCGCGCGACGAATGGATGGAGATCTTTCGGAAGCGCGGTCTCATGTTCTCCTCCGTTCAGCACATCCGCGAGGTGGCGACCGATCCCCAGGCCCTGGAGAACGACTACGTGGTGCCCTTCGACCACCCGACGCAAGGGCGGGTGAATCTCCCGGGCTATCCGGTGCATTTCAGTGCCTGCCGCTCCGGTACCCGAAGCGCCGCTCCTACCCTCGGACAACACACCGATGAGATCCTTCACGAGATCGGCTATGGAGGCTCGGAGATCGATGCGCTCCGGCGAGCGGGGGTGGTCCGGTGATCTTCGCCGCCCGAGCTAGAGGGTCACGCCGAAGAGGCCCTTGAGGGCGAATCCGCTCAGGATCGAGAGGCCGAAGAAGGTGCCGAGGACTCCGATCTCTCCGTCTGGGAACCAGCGGAGGTCACGCGGGGGATAGTCGAGCCGGGCGCTTTGGACGCGCGACTCCGCGGGCAGGCCCGGCTCCCCCGGATAGAGCAGTCCTTCGAGCCCCTTGGTTCGGAGCACGGGGACCTTGCGCGGGGGACCGCCTACCGCGATGCGCTTCTCGACCACCTCGTCGCCGATGTGAATGGCCACCGCGTGGTCCCCCGGCCGCTCCGCGCGCAGTCGCCAGGCGATTTCTCCCTCGCTGGTGCGGACGGGAGGCGCGTCCAGCGAGAGCCCCTCCGGGACCTCGAGGCGGACCGTCTCGGCCAGGCCCGTCGCGGTATCGGGCACGCCCGGCTGGCGCCCATCCGTCTCGACGATCAGCAGGTTCACGGAGCCCACCGGCAGGGGATCGAAGGCGTAGTGGGCCTCGAGCTGGAAGAGGATCGTCATCATCGGGACGATCATCACCAGCATGGGGAGGATGTTGTGACCGAGGTAGAGCGCGTTCTTGAGCAGGATCCTGGCAGTCGCGCCGAGTACGACGGCGATGTCGTCCTTGAAGAGGCGGATCTCCAGCAGGTGGACCTTGATCGCATTCTTGGCGCGCTGGATGCCCCCCTGATTGCTGACGAACTTGTAGACGAGGAGGGCGACGATGCCGCCCCCCACCGACCAGAAGAGCAGATCGAACCAGGCGTGCTCTTCGCCGAAAGGCGCGAGCAGGGGGTCGAAGAGAGCGGTGGTGATGGCGTTGAAGCGGTTCATGGGACTCCGGGAAGCCGCTCGTTCGAATGCCTATGAGATGTAGCCGAGACCCTGGAGCTTCTTCTTGATGTCCTCGTCGTTCTCGGCGTCTTCGAAGTTCTGCAGCTCGCGCTCGACGACGTGGGAGACGAACTCCTCCACCGTCGCGTAGCCGGCGATGTCCGCCACCTTCTTGGCGCGCTCGTACACGTCCTTGTCGAGCTTGATCTTGGGACCACCAAACATTCTGGTCTCCTCCGACGGCGTCAGTTCGCGAAAATCGACCGGCCCACCATCCCCTCGGCGAGGGGCAGACCGTAATGATTCAGGAGCGTCGCCGTCACATCCGTGAGGTCGAATCCCGACCCTTCGAGCTTCCGATTCACCAGCAGAATACCGGGCACCACCTCAGGCGCCATGAGGTGGCTTCCGGACCAGCGGGAGGTGTTGTCCTCCAGCACCGCCTCTGTGATTCCCCCCAGCGTGGATGCGTCGGACCCGCCATAGTGAAGGTTGTAGCCGACGATTCCGTCGGGTCCTTCGGCCACCCGCTCTCCGGAATAGACCTCCCGAGCCAGGTCGACGCGCAGCACCACCTGGGCGCCATTCTTCGGGTCGCGCAGCGCCACCAGCTTCTCTGAGATCTCCTCGAGCAGAGTGTCAGCCTCGTCCGGCTGCACGATGCCCTGACCCTCGCGGCCGGCCAGATTCAGGTAGAGGCTGTTGAAGCCGAGGCCGTAGGCACGGGTGCGGCTCCAGTCCACGTCGCCCTCGGAGACGATTTGACCGGTCTTCTTCCCCTCCGTGAGCACGAGGTAGCCGGCATCGCGCAGCCATGCGTTCAGGTGGACCATTCTCGTGTAGGGCGCATGTCCGTGGTCGCTCATCACGATCAGCAGCGTGTCATCGGGGAGGCGCTCGCGGACATTCCCCAGGACCTGGTCGGCCCGCTCGTAGTAGTGCTCGATGTCACCGGCGTGCTTTCGCGCCGCCTCCTCCTCCCACGCGGGGTGACGGGGCGCATCGGGATCCCTCGGATCGCCGTGCCGCCACAGCATGTGGCACTGGAGATCGACGTCCGAGTTGTAGAAGAAGGTGGTTGCTCCCGGCTTGAAGCGGGAGAGAGCCAGATCCAGAAGCTGATCCGAGTCCTCCTCCTGGAAGAGCTCCACCTGCTTGACGAAGTCGTCGTCGTCGAAGAGCTCGTCCTTGAGCGCGTTGGTCTCTTCGGGCATGCCCACGGTGTAGAAGTTCCCGAGCTCATCAAAGAGGATCTCGATGAAGCTGTCGGGCGTGGTGATGGGCTGGGCCGGATCCCCCGGTGCCAGATTCACCGGAGAGGCGTAGAGCTGGAAGTCGGGGCGTGCCTCCTTCAGGTAGAAGCGCACGTTTCCCGCAAACCGCATCAGGCCCCAGGGCAGCGCCTCGAAGGAGACCTCTACCCAGTCGCTCCACTCCCCCTGGCGCAGGAGCAGGTCGTTGCCATCGATCTTGAGCCACGCGACGTCTTCCTCGGGATCGACGTGCACGGTCAGGCCGGTCATCAGGAAGTCGGTGGGTCCGGGGATCTCTCCGGGCGGGAGGTGGAAGACGTCGGGCGGGCCCTTGAGGCTGGTGCGGACCGTATCCGGCACCGAGTCGAAGTCGGTGTCCTCCACCGTCACCATCTGGTAGTCGGCCTTGAGGTTCTTCTTCGCCGGGGGCGGCTTGCTGCTGTACCAGCTATAGGTGCCGTACTCGCCGCGCAGGTCGACGGTGCCCATTCCGGAGAGCGTCCTCGCCTCGGAGGGCGTCGGCGGGTAGTTTCCGGGGATCCGGTACACCTCGACCTCGACGCCGGCCTCGTGGAGCACGTCCCAGAAGGCAGTGCCGCTACGATTATTGACGAGCGCGTCGCCCCCCAGCGGGATCGTGTAGCCGAACGCCTCGATGCTCGGCGGAGGCTCGCCGCTCGTCGGCCTGGTCGCCGAGGAGAGCGGCTTGTAGGTCTTGGGATCCCGGTGGATGAAGTCGAACATTCCGTGTCCGCCCGGGTTGCGCCCGGTGATGAAGTTCGACCAGGCCACCGGGCTCTGCGGAGGGATGCTGGTTCCCAGTGGCTGGAAGGTTCCCTCCTCGGCCAGGCGGGAGAAGTGGGGCATGCGCCCCTCGTCCATCAGGCGCTGCAGGATGATCGGATCCACGCCGTCGATGCCCAGCACGAAGATCCCGGGCGGGGAGGGATCCGAGCCGGAGGTGGCGGCAGCCAAGCCGAGCAGCGCGCAGAGCAGGAGGGCGAGAGCCGGGCTGCGGCGCATCTCAGACCGCCTCTCGCGCCGCTTCCGGCTCGAGTGCCGCCGGGGAGACCAGCGCTTCCGGCGCTGCGCCGGACTGGTTGAGCACGCTCGGATCCAGCATCCCGCGCACCCCCGCCGGCTCGCCCGGTGCTGCGAAGAGGGCCCTGCCCTGCATGTAGGCGGGCGGCTCCTTCCCGAGGATCCTCATTACCGAGGGCGCGATGTCGATCAGGCCCGGCGTCTCGCAGTTGATGGTGCGATTGCAGAAGAAGACGCCCGGCACGACCCGCGGATCGACGCAGTGGTCCCCGCTCCAGCTCTTGGTGTTGTCCGAGAACACCTCGGTAGTCACCGCCCCGGTGGCGCAATCCCAGCCGTTGCGGTAGCCGCCGTCGTAGCCGATCAGGAGATCGGGAGCGTCGAAGCGGTAGGGGCCGTCGAAGAAGTCGTTCGACGCGAACACGTCGAGAATGGCGCGCCGACCGGTCTGGGGATCTTCCAGCTCCTTGAGTCCGTCGATCAGCTCGTTCTTGAGCGCCTCGTACTCCTCGCCCTCGCTCACGATGCCGGAACGCTCGCGACCCTTTCGGTTGATGAACATGCCGGTGAGTCCCAGGCTGAACGCCTTCGTCCGGCTCCAGTCCACCGCCTCGAACCAGTCGCCGGAGGTCTCGGCGCCGTCCTTGAGATGGAGGTAACCGTTCTCCTTCAGCCAGGTGTTGAGGTTTACCCCGCGCCGGAAGTTGGTGAAGCCGTGGTCGCTGATGACCATGAAGAGAGTGTCCGGATCCTCCGTCAGGTCGAAGACCTCGCCGAGAATGCCGTCCATCCTCTCGTACACCTGGGCGATGGCGTCCTTGTGTACCTCGGTGTCCTTGCCCCGGTTGGCTGGGTGGGAGGGATCGAGGTAGCGGTAGAACATGTGCTGGACCCGGTCGGTGGTGTCGAAGACCGTGGTGACGACGCCCTTCTTGGTCTTCTGAAGCGCGTCCTTGAACATCCGCACGCGCTCCTCGCAGATCAGCATGGCCTGCTCGTAGAAGGCCTTCTCGTCGATCACGCGCTCGTTGAGCGCCCAGGTGTCTTCGGCCAATCCCAGCGTGGCGAAGGGGCCGAGCTTCTTCGCCAGGTAGATCGAGTACACGGTCGGATGGCTGATCGGCATGGCCGGGTTCTCGGGGTCGATCTGGATCGGCGTCATGTATAGGTTGAACTCGGGCGCGAGGGAGGTGATGTAGAAGCGCGCGATCCCCCTCACCTTGATGCCCAGGCCCGCCTTGAAGGTGAGCTGTACCCAGTCGGAGTAGGTCTCGGCCTCCAGGCGAAAGGGATCGCACCCTTCGATCTCGATCAGGGCGCTCTTTTCGTCGTCGGTGATGGTGATGGTGAAGGGCAGGATCAGGCGGTTGCCTCCCCTCACCAGCGAGTTGTCCGGTCCCACGATCCGGGAGCGGATCACGTTCCCCTTGCGGCGAAGCACGGTCTGCTCGCCGCCGGTGAAGGCGGCCTCCCCCTCCTGTGAGTCGGTGCTGAAGAAGCCGAAGGTTCCCTGGCTCCCGCGCAGGTCCGGTACGCACATGCCGGACAGGAGCAGGCCCTTGAAGGGGACCGGGGGGAAGGTGATGGGCACCCGCTGGATGATCGAGAAGATGTGGTGCTCGCCGAGCAGCTTCCAGAAGGCCTGGCTCTTCTGGAGCAGCCGGATGTGCGGTTTGCCGAGCGGGATCATGTACTTCCCGATATTGAGCACCCGCTTGGCGTTACCGATGTCGGTGGAGGAGAGGACCGGCATGTAGTTGCAGGGATCCCGGGTCAGGAAGTCGTAGATGCAGTGGCGCGAGGGGTCCACGCCGGTCGTGAAGCTCGACCAGGCCACCGGGGACATCGAAGGATAGGTGGTGGCGAGCGGCCGGAAGACGCCCCGCTCCGCCAGCTTCTGGAAGTTGGGAAGCCTCCCCTCGCGGATCAGCCTGGTGGTGATGCCCGGGTCCATCCCGTCGAGCCCCAGGATCACCACGCGCTTGACCTGGGCGTTCTTGAAGGGGTTCCCGACGCGGATGGTCCGCCAGGCGAAGGTGATGGGCCAGATCAAGATGGTGCCGACCGCGAGGAAGAAGGTGGCGATCAGGACGAAGAGGGACCCCACGAAGGCGAAGCCCGCCCCGGGGCCGATGTAGGCCGACGCCGGGTTGGAGGGGAACAGGATCACCAACGTCACCAGCGCGAGGAGCACCGACCGGAGCGCGGCTATCCGAAGACGACGAGCGCGGGTCATCTCGAGGCACGTCGCAGGCGTGCCGTGCGGGCAGGCCGGCTTTGCCGGCCGATAACCCGCCATTACCGGACCTGCGCTTCCAGGAACGGCACCTCGAAGACCTTCTCGTGCATGATCGGACCGTGCCCGAAGTAGCCCTCCTCGCCGAAGAGCTCCCCGTGGTCCGCGGTCACCGTCACGAAGGTGTTCTTCGGGACCATGTCGTAGAGCTTTTCGAACACCCGGTCGAGGTAGCGCACCGTGTGGATCTGGCGTTCCCGCAGTTGATCCAGCTTCTCCCGGTCGAAGAACTTCGGGGCGTTCTCGTCCTCGACCAGCTTCCCTCCCACCACGTGGTCGTCCAGGTGTTTGAAGACGCCGTGCACACCGCTGATGCGCGGCCATTCCGAGGGGTCTTCTTCGGGTGTGGCGAAGGGATAATGCGTCTCGCCGACGTTCAACATGTAGAAGGCAGGCCGCTCGTCATCGAAGCTCATGGTGTCGAGCATTGCCATCATGTCGTTGTGCTTGTCCATCAGCTGGAAGCTATCGAAACCGCGATTGACGGCCGTCTTCGCGTTCAACACCGGCAGCGACACGCGCGCGTGGGTGGTGTAACCGAGCTCGCTCTGGAGGTAGTCCGGCATCCAGAGCGAGGGTACGAGCTTGGCGAACTCCATGCCCTCGGTGCCGAAGCGGCTGTTGTAGTTGAGGAAGTCCTCCTTGTAGTACTCGGAGGCGAAGACGTTCTCGGGGCTTCGATGGGGCACGAGGCCCATCAGGAAGTTGAAGTGGGAGGGGCTGGTCCAGGAGGCGTAGCTCCATCGTCGCTCCACCTCGCCGCCGGTGATCTTGGGGATCACCTTGGGGGCCGCGGTCATGAAGGAGTCGTAGCGGCAGGAATCCAGGGTGATCAGGATGTAGTTGTTCTTCGCCTTGGGCTCCGGGCGCGGTCGCGTCGGACCCATCCCCGGGCGCGCCAGGGGAGGCCGGGCTGCCGGCCGCTTGCGTCCCCGTAGCCTGTCAAGAAGTCCCATGATAGGTGTGTCTCTCCAGAAGGTTCGGGCTAGCCTCAGGGCTGATTCCGCCGAGTCCGCGGAGCAAGGATCAGAGCTGCGGGGCGGGTGCTACCCAGAGAGATTCTAGGTCGCGCCGCCTCCCACGGGTATCCGGCCCCCTCGATTCGGACGCGGCCCGCTCGTGAAGGAGCTCCCACATGACCCTGCGCCGCACCATCCTGCTGACCCCGCTGATCGGTCTGGTGTTCCTTATCGGCTGCGGCCCCAATCTGGAACAGCTTGAAGATGACGCGCAGAAGGCTTTGAGTGTAGGGAATTTCTCCCAGGCCCGGGATATCAGCACCCGTGCTCTGGGGCAGCTCCCGAAGTCCGAGAAGCGCCTCATCTGGTCCTTCGAGCGGATTCGCCTCGAGGCCCTCGCCCGGGACGGCCAGCCCGCGGAGGCCCAGGAGACCCTCGAGCGCCTGGCCGCCGAGTACCCGGGCCAGGCCAACGCGGACCTCTACCTGACCATCGCGAGCTACGTCCGGGAGGCCGGCGACAGCGGCGGCGCGCTCGACATCCTGGTCGCAGGGGACGAGCGGTTCCCCGAGGAGTCCGAGAAATTCAAGGCCCAGATCCAGGAGCTCCACGAGAGCGGCCTGATGGATCCGGCCGAGATCGAGCGGCTCCGGAGCCTCGGGTACCTGTAGGAATCCCCGGGTTCTCCGATACCTTTCGACTAGGTCGCCGCAGAGCGAAGCGGCGCGGCACTTAACTCCGAAAGCCAGGAGGCGGTCATGCCTTCCCACTTCGAAGAGGCGCTCGCGGTCGGGCGTCCGCCCAACGTCAAGAAGCTCTTTCCCAACTCGAAGGCCCTCATCGTCAGCGGCAAGGCGGTCGATCGGGCGATGCTCGCCAAGCGGAAGGCGATCTCCATCGCGGCCAACGGCCGCAGCTACTTCGCCATCCGCGGCGCCCTGCAGGCGGCGCAGCGGGCGAACGCGGCGCTCATCGTCGAGATCGCCAAATCCGAGGGGGGCGCGAGCGCCTACTGCGCGGTCAGCCTCTGGAACATCGCGCGACACGTCGACGCCCTCTGCAACGAGCTCGGCATCACCGTCCCCGTCGCCATCCACGCCGATCACTACGGCATCAAGGGCGAGGCGGACGTGGAAAAGGCCAAGGTCGAGATTCCCTCCATGTTCGACGCCGGGATCACCTCGATCGCCATCGACGCCTCCCATCTGCCGGACGACGAGAACCTCCTCGCCAGCCTGGAGCTCTGCCCCATCGTGCCGAGCTGGGCCAGCCTCGAGACCGAGGTCGGGGAGATCAAGGGCAGCGAGGGTCTCTCCACCGCCGAGGAAGCCGTCTTCCTGATTCGCGGGCTCAATGCCCACGGCATCCACCCCGACTGGATCGCCCTCAACAACGGCACCAGCCATGGGCTCGAGGCCAGCGGTCAGGGCATCCAGGTGGAGCTCACGGCCGAGATCCACGCGGCGCTGGCCAAGTACGGCGTTTCCGGGGCGCAGCACGGGACTTCCGGCAACAACTCCGACCGGCTGCGTCGCATCGCCGCCGAGACGCGCACCACCAAGGCCAACGTGGCCACCGCGCTCCAGATGATCTCCTGGGGACTCGAGGTCAACGACTACGGGAACGCCATCCAGGACGAGAGCGGCGCCTTCGTGAAGTGCGCCGGCGAGGGCGTGACCGAGGAGATGTGGGCCGAGATGGTCGAGTCCGCCCAATCCCAGGGGCTCAAGGGTGGCAACGTCAAGAAGCTGAACCTTCCCTTCGAGAACAAGCTCCTGGGCCAGTCGCCCGAGGTCCGCGAGCGGATGGCACGGCGGGTGGAGGACTTCGTCTACCGGCTCCTCACCGAGATGTTCAACGCGCGGGACACGGCGCCTCTGGCTATCGAGGCCATCCTCGAGGCGGGCTCACACGACCTGGGACCCAAGATGACGCGCATCGAGGATCCCGCCGACTGGACCGAGGAGAAGATCCGGGCGGCCGCCGCCAAGATCGACTCCGACAAGGGAGCCGAGGGCGACTTCGACGACTGAGGGAGCTTCAGGCGACCAGTCTGGAGCTCTGGGAGCCGCTGCGGATCAGCTCGACGGCCTCCTCGGGTGAGTCGGTGACGGTGATCAGGTCGAGGTCCGACGGGCTGATCGTGCCCTCCTCGACCAGCGTCTGGCGAATGAAGGTTCGCAGGTGCTCCCAGTAGTCGCTGCCGACGGAGACGATCGGGAAGGACTTCATCTTTCCGGTCTGGATCAGCGTCACCGTCTCGAAGATCTCGTCGAGTGTTCCGAAGCCGCCGGGCATCGCCACGAAGGCGTGGGAGTACTTGACGAGCATCACCTTGCGCACGAAGAAGTGGTCGAACTCGACGAAGGTGTCGACATAGGGATTCGGCTGCTGCTCCATCGGGAGCTTGATGTTGCAGCCGATACTTCGACCGCCGCCCTTCTGCGCACCGCGGTTGGCGGCCTCCATGATCCCGGGGCCGCCTCCCGTCATCACGGTGTATCCCGCCCTGGCGATTCGCTCGCCGATCTCCTCTGCCAGCCGGTAGTAGGGGTGATCTTCCTCGAAGCGAGCGGAGCCGAAGACGGTGACGCAGGGGCCGAGCCCCTGGAGCTTGCGGAAGCCGCGGATGAACTCGGCAAAGATCTGCAGTGCGCTCTGCAGCTCCGAGCGTCCTGCGCGTCGTCCGCTGAGCAGGCGCTCTTCGGCGCTGCTTCTCGATGCGTAGGGCCAGTGCCCGGTCTCGCCCGTCGATCTGAGTGTGCTCTCATCGTTCATTCGCGAAATCCGTCCTCGTCTCCATCGGAAGAGATCGGATTCTACAGCACGCCCCTCGGGTTGCCCCGGGGCGCATCGCAGAGACCCGCGAGGGGTTCGGCTTGCGTATGAGATGCTTGATCTTGAGTGGCCGCGTGCATCATAATGACAACCGAGACGATTTCCCCGGAGGTACCGCAGACCATGCCCGTCGTTTCGCCAACCCACACGAGGTCAACCGGCGTCACCCGGCCCGCATCCTCCCCATACTCCTAGCGATCGCCTTCTGGCTGGTCCCAGTTCAGCGCGCGGCAGCGCTGATCACCGTCGGGGTCCTCGACACGCTGGGCAGGGTCGAGGGCGTCGAGGTGGTCGGCCAGCTCGCCTACGTCGCCGACGGTTCCTCCGGCCTGCGAATCATCGACTTCGGACCGGAGTACAGCCCTGGGCTCGAGGTCGAGATCGACATCGAGCCGTGGAGCGAGGAGAACCTCATCGACCCGTTCAGCCGGCTCCTCATTCCGGTAGCCCTCCTCGGCTCGGACGGATTCGACGTGGCGGACGTGGACGTGACCACCTTGGCGTTCGGCCCCGGCGGAGCGGAGCCCGCATTCGACCTGACGAATCCCTTCGTCTACTGGCTGAATCACTGGGATGTGAACGGAGATGGCAAGAAGGATCTCTTGTCGTTCTACCGAACCCCGGAGACCGGAATCGCCCTGGGGACACGGGGGCGTGCCTCTCCGGCAAGACTCTCGACGGCAGGCCGTTCGAGGGCTGCGATGCGGTGACGACGATTCTGCCGCCATGGAGCTGCGGCCTCGGCGCCGAGCTGGCCCTGCTCCTGGCGCCGCTGATCTGGCTCTGGAGAAGGCGCGGGATCTGACTGCGCAACCCAACCCATTTGGGTGAGGCAATTCTCTCCCACGAGGCGAGAACTCCTGCTTCACGGAAGCTTCGACGGGAAGATGGCGGGTTGCCCTACGGCCGCGCGTATGGTGTGACGAAGAGCACGATGAAGCTCTCCGGAGGTGCCGCAGACCATGCGCGTGGTTACGCAAAGTCGACTCACACACCGCATCAACCGGCTCCGGCCAGCCCGGATCCTCCCCATCGCCCTGGGGGTCGCCTTCTGTCTGGGTCTCGCCCAGCACGCCGAAGCGCTGATCACAGTCGGGGTCCTCGACACGCCGCGTGATGCTCGGGACGTCGAGATCGTCGGTGGGCTCGCCTACGTTGCCGACGGGCCCTCCGGCCTGCGGGTGATCGACGTATCGGACCCCGCCGCGCCGTTCGAGGTCGGGGCCCTCGATACGTTGCTCCGCGCCATGGATGTCGAAGTGGTCGATGGGGTCGCCTACGTCGCCGACTACTGGCGTCTCGTAGTGGTCGACGTGTCGGACCCCGCCGCGCCGGTCGAGATCGGAGAGGTGTTCATCGGGGGGGAGACCTGGTGGGACGTCGAGGTGGTCGGCGGGCTCGCCTACGTCGCCGGCGGGGACTCCGGCCTGCGCATCATCGACTTCGGGCCGGAGTACAACACCGAGTGCGGCGACGGGCTGGACAACGACGGCGACGGCCTCGCGGACATGGCGGATCCGGGTTGCCTGGCTCCCACGGATCCGTCCGAGAGAGAAGCTGCGTTCGTCTGCGACGACGGCGAAGACAACGACGGGGATACCCTCGTCGACTACCCAAACGACCCCGGCTGCTTTCACCCGGCCGCCAATACCGAAGAGCCGGTCTGCCAGGACGGCGACGACAACGACGGCGACGGAAAGATCGACTTCGACGGTGGGCTGTCGGCGCTGGGCTACGCGGCAGCAGAGCCAGATCCCCAGTGCACCGATCCGTGGCAGGCGGAGCAGGTGAGCTGCGGCCTCGGCGCCGAGCTGGCCCTGCTCCTGGCGCCGCTGATCTGGCTCTGGAGAAGGCGAGGGATCTGAGGAGCTCTAGCCCTCTCTCAGATAGGTCTCGACGTAGCGCTCCATCTCCGGAGTCGGCTTCCACCACTTCGCGACGCCGAGATCCTCGGCGACCTTGTTGGCGCCCAGGTAGCCAGGGCCGCCCAGCACCAGTCCGCCGGGATAGGCGGAGACGCCGCAGACGTAGAGGCCCTCGATGGGAGTGTTGGTGCCGGAGCACTCCTGGTTGGGACGGAAGCAGCCCATCTGGAGGGGCTGGTAGTCGCCGTGCTTGATCGAGCCGCGGCGCATCTGCGGGAAGCGGATCTCGATCTCCTCGGGATCCTCCATGCTGGTGGCGGCGATCTTGTCCGGCGTGAGATTCGGCGCCGCCCGCCGCCATTTCGCGAGCATCGCCTCCTGGACCGCCTCGCGGTGGCTCTCCCAGCCGCCCTCGATTCCGTAGGGGGCGTGGATCTGGAACATCGAGACGTACTTGCCCGGGCGATCGCTGAGGGTGGGATCGAACAGGCTCTCGCAGGTGGAGTGACCGCCGAAGCGGGTGAGATCGAGCTTTCCGGCCGCCACGTCGTCCCAGTGGTCGATGAGCTGGTCGACGCTCTCGATCCCGATCACGGTAGAGAACGCCCGATCGATCCACGGGTCGTCGGTCTGGTACCTGGGGGGCTCCTCGGCGGCGATGTGCAGCGTGTTGAAGCTCCACTTGTCCCAGGTCCATCCGTCGACCGTTTCCTCGAGGCTGGACGGGAGGTGCTCCTCCCCCACCATGTCGCGGAAGGTGCTGTGCGGATCCAGCGTGGACATCACCGCCTTGGCGCGCAGCACCCGCCCCTCGTGCGCGAGCTGGACGCCGGTGGCGCGGCCGTTCTCCAGCAGGATCTTCTCGACGGTGGCCGCCTCGAGGATCAGCCCGCCGTTCCGGATCACCTCCCGACCCAGCGCGCTGGCGAACTTGTGCGAGCCCCCGTAGCAGTAGCAGCGGTTGGCGGCGCGATCGATCATCAGGGGCACCATGAAGCCGAGCCCCGTCTCGCGCGGGTCGAGACCCCACATGCACGAGGCGTAGAGCATCAGGGCTCGCACCTTCTCGTGCTCGAAGGTGTCGGTGATGATGTCCAGAGGGCTCATCTCACCGATCTCCAACATCTCCTGGCCCACCTGTGTCTTCCCCATGGCCATGGTGATCTCGATCGGATCCATGGGCGGGATGTAGGTGGCCGGGGCCACGATCTCGTTCACGATCCTCCGCCACCTGCGAATCACCTTGCCGAAGGTCCCGGCGTCCTTGAAGGAGAACTTGCTGATCGAGTCCTTGGTGTCGTTCGCCATGCGGCTGAGCAGCACCGAGGAGCCGTCCTCGAACACCATGCCCTTCTGCGCGTTGGGCCGGATCCAGGTGAGCGCCGGCCCATCGAGATCGAAGTCCCGGATCGCGGGCATGTAGTCCACCATCATGTGGTAGAGCACGTGGGGGTTGGAGGCGTAGCAGGGGTAGAGGTTCTCCTCGGTCGCCAGGCCGCCGCCGGCCTCGAAGCGGCGCTCGCAGATCGCCACGCTGAGCCCGGCGCGGGCCAGATAGGCACCGGCGATCAGCCCGTTGGGCCCGGCGCCGATGATGACGACGTCGAACTCGCTCTCCTCGGGGAACTCCTCCTGCATGTGCCCGAAGGGATCGCTGGCGTCGTACTCGAAACGCGACTCGTACCTGAAGTTCGACATGCTGCGCTCTTCTCCGGCGCCGGTCAGGGACGCCTTGCAGAGATCTTCCCCTTCTGGGGGATGTAGTACGGCGACGCGTACCACCAGTCGCCGGGCTCGGCGATTCCGTCCTCGATGAGGATGTGCATCAGGTTGTAAGGAATCGCCATCAGGCAGAGCCCGCCCGGGTGGCCGGAGGTCTGGTGGGCGTGGTAGAGCCCTTCGATCGGGGTGCGATACCGGGCGAGCTCGGGAGTGGGCCGGTTGGTCCAGAGCTGGTCCTCATCGTGTCGGCTGCCGCACCAGGTACCGCCGATCAGCCCCGTGTTGCGGAACTCGACGTCGCGACCGGTGGCACTCCAGTGGTGGATCACGTTCTCGTCGTCGAGCCCGTCCACCATCTGGCTGTAGGCGGCGCGCATGTAGGCATCCATCTCCTCCTTGTACCCATCCAGCGCGTCCTCCCCTTCCCTGTGGTAGTCGGGCGAGGTGACGGCCATCTCGAAGGCGTTGGAGATGGTTCCCCGCGGATAGCCGGCCTGGCAGTCGGTCGGGTCGAAGGACTGCGGCGGGGTCTGGAACCAGAGCGCGCGCTCCGGAGGCACCGTGGGCTGTCCTTTGCGACCGTCCACGTCGGCGACGTTGTCGTAGTAGATCTCGCGCGAGTCGCAGGGATAGATCCCGAGGCCGGGCTGGCTGTTGGCGCCGACATACCGGCTCTCTCCGACCTCCCGGAACTTCTCCTTGTAGGTGAGCTGCTTCCTGGTGTGGAAGACGGAGACGTAGAGGGTCTGATTCTTGAGGCTGATGTCCCTGACCTTCTGGAGAAAGCCGGGATCGAGGTGCCTGGGCCCGACCAGCTCGAGGAAGGCTTGATTGACGTCGCAGGCGGCGATCACCGCCTTCTCGGCCCGGATCGTCTTCCCGCCACATGCCGCGGTCTCCCGAAGTCGTACGCCCACCGCGCGTCCGTCGTCGATCAGGATCTCGTCGACGGGGCAGCCTGTGCGAACCACCGCGCCCCTGTGCACGGCGGCTCGATGGATGGCGTGGAAGTACCCGTGCAGGCCGCCGCGCGGAATGCTGTTCTTGCCGGTGTTGGGGAGGATCAGAAGCTGGACGCAGAGGGCGGCGGGGATGGCGACGCCCTCCCAGTGGCCGGCGGCTCCCGACGCCCAGGCGGCGAAGGCCATCGCCGTCTTGAAGTGCTCGGTGTCGAGGTGCTCGTCCATCAGGTCGAACATCGTCATCTCGCGCAGCTCGGGCGTCCACAGATCCGGCTGGTACTTCTTGTAGACCTGCATGTAGGGCGTGTTCTCGTCGGTCACCTCCACCTCGGGAGGATGCGGCGGGCACCAGAAGGCGGCACGCATCAGCTCTCGGGTGAAGGGCGGGCTGCCGAGCATGCCGCCGATCTTCGCCCAGCCCAGCTTGTCCTTGTCGGAGGGGAACCGCCAGCCGTCGGTGCAGGCCAGACCGCCGGCGTTGGCTTCGAGCGGGTTCATCGGATCCCACTCCATCCGGAAGCCGTACTTGTGGAGCTCGAGCTGCTCGAAGCCCGGTGCCGGCGACGCGTACATGAGCATGGCGTGCGGGTAGATACGCACGCCGGGAATGGGTTCCTGTGTCTCACAGGCACCGCCGCACTCGGTTCTCTCCTCGAGCACGCAGACGCGGAGGCCGCACTTGGCCAGGTAGGCCGCGGTGGTCATGCCGTTCGGCCCGCCGCCGACGACGACGATGTCGAACCTCTCATCCTTGCTCATGAGTGCCTCCCGCGGACTAGAACTCTCCGGGGTGCTCCGCCTTCTTGAACCAGTTCGAGGGCCCCAGCAGGTATCCGAGAACCGAGAGATTCAACGCGGCCTTGATCAGCGTCCAGAGATCCTTCCAGGTCACCCCCCCTCGGATCATCCAGCGCACCGGCTCGGTGGTCTGCACCTCCATGATCAGGTAGTCACCCTGCCGCTTGACGGCGACGATCTCGGCTACCAGTTCCCGCTTGCCCAGGCCTGTGGAACGAAACAGCATGGTTCGATGACTCCTGTCGTAAATTCTCCAACCTTGGTAGAGGCGCCTGATGGGCGAGGCATCTCCGATCTCGGGCGGCGCTCAGGTCCGACCCGCGGCTGGGAGCCGGTCCGGTGTTGCCGCGCCTTATACTAGCTAACGAAAGCTTTCGGGCAAGCTAAAATTGGGCTAGACTTCCGTCACCTGAGACTCGCGGACCCCGCCGAATGGGGGTGGGGCGATAGCTGTGTCTCCGGCCGACCCAGGGCGTGAAATGGGCGACGAGCAGAAGGATTGGATCGACGAGTTCTCGGAGATGTGGGCGAGGGAGTATCCGGATGCGGATACGTCCACGCTCTCTCCGATGACGAGACTGGTTCGCCTGGGCGTGCTGATGGACACCTTCCAGAAGGAGACGCTCGAGCCCTTCGAGCTGACATCCAACGACTACGCGGTGCTCGCGACCCTCCGGCGCGCAGGCCCGCCGTACCAGCTCTCGCCGAGCGAGCTCTACACCACCCTCGAACGCTCTTCGGGGGGGATGACCAAGATGCTCAAGCGACTGGAGGGGCTCGGCCTCGTCGAACGCATCCCGGATCCGGAAGACAGGCGCAGCACTCGGGTGGTGCTCACCGAGCTGGGGGTCTCGTTGCAGGAGGAGGTCTTCAACGTGTTCCTCTCCCGCACCCAGGAGCTCCTCCATACGATCTCCCTGGGCAAGCTCCGGGAGATCGACAGCTCGCTCCGAGTCCTGCTCGACGCGATCGAGAGTCACTTCTATCGATAGCTAGGTCACGATCGCGTCGACCACCGAGCGGAGTGCGAGCGGTGTCCGCATCGCCGGAGGCGGGCGCACGAGGGGAGAGCTGCCGGGAGGAGTCGCGGCCCTCGGGAGGCCCGCCCGGCGAAGCAGGCCCGCGCCGGTGCGAGCGAGCTCGATCCGGGGCAGGAGTACGCCCCGGGCGACCTGCGGCCAGGCGTAGCGCCGCGCGGTGGATTGGCCCGAGCGCCGGAGAGCCGACGCCTGGTTCGGGTTGGACCGCAGCCTCTGAAACAGGCCGACGAACTCCCGCGGATCCGCCGTCTCCAGCACCAGGGCGTTCTGCCCCGCGATCGCGTAGTCCTCGCCGGAGCAGCCGGTACAGGCGATCCCCCCGGCCGCCATGGTCTCGAGGCCCACCAGTCCGAATGGCTCGTGCTGGCTGTTGGCGAGCACCGCATTCGCGCCGCGGAAGAGCATGCGGCGAGCCTCGGGATCCACGTGGGATCGCAGCAGCACCACGTCGGCGTCGCCCACGTCCTGCAGCGCCTCCATCAGCCCCGGGACCCCTGGGCTCTTCCATTCCCGCTCGATCAGCTGAAGACACCGGGAGCGCATCGCGGCAATGACTTCTGCGCCGTGGGGCTCGTTGCCGCCGCGGGCGATCAGGAGCGGGCGCCATGACTGACGCTTCATCTCCGCCACGATCTCCACCGCCGCGATCCAGCGCTTGTCAGGATCCCAGCGTGCCATCTTCGCGAGCAGCGTGCGGCCCCGGAAACGGCGACGGGGCTCCGCCAGGGCCGGGCGGTCGGGAGGATCGAAGGAGTCGGCGGTCAGTCCATTCGGGATCACCAGGGGGGACACGCCCTCGCCGGACATCCGGTGCTTCATGTATCGGCTCACCGTCGTCACCAGAGCGGCCTGGGCGAGGCGGTCCCACTGGATTCTCTCGAAGCCGAAGGTGTTGTTGGCATTCCAGAGGATGCTCGCCTGCTCCCGGACTCCTGCGGCGCGCAGCAGCCAGTCGAGGTGGAGCACCGCGTCGGCAGTCTGCCATTCCTCGGCGAGAATCACCGCGTAGCCGCCCCGGCGGAAATGGGGCAGCAGGTACTTCGGCATCAGGTGCCGGGGAAGGGACCGGGCGTACTCGGCCCCCTTGGGCAGCTCACCGTCATAGACGCCGCCGGGGTGATGCCGGCTCAGCCACTGCGCCCAGCGGTGCAGGTACAGCGGGCCTCGGGACTCGTTGCCGGGCTGCTCGGGATCACCAATGAACCAGAGATGGGTCTCGAAACCGAGGTTGGCCAGCGTTTCAGTCAGCCCCTCCACGCGGGTGGCAAGGCCACCTGCTCGCGAGTACCCATCCGGACCCTCGAAAGAGAGTACGTGGAACTGCAAGGGAAGTTCTTGCGCCTCCTGCTGGAGCCTCGAAATTTCTCTTCACAGGCTGGATGGCTGCGGGCAGGGGCCCGCAATCCAAACGGGAGGGCCGCAATAGTGTAGCCTTTCTGAGCAGTTCCCGATAAGCATCATAAGGGTGTGGCGTCTGCGAGCAGCAACCTGAGTCCGCGAGA
>CAZTOU010000014.1:0-105561 GCA_964615365.1 uncultured Spirochaetales bacterium
GTACCGCTTCTGCTCCGGACTCACCGGATCGATGTCTTCGACGTATTTCGGGGGCTTGTGGTGACCGTTCCAGCAGTAGAAGTTGTGGTGGTTGAAGATGACGAGGCCGCCCGGGCGCAGATGCTCTGACACCTGTTGGAAGGCCTCGTCGATCCTCATCAAGTGCTCGGTGACGTTGTGGAGGATGATGACGTCGAAGTCCTCGCCGAGCGCTACGTCCTCGATGCTCCCAGGCAAGAAACGGAGGCGGCGGAAACGCCGTACCATCTGTCGGGGCGTCGTGCCGACCTCTTCTTTCCGTCGTTTGCGTCGGTTCTTGGCGTAGCTCAGATCCAGATCCATCCTCGGTTCTACGCCAACGTACCTCCTCACTCCAACAATCATGTAGCCGATGGCATGCAAGCCTCCGCCGCACCCCACTTCGAGCACGTCACGTCCCTGGATGTCGGAGGCGATCTTTCGCGGCCAGGCGGCGTAATCGAATTCCACAGCCAGCCGAATCAGGCGTGGAGAGAACTCCAGCAAACTGCGGAGGCCGTAGCCGTTGAACTCGAAGTACTTCCGCATGGCGCTTCGAGGATAGAGATGGTACTCGCGCTTCCGTTCGCCGCGCCAAGCGACGAGTCGCTTGATGAACCTCGGCGAGAAGCGACGATGGAGGCTCTTGAGACTCGCCCACATGCTACGCCTGGCCTCAGCGACTCTTGTTGCCGAGGGAAGGTGGGGTGTTCTCCTCGGCGCCGAGTTGACCGTTTGGCTTCGGGAACTCCAGCAGGAAACGCCCGAGCTCATCCACCGACCAGTCGTGCCGGATCGGCGGAAGATCGCCGCCGCGGGCAAAGTAGTCGAGGATCCGGCGGTCGAGTTCCCTCATGAGTCTGGCCTGTTTGCCCAGTCTAACGAGCCGTCGGAGAGCGAGGAGCCTCTTGATCAGCCCGCCAATCACGACCTTGAGAGACGATCTGACCGGCTGTGGAAGGAATCGCCTGAGGCGGTACACCCGTCTCACAAGGTCCGGTCTATCGTCCGGTGACTGCCACCTCAGCCGTCCAGAGGAAAAGAGCAGCCTCTCTACGAGTTCTGCCAGGGAGAACTCCGGTGTATTGCTCTGCGACCGTATTGCGCTCTCGCCGAGCTGGAAGAAGTCGGGAGGGATGAACATCCGCCGCATGCGCTCCGACTCGGCTGGGTACTTCGAGGCGAGCTGCTGGTAGACCGCCAAATGCCTCCGGATCTGTTCATCGATATCCCAATCCCGCCTCATCATCTCGGCGCCCGCGCGGCCAAGTCGGAATCTGGAGTCACGATCGAGGAGCAGTTGCCTCAACGAGTCGACCATTGCGGGAACGTCGCGCTCGTTGACCAGCAAACCGTTCTTCTCGTGCTGAACCAACTCGACCAGGCCGCCATGACGAGTGGCGAGGACTGGCAGCCCGGTGGCCGAGGCCTCGACGACGACGTTTGGGATCCCCTCGCAGTCACCATCCGCGCCCGTCACCGAGCAGTGAAGCAATACGTCCGCACGCTCCATATGGGTGCGCACGCCCGCATGGTTCGTCACCCCCGCGAAGTCGACGACGTCATGCAGGCCCGTCGCATCTCGCAGCTCGCGGATCTTCTCGTAATCGTCGCCCTCGCCGACGATGGTGAGGTGCACGCGGTGACCCTCCTCCATCAGTCGGTGGAGTGCTTCGAAAACGTAGGAGTGTCCCTTCTTCTCTACGATTCGTCCGACCATCAACAGGCGCAGGGCTGCCTCTGCGTCGCGATCGGATCGATCCATGTAGCGGAATCGGCGAAGATCGGTGCCCCGGCGTATGACTGTAATCCGCTCCGGAGGGACGCCATGGTCGATGAGTTGATTCATCAAATCATGGGATACGCAGATGATCTGATCGGATGCATCCAGAAGGATCTCGTACAAGCGATCGAAATACTCGAGATGCATCTGTGTCCCGACATCCCTTCCGCCGAAACTCGTGACGAGCGGGATACGCAGGTACTGTCGGAAAAGGAGCATGCGAACGCCCGACCAGCCGAAATGCGCGTGTAGCACCGTTGGCTTCCAGACCTCCTTCAGGTACGAGGCCGCGAGCACCGCCATGGTCGGTGAGATGATGTTGTGGGTTCTCAGGCAGACAATGTTCGGTGTCGGGAAGCGATCGAGGTTTTCCGTCCGGTTGCAGAGGATGACATTGGTGACGTGCTGCCCAAGGCCGCTGATCAGGTCGTGGAGGAACGGCTGGCTCCACGAGAGGTAGGAGGAGAACTTCCCGTGCAGGACGGTCAGCGCCTTGTTGCCTTCCGTCATGTTCTTCCTGGTCAGTCGAGCCATCCGATGAGCATCCTCAGTTGGCGAACCGGCCCGCGCCGGGAGGGCCACCGAGTGAAGGATTTTCGCAGGGTCCTAGCATCGGGGCAATCCGCGGCCGAGGACACAATCCGGTTCCCGCGGGGCAAGTGCAGCTCCGGCCGTGGTATCCTCGACGCGCCGATGCGCATCACGGAGGGGACAATGGGCGTGATCCTGCACCCGGCTACCCGCCCCTACGTCCATCCAGGGTGCGCCGATTTCGAGTGCGCAGGTCGCGAGAAGGTGAGTGACTGATCGATGCGGTGGGCCCTCGCCATCCTGTGCTTGTGCACTCTCGGCTATTGGTCCCTGCAATACCATCCTTTCTACCTGCCCAACAACGACTACTACTCCTTCGAAGACTCGGCGAAGCAGATGGGAAGCGGCGAGCTCCCGCGAAGCTACAAGCGGATGCCGGTCTTCCCGGGGCTGATGACGGCCGTGGCGCCCGCCATGCCCGAGCCTCACCCGGAGCTGAACGCGGCACTCGTGCTCAACATCGGGTTCTCGATCGGCGTGCTGATCCTGCTGTACTCGCTCGGCACGCGCACTCTGGGACCGGGTGCCATCCTGTTGCCCCTCTTCTTCGCGACAACGATCCAGTTCCACTGTATGGGGCTTCAGCCCCTGGTGGAGCCGAGCCTTGGGTTCTTCACGATCCTGACGTTCGTGTTGTTCCTCCGGCGTTCCCCGTGGCAGTACGCCGCGGTCTTCGTGGCCGCTCTGGGACGCTACGAGGTGGCGACCCTGATTCCCATCCTCTTTCTGGTGAACGCATGGGCAGAGCGCGACGTCCGCCGGCACCTGGTCCGGGCCGGACTGGCGTCGATCGGGGTGGTGGTCTGGGTTCTGCTCGGCGCGCTCAGTGGCTCGGGAACCAGTCGGTATGTGACCCTCATGGAAGGGATGGGCTGGATGCCGGCGCCGAGCTTCGTTCTCCGCATCGCGAGCGAGGCCTTCGCCGGGCTGTATGTTCCGCGCGCGTTCATGCTGCCGCCGTTCCTTCTGGCCGTTGTTCTTCCCTGTGCCGTGGGTGTGTGGGTCGGCTGGCGCGAGTTCCGGCGCGACACGCTGGCGATGCTGCTCTTCATCGGGGTGCACGCCTTGGTGATCGTCGCGTTCGGGATCGACAAGGACCGCTACGTCTACCCGACTCTCTGGATCCCCTTGCTCTTCTTCGCGCTCGGGCTCCTGCGCCTGGTGGACTGGCTGTACGCCGAGCTGCGCGAGCGCATCTCCGAGCGGGGCGGCGGCCCGCTCGCGGCGGGAGCCGCCGCGCTGTGGCTCGCGGCTTCCGGAGTCTGGGTCCATATCCTGCTTTCGCGGCCAGACGTGGCGCCCTGGCCGTCGGATCTGGCCTTCACGGGGGTCTGCGTCGCCCTGGCGGTTCCGGTCTTCTGGCGCCGGTGCCCCACACACCGGGCCCTGTGGGTGGCCTTGGTGTGTGGGGCCATGATCCTCGTGACGTCGCTCCTGGCCGGGGGTATGGCCAACAAGAAGCAGAAGCTCTTCAGTATCCGCTGGGCAAACTACCCATCGTACGTCCTGGCGCAGTGGCTGGGAGAGGAGCTCTTGCCCAACGAGGGAATCGTCGTACTCGGGCCGGCCCATATCCACCACCTGATAGAGCTGGAGCGGGACCGGGTCTTGAGCTTCGGAGGCGCCGGGGTGGATACAACCGATGCGCTGGCGGCGGTGATGCAGGAGAGGGGCATCACCCATGTCGCGTACACTTGGCGGGAGCCGGTGAGGAGTCCTTCTGCTGCGCATTACTATCGCGTGAAGCGCGTCGCCCTGGCGGAGCGCTTCCGCGACGGAAAGCGAGTGCCGGGATTCGAGCACGTGGCTACGCTTCCGGTCTCCGAGGAGCTGAATCAGGGCGACGTGCAGGTCTATCGGCTGCGACCATGAAGAACTCCTCCCGCGAACCGATGACACAGCGACCCGACGACCCCCTCACCGTCTATCAGGCGAAGTTCCAGACCTACCTGCTGTGGTCCCAGCCGTTCCTGTATCGGTTGTTCGAGTCCCTCGAGCCCTACACCAGGCAGATCGTGCTGACGCAGCGGGTGGAGCACGCCGACCTGTTTCCGCTGCCCGTCATCAAACGGCTCAATTCCCGGGTCTTCTACAGCCCCTACCACGCACATGTCGCGGCCTGCAAGTTGCAGCAGCGACACGGAGGCGACCTGATTCACGCTCATTTCGGCTTCACCGCCTACAAGCTGATGCTGCTCAAGCATTTCATGCGGGTACCGATGGTGGTGACCTTCGGCGGCACGGACCTGGCCTCGCATGCGGTCCGTCCAAAGACCCATCGGCTGTATCAGGTCCTGTTCGACATCGTCGAGCAGTCGGTGGCGGTGAGCGAGGATCTTCGACAGAGCGCGATCCAGCTGGGGTGTCCGCCCGACAAGATCATCACCGTCCACCGCGGAGTCGACACGGAGCAGTTTCGCTTCTGGGACCGCAGCTCCCGCGGCGAGAAGGAGCCGAGGATCCTCATGGTGTCGCGGCTGAGCAGGAAGAAGGGCCATCTCGATGCGGTCGCGGCCCTGTCTCGGTTGCGGGAAGACGCCGCCGATTGGCATCTCTCCATCGTCGGTTCGGGTCCGGAGGAGGCCCCCATACGGGAGCTGGTCGGAAGACTCGACCTGACCGAGAAGGTCACCTTCACCGGAAATCTGCCCATCGAAGACGTCCGTCATCTCATGGTTGCATCGGACATCCTGCTCCATCCCTCCGTGACTCCCCGGGACGGCGACCGGGAGGGGATTCCGAATGCGCTGATGGAAGCACAGGCGACCGGGCTGCCCGTCGTCGCCACCAGGCACGGCGGCATCCCGGAGTTGGTCGTCGATGGGGAGACGGGTCTCCTGGTCGAGGAGCGCGATACCGAGGCGCTCGCCGACGCTCTCCGCTGCCTGCTGACCTCGAGACAGAGGCGGCTCGAGCTCGGGGCCGCGGGCGGAAGGCGGATCGCGCGGGAGTTCTCTCTCCAGCGCCAGGCACAGCGGTACCTCGAGATCTATCGCGATCTGTCCCGGCGCTTCCCGAAGGACGGCAGCGCCCTCGAGAAGGTCGGGACGAAGGCTCCGATCCCCGCGTTGCTGCGGGAGGCAGAGAGCGAGACCATCTCGGATGGAACCTACTCGCTCTCGGAAGTGCTAGAGCATCGCTTCGTCGAGCGCAGCCTGGAGTCGGAGGCGCCCGACCCGTGGTGGTATCGGCGATACTGGAGGATCAAGGAGTACCTCCCCATCAAGCTCCGCGGGGCGGTGAAGACCGTGCTGCAGCGGAGCGTCGGCGCCCTCCCGGTCGGCGCGGAACAGCGAGACGATGCCATCTGGGCGGCGATCCAGGAATCGAAGGTGCCCGATCCCTTCCAGCCACCGAGGAGGTGGCGCGACCTGATCGGCACCGGCTGAGATCCACGGCCCGTCCGGGTCGAGTGGAAGCCGGGGGGACGAAGCCAGCTCAGCGTTCGAAGCCGGAGATCGTCTCGCGGTAGATCTCTTCCAGGCGCTCCGCCTGCTTGACCAGATCGAACTCCCGTTCGATCCGCTTCCGACCCGCTTCGCCCATCCTGCCTCGGAGCTCCGCGTTCGTGAGCAGCAGGAGAAGCCGATCGGCCAGCGCCGCGACGTCGCGCTCCGGCACCAGAAAGCCCGTGGTTCCGTCGGCGATGATCTCCGGGATGCCGCTGTGATGGGTGCCGATCAGCGGCCTGCCCGTGGCCGCCGCCTCGAGAACCACCGTGGGCAGCCCTTCGGAATCCCCGTTGGCCGCGGTCACGCTCGGCTGACAGACGATCGAGGCGCGCTGCATCAAGCCCGCCACCTCCCGGTGGGACAGCGATCCGTGAAAGGTCACCCTGGCGGAGAGCTCACGCTCGGAGGTCAATCGCTCCAGTGACTGGCGAAGCGGGCCATCGCCCGCGATCTCCAGTCGCGCCTCGGGTACCTGCCCGGCGATTCGGGCGAAGGCCTCGACCAGGTATTCCATTCCCTTCTTCTCGACCATCCTTCCGACGGAGAGGACGGTCCGATCCCCGGCTTCGCGATCCGGCGGCGTGAAGGCGCCGACATCGACGCCGTTGTAGTGGACGATGGTTCGACCCGGAGGGAATCCGCTCTCCAGCAGTCGGCTGCGCAGGTACTCGGAGACGGCGATGAACAGGGTTCCTCGACGCCGGAGACGTTCCGCGAACAGCCCATAGCGAATCCACGCCGGCTTTCCCGAGAGCAGGAGCCTGGCGCGGCTCATGGTGGCGTCGAATCCCCAGAACGTCGTGATCAGCGGCAGCCGGTGTCGGAGCGCAAAGGGGAGTGCGTAGAGACCCTCCACCCCGAAATGGGCGTGAAGGAGATCGACCTCTTCCCGCGCGATCGCCCTGTCGAGAGCGGCGGCGCGTCCGGTCGAGATGTAGACCAGCTCTCGAACGCGACCCGCGAGGCCACCGTCGGAGTTGACGAGGTGGGCGGGCGGGAGCTCGAATCGATCGCTGTTCTGGCGCCGAATGCCCAGCGCGACGACGTCCACGCCGCGGAGATGCCGGATCTGCTCGGCGATGAACGTCTCCGACAGCGGCAAGAGGGTATGCCGGAAAATCGCAGTCTTGGTTCTTCGCGTCATGTCGTCGAGCGCGGGTGTGGTCGATCGCTTCGGATCGAGTCATGGTACCCGGTTCGCGGCGTTCCGTCAGAGCCGCTCCTCGCGGTCGCAAGTCTCCTCGCAGATCCTCCAGAGCTCGAGGCGCTGCTCCTCGGACTCCCCCGTGTACGGCAGCAGGTGTGCCCGACGAATCGCGCGATCGAAGAAGAAGCAGCCGGTCCACTGCCTCGCCCGGGGGGAGGCCGCGAGCCACACCACGCTGTCGGCTCCCTCGGCCGGGGTGCGGAGAATCGCCCGCGTGACGCGGTGGAGGGTGGGGAGGGACGTCTTCATCAAGGGCGTGTCGGTCCAGCCCGGATGCATCGAGTTCACCACGACCGAGGTTCCCCGGAGCTCCTCCGCGAACAGCTTCGCCAGGACCACCTGCGCGCGCTTGGTCTCGGCGTAGGCGGTGAGGCCGTCGAACTCGCGATCCTTCCAGTTCGGATCGCGGGTGTGGAGTCTTCGCGCGTACATGCCTCCGGACGATACCCAGATCACCCTCGCATCCGAGGACTTCTCGAGCGCGGACTGCAGGAGTCGCGTCAGCAGGAAAGGACCCACCACGTGGGTGGCGAAGCTGAGCTCCAGTCCGTCCTCCGTCTCGGTCCGCTCCTCCACGAGTGCTCCGGCGTCGTGGATGAGCACGTCCACGGGTCGCTCCCGGAGCCCGGCCGCCGCGGACCGCACCGATGCGAGCCGGGAGACGTCCAGCTCCAGGGCGGAGACCCTCGGGTTGCCGGTCTGCTCGCGGATTCGCGCCGCCGCCGCCTCGCCCCGCTCCGGGCCCCGGGACAGCATCACCACCTCGGCGCCGAGATCCGCCAGGGCCAGCGCCGCCTCCTGGCCGATTCCCGAGCTGGCTCCGGTGATCAGGCAGCGGCGCCCGGAGAGGTCCACGTCGAGGTCGTCCGGCTGGAAGGCGAGCGACCGGATCTGGAAGCCCACGCGATCGAAAGAGAGCACGAGGGTGGATTCGACGAGGCGGGAGAGGGCTCGGCCGATCGCGCTGGTGAGGGAGCCGTCCGCGGACGACTCTCCGATCACGGGGGCGTTCCTGGAGAGCGCCTCCAGGATCGCGTCCACCGGCGCGTGGTCTCCCGCCTCTCGACTCAGATAGCTGTACGTCAGTCTTCCGCCGGGCTGGATCACGAACACGCCGCCCAGCTGCCAGAGGTCCCCCTGGATGCTCCCCTGCCGCGAGCCGCGGGAGAGGGCGCGCAGCGCGTTGCGCGGAACGCGGGGCGAGAGGCTCTCGACGCGCCCCCGCCGCAGCCCGGCGGCGCGGTACGCGCGCAGCTCGGGATCGACCAGCAAGGGCGTGTCGAGATGGAAGTCCTCGCGGAAGGCCGCAGCGAAGCTTCTCGCACCGTTTCCCACCACGGCCAGCTCCGCTCCCAGAGCCCGGATCTCCTCCACCCGATCGCGCAACTGCGCGACCTGCTCACGGCAGAACAGTCAGCCGAAGTGACGGATGAAGACGAGGACGACCGCCCGTTCCTGCCAGAGCGATCCGAGCCGCACCGGCTCTCCCTGCCAGTCCGAGAGCTCGATGCCGGAGAGCCTGGTGGCCACTCTCACGCGAGATCCTCCTCGATCACCCGACGCGCTCCTGCCATGGAAGGCTCCTTTTGCCGCGCTGGCAAGACCCCGCTCAGGGTCCGGGTTCACGCGCTGGAGAGGGAGGCACGAAGCGATCCAGGTAGGCGCGCTCGGTCGCGCGGAGCTGGGCCCGCGGGAGGCGCAGCGTCGCCTGGTCGGAGCGGAGCGGCACCCGAACCGTCGAGAGAGCGCGCTCGAGGCGCGCGCAGTCGACCATGGCGAAGAGCCCCAGGCCCCGGCAGAGCGCCACGCAGCGGCCGACGAGGCCGCTCCGGATCCGCACCGGCACGCTGGGCGGCGCCTCCACCACGCGCAGCGTGTAGCCCTCCTCGTCGCGGGCGACCCGCACCTTGCCGCGAAGCTCGACGATCTGCCGCGGCGCCACCACGTGATCCCGGAGGCGGGTTGCCAGGGAGACGCCCTCGACATCGGCCACCAGGTCGCCCTCGCCCTCGAACTCCGCCGCCACCCGGGCCTCCGCGTCTTCGCTCGCAGTCGGAATCAGCACCAGCCGGTTGCGGTGCAGCGTCATCTGATGGCGCGGGGAGCTGAGATGGATTGCGAGCGGACCTTCCCGGATTGGCGCGAGCTCGATGTCCAGGTTGCTGTGGGTCTGGTTGAGGAACGCCAGCTCGACTCCGCGATCCTCGGGCGGAGCCGGGGCGGCGGCCACCAGCAGGCCGAGAAGTCCGGCGAATCCGAGGCGGCGCGAGATCACGGGAGAACGCTACCGCGCCGTGGCGGGATCGGCTTGCCCCGCCTCCCGGCACGTCGTCGGTCGCTGAGCGTCCCCGAAGGACCCAATTCTCCGCAAGTCGACGGATTTGTTAAGGTCCGGCCCCTGCTTCAACCCCAGGAGCCGAATCGAAGCTCCCCAAAGGGAAGTCAGACCCAGCAGGGAGCTCGCGCCCGACGCTCCCACCAGAAACGCACGACGCCAGGTATCGACGAATGAGTAGCTGTCCAGCCGCCGTCCGGTCTCCCGCCAGTTTGGACCTCAAGGATCTCTTCCAGCCCCGCAGCATCGCCGTGGTGGGCGCCTCGGCAAACCCGCAGAGCCAGGGATACGAGTTCGTCCAGGCGCTGGTGGAGATCGGATTCCCGGGTCCGATCCATCCGGTCAACCCGAAGCTCGACGAGCTGCTGGGGCGCAAGGCCTATCCGCGGCTCCAGGACATCCCGGGAACGGTGGACTTCGTGATCTCCGCGGTTCCCGCCACCGCGATCCTGGAGCTGGTGGAAGGCGCCAAGGCCAAGGAAGCCAAGCTCATCCACCTCTTCACGGCCCGCTTCAGCGAGACCGGGCGTGAGGACGCGGTGGAACTGGAGCGGGAGCTTCGCAGGCGGATCCGGGAGGCGGGCATCCGCGCCATCGGCCCCAACTGCATGGGGCTCTACTACCCGAAGGCCAAGCTCAGCTTCGATCCGGTGCTCCCGATCGAGTCGGGTGACGTCGGCTTCCTGACCCAGAGCGGGAGCCACGCCTTTCGGGTGATCGGGCGGGGGAAGGAGAGAGGGCTTCGGTTCAGCAAGGTGATCAGCTACGGGAACGCCCTCGACCTCGATGAGGCGGACTTCCTCGACCACTTCGCGGAGGATCCGGAGACACGGGTCATCGCCGCATACGTGGAAGGGATTCGCGACGGCAGGCGCTTCTTCGAGGCCCTGCGCAACGCCGCGGCGAAGAAGCCCGTGGTGATTCAGAAGGGCGGCCGTTCTTCTGCGGGGCACGCCGCGGCTTCCTCGCACACCGCGGCGCTGGCCGGCGAGATGGCGGTGTGGCGAGGCGCGGTGCGTCAGGCGGGAGCCGTCGAGGTCCGAACCATCAACGAGCTCATCGACATGCTGGTGGCGTTCGAGTACCTCGGTCCGGGCGGTGGGAACCGGGTGGCCGTACTGGGCGGCGCGGGCGGAGAGACGGTGGAGTTCGCGGATCTCTGCGGGGAGGCGAGCCTCGAGCTGCCCCTCCCTCCCGACGACCTCCGGGAGGAGCTCCGCGAGAAGGTGCCCCACGCCTGGGACTGGGTGGGCAACCCGGTCGATGCCTCCATCCTCGCGTGGGGGCGGCGGTCCGAGGCCTTCGCCGTCATGGAGATGATGGCTGCCCACCGGGCCTACGACGCGATCATCGCCAACGTGCGGGGGATCGAGCACGCGCTCGGGCGGGACGATGGCGAGGAGCTCTTCCGAGAGACCCTGGACCGGGCCAAACGGCTGGCGAAGGACAGCGGCAAGCCGGCCTTGTTCGTGCTGGGAGAGCCCGACTCGAGCAAGGACTGGCGCTGGAAGGGGGCGATCCGCGTCCGCGACGAGCTCGCCGCGGCGGGAATCGCCGTCTATCCCGACATGATCCGGGCCACCCGCAGCCTGGTCCGCTATCTGCACTACCTGGCCCGGCGGCGGGACGCTTCGTAGCCACCGGGGGAACGTGGCCGTGAAACGACCCAACGTCCATTTCCTCGTCGACTTTCTCGGATTCGCGGGCTTCGTCCTGCTGACGGCGACCGGCGTGCTGGTGCGCTATGTGCTGCCACCGGGGAGCGGCCGCTACACGACCCTCTGGGCGCTCGATCGGCACGAATGGGGCAGCATCCACTTCTGGATCGCGATCGCCTTCCTGGCGGTCCTCGTTCTTCACCTGTTCCTGCACTGGCGCTGGATCGCAGCTCTCATGAGCGGGCGTCCGCGCGAGGGCTCGGGGGCCCGCGTCGCTCTCGGGACGGTCGGTTTGGTGGCTCTCCTGGCCCTCGCCATCGCGCCCTTCCTGAGCCCGGTGGAACGGACCGGCGAAGCGCTCCGCACTCCGACCGAGCACTCGTCCGAGCATCAGGTCTTGGAGTCGATCGGCGGATTCATGAGCATCGCCGAGGTCGAGGAGGCCACCGGTGTACCGGCCGACCACATCATCGAGGAGCTCGGACTACCGGCCGGTGTCGAGGAGGACGAACGCCTGGGAAGACTCCGAAGGGCGCACGGATTCTCGATCGACGACGTGCGCCGCATCGTGGAGGGCTACCAGGGGGTGGAGGCGCGGCCTCCACCGGAACGAGGACGGCGCCGAGACTAGCGCGACCGAGCTGGTGCTGATCGGCAGCCTCGGGGGCGGTTCTCCGATCCGGTCTGCACTCAGCCATCCTCCTCGTGGTCACTATCGTCGTCGCTGTCATCCTCTTCGCGGTGCCGTCCATCGCTCTGCCGAGACTCGCGCGAGCTGCGGCGCTCCTCCTTCCCGCGCAGCTTCTTCCAGGCGCGCTCCGCTTCCTCTTCATCCGCGCTGCGGTGACAGTCCTCGCAGGCCTCGAACTCGCGGATTCCCTCTTCCAGATGCTCCGACCGGATGTTTCGCGGCGTGTGATCGTGGCAGCCGTAGCAGGTGTAGGCGGAGAGGTCGCCAGGCGTCGTGTGGCAGGTCTCGCAGTTCTCGGGATGATCGCGATCGAAGCGGAAGTAGCGCTCGTGCGAGAAGGTCGCTGGCTTCCAAGCGTCCGTTCCATGGCACGGATTGCAGCCGGTCTTCACGCTCGAGTGGATCATGTCGCCCGGTCGCTGGGAGTCGTGGCAGTCGTCACACGTCTCGAGTGCGGATGCCACGAGCAGCCCGTGCTCGAAGCCCGCGAGAGTTCCCCTCGCGTCGGGCCCCGCGTGGTCGGTATGACAGGTGGCGCAGGAGCCTTCCCGAAGGTTCTGGTGGAAGGGAGTCCCCGGCCGGCGCAGCGGAGCGCCGCCGACGGTCCTGACCCCGATCTCCGGGAGCCGATGACAGGAGACGCAGCGAGCGGTGTCCACGCCGCGGAAGGGAGAGTGGCAGCGGAAGCACGCCGCACCGAGGTCGGCGTGTCCCTCGACGAGATGCCCGGGGCTCAGCATCGACTCGCACTGCCAGTAGCCGAGTCCGCCGTAGAGCAACAGCAGGCTACCACCGAGGATTCCGTATCGACGCAACTGTGTCACCAAAAGAGGAGAATCGTCGCCACGTGGACCAGCGACAGGATGGCGAAGTTGAGAGTGAGCGGAATGTGAACGCTTCGCCACTTCTCCATGGCGCGGACGGTGAGGGAATCGAGAAAGAGAGCTCGCTCGATCTCCTCCTCCGTGAGCCCGTCCTCTCGGAGCTCATTCCGCCTTCCGGCCATCTGTCTGCGGGCGCCGGCGAGAAGCGTCATCCCGGTGACGCCACTCGCGACCTCGATCAGCATGGCGAGGAGCGCCGCCCAGGGGAGGAGCGCGTGCAGGTGGATTCCCGCGTGGACCAGGATCGCAAGCGCGCCCGTCCACGCCAGCACCTGGTGCAGGCGCAGCCACCTGCGGAGCGGTCCGACCCGGATCCAGCGTCGCTTGCGCAGGGAATAGACGAAGGAGGCGAGGATCAGGAGGGTCCCGACCCAGCCGAGATCGCGCCCCACCCATCGGAGGTCGAGCCGATGCAGCAGGACGTCGACGAGAAGCGCCCCGGCGACCAGCGAGAGAAGGAGGATCGCGAAGGGGAGCGCACGCCTGGCCAGGACGGAACCCACCCGTCGAGCCTAGCGTTTGCGTGCGATGAAGCGGCCCTGGGCGATCTTTCCGGCGTGGGCGAGCTCTTGGAAGACGCCGAACCCGGTCGCCACCGTCCCCAGTTGCTCGATGTCGAATCCCAGGATCTTGAGCGCGTCGTAGGTGAGCTGCATGTTGGCCATCTGGAGGTAGAGATCGACGTAGGGGGCGAAACGCCCGGTGTCCTCCGCTTCTTTGACCTCACACCCGTTGCTCTCCAGCAGGCCCCGGTAGCCCTCGATGTCCTGCACGCTGGGGAACTTCATTCCCTCCAGGAACACCGCCGCCTCTTCATCGCTCAGACCGGTGGGTCCCTCCACCCAGTCGGTGAAGGCAATCGTCCCGCCGGGCTTGACGATGCGCGCCGCCTCGGCGATCAGCTTCGCCTTGTCCTCGACGTAGCACCAGGCGTCCTCGCCCCAGACGAAGTCGGCCTGGCCGTCCGGGAGGCCACTGGCGCAGACGTCGGCGAGCTTGATCTCGATGCGGTCCGCCAGGCCCTCTTCCTCGCACCGCGCCCGACCGCGCTCGACCACGGTCGTCGTCGCGTCGACTCCGATCATCGAAGCGACGTCGCGGAAGCGGACCAGAAGGCGCATCCCGGCGCCGTTGCAGCAGCAGAGGTCCACGCCGCGCTGGCCGGCCCCGATGCCCGCGCGCTCCGCGAGATCCATCGATGACTGGAAGCCGCCGATGTGGATCTGCTCCCCCATGAGCAGCTCCCACAGATTTCCCTCCGGACCGTCGTAGACCGCCTTCACGTCGGCGAGCTTGATGCTCTCGATCGATTTCACGGGATCGTCCTCCCTCTGATGAATGGATTGTCCACAAGGAGCCGGCGCCCCTCCGCGTGCGGATCGGGAACTGCCTTGTCAGACCTCGCTACAATACCGCCTTCACAGAGCGGTATGACGCACGTCATACGGAGAGCGCCGTCGTGCCGTCAGATTGACTCTCGCTCTCTACTCGATCTTTCGCCAGTGGGAGCGCAGGACGACCGGTTGAAGCAGAGACATGATCGGCGCTGGGAGATGGCCATTCTGTGCTCCGCGTTTCTGTGGGGCACACTGTGGATTCCCCTGCGGGCGTTGCGCGCGGCGGGTTTGAGTGATGCCTCGGCCACGACGATCGGCTTCTTGATGCCGCTCATCCTGCTGATTCCATTCGCACCCGGGAGATGGCGGCGCATCCTGGCCGGGGGCTGGCCCCTCGGCCTGTCGGGCTTCTGTCTGGCCCTCTCCATCGCGCTCTACGCCGAAGGACTGGTGCGCGGCCAGGTGGCACGGGTGCTCCTCCTCTTCTACCTGACACCGGTCTGGAGCACGCTGCTCGGGAGATGGATCCTCGGTGAGGCGATCACCGGACGGAGGATCGGCACGATCGTCCTGGGCTTCGCCGGCCTGGGGGTGATCTTCGGCGTCGACGCTGGAGTCCCCGCTCCCGAGGGTGTCGGGGACTGGATGGGACTGACCTCCGGAGTCGTGTGGGCACTCGCGATGGTCCACATGAATCGCACCGTCGAGCGCCCCCTGTTCGACCGGATCTTCGTCCAGTTCCTCTTTCTCGGCCCCATCTTCTTCCTCGTGGCTTGGGTCACCGGCGGGATCCACAACGCTGGCCCGAGTGCCGAGGCTCTCGCGGATTCCGCGCCGTGGCTGCTGGCCTTTGCCCTGGTCTGGATGCTGCCGGTGATCTGGCTGACCGTCGTCGGCGCCAGCCGACTCGATCCGGGGAGGGTCGCCATTCTCCTGATGCTCGAGGTCATCGTCGGGCTGACGACGGCGGCCCTGCTCACCGATGAGCCCTTCGGCGCGCGGGAGGCCGTCGGGGCGGGCTTGATCCTGGCTGCCAGCGGGACGGAGCTGACCCGAAGGCGCCAGTCATGACTCGAAGCTAACGGCCGCGGCGTCGGTCATCTCCCGAATCCGGCCCATGCGGGCGGCTCCTTGGGCCGCGGCCTCTTTCCATAGAAGACGTCGTCCAGGGTCGAGAAGAGCCGGCCGGCTGCTCTGTTCCTGGCCACCATCCAGACGATCATCCGATGCGGAAGCGTCCTGGCGTGGCTCCAGGGGCAAACCCTCATGCACACGTTGCAGTCGGTACCGACCTTTCCCCAGTAGTCGAAGCAGGTCGTCTCGTTGAGCTTCCAGCGGAGGGAGCCGTTGACCTCCTCGGGGTCTCCCTCCGGGATCGACTGCGAAGGGCAGCAGACGGCGCACTTCCTGCAGATCCGGCAGAAGTAGTCCACGCCGATGTCGACGGGCTCGTCGGGCAACAACGGGAGGTCCGTCGTCACCGCCGAGAGCCTCTGACGGGGGCCGAACTCCCGGGTCATCAGGTACCCGAGCCGCCCCATCGCCCCCAGGCCCGCGTCCACGGCCAGGGGCACCATCAGTAAATCGTAACGGGAGAGGTGATTCGCCGTCGCCGCGTATCCGAGATTCGCGACGTAGCCCGCGACCTGGTTGGCGATCACCGCACCGTCGGCGTACCTGTGCATGCTCTCGACGGTGCTGGAGGTGTGTGGAGCCGGCCCGATCATGTCCCGCGACATCTCCTGGGCGAAGACGATCGCGTATCGGTGCCCGACCTCGATCTCCTGCCCCCACTCCTCCCCGGCCAGAGGCCGGGCCATCCCCCGGTGGGAGTAGGTCCAGCGAGGGTCGATCTCGGCGACGCCCACCAGATCGGCACCCACGTGTCTCGCGTAGCCCTTCACCCTCTCGGTGGCCTCTTCGGGGCTGAGATCGAGACTCGGTCCCCGGGGTTGAAGTCTCACCTTGTCGGGTGTGGCCAGCTGCATCGCGAGCAGTCCGGACGCCATCAGGGCGGCTCGATTCGGGGCCTCGTGGGGACTGTCGATCGATCCGATCGCCCCGATGGGTCCGCCCCTCTCCCTTCTCTTCGCGTCGGGGGCCTCCCACTCCGGGTGCGCGTCATAGAACTCCCGGTATTGCTCGGAGCCCGGTTGCAGGAATTGATTCCTGGCGAAGACGATCTCCCTTTCGTCCCACCGTTCTACCTCCCCGACCACCAGGCCCCTCGCTCCATCGAGGGCCCTGGGATTCGCGCTGGTCCTGCGAAGCAGGAGAAACGCAGCGACCGCCCCCGCTGCGAGCCCGCCGATCAGCACGACGAACCCGGCACCGGTTGTGAAGAAGCCCGCCCGCACCAGCAGAAAAAACCCGAGCAAGAGGGCCAGCATCAGCGCGCCCTGCAGCGCGGCGAAGCGGGTGGCCCTCTCTTCCCTCTCCCAGAGGCTCGAGATGAAGAAGCTGAGTCCGATCACGGCCAGCGCGCTCAGCGCCAGGCCTGCGACGAAGATCAGGGAGCCGAGCATGCTTCGGTTACCTCCCGCGGCTGGCCGATCGGCTCGGATTCACGGTCGAGCACCTTATCACAGACTCGGCAGAAGAGGGCCTCCTCCCAAGAGGCTCACGGGAGGCGAATCGAACCTGTATCATGGTGGGCAATGCGCCTCGTCGTCTGGCCCACCGAGGGCCGTCTGGAAGAGGAGGAGAGAACCATGGCCGAGCAGTTCGAGATAGGACCCGAGACGACCTTCGGCGAGCTCATGAAGCACAAGGCCGAGAGCGTCGGGGAGAAGGTCTACCTCACCTACATCCGGGACTTCGATCGCAACGTCGAGGAGAAGTACACCTATCGCGACATGCATCTCCTGTCGAACCGACTGGGGAACGGGCTCGAGCGACTGGGACTCGAACGGGGTGACGGCATCTCTCTGATCGAGATCAACTCCCCCGAGTTCCTCTTCACTCTCTTCGGAGCCGTCAAGCTCGCCGCCTACACGGTGCTGGTGAACACGGGTCTCAAGGGCGAGAGCCTTCAGTACATCATCGATCATTCCGACAGCAAAGCGGTCATCATCCACTGGAGCCTGCTGGAGAACTACCGGGCCATCGAGGATGAGCTGCCCAAGGTCCAGCACGTCATCGTGGACGTCAACGAATCGCCCCCGGACTTCGAGCTGCCGGAGGGGATGATCTCGCTTCCACGGGTGATGGAGGCACCCGAGGAGGATCTCGACAACAAGCCGGAGCTCGGCGACATGTCCCTCCTGATCTACACCTCGGGCACGACCGGTCTCCCCAAGGCCACCACGTTCCTGTACGGAAGAACCTTCATGGGCGTGGCTCTCCACGCTCCGACGTTCATCGCCCACATGATGGGGAGACCCGGAGATGTCCTCTACACCTGTCTGCCCCTGTTCCACGGCAATGCGCTGCAATTGACGTCACTGCCTGGCTTCGCCGCGGAGTTCCCGGTCATTCTGTCCAAGAGATTCTCCGCCTCCCGGTTCTGGGACATCATCCGGAAGTACGGCGTCACCAACTTCAACCTGCTGGGCTCGATGCCGCATTTCCTGCTGAAACAGCCGGAGCAGCCGAACGACAGGGACAACCCGGTGTGGCGGGTCAACTCGGCCGCCTGCCCCAAAGAGCTGGTCGAGAGATTCGAGAACAGGTTCGGCGTCAAGGTGTACGAAGGCTACGGCGCGGTCGACGGTGGGGGCTTCATGCTGGGAACCTACGGCCGGGAGGACATCCCGGTGGGGACCATGGGGACGCCTCCCGACGGGGTGACGGCGGAGATCATGGACGACGACGGCAACCTGCTCGGTCCCGACCAGCCCGGGGAGCTGGTGTTCCACGTCAAGGAGGAGGAGAAGGAGCAGCGGAAGGTCGTCTACTACAAGGACGAGGAGGCGGGGAAGAGCCGAATCCAGCAGGGACCCGACGGTCGGCTGTGGTTCCACACCGGGGATCTCGCCACCAAGGACGCGAACGGCTGGTTCTACTTCGTGGATCGGAAGAAGGACGCGATCCGGAGACGAGGAGAGAACATCGCCGCCTGGAGCATCGAGCGGGTCGTCAATCAGCACGAGAAGGTGCTGGAGTCGGCGGCCTACGGCGTCAAGTCGGAGGAGTACGGCGAGGACGAGGTCATGGTGGCCGTGGTGCTCCGGCCCGGAGAGCGCCTGACGGCCGTGGAGCTGCTGGATTTCTGCCAGGACAAGATGGCGAACTTCATGATTCCCCGGTTCATCGATTTCGTCGAGAAGCTCCCCAAGAGCGAGGTCCACCGGATCATGAAGCGCTTCCTGAAGGATCGAGGTGTCACGGAGACCACCTTCGACAGGGAGAAGGCGGGTTACCAGATTCCCAAAGGCTGAGCGGCGGTTCGGGCCTCGCAGCGGAGGCGGAGGAACCATGTCCATTCTCGTCACGGGCGGCACCGGATTCATCGGCGCGGAGATCGTCCGCGACCTGCTGGCGAAGGGAGGGGAGGAGATCCACGTCCTGCACCGGAGCGGCAACTTCCAGCGCCTGCAGGATCTCGTCCCGCGGCTGCATCTGGTTCAGATCGATCTCGCGGATGCCGCCCGGCTCGGCGAGGTCGTGGCGGAGACCCGGCCGCGGGTGATCTACCACCTGGGCGCCGTGTTGACCGGTCCCGGCGAGATCGATCCGCAGGCGGCGACGGAGGCGAATGCCTTCGGAACCTACGCCCTCCTGGAGGCTGCTCGTCGCCACGAGGTGGAGCAACTCCTCTTCGCCAGCAGCATCGGCGTCTACGGCGCGGGGATCACCGAGGACATCATCACGGATCTCACGCTGCAGCGACCCTTCACCATCTACGGCATCACCAAGGTCTTCGGGGAGCAGATGGGGGCCTTCTACAAGCGGAAGTACGGCCTCGACTTCCGCGGCCTCCGCTATCCCTCCATCGTCGGTCCGGGGGTCAAGACGCCGAGCGTGGTGCAGTTCACCAGCTGGGTGATCGAGGAGTGCGCGAAGGGGAATCCCTTCACCATCAGCGTCACACCGGAGACCGCAGTGCCCGTCATGTACTACAAGGATGCGGCGCGGGCGATGATCCAGCTGGGCGAGGCGCCGGTCGAGCCGATCGAGACCGTCAACTACATCGTCGACGGCGTCAAGCCGACGCCCACCGCCGCGCAGCTGGCGGAGATCGTGCGGAGCAGAATCCCCGGGGCGCAGATCAGCTTCGAGCCCGAGATGGCCTTTCAGTCCGTGATCGACCAGGTGATTCGCCCGCTCGATGATCGCCGCGCCCGCGCCGAGTGGGGCTGGGAGCCGGCCTATGACCAGGAGGCCATCATCGACGACTTCCTGGTCGAACTGAGGGATCATCCGGAAAAGTACCGGTGACTGGTGGCGAGAGGCGCCGGGCTCCACAGGGGGCAGCAGCGGGATGGAGATCGCGGACGGCGTCTTCTTCTTCGCGGGCCGGACCGGTGAGCGGCTGCGGCCGGGGGCGGGATCCGTCAACGTCGTCGTGGTCCGGGGAGATGCGCTCGCGATGCTCGACGCCGGCGTCACGCGGGGCGGCGCCTTCCGCTCCCTTCGCGGCCGCATGCGAGCCAGCGGGCTGGGCCTCCGCGACGTTCTCTGGCTCGCCCACACCCACAGCCACTGGGATCACGTCAACGCTTCGGCGGCGGTTCAGCGGGCTGGAGCGGCCCGGTTGGCGGCGCCTTCTGCGGAGGTCGCACTGATCGAGGACCCCGAGAAGAACTTCAGCGGATTTCTCACCGACTTCGGACCCCTCGCTTCCGAGGTGTTTCCTTATCCGGCGGTGCTGGCACGACTCGCCATCTGGTATGCCTGGGGGAGACAGCCGCGGCTCCACGTCGACCGCGCTCTCGAGGATGGAGACGTCCTGGAGGTGGGGCGGCGGATCGAGGTGATGGCGCTCCCCGGCCACACGGTGGGGCACGCCGGCTACTGGATCCCGGACGCCGGTGTGCTCGTGACCGGAGACCTGGTCGACCTGGAGAATTCGCAGGGCATGGATCTCAACAACCCGCGGTCCGACTACGGTATGGCGCTCGACTCGCTGCGGCGCGCCCTGGAGCTCACGCCCGAGATCCTCATCCCCGCGCACGGCGAGCCGACCGTCGGCCGGCATCGCGTCGAGCAGGTGCTCAGCGCCGCCCTTTCCGGGGGGCTCGCGTATCCGGAACGGATCCGGGAAGCGCTCGGGAGCCGGGCGCTGCGCCTCGGAGCACTGATGCCGGCGGTCTTCCCCGACGTGCCGCTCTCGATGCGAGCCATGACCATGATGCTGATCCTGGTCGTGCTGCTGCACATGGAGCGCACCGGGCAGGTCCGGCGCACCGAGACGTCGGCGAGGCCCGCCTGGATGCGCGTCGATTGAGCGGATTCCGGGTCGATCCCCCTCTTCCTGTCGTTTTCAACCGGAGGAGCCTGCGATAGGTTCCCGTCGCGTGACAGGCAGGAGGTTCCCGATGACGGTGGAGCTGATTCCGCTCGAGTGTGGATGGATCCGACAGGCCGGCTCGCTGCTCGAGGTCGGGGCATCCGACGCCGCGATCGAAACCCCGGTCCCGGCATGGGTGATCCGCCACCCGAAGGAAACAGTGCTCTTCGACGCCGGACTTCACCCGGGTCTCGCGCGATCGCCGGACACCCTGGGCAGGCTGGCGTCGCTCTTCACGGCGATCCTCGAGGAGGGCGGATCGATTCGCGGACGGCTGCAAGAGGCGGACGTCGATCCGGATTCGCCGCTCACCGTGATCGTTTCGCACTGCCACTTCGACCACATAGGCGGGCTCTGCGAGCTTCCCAACGCCCGCCTGGTCGTGCAGCGGGCCGAGTGGGAGGTCGCCGTGAAAGGCGATGGGCTCACCTACGATCCGCGCCTCTACGACCTCGGCCACGAGGTGACGACGGTCGACGGCGACCACGATCTCTTCGGCGACGGCACCGTCACCTGTCTCTCGACCCCCGGGCACGCCGTCGGTCACCAGTCGCTGCGCGTCGTGACGAGCGAGGGTCCGATCCTCCTCGCCGCGGATGCCTGCTATTTCGCCCGCACCCTGGACGGTGGAGCGCTCCCGTCGTTCGCGCACGACCAGGGAGTGCAGAAGCGCTCCCTGGCGCGGCTGCGGGCCGAGCGTTCGGCCGGTGCCTGGGTGATCCCCGGCCACGACGCCGAGCTATGGCGTAGCATCCTGGGCCCGGCGGGTCTCCGCGCCGGCGGCTGAGCGCCGGGCGGCTTCTCCCTGCGCGGAAGACCTCCCGGCTCCGATCAGGGCCGCGACTCGCGTCCCTTCAGCAGCTCGTAGGCGATGTTGTTCCGCTGAATCTGGGCGGTGCCTCCGGCAATCGTCCAGCCGCGGGCAAACCGGACCAGCCACTCCATGGGATACTCCTTGGAGTATCCGTAGCCGCCAAAGATCTGCAGCGCGGCGTTGGTGACCTCCACGGCCATCTCGTTGGAGAAGACCTTGGCGGTGGCCGCCTCGAGCCGGGAGGGGAATCCCTGCTCGCCGTTGATGACGGCGCGGTAGATCAGGAGCCGGGCCGCGTCGATCTTGACCTTCATGTCGGCGAGCATCCACTGGATGCCCTGGAACTCCGAGATGGGCCGTCCGAACTGGGCTCTCTCCTGGGCGTAGGCCAGGGCCTTCTCGAAGGCGCACTGGGCCGTGAGCAGCGACATGGTCGCGTTTCCGCATCGCTCTGCGTTGAAGGCCATCATCATCTTGCGGAACCCGTCTTCTTCGATCAGCACGTTCTCGGCGGAGACGATCGCATCCTCGAAAAAGAGCTGGTTCTGGATGGCGCCGGACATGTTGGGCTCGTTCCTCCCGACGGTGAAGCCCGGGGTATCTCGATCCACGATGATCGAACCAATGCCTTCGAGCCCTTCGCCAAAGCGGCAGTACACCATGAATGAACCCGCGCGGTCCCCATCGCTGATGAAGGACTTGGAGCCGTTCAGGACATAGTGGTCGCCGTCCCGTACCGCGCGCGTCTTGAGCTCCGTGGCTGCCGAGCCCGCCGTCGGCTCCGTGATGGCGATGGCCATCGAGGATTCCCCCCGGCAGACGGGTGGGATGTACTTGCGCTTCTGTGAATCGGTTCCGTAGACGGCCACCGCCCGGATCGGGCCAAAGTTCGCGTTGAAGACGATTCCTCCGGCGAGTGGGTCGACCCTGCCGACCTCCTCCATCACCATGATCGCATCCACCGGGCTCTGGCCCCCGCCCTCGTGCTCCTCAGGCAGCGTCATCCCGAGCAGCCCCATGCGGGCCATCTCCTCGCAGATCTCCCGGGGATAGTCCCCTCTCCCCTCACGCGTGAAGGCGATGGGCCGAAGCTCCTTCTCCGCGAAGCTGCGGACCGTCTCGCGGAGCATCTCCTGCTCTTCATTCCACTGGAAGTCCATGGCCGCCTCCTCTCAAGACCTGATCCGCCCGAGAATAGCCGGGCCGAAGTGGATTGAGTCACGCAGGCGATCATCCCTGTGGCCTCTTCGTCAGCGACGGGACGAGTCATCCATCGAGCGGGGCCGTGATCATACCGGTAATCAGGGGCGAAGCGGACGCCGACTGGGGGCTGAGCTGAACGCTGTGAAGCAATCGCAAGCACTTGGTTTGGCGTAGGTTTGTATCATCTGTTCTGCCTCGCGGTTGGATCCGGCGCGTTTTCGCCGGCCACCGCCGGTCCCTCCGGCAGGTTTCCGGGTTCATCGATCGGATTCTCGGCTTGGGCTCATACGGAAATGCCGCGCATTCAGGGGCTCTTTGTGAGAAGCTTGATGACAGCGCTCGGCAGCGTACCGGGGTTTGAGGGGTGCCAGCGCAGGCTCCGCTCGTGAGCGACGACCGCGATACCACGGTGAAGGAGGGGTGGCGTCGCGATCGAATCCAAGGTCAATCCGGGACGAGAGCCGGGTGAATGACGGCATAGCCTCCGCTCGAGGTCGTAAGTGCCCGCGGCCAAGCAGTCCGCCCGAGATCTAGAGATCTTCGACTACCTCGATGAGGCTGTCATCGTCGTCGACGACAGCCACCGAATCGTCTTCTGCAACGCAGAGGCAGCGCGGTTCTACGGGGTGTCGGCGCCCGATGCTGTCGGTCAGGCTCTCGACTCGCTGTTCGAGGTCAAGGATGTACCGGTGCCGCAAGACGAGATCTGGCGGACGGTCGACGCCGAGGGCTCCTGGCGGGGCGTGGCATTCCACGTACGGCGGGGGTGGGACCGGATCCACGTCGACTGGTCCTTGCGCAGGTTCGAGCTCGCAGACTGCGAACTCACGGGGGCAGTCAGCGTGAGCAGAGAGATCCGCAGCGGCGAGTTGGCGGAAGCGGCGCGGCGGGCAGGCGATCTCCCCTACCGCCTCTTGGTGGAGGAGATGAAACAGGGAGTGAGCATGCTGGACCGGAATGGCCTGCTCGTCTACGTCAACCGCAAGCTCTGTGAGATGCTGGCGCGTAGCCGAGAGGAGATCCTCGGACGGCCCGTCTCCGACTTCCTCGACGTACGCCACCAGCACATCTTCGATGGGCAGCTGAGCGAGCGGCGAAGAGGCGGCGGTACGCCCTACGAGCTCTCTTTGTTGACCAAGGGCGGTGGCGAGCTCCAGACCTTCGTCTCGCCTTCGCCGATCCTCGATGCCGAGGGCAACTACCAGGGTGCCTTTGCCGTGATCAGTGACATCACCGAGCACGTGCGCGCGGAGGAGGCGCTGCGGGAGAGCGAGCAGCGGCTGCGTTTGATGGCGGACACCGTCGAAGATGTCTTCTGGATCACCGACTGGGTCTCTCACCGGACCATCTTCGTGAGCCGGGCCTACGAGCGGGTCTGGGGGCGAACGGCCGAGAGCCTCTATCAAAGCGCTACGGGCTGGGCCGATGCCATTCATCCCGATGACCGGGAGCGCGCTTGGGAACAATTCGTAGGCCTGCAAGAGCACGACCGGTACGACGAGGAGTACCGCGTGATTCGCCCCGACGGTGGCATTCGCTGGATTCGCGACCGGGGATTCCCCGTGCGGCAGCCTGACGGAAGCATTCTCAACGTGGTGGGAATCGCCCAGGACATCACCCACAGCAGGCAAGCCGAGGAGCAGCGCCAGGCGCTGGAGGCCCAGATCCAGCACGCGCAGAAGCTCGAGAGCCTCGGGGTGCTGGCCGGCGGAATCGCCCACGACTTCAACAATCTTCTGATGGTCGTCCTCGGCAATGCGAGCGTGGCGCTGATGAGCATGACTCCGGAGTCTCCCGGGCGAGCCCACATACAGGACGTGGAAACGGCTGCCAAGCGCGCCTCTGAGCTGGTCAAACAGATGCTCGCCTATTCCGGGAAGGCTCAGTTCGCAGTCGAAAGACTCAACGTGAACATTCTGGTGGGGGAGATGGTTCACCTCCTCGAAATCTCCATCTCCAAGAATGCAACGCTCGAGTACCACTTCGCAGAGGGTGTTCCCGACATTGAGGCCGACGCCACCCAGGTGCGTCAGATCATCATGAATCTGGTCACCAATGCGTCGGACGCGATCGGCGACAAGAGCGGAACCATCTCGATCTCCACGGGCGCAACGGAATGCGACCAGGCGACTCTGGCCAGCACCTACCTCGACGACGGCCTTCCCGCAGGCGTCTACAGCTACTTCGAGGTCTCGGACACGGGCGAGGGCATGACTCCGGAGACTCGCGCGAAGGTGTTCGATCCCTTCTTCACCACGCGATTCCCCGGCCGCGGCCTGGGCCTGGCCGCGGTGCTGGGCATCGTTCGAGGTCACAAGGGCGCAATCGAGGTACACTCCGAGCCGAACCGGGGCAGCCGCTTCAAGCTCTTGTTCCCGACCATGGAGCCGGCCGAGGGGAAAGCGACGGTGACCGCGGCCGGCGCGGGCGAAGAGCCGAGCGGGGGCGGGACCGTGCTTCTCGTGGATGACGACGAGATGGTTCGATCAGTTGCCGGGCGAATGATCGAGAAGCTCGGCTTCGAGGTGCGGATGGCTCCTGACGGCCGTGCGGCCCTGGAAGTATTCGCGGAGCACCAGCAGGAGATCCGTTGCGTCCTGCTCGACCTGACCATGCCGCGAATGGGCGGTGAAGAGACGCTCCAGGAGCTGCGCCGCATCGACCCGGAAGTCGCGGTGATCCTCTCCAGTGGCTACGACGAAACCGAGATTGCGCAAAGATTCGCAGGCAAGGACCTGGCCGGATTCATTCAGAAGCCCTACACGGCTGGCGACCTCGCCCAGAAGCTGGCGGAGTCGCTGCGGGCGGGGGCCAATTGAAGGCAGCGGGCCCCCTGGTTCCAACGCGGTTCCGTCGGTACTAACTTCCCCTGCTACTCGGTCGCGCGAACGGGCCGATGCTCCAGCAGGAGGATTGCAGGATGACCGCGACGACTCTCTACTTCGGTGGGACCGTGCTGGTTCTCGACGGTCACACCCCTCCGGCCGGCGCGGCAGTGGTTAGGGATGGGCGCATCGCCGCAACGGGCACCCGGCGGGACATGGAGGGCATCGCGGGACGGGGTGCACATCAGGTCGACCTCCAGGGGGCGACGCTGATGCCCGGCCTGATCGACACCCATCCGCACCTGCTCCACTTCGGAGGCCTGAGCCATCACCTCGTGGATCTTTCCGACGCGGGGTCGCACACCGACATTCTCGAGAGAATCCGGAGCCGGGCGAAGGAGACGCCCGAGGGGGAGTGGATTCTCGCGACGCCCGTCGGTGAGCCGCACTACTTCATCCGACGGTCGTGGCGAGATCTCGAAGAAGGGGCGCTGCCCAACCGAGATGTCCTGGATCGCGCAACGACCGCCCATCCCGTCTTCATCCAGGCGTGGGCGCCGGTGACGCCCAACGTCTGCGCGCTCTCCAGCGCCGGTCTCGCCAGGCTGGGAATCACGCGCGAGACGCCCGACCGGGTCGAGAACGTCTGGATCGAGAAGGACGAGCGCGGCGAGCCGACGGGGATCCTGCGCGGGAGCGTCAACAACTACTACTCCAACGATCCATTCATGAACGGATTGCTGCGACAGGTGCCGTTCTTCGAGCCCAGCTCGATCGTGCCCGGGACCCGCCAGGCCATGGCCGACTACAACCGACTCGGCGTGACGGCCGTCTACGAAGGTCACTCGATGGGCGCCATGGAGGTCGAGATCTACAGGTCGCTGCGCCGGGAGAACGCGCTCACCACACGGGTCTTGACTTCCCTGGAGGCCGAGCCGTGCGGTCTTCCCTGGACCGAGACGCTCTCCATGGAGCAGTTCGACGCCAACCTGGAGCTCGCACTCTCCATGACTGACCTTTCCGATGATCTACTCCGCTCCAGTGGACTCACCGTCGGGTGGGGCGGGCCCTGCTGGCCCGGTCTGCTGCTGATGAACGAGCCGTACTCGGATCCGTACGGAGAGCCGACGCGGGGCGTCGAGCTTCTCTCGAAGGAGAAGGTCGAGCGGGCCATCACCTTCTGCGCCGAGCGGGGAGTGCGCTTCAACTTCGTCGGAGGATCCGAACGCGAGCACGACGAGCTGCTGCCGATCCTCGAGAGCCTCGCGGAGAAGCACGAGATCGGGAAGCGTCGCTGGGTCCTTCAGCACGCCATCCTCATGAACGAGGAGCACACCCGGCGCTACGCGGCGCTCGGCTTTCAGATCACGACCAGCATGACGTTTTGCTGGGGGAAGGGCGACCTCTACGCCGAGCGCATCGGAGAGCGCGTTCTCGACAGCCTCGGCCCCTTGCGGCGGCTTCTCGACGCCGGCCTGACCGTGGCCTGCGGCTCCGACTGGGGTCCGAAGAACGTCTTCGAGCAGATCGAACTGGCGCAGACGCACCGCTTCTGCGGCAGCGGCCGCCGGAACTTCGGGCCGGCGCAGCCCGTCAGCAGGGAGGAAGCGGTCCTGATGTGGACTCGGGATGCGGCGCGCGTCCTCGGATGGGAGGGAATCGGAACGCTCGCCCCCGGGAACCACGCCGACCTCACCATCGTCGACCGCAATCCCCTCTGCTGCGATCTGGAAGACCTCGCCGCCACGCGCGTGCTGCGAACCGTGCTGGCCGGAGAGACGGTCTTCGACTCGGGAGAGCTGTGATCGCGGCTGACTTCAGCCTGATCCGGTCGGACGGCGCACGCTATTCTCCTCGCCCGAGAACTCCGAGAGGGAAAGGCGTTTCGTTCAGGATTCAGGAGGACCCAGATGACCGATTCCGACCGGGACGTGGAATCACCGGAGGACGCCGAGTTTCGCCGCCAGGTTCGCGCCTGGATCGAGGCCCACAAGCCCCGTGACCCCGGCTTCAGGCTCCCCCAGAACTTCCTCACGGTGGAGACGGATCAGCAGTTCGCATTCCTGCGCGACTGGCAGCGGAAAGTGTATGACGCGGGATACCTGGGCCTCGACTGGCCCGCGGAGTACGGCGGCGGCGGCGATCCGCACAAGCGCCAGCGCATCGTCGGTCAGGAGATGAGCCGCGCCCAGGCGCCCTTCATGGTGAACACGATCGGGCTCCAGTGGGCCGGTCCGACGATCCTCGCCCACGGGACCGAGGAGCAGAAGAAACGGTACCTCCAGCCCATCCTCTCCGGCGAGGAGATCTGGTGTCAGGGCTTCAGCGAGCCGGGTGCCGGATCGGACCTCGCCAGCCTGCAGGCCCGCGCCGAGAAGCAGGTCGACGGCAGCTATCGGGTCAGCGGCCACAAGGTCTGGACCACCCTCGCGCAGTACTCCAAGTGGATGATCCTCCTGGCGCGCACCGACCCGAAGGTGAACAAGTACGCGGGCCTCTCCTACTTCCTCTTCCCGATGGATGCGCCGGGTGTCACGGTGGAGCCGCTGATCAAGATGAACGGCGAGGGCGGGTTCAACCAGGTGATCTTCGATGAATCGCCGATGCCCGCCGACGCGCTGCTGGGCGAAGAGGGTCAGGGGTGGCAGATCGCCATGACCACGCTCACCTTCGAGCGCGGGGCCTCCGAGGGCACCGGCGGCGGTCAGGCGACCGGGGCCGCGGAGACCGTCAGGCAGGTGGTGAAGCTAGCGCGACGGGCGAAGCGCGACGGCCGCCCGGCGGCGGAAGATCCGGTGCTGCGGGACCGGACGGTGCAGCTCTGGATCCGGGAGGAGGGCTTGCGCCTGGCTGGGCAGCGCGCGCGTACCCCGGCCCTCAACGCGGACCGGCCCGGAGCGCTCCGGATGATGAACAAGCTGGTTTTCTCGGAGTTCAACCGGGACCTGACCGCCCTCGGCTGCGAGCTGCTGGGATCCGAAGCGACTCTCTGGCTCGGGGACCGGGAGGCGCCCGAGGACGTCGCCGCCACCGCAGAGCCGGTCGACGGAGGCTTCGTGCTCCGGGGCCGCAAGACGCACGTCCAGGCCGGGGAGATCGCCGGATTGATCCTCGCGCCATTCCGCGAGACCAGCGGGGAGGTCGGGCTGTTCGCGGTCGAGCTTCCCACCAAGGGCGTGAGCCGCGAGCAGGAGATCGGCGTCGACGGAACGCGCCGGACGGCGCGGGTCGAGTTCGAGGGGGTACGCGTCGGCGCGGAGGCGCGGCTCCCGGGCGAGGGCCTCCCGGCCCTGCGCACCACGCACGTCCACGGTCACGCCGCTCTGGCCGCGGAGATGGTGGGGGCGGCCGAGAGCACGCTGCACCTGACTCGTGACTACGCGATCGATCGCAAGCAGTTCGACCGCCAGATCGGCTCCTTCCAGGGCGTCAAGTACCCGATCGTGGACATGATGGTGGACGTGGAGCTCTCCCGGACCCACGCCCTGGCGGCGGCCGCAGCCCTGGACTGCGGATCGCAGGCGGCAGCGACGCATGCTCGGATGGCCAAGGCTGTCGCGAGCGACGCCTTCGCCTCGGCAGTGGCCAAGGCGGTACAGATCCACGGTGGCTACGGCTTCACCTGGGACTGCGACGTCCACCTCTATTTCAAGCGGGCCCTTTGGAGCCGCGCGACCTTGGGCGACGCAATCCATCACCGCCGTCACCTGGCCGACGAACTCTTCTCGAGCGATTGACCGCGGGCGAGGGAAGCGCGCCCGACAGAGCCGGAATCGCTCGGGGAGCGAGGTGCGAGAGGGGGGATCCGGCACTCTTCGAGCACCACCGTGGGTTTTTGCCCCCTCTCTGTGCTTAGGCTATCCCCTCGGGAAGCTGCCTGAATACCGGGGAGCGCGAGTGCGTCCTACTCCTCGGAGCGCTCGCAGGCGCTCGAGCCGGAGGGTCGAACCATGCGCGCTGCCGCACTCGCACTGGCCGCACTCCTTCTCACTGCCGCGTCCGCGCCGGCCAGCCCGATCGGCGCGCTCGACGAGGCCGACCAGGCTGCGGTCGAGGCGCTGGCCCTCTACGACGAGGCGACGGCGCGCCACGCGCTCCAGGCGGTGACCGAGGCGGACGTGCTCTCCGACTTGGCTCGCCAGCAGGAGCGATCGCGCGATCACTTCCGGCAGCTCCTCTCGCCCTACGAGCGCGACGCGCAGGAGCAGCTCTTCGAGATTACGCGCTACCCCGAGATGATCGCCCTGATCGTCGAGGGAGGGCCGAAGAGCACCGAGGAGCTGGAGGCGATCGCGGCGCTCTACCCCGAGGAAGTGCGCGTCGCCGTGCTCGCCGCGGGGAGCAGCCACTGGAAGGTCGTCGCGCGCATCGATGCACTGCTGCGCGACGAGACGACGTGGCTCGAGGCGCGGGTCGCGCACCTTCCCGAGGTGAAGCGCGAGGCGTTCCACGCACTGGTGGCGGCGCCCGACCTGCTGGCGCTCCTGGCAGAGAACGCGCCGCTGGCGGTCCTGCTGGGCGACGCCTACGAGCGCGAGCCCGAGGCCGTGGTCGCGTGGCTCGCCGAGGTGCGCGACGAGGCGGCGGAGGAGAGCGCGGAGGAGGCGCGGGAGTTCGCCCGGGAGGTCGAGGACGACCCCGAGCTCGCGGGCGAGATCGAGGCCGCGACGATCAGCTACGAGGAGGAGACCGGCTACTCCGCCTACCAGCCCACCACCGTCCGCCACCTCCACATCCACCTGCGCCCCTACTCCTACTGGGTCGGGTACCCCTGGTGGTACGACGTGCACTACGTTCACTACGCCCCCTGGTACTACTGGTATCCGCGGATCCACTGGGCCTTCGGCAGCTTCCACTTCGGTCCGCGGCTGCACGTCTCCTTCAGCGTGCCCCACGGCGCCTTCTGGGGCTGGTACTTTCACCGGCCCATCCACCACCACCGATACCCGCGCGTCACCCACCACGTGGTCCGGCACTACGATCGGCACCCAGCGCACCACCGCCGTCACTTCCGTCACCGCGGCTACCGCGTTCGCCACCGCCACCAGGCGGCCCACGCCGTCTACCACTTCCGCCGCGAAGCCGAGCGCTTCGTGTCGCGCGGAATCCCGCGCGTCCAGTCGCAGCGCGAGGTGAGGGTGGAGCGTCGGAGGGATCGGCCGCAGGTTCGCCGCGCGGAGCGGCGCGAGGCCCGGGCCGCGCCACGCGCTCCCAATCCGCGCCAGATCGAGCCCAGGCGCTCGCGACGGGCTCGGAATGAGCGCGCCCAGCCGCAGACGCGCCGCCGGGCCGAGAGGGAAGAACGCAGGACCGCGAGGCGGACCCGTGAGAGGCGCGGACGCTGACCCGCGCCCTGCCTGCTAGGGGGCGACCAGGATCTTGATGTCGCGGTCCTTGTGGTCCGCCAGCACGTCGAAGCCCTCGCTCGCGATGTCGTCGAGAGGCACGATCCGGGTCACGATCGATTCCGGCTCGACCCGGCCCGCCGATATCCACTCGAGCGCGAGCTGTGGGTTGATCGAGTTGGTGCCGATCATCGTGATCTCTCGGCTGACGAACCCGAGCATGTGAATGGGCACGCGCTCGGTGAAGATCCCCTGGACCACCACCGTCCCGCCGTGGCGCGTCGAGGCCAGGCAGTCCTTGAGCGCGGCCCCGGCGCCGACCGCCTCGACGGAGACGTCCATCCCCTGGCCGTCCGTCAGATCCTTCATCTTGCGGGGAATCTTGATCTCGAGGGGATCGAAGACGTCGGTCGCCCCCAGCTCCCGGGCCCGGTCGCGTCTCGTCTTCGAGATCTCGGTCAGGTAGACGGTCTCCACACCCACGGCCCCGAGGGCGAGCAGCACCAGCAGCCCGACGGGCCCTCCGCCCGCGATCAGAACGCGATCGGACGCCTCGATCCCTCCCCGGTCGACCGCGTAGGCAGCACCCGAGAGCGGCTCGATCAGCGCCGCCCGCTCCCAGCTGACGTCCCCGGGCAGCTTCAAGAGGCGGCTCTGCGGCGCCACCATGGCTTCGGCGTACCCGTCGCGGTTGAAGGCGACGACGCGATCCCCGACCGCAAAGCCGTCGACACCGCTTCCGACCTCCACGATCTCCCCACAGACCTCGTGCCCGAAGGGGCTCACCGGAAACGGGCCGTGGAGGTACTCGTGCAGATCCGAGCCGCAGATCCCGCAGTAGACCACGCGGAGCTTGACCTCACCCGGTCCGGGACCAGGCTCCGCAACCTCCTCGACACGGATGTCGCGGATTCCGTGATAGACGGCCTTCTTCATCTTCTCGTCTCTCGCACAGGAAGTCCCCGCTACGGTAGCCAAAGCGGTCCGGAGATCTAGAATGGTCTCTAGCTCCAGTCTGAGGGATGGTCGTGTTGAAGATCTACCATGTGCCGGGAAGCCGCTCGGTCCGCGTCGTCTGGCTCTGCGAGGAGCTGAAGCTGCCCTACGAGCGCGTGCCCGTGGATTTCTCCCCCGAGTACCGCGCCAGCGCGGAGTGGCGCCGTCTGAACCCCGTCGGCAAGGTGCCGGCCATGACCGATGGCGACCTGATTCTCTTCGAATCGGGGGCCATGGTGGAGACCATCCTCGATCGCTACGGCGAAGGCCGGCTGCGGCCGGCACCGGGGTCGGCTGCGCGCGCGCACTACCTGCAGTGGTCCTGGTTCGCGGAGGCGACGTTCGCGCGTCCGCTCGGCGAGATCGTCAATCACCGACGCGTGTTCGGCGACGAGAGCAGCACGCGGATGCTGGACGAGATGCGCGACCGGGCCCGCCTCTGCATCACGGCGCTCGAAGACGCACTGGCCGGCCAGGACTACCTGATCGACGGCGAGTTAACCGCCGCCGACATCATGATGGGCTACTCCTTGTTCCTCGCCCGGTGGGTGAGCGCGATGGACGACGGGGAGTTCCCCAACGTGAGTGCCTACTTCACGCGCCTGACGGAGCGGCCCGCCTTCGTCCGGACGATGGCCTGACGCTAGATTCGACCCGCGGTTCGCGATGAGGCGCGTGGTGCGTGTCGTGTCCACCCCGATGCAGCGGCTGGCGCGAAGACCGTGGAACGTCGGGAGAAAATACCGAGAGCTCACGCTTCGTCGGCAATCCTGACGCAACTCGGACCCTTCTGAGCGAATGTGATCCTGCTCACGCCATGTCCAGCGTTCTCCGTCGATGCCAACGCAGGGGGCTTTGTCTTGCACCGCGGCGGGAGCCCCGCGGAATGGGCGAGGTGAAGCGCAGCGGGGAGGATGACCATGGGACGAGTGACGGATCGCGAGAACCCCATGCTGCCGAAGGCCAAGCGGAGACTTCGTTTCCCTCTCGCGACCTTCGTGCTCCTGCTCGCGCTCAGCCAGACCGGCTGCGTTGGGGTCGGTCTCACCGCGCTCGGTGCCGGCCTCGGCGTCGGCGCTGGCACCGCGACCTCCTACACCCTCAACGGCTACGCCTACCGGACCTTCGCGATCCCGCTCCCCAAGGTGGAGCGCGCCACGCTTCTCGCACTCAGGAACATGGGCATCAAGTTCGAGGAGCGGGAAGCGATCGAGCAGGGCGCGCTGATCCGCGCGACGGGAGAGCAACGAACCATCAAGATCCGACTCGAGCGGGTGACCTCCAAGACCACACGGGTCCGTACAGTGGTGCGGATCAACAATGTCCTGATGGATCGTGCGACCGCCACGGAGATCATCATCCAGACCGAGGAGTTGCTCGCGAGTCCCGCGCTCGCTCGCAACTGAGGGAGGAAGGATCCATGAGGAAACTCACCATCGCAAGAGGAGTCCTGGTCTGCGCGGCAGCGGCTTTCCTCGCCAGTGGATCCGCCGAGGCGCAGGAGACCGACGCCGCCGCGACGGGCGGCGAGGTCACCACCTCGACCGAAGGGGCACCCGCCGCGGATTCGACGACGGAGTCCGGAGCGGAGTCGGTACCCACCGGCAAGATCGCCGCCGAGTTCCAGGATTTCCTGGGACCTGACGCGGAGTCGGTCGTGCGCGGGCTTCGCGACGGAGAGTCGTTCACGCTCACGGAGGCGACGCCGGCGGAGACGCCGCCTGGGGAGACACCGCCCGGCGAGACGCCGGGGCAGCCCGGCACGACCACCGAAGTCACGATCGAACCGGCTACCGGGAAGATGGGCTACGGAAACGTTCGCACGGCACTCCAGCTGTCGCAGTTCCAGCTCCAGCAGGCCGGGATCGAACAGCCGACTGCATCGCAGCTCGATGCGGCACTCAACGGCGGGAGCGTGACCAACAGCGAGGGAACCACGACGGAGCTTCAGGGAGCTCTCGCGCTGCGCAGCGAGGGAATGGGCTGGGGGCGGATCGCCCAGGAGTACGGAACGAAGGTGGGCTGGGTCAAGAACGGGCGTGCCAACATGTCGGAACCCAGCTCCGGAGGCACTGACGGTGAAGCGGGCGACTCCGGTGGAGACGCGCTCGCTACGAGCGGCGATGCGGCCTCCGGGGATGACGTGGCCGTTGAGGTCGTGGGTGGCAGCAGCGAAGCTGGCGATGGGATCGTTGACGCGGCGGGCAACGGGGCGCTCAATCGAGCAAGCGGCAGCGGCCATGGCGCTTTGAAGAAGAGCGGCGCGGGCGCGGTGATCACCGGCACCGGTGCGCCGTCCGGTCGCGGACGGGGTCACGGGGTCGTGACGGGCCTCGGAGCATCCTCGCAGGGTCACGGTCGGGGCCGCGGCATCGTGAACGCGCTGGGCGGGTCCAGCCAAAATCGCGGTGGCTCGCACGTGACCACAGGTCTCGGCAGCTCCTCGGGCTCGAACGGACACGGCCGGGGCCACGGCATCGTGACTGGCATGGGCGGCTCCAGCCATGGTCACGGCAACTCGCATGTGACCACCGGCCTCGGCGAATCCTCGGGCTCGCATGGACGGGGCGGGAGCCACGGGAACGCGGGCGGCAACGGCAAAGGTCACGGACGCGGAAAGTGAGCCGCCTTCGGTCCCGCTGACCGCAGACGGCGGAGCTGAGCGGCCGGTTTCCCCGCCAGCTCCTCCGCAACGGCTTTGCTCAGAGGTGCTCGAGAAAGATCGGTTCTGATCCAATCTACCCCGCGGATCCCGTGCGGCCGTGTCCCGCGATACGACCTTCGACCCGGTCGCGGCTACAATCGTCCGCCATGGCGGCTCGATCGCGACTCCGTCTCGTGGCGGCGGTAGTCCTCGCGGCCGCAGCGGCGTACCTCGTCCTGAACTGGGAGAATCGACCGCCTGCGGAAGATCCCGTCCTCCGCGGCGACGACTCGGGGATCTCCGAGATCGCGCGACTCTTCCGCGAGAGGCAGTCCGGCGTCGTGGTCGAGGGTGCAGGGATGGTGGAGAAGCTGCTCCCCGACGATCTCGCGGGCTCTAGACATCAGCGCTTCATCCTGCGGCTCGCATCGCGGCAGACCATCCTGGTGAGCCACAACATCGATCTGGCGCCCCGAATCGATTCACTCCGGATCGGTGACGAGGTGCGCTTCCGCGGCCAGTACGAATGGAACCAGCGCGGCGGGCTGATTCATTGGACCCACCGCGACCCCAGAGGCGAACGGCCTGGCGGGTGGCTTCGCCACGGCGACCGGCTCTACCGGTGAAGCGGCCATCAGCCCGCGGGTCGCTCACCCATGTCCTGCGACAACCCTATGTGCTCAGCAAGCCGGACAGGCGCTGGGTGATCAGGCTCTCCGCCTCCTGCATGATGCGGTCGATCAGCTCCTGGCAGGACGGCACGTCGTGGATCAATCCGGCCACCATGCCGCAGGACCAGGCGCCGGAATCCACCTCGCCGTCGATCATCACCTTCGGATAGACCCCTGCGACCTGCGGGACGATATCCTGAATCGTCAGCTCGGCGCCCTTGTTGCGCTCGATCTCGAGGAGTTCTTCGACCGCCGGGTTCTTCAGCACCCGCTCGGTGTTGCGCAGCGGCCGCATGATGAGCCGCGTGTCGAGCTCGCTGGCGGCGACGATGGTCTGCTTCACCTTCTCGTGGACCGGCGCTTCGATGGTGGCGATGAACCGCGTGCCCATGTTCATCCCGTCCGCTCCCATGGCGAGGGCTGCGACCAGGCTGCGACCGTCGGCCATGCCGCCGGAGGCGACGAAGGGGACGGTCAGCTCCTCGGCCGCGCGCGGCAGAAGAATCATGTTCGGGATGTCGTCCTCACCGGGATGACCACCGCATTCGAAGCCGTCGACACTGACCGCATCGCAGCCGATCTTCTCGGCCTTGAGCGAGTGGCGCACCGAGGTGCACTTGTGGATGACCTTGATGCCGGCTTCCTTCATCGCCGGCATGTAGGGCTCGGGGTTGCGCCCGGCGGTCTCGACGATCCTGACGCCCCCTTGGATGATGGCGTCGATGTACTCCGGATAGGGAGGCGTCGCGAACCCGGGTAGAAAGGTCAGGTTCACCCCGAAGGGCTTGTCCGTCATCTCGTGGCAGCGAGCGATCTCCTCCGCCAGCTTCTCCGGCGTCGCCAGGGTCAGGGCGGTGATGATGCCGAGGCCGCCGGCGTTGGAGACCGCGGAGGCGAGCTCCGCGAGACCCACGAAGTGCATGCCGCCCTGGACGATCGGGTGCTCGATGCCGAAAAGCTCGGTGATGCGTGTCTGCATGATGAGAATCTCTCCTCGAATGGGATCGCCTCGAGCCCGCCGCTCCGCGTCCCACTGCGTGGTGTGCGGATGAACATCATAGCGAGATGAGGCCCGCAGCGGGATTCGGGTTCAGCGGCGGTGCTCGAGTGCTCCTCTGAATCGCGGCGACTCCACCGATTGTCATACGCTCGATGGCGATGGAGGCCAGCAGAGAACCGCTGGAGAAGGGAACCCTCCGCTTCGCGCGCTTCATCGTGCGCCATCGGGCTCTCGTCGCCGCGCTCCTCGGCGCCGCGACCCTCTTCTTCCTCTACCCGAGCGCCAATGCAGCGCTCTCTGCGCTCGGCTGGGAGCTGCCCGGACCGTCTCTCCGAATCGGTGCCAGGGCTCGGGATCTCTTCCCGGACCATCCCTTCATCCACGTCCAGGACAAGTTCGCCGAGACCTTCGGGAACTCCTCTCTGGTCGCCGTGGCCGTGGTGGTCGAGGAGGGGACGATCTTTACCCCGGGGACCCTCGCCAAGATCAAGCGCATCACGGCCTCCCTCGACGGTGAGGACTTCGAGGCCCGGCTGCGAGAGCGCGAGGAACTCTCGCACCGCCTGGAAGAGGACGGAGGTCTCTCGAGGGCCGAGATCCGCAAGGAGGTCGATCGCCGCTTCCCGCGCTACCCGGTCAACCATGATCAGATCCGCTCGCTCGTCCACCTCACCACCCGCATCGTCGAGCTGGACGCGGATGGCGGCATCACCACCGCGCTGTTGATCCCGAGCCTTCCCGACACCCAGGCGGAGGCGGACGCCATCCGGAAGACGGTGCTCGAGAGGGCGCCGGAGCTGCTCGGGACTCTGGTGAGCCGGGACCAGAAGGCCGCGCTCGTCACTGCCGGCTTCGTCACCGATCGCCTCGATAGCCTAGAGACATACCGGGCCGTCTTCGACCACGTGTACGCGATCGTGGCGCGGGAGGAGGACGAGAACCACCGCCTCTTCGTGACTGGAACACCGATCGTGACCGGCTGGGTCCTCGCCCACGCCTGGGAGATCGTCTTCTCGATGGTGGGAGCCGTGGTCCTGATCTTCGGGCTCCTCTGGGCCTACTTCCGCCGCTGGCACGGCGTCCTGATCCCCTTGGTGGCGGCGGCCGTCACCGTGACCTGGGGTCTCGGCTTCGTCGGATGGATGGGGATCGTTCTCGATCCACTGGTGCTGGTGATCCCGATGATCATCACCGCTCGAGCGGTTTCCCACACCGTCCAGATGGCCGAGCGCTTCTTCGAAGACTACGAGCGGCTCGCGCCGCGCTTCACCGATCCAGAGCGCGCCAAGATCGAGGCGGCTTCGGTGGCGATGGGAGAGCTCATCGTTCCCGGCACGCTCGGCATCCTCACCGACGTCGCGGGTCTCCTGGTGATCCTGGTGACGACCATCCCGCAGATGCGCGACCTCGGCATCTTCGGAGCATTCTGGGTGGCGGCGATCGTCTTCACCGTGGAGATTCTCCACCCCGTGCTGATCTGCGCCCTGCCGCCGCCTCGGGAGCATCGGCACCGCACACCTCGCCTGGTGGTCCGCTTCACCGAAGCCATCGGATTCCTCGTCACCCATCCGACCGCAAAGTGGATGGTCGCGGGGGCCACCCTGGTGTTCTTCTGCGCCGCCAGCTTTGTGACGCTCCGCTACTCACGGATCGGCGACGCCAATCCGGGCGTGTCGCTCTTCTGGCCCGACCACCCGGTGAACGTGGCCACGGGGGTGATCGGGGAGCGTTTCGGGGGCGTGGATACGCTGGTGATCTACGGAGAGGGCGACCGCCCTGATTCCGTCGGTGAGCAACGCTTCCTGCACGAAATCGAAGCGCTCGAGCGCACCCTCCGACGCGAATCGGGGGCCAGTGGAAGCCTGTCCCTGCCGCTGCTGGTGCGCAGCGCGCAGCAGCTCTTTCATGGCGGCGATCCCAAGTTCCATTTCGTCCCGCGCACGTCCAGCGTGTGGGTCATCATGGTGCGCACCAACAGCCCGCCGGGCGCCCTGGGGCCCATCATCGATCCCAGCGGTCGGGCCACTGCTGCGACCATCCGCTACCGGGACCACAAGGGAGAGACGATCGAGAAGGCGGTGCGAGTCGCGGAGCGGTTCATCGCCGAGAATCCCATCGGGGAGGTCATGATCCGCCTCGAGCGTGACCGCGCACGCCCGGGTGCTCCGCTCACCGATCCGGAGCGGATCGCGGACTTCGCCCACTACATGGTGGGCCCTCTGCTCCCCACGCGCGCCCACACGCTTCGCGTGAGGCATCGGACCGAGCTGGGATACGAGGACCTCTCGGTAATGGACGCGGCCGAGCACGGTCCGCCTCCTTGGATCGAAGAGTTCCGAGAGGCGGCGCTGGAACGCTACGAAGTCGAGCGCCTCGCCCTTCACCCCGGCGCCCGTTTCCTCTGGCCGGAGGGTCTCGCGGACTGGGAGCTCCGCGATGTGGACCAGTGGTGGGACGGCGCCGGCTTCGGGATCCGTGCCGTCGCTGTGAGCACGCGGGATCTCCTGGTCCAGGACCTCCGGAGCCCCGACGATCCCGTCCCGATCTACCAGCCGACCCTCGCGTGGACGCGGGGCGCCCACTTCCAGCTCGCGGGGGGAGTGCTGGGAACCCTTTTCGCAGTGAACGAGGAGGTCGAGCGAGGACACCGGGCCAACATCTCCCTCATCCTCCTGGTGATCTTTCTCCTCCACTCCGCGACCTACCGATCGATTCCGAGCGGAGCGATCGTCCTGCTACAGATCTCCACAGCCACGCTCTTCTCACTCGCCTACATGGCCGTGCGCGGGATCGGCCTCAACATCAACACCCTGCCGGTCCAGGCGGTCGGGGTCGGGATCGGCGTCGACTACGCCATCTACATCGTCGACCGGATACGCCAGGAAGTGAGCGCCACCGGAGACGTCGACGAGGCGATCCGCCGTGCAGTGTGCACGACAGGGATGGCCGTGACCTTCACGGCGACCACGGTGGTGGGCGGGATCCTCTTCTGGGTCTTCTCCAACCTGCGCTTTCAGGCCGAGATGGCGCAGCTTCTCTGCGTGCTGATGATCGTCAACATGTTCGGCGCGCTCACCGTGGTGCCCGCCTTCTACTCGATCGTGCGCCCGAAGCTGGTCACCGCGCGATTGCGCGGACCGGGAGATCTCGAGGCGCGCGGAAGGCTCAGGTGAGATCCACCAAGGGAGACAGCCGCTCGATGGATTCCAGGACGAAGCGGTCCTCGTCGAAAGAGATCTCGATGGCGTCTGCCGGACAGACCTCCACGCAGCGGCCACAACCCCGACACGCGTCGCCGATCACGGCCAAGTCGCCGTCCATGCGCAGGGCATCGACGAAGCACACCTCTTCCACACAGAGGCCGCATCCCACGCAGCTCTCCGTCACCGTCACACTCACGGTCGGCATCTTCGTGATCTTGTGAGCGATGGAAGAATCGATATCCGGGATCATCTTCCAGAGGCAGCAGCAGGGGCAGCAATTGCAGATGGTGAGCAGCTTGCGGCCGGGGCCAACACCCAGCCAGACCGTATCCAGCTTGTTGCGGCCGACCAGGTGCACCAGCCCGGCGTCGCGACAGCGCCGCACGTGTTCCAGCGCCTCTTCCTTCGAAGCCAGGCGACCGAACTCGGGATTGATGCCCATCACCGCCTCGCCCAGGAAGAGGCAGCCCAGATCGATCGGGTAATCCCGGCAGCCGCTGGCGTCGCGGCAGATGCAGAAGTTCATGATCCAGCGGTGGGTGGCCTTCTCGATGAAGTGCTCCAGCAGCTGCGAGGGCAGCACCGTGTCTTCCGGAGCAGTGACGGGCTCGTCGATCTGAATCACGTCGTCCTTGGGCAGGTAGAGGATGTCGTCACCCTCGAAGAGTCCGTGGTCGATCACGCGACCGACGACCGGCACCTTGGTGAGCCGGGCAAGGGAGAAGCGGTTGGGGAAGTACCGCTTGACGAGATTCACGAACCAGATGGGTCTTGCCATTGCGATGTTCTCTTGCCTGCGGATCCACGGTAGGATATTGCTGGGGCTGAACTGGAGGTAGCAGAGAGTTGGCAGACCGAGCAAGAGCGAGCTCGAGGGTGAAGGAGGGCTGGATCGGTCCGGGCAGGAGAGACGGTGTGATCTCGAGATTGACGCCGGCAGACGATGCCCTCCACATCGATCTGGGCCGGAGGGGGATGTACGAGTGGTGGTACTTCGACGCCCGCCTCGAGAACGACTACACGGTCGTCGTCTTCTTCCACGCCTCGAACCCGAATCCGGGGATCGCCGGAAAGAGCGGAGTCGAGCTCGTGGTCGTCCGACCGAACGGAGAGAGGACACAGCGCTTCATCCAGTACGACCGTTCGCGCTTCCGAGCCTCGACAGAAGAGCCCGACGTCAGGGTCGGCGAGAACTACCTGAAGGTCGACTATTCGAGGGGTGATCTTCCGATCTACGAGCTCCACGTCGATGAGGACGACCTGTGCTTCGATCTCACCTACACGAGTGAGGTCCACGGATGGAAGCCAGGAGACGGGTATTCGCACTTCGGGGATCTCGGTTACTTCGCATGGGTCGTGCCCTTTCCCAGGGCCAGGGTCGAGGGGACCGTCCGCATCGGCGACAAGCGCTTCGACGCGAGAGGAGTAGGCTACCACGACCACAACTGGCTGAACTTCCAGTTTCCGAGAATCATCGAGCACTGGATGTGGGGGAGGATCTACTCCGAGACGCTGACGGTCTGCTACGCGTTCATCCAGTGCAACAAGAAGGTGGACAACCACACCGTCAAGGTGCTGATGGCGGCGAGAAACGAGGAGGTCGTGCTCAGTACCGGGGAGTTCGATTTCATCCCGGAGGGCTTCGAATACGACGACCGCCCGGGGCACTCGTACCCGAAATCGCTCCAGCTCAGGGCGCCCGGCGAGATCGACGTGACCATGAACGTTCGGGGAGTCCTCGAGGCGGAAGATCTTCTCGTCAACTTCAAGCCGTTGCTCCGATTCCTGGCCAAGTACATCTTGCGACTCAAGCCGGGCTACTTCCGGCTGCTCTCCGACTTCGAGATCGAGCTCCGGGTCGGGGGCGATCCCTGCAAGGAGCAGGGCAGCACCCTCCACGAGATCGTGGCCTTCCAGCCGATCGTCTAGCGAGGAGCCGCTAGTCCTCCGCCTCGGGCTCGGCGTAGAAGAAGGGATCGGAGGCGGTGTTGGGATCGAGCGCCCGCTTGATCCTGCTCATCCAGCGCGGGTAGTCGCCGCAGTGCGGGGCGAAGCGCTGGTTCATCTCGGAGCCGAATCCGGCGATGGGAATCCCCAGGGATTTCTCGATGGCGGCGTCGGACCCCGCGTCGATGATCTCTCCGGAGGCGATGAGAGCCCTGGGATCGTTGGAATCGTAGAGGTAGATTCCCTCCAGGTAGCCGAGGTGGCCGTTCTCGAAGGTGCCCCCGCATCCCAGGTCGCCCCCGTCGTCGAGAAGAACGCCCTCCTCGATGTACTTCTGCTTCTCCGCGGCGATCCAATCCGACTGCGCGACGCCGAGATCCCAGGTGTCGAAGGCCCCGAGTACGGTGGACATGCCTTGCGAGGGGCGGAAGGTCGCCTGGGTATTGACGGCATTCCGGACCAGCAGCCAGAACAGCCTGGAGTCCTGTTCGAGCTTCTGCTTCCTGCCCATCGGCAGCGCGTGAACGAGATCCTGCAGGATGGGAAAGCGGCGCAGCGGCGCCAGGGGATCCTTCACCCGCCGGAGCAGCGTTCCGGCAATCCTGAGCGCCTTGGGTGTGACTTTGAGATTCATCGGCACCCGCACGCCCCGTGTCTCGCGGAGGATCTCCTTGAGCGCCCGCTTCTTCCAGGTGAACTCGCCGTCCGAGCGCGCCACCACGGCGCTGAGCACGGTGTAGTTCATCGCCTTCTGAAAGATGCCGCTCTCCAGGGCCACCTTGAGCTCCTCGTTGTTCTCGGTCATGCCCAGCGCGTTGAAGAACATCGGCGTTCGGAAGTTCGCGAACTCGATCTCGGCCTCCCCCAGCTTGTAGCCCGCGTCCTTCATCGCCTGCTTGGTGGGAAAGGCGAGCACGTTCATCGCCATCCGAGGCGGCAGCTCGTCCAGCACGTAGACCGGAGACGCACCATCCACCTTCCACCTGTCGGGTCCCTCCCACTTGTAGAGCTTGACGGCACACTTGGTGAAGACGCCCAGTCCGCCGAAGCTGCCCTGGAATCCACGCATGATTCCGCGGAGCGAGGGCCCCGGTCCGTCCGCCGTGAACCAGCCGCTCCCGGCTCCGCCGCTCCCCAGGGTCAGGATCTCGCCGCTGGGCAGCACCCACTCGACGCCCAGGAGGTTGCGGCCGCTGTAGCTCGAGGAGGGTCCGGTGACGCCGTAGCCCCATGCTGCCGCGGTCGAGGCCAGGGTCGAGTGGTTGGAGCCGGCGGAGATCACGTGAACGGTGAGCCCGTGCTTGAAGAGCTCCGATTGGAGGTCGATGGCGCGCACGTAGGGCTCGATCACCGCGATCTGGTTCTCGACGTCGATATCGACGATCTTGTTCATGCGCTTCAGGTCGAGGACGACCACCCGATCCCGCGACGCGGCGCAGACCGCGTGGAATCCGGTCGAGAGCGGCTTCGCCATCAGATCGGTGCGGTTGCAGAGGCGCAGGATCTCACTGACCTGCTCCGTCGTCTCGGGAAGCACCACGGCGACGGGACGCGGCGTCCAGCGTCCACCGTCTCTCACGAGCGTCTCGGGATTCATGTAGAAGGAGTAGGTGTCCATCATGCAGGGCTCGGTGGACACCCAGCGCGGACCGACGATCTGCTGCAGCGCCGCAACCTCGTCTGTCGAGCAGGTCATAGGCCCCACTTCCCATTGTTCAAGATCCGGTTCGGGTCGAAGATCCCCTTCACCTTCTCGAGCACCTCGTAGCTGGTGCGGTTCTGCTGGAATGCGGTCGTCGCCGCGGATCCGTATGGCCGGCTGAAGTAAGCGCCGGCCGCCGCGAGCTTCGCTACCGCATCTCTCTCCAGCTTGCGCATCCGATCGATCTCGGCGGGCTGGTCGGGGTCGAAGGGCGCGAGCAGCTCCACGTGACAGGCGTGGTTCTGGACGACCGGCTGGACGTAGCAGCCGAAGCGCTCCTCGCCGAGGTCTTCGCCTCTCGCCAGATCTGCGAAGAGGCCGATCAGCCCCGGTACCCTGTCGAGGGTCGTCAGGAAGAAGATCGAGAGACAGTGTCCCGAGTGATGATGCCGCCAGTCGGTCTCCGCGCCCGGAGTGGTCGCGGTCTGGAGCAGCTTGCTCGCCGAGACGGGCTCGAGGGCAGGTACCGGATCCAGACCGTGCTTGCGGGCGATCTCCTCGATGTCCCGGGTCTGGTACTCGATCCGCTCCTCGGGCAGCCGCTCGAATCCCGCCACGTTCTGCAGACACAGGTACGCGGGAAGGGAATCGCGAAGCTCGGCGAAGGAGCCGTCACCCGCGGCACTCAGCAGCAAGGCTGCCGCGGTGCGATCGAGGATGAACGAGTGCTCGCCGAGCCAGGGCCGCTGCACCTGGTAGACGAAGGGCGCGAGGTCAGGAAGGGATCTCGCGCCGAGGAGGAAGGGGCGCTCGATTCGGGGCCGCAGCTCCGCGCGGATCGCGATCCACGTCACCACGCCCATGGTGCCCTGTGAGCCCTGCACGACGCGATGGAAATCCGTCTGCGAGGGCCCGGCTGAGGACTTGTGGGCTCCGCCCGCTGCGCGCTGCGCCTGGAGCGTGCCGGGCCCCCCGGCCGCGCCGGTGCGAAATCGCTCCCCACTCCCGAAGACGAGCTCCGTGCTCCCCAGCGGATCGCCGCTGTCCCACTGCCGGTTGGGCCATGTCGAAGGCTCGCGGTCCATCACCGCTGCGAGGACGCTCTTCCCGCTTCTCGGGGAGAGCGGCATCGGAACCGTCATCCCCTCCGCTTCGAGACGCGGGAGAAGCTCGCCATAGGTGACACCGGGCTCGATCAGGCAGACCCGATTGCGCCGATTGATCCACGGAATCCCCTTCCACGAGGAGAGGTCGATCCGCATGTTGTCCTCGGCCGCCGCGTTCCCACCCCTGCAGTGCCTGCCCGTGGACGAGCCCAGCGTCAGGTTGAGTCGGAGCTCGTTGGCGAGTCGCATCAGCTCCTGCAGCTCCTCCACGTCGGCCGGACAGAGCACGCAGCTCGGCTCGGCAGCGGAGTCGAAGAGCGGGTTCTCCACTCGGGACGCGGCGATCTCCGCTGGGCTCCGGCGAATCGAGCCCCTCGCGAGCACGGAGTGCAGGCGGTCGTCGATCTCTCCGCTTCCCACTCCGCTCACCTCACCCCTCGATCCCCGAGGCCTCGTAGACCAGGTCGATGATGTCGACGACGGGGAGCCCGCCCTCCGCCGACCGCCGCGCCTCGCCGAGATTCGCTCGGCAATGATGGCAGGCCGTCACCAGGCACTGGGCTCCCACGTCGGCCGCCTCTTCGAGCCGGTGGAGGGCCGTCTGGCGGGCCAGATCCGGATAGGCCTGGGGGACGCCCCCTCCGCCCCCGCAGCAGAACGCGTACTCGCGGATGCGGTCCATCTCGACGAAGTCGAGGCCTCGGATCGCGCGCAGAATCCGCCGCGGCGGGTCGAAGACGCCGCCGACGCCCCGGTTGATCTCCCGCGGCGGGTCCGCGTAGGTCATGCAGCCGTGCGTCTTCCGGTACTCGCCCTCCCAGGCCAGCGGGGGCTCGCTCTGGCGACCGAGGTAGCAGGGGTCGTGATAGGTGACCCGGCGCGCCACGGGCCTGGGTAGCGGCAGCCTCTCCTCCTCGATGAGTCGCGCCAGAAGCTCCGTCGCGTGAACCACCTGCGCCCGCGGCCGACGGGCGTATTCGGGATACTTCGAGCGCATCGCTCCCAGGCAGGAGCCGGAGGCGGCGATGATGGTCTCGACTCCCAGGTCGTCGAAGCGCTGCGCCCGGTCGGCGGCGATCCTTGCGAACACCTCGCGGTGACCGGTCCAGTAGGCGGGCAGGCCGCAACAGTCCTCCACGTCTCCCTGGATCGCGAAATCCACCTTTGCACGAGACAAGAGCAGTGCCAGCTTCCGCACCACGGCGGACGCATCCGACTCGCGGCCCACTTCACATCCCGCGAGCAGGAGCACGGAAGCCGACTCCGAGGGGGCCACCTTCACCTCCAGACCTTCGGCCCAGCTCGAGGGCGAGGTGCGGCTGGCTCCGTCGGGATGCCCGTGCGCGTCGAGATTCTCGATCATCTGCCGGTGGGCGGCGGGCCCCAGTCCCTCCTCGACCACGTGTTCGCGCAACGCCATGTTGATCTGGTGGCGCTCCGCCTCCATGATGAACTTGCAGGAGACGTCGCAGAGCCCGCAGGCCGTGCAGGCGAACGCGATCTCCGCCAGCGCTTCGTCGACCTCGATGCGGCCTTCGATCAGGGAGAGGCCCGCGATGCTCTTTCCGGAGCCCGAGTACCCGTGGAAGTGAAGCTCCCGACTGGCCGGGCAGCCGTTCGACCATCTCGAGTCGAGCACCGTGGGCAAGGGCACCATCTTGCAGAGTGAACAGCGGAAGCACTTCTGCATATCGGCTTCGAGCTGCATCAGCTTCGACAGCGACATCGCCTCCCCATCCGTCCGCCTATTCCAGGAGAATCCCAGCGCCCCCGCATCGCCGCAATGGTACGTCATCGCGCGTCGAAAAGGTCCGCTTGTCGCAGCCCGTCCATCTACGACCGGAGGTAGAAGTCCTCACACATCCCGAAGGAGCCGTCGACTCGGATCTCGTCACCCTCGGCGGTTCGCAGGCGGCCATGGAAGGCGCCGAAGGGCGCGCGATACCGGTTCTCGATGAGCAGGGCGTTGACGTCGATGGTGCGAACCACCTCCGGCTCGAAGGTCAGCTCGACCATCCCCTCCCGATCGCAGATGACCCACGGCTTTCGATGATCCCGATCGTCGAACTCGAAGCTCACCGGCGGCAGGAGGCTCAAGCGGCCGTCCCGCCAGACGCAGTTCTCGTTGTACGCGTGCTGGTCCTCCACCTGGTTGTCGGTCAGGTTGAAGCCGATCAGACGCCCGTCCGGCTCACGGCTCCCGCCCGTGGCCCAGTGCCACTTCATCACCAGCGGGTAGTAGCCCTGGTGGATGTCGATCAGGCCGTAGCTCCGCTGGGGAAGGAAATCGACGTGCTTCCCATCGAGCGTCATGCTCCCCTCGATGGGACAGGTGAACTTGTGTGAGTACATGGCGCCCTGATTGGGCAGCGGGAGACAGACCACGATCGGCTCGCTGCTGTCGGGCGGCTCGAGACAGCGGAAGCGTCCCGCGACCGGCGGCAATTCCCTGCTCGCCGCGATCGCGATATCGATCCCAATGTAGCCCGTGTTTATGGCGTTCCGGAACTCGAGCGAGAACCCCGGGGATCGGTAGACCGCCTGGCTCTCCAGGATGTTCGGGGGCAGGCCGAGACTCCACGGCGGAAATCTGCGCTCGTGGAAGTGAATGGTGCCATCCTCGCGCGAGTAGATGCAGACCTGCGCCAGTCCCAGGCTCTTGGCGTTGAACAGGGCGACGCTCAGGTAGTACTGGTCGTTGACCAGAGCGAAGTGTTCCCATTCCTTGAGGCGCCAGTTCTTGAGCCAGCGCGGCCAGGGCAGGAGCGCTCCCAGGCGGGCATCGAGCGGGTTGACGCGCCGGAAGGGAGCCTTGTAGGTGCCGAGGGCGAAGCGACCCTCGCTAACCAGGTTGGGCGGGGTGGGAAGAATGGAACGCAAGCCCGGGCTCATCAGCGGCTCCTGGGATCGAGGTCGCCGCCGGTCGGCCAGCTTCCCACGAGATCCGTTTGGCGTCGGACCAGTATAGAGAAGTCGGTGGGAGCCATGGGTGTCCTCCTGACCCGGCGGAAATCGCCTAACCTTTGGGTCGAGAGGCTGCACTGCCGGGGCCAGTCCCAGGCGCCGGCGGAGGCCCGGGTCGAACACTCGAGAAAGGAATCCCCCCATGCCCAACTTCAGCGAGATCCCCTGGATCGCAGAACACATCAAGCTCTACCAGACCGACCCCGAGAAGGCGCACACGTGGGATTCGACCGTCGTCGGTGGCCCCGGCCCGCTGCCGGCCCTTCTGCTCACGACGACGGGAAGGAAGTCGGGTCAGCCACGTCCGGCCCCCTTGATCTACGGCGAGGCCGGAGACAGCTACGTCATCATCGCCTCGAAGGGCGGGCTGCCGACCCACCCCGTCTGGTACCTGAACCTCGAGGCGAATCCCCGCTGCGAGCTCATGGTGGGCCCCAAGGCGGTCTCCGCTCGAGCCCGGGTCGCCGAGGGCGAGGAGCGCGAGCGCCTCTGGGAGCGGATGGCCGAGATCTATCCGCCCTACCGCGAGTACCAGGAGCGCGCTGGAGAGCGCACCATCCCGGTGGTGGTCCTCGATCCGGTGGGCTAACCCGTCGCTTCCCCGCGTCGGCGCCCTTCCTCCACGACCTGGCGCTCGGGGTAACGGGTGTAGAGAAGCCCAGTGCATAGGCGATCCGCCTTCCTCGGGGCATCGGCTCGGGCACGGGCCGGCCTCAGCTCATCAGGTCGCGGTCGCGAATGCCCATGAGATAGAGGATCCCGTCCAGGCCGATGGTCGACAAGGAGTGCTCGGCCCCCTCGCGCACGATGGGCTTGGCGTGGAAGGCGATGCCGAGCCCCGCGAGGTTCAACATGGGCAGGTCGTTGGCGCCGTCTCCGACGGCGATCACCTGCTCCAGGCTGATTCCCTCCTCCCGGGCGATCTCCTGGAGGAGGTCCGCCTTTCTGCGGCCGTCCACGATGTCGCCGACCACCTCTCCGGTGACGACTCCATCCCTGACTTCCAGCTCGTTGGCGTGCAGGTGATCGATGCCGAGGCGCTCCTGCAGAAGCCGACCGAAGTAGGTGAACCCGCCCGAGAGGATGGCGATCTTGTACCCCAGGGACTTGAGCGTCTCGGCCAGGCGCTCGGCGCCTTCCATGAGCGTCAGCTCCGAAGCGATCCGCTGCAGGGCCGACTCGTCCAATCCCTTGAGGAGCGCGACCCGTCTGGTGAAGCTCTCGACGAAATCCAGCTCGCCCCGCATCGCCGCCGCCGTGATTCCGGCCACCTCGTCGCCCACGCCCGCGGCGGCGGCCAGCTCGTCGATGAACTCGTAGGGGACGAGGGTGGAGTCCATGTCGAGTGCGACGAGGCGGCGGTTGCGCCGATAGACGTTGTCCTCCTGAAAGGCGATGTCGAAGCCGAGCTCGGCGGATACCTGCATGAATCGGGCCCGAATGTCGGGCAGGCTCTCGGTGCGTCCACTCACCGTCAGCTCGATGCAGAAGCGCCGCGACCGATCGGGGTGGTGTAGCGGAACGCGTTCCGAAAGGCGGGAGATGTCGTCGATGTTGAGTCCGTGCTCGGAAAGAATGCCGGCGATGGCGGAGATCTGTCGGGCGGTGATCTGGGGGCCGAGAACGGTGATGATGTAACGCCGACGGTGCTGATGGTGGACCCACTGCTCGTATTCGCCGTCGGAGATGGGCGTGAACCGGATGTCCACACCGAGCTCGTGAGCGCAGAAGACCATATCCTTGAGCACCGGAGCGGGCTCCGACCTCTCCGGGATCTCGATCAGCAGACCCAGCGACAGGGTGTCGTGTATCACCGCCTGGCCGATGTCGAGGACGTTGACATCGTACTGGGACAGGATGGCGGTCAGTGAGGACGTCAGTCCGGGCCGGTCGCGACCCGAGACATTGACGAGGACGATCTCACTCATGGGCGAATCAGTCTAGGGAGCGCCGGAAGGGAGTCAAGCGGTTTCGACACCGGCTCCTGGGGCCAGAAACGCCTCCGCAAGGGTCCGAAGATCCCTCCCCGAGCCGTACGGGGCGGAGCAGGGGTGCCCGAAGGACACCCTAGGGATCGCGGACCCCGGGAAATGACGCTTCAGTGAGGTAAGTTCGTATTGGTGACCCGGGCGAAGGCAGCGGCTGCCCGTAGACCGGCCGGAATCGGCTCTGGAGGCGTACCACCAGGACGCTGTCCTTCGGTCCGGCGGCCGCAGCGCGCCCGTTTCCCCCAATAGGAGCGAGTCAAAGGTGGCAAGCGAACCCGCATCCAGCCCAAGCCCTCCCGTCATGTCCGTCCTGTCGAGCGCCGACTACGTCGACGAGATGTACGAGCGCTGGAAGCAGGATCCTTCGGCCCTGTCCGAAGAGTGGCGTCTCTTCTTCACGGGCTTCGAACTCGCCATGTGCCCCCGCAACTGCGTGGCCAGCGAGCGCGCCACGGCCCAGTCGCGGGTGGCGAGCCTGATCTTCGCCTATCGCAGCATCGGCCATCTCATCGCGCAGACCAACCCCATCGAGGCGAGTCCGGCCAGTCACACCGAGCTCGAACTCTCGGCCTTCGACCTCGGCTCCGAGCACCTCGACATGGTCTTCGACACCGGCCATCTCGGCGGCCCGCAGCGAATCACACTGCGCAAGATCCTGGAGATCCTGCGCGACGCCTACTGCCGCAACGTCGGGGTGGAGTATCTGCACATCCAGGAGAGGCCCGTCCGGCGCTGGCTGCAGCAGGAGATGGAGCCCGTCCGCAACCGGCCCGAGCTTCCCCCGGAGAGAAAGACCCGGATTCTCACACAGCTCATCGACGCCGAGCTCTTCGAGACCTTCACCCACCGCCGCTACCAGGGGCAGAAGCGGTTCTCCCTGGAGGGGGCCGAGTCGCTGATTCCCGCCCTCCACCAGTTCATGGAGACGGCCGCCGAGAACGGCGTCGAAGACGTGGTGCTGGGGATGGCCCACCGCGGGCGGTTGAACGTGCTCGCCAACATCCTCCACAAGCCGTACCAGACCATCTTCCACGAGTTCGAGGACAACATCGCCCCCGATCCGACGGGCGGCGACGGCGATGTCAAGTACCACCGCGGGTACACGTCCGAGTACGTGACCCCGAGCGGCGACACCGTCCACGTCAGCCTCACCGCCAACCCCAGCCACCTCGAGGCGGTGGACCCCGTGGTGGAGGGTCGCGCGCGCGCCAAGCAGCGGCGGCGCGATGACACGGAGCACCGCAAGAAGGTGGTGCCGCTTCTGATCCACGGCGACGCGGCATTCTCCGGCCAGGGACTGGTGGCGGAGACCTTCAACCTGTCGCAGCTCAAGGGGTATCGCACCGGCGGCACGGTCCACATCGTGATCGACAACCAGATCGGCTTCACCGCGCTGCCGGGAGAGTCGCGCTCCTCCCGTTACTCCACCGACATCGCCAAGCTCGTGGAGGCGCCCATCTTCCACGTCAACGGCGACGACCCGGAGGCGGTCTGCTACGTGATCGACCTCTCCCTTCGCTTCCGCCAGGAATTCGGGCGGGACGTCGTCGTCGACATGCTGTGCTACCGCAAGCACGGGCACAATGAAGGCGACGAGCCGGCGTTCACCCAGCCCCTCATGTACCAGAACATCGAGAGCCACCCCGCGGTTCGCGAGCTCTATCAGCTGCGGCTCGAAAGGGAGCACATCCTCAGCCCGGAAGACAGCACCCGGCTCTCGAACGACTTCACCGATCGCCTGCGCGAGGCCTTCGAGAGCGTTCAGGAGAGCTGCCCGCTGCCCCTCCAGGACGACGGCCACGCCTTCGGCGGCCTCTGGTCCGGGCTCAACAACCCGTACTCCCACGAGCCGGTGGAGACCGGAGTCCCCCACCAGGAGCTGGTGCAGGTGGCCCGCGCCCTCACCACGGTTCCCGAGGGCTTTCGCCTCCACCGCAAGATCGAGCGACGGCTCGCGGCTCAGCTCGAGGCCGTCGCCGATCACAAGGACGTGGACTGGAGCCTGGCCGAGCTTCTCGCCTTCGGGGGCCTTCTCTCCGAGAGGTACCCGGTGCGGCTGAGCGGTCAGGACTCGATCCGCGGCACCTTTTCACAGCGCCACGCCGCGTGGTTCGACACCGAGACGCAGGAGGTTCACATCCCGCTCAATCACATCCACGAGGAGCAGGAGAACTTCTGCGTCTACAACAGCATGCTCTCCGAGGCCGCGGTGCTCGGCTTCGACTACGGCTACTCACTGGTGGATCCCGACATCCTGGTGATCTGGGAGGCGCAGTTCGGCGACTTTGCCAACGGGGCCCAGATGATCATCGACCAGTTCATCACCGCCGCCCTCGACAAGTGGCAACGCGGGTCGGGCCTGGTCATGCTGCTCCCCCATGGCTACGAGGGGCAGGGCCCCGAGCACTCCAACGCCTATCTCGAGCGCTACCTCACGCTGTGTGCCGAGGACAACATCCAGGTCTGCAACCTCACCACCCCCGCGCAGTACTTCCACGCCCTGCGCCGGCAGATGATGCGGCCGCTCCGGCGCCCCCTGGTCGTCATGTCCCCCAAGAGCCTGCTGCGCCACCGTCGGGCGGTGTCGCCGGTCGACGGGCTGGTGTCGGACCGCTTCCACGAGGTGCTCGACGATCCGTCACCGCCGGCCCGGCCGCGACGCCTGGTGCTGTGCAGCGGGAAGGTCTTCTACGATCTCGCGGAGGGTCGCGATGCGGCCGGCATCGACGACGTCGCGATCGTGCGCGTCGAGCAGCTCTACCCCTTCAACTCGGAGCTGTTTCGCCGGATCCTCGAGCCCTACCTGGGTGCGGAGACCGTGGTGTGGGCCCAGGAGGAGACCGGGAACCGCGGTGCCTGGAGCTACATGCTGCCCATTCTGCACGCGAATCTACCAGATCACGAGATCGCCTATGCGGGTCGCTCGCCGAGCGCCAGCCCGGCCACGGGCTCGCTTCGCGTGCACCGCATGCAGCAGGCGGAGGTGGTGGCAGAGGCGCTCGGAGCCCCGAGGTGAGAGCCGCCGTCCCCCAGGAGTCACCGGGATTCGATATGATGGCCCACCAGAGTCCGTGCCGGGCGCCTCTGCGAGCACCGGCGTCGAGCCGTAGCGACGTTGGCACGACGGCGACAGGGTGAATGCGATGCTGCTTGAAGTGAAGATCCCCGAGGTCGGCGAGTCCATCACAGAGGGAATCCTCGTCGAGTGGCTGAAGGCCGACGGCGACTGGGTCGAGGTCGAGGAGCCGCTGCTGGAGCTCGAGACGGACAAGATCACCTTGACCGTCGACGCCGAGGTGGCCGGCCAGCTCGAGATCCTGGTGCCCGAGGGCGCGACGGTCCAGGTGGGCCAGGCGGTGGCCACCATCGACTCCGAGGCCGAGCCGCGGGCGGTGCCGACCGCGGAGCAGCCGATCCCCGCAGCCGAGGAGGCGGCGCAGAGCGCAGCGGAGACTGCCCTCTCTCCTCCGGCGGCAGCCGCCGTGCAGCCCTTGAGCCCTCCCGCCGGCATGCCCCAGGCCGCTGCCAAGCTGGAGCCCCTGAAAGGGCTCTCGCCGGCCGTGCAGCGGATGGTCGTGGAGCACCACCTGGATGCGGCGGCTATCGCAGGCAGCGGCCGGGACGGGCGGATCACCAAGACGGACGTGGTGCGACACATCGATGAGCAGCAGCGGCAGGGCGTGCCGTCTGATCCGGTCGACGCGGCGCCGACCGCGGCATCGGCCGCAGTCCCGGGTCAGCTCGTGGAGCTGGTGACGGAGAGGCAGACGCGGGCACCCATGACGCCCCTGCGCCAGCGGGTCGCCGAGCGGCTGGTGGACGTGCAGCAGCGCTCGGCCATCTTGACCACCTTCAACGAGGTCGACATGAGCCGGGTGATGGCCCTCCGCGCCCGCTACAAGGACTCCTTCAAGGAGCGCCACGGCATCGGTCTCGGCTTCATGTCCTTCTTCATCAAGGCCTCGATCGACGCGCTCAAGGCGGTTCCCCAGGTGAACACCTACATCGACGGCACAGACGTCGTCACCAACCACTACTACGACATCGGGATCGCGGTGAGCACCGACCGGGGCCTGGTGGTGCCGGTGTTGCGCGGCGCGGACCGGCTCTCCATGTCCGAGCTCGAGGCCGGGATCGCCGACTTCTCGCGCCGCGCCCAGGCGCGCAAGCTCGAGCTGAGCGAGCTCACCGGCGCGGTGTTCACGATCTCCAACGGGGGCATCTTCGGGTCGATGATGTCGACCCCGATCCTCAATCCGCCGGGGAGCGCGATCCTCGGCATGCACGCCATCAAGAAGCGGGCCGTGGTGGTCGGCGACGGGGTTGCGGTCCGGCCGATGATGTACCTCGCCCTGTCGTACGACCATCGGATCATCGACGGTCGCGAGGCGGTGACCTTCCTCAAGCGCATCGTGGAGTGCATCGAGAACCCCGAGCGCATGCTGCTCGAGATCTGAGGCCATGGAGAGCTACGATCTGGTGATCATCGGTGCCGGGCCCGGGGGCTACGTGTGCGCCGTCCGCGCCGCTCAGCTCGGGCTCGCCACAGCGCTCGTCGAGAAGCGCTCCACACTCGGAGGCACCTGCCTCAACGTCGGATGCATTCCATCCAAGGCCCTCCTGGAATCGAGCGAGCTGTACGCCGCCGCACGCCAGGGCTTCGCGGGCCACGGCATCGTGGCCGACGGCCTGGCGATCGACCTTCCCCAGATGATGACGCGCAAGAGCGGGATCGTGAAGGAGTTGGTGGACGGCGTCGCGATGCTGATGAAGAAGAACAAGGTGTCCGTCCACACTGGTCGCGGCGTGCTCACCGCGCCCGGTCGGGTGACGGTCCAGACCGGCGACCGCCAGGAGGAGCTCGCGGCCAAGGCGGTGTGCCTGGCGATGGGCGCGGAGGCGGTGGAGCTGCCCTTCGCTCCCTTCGACGGAGAGCGCATCGTCTCCTCCACCGAGGCGCTGTCCTTCACGGAGGTGCCGGAGAGGCTCGTGGTGATCGGCGCAGGGGCGGTGGGCCTCGAGCTGGGAAGCGTGTGGAGCCGCCTCGGTGCCAAGGTCACGGTGGTGGAGATGCTGCCCGGCATCGCGCCCTTCGCCGACACGCAGATGTCCGGCGCTCTGCAGCGGGCTCTCACCGCTCAGGGCCTCGAGTTCCACCTGGAGAGCAGGGTGACCGGGGTCGCGTCCCTCGAGAACGGCGCCGAGGTGAGCTTCGAGGACAAGGATGGAAACGGCCACCGGGTCGAGTGCGACAAGGTGCTGGTGGCGGTCGGCCGCAAGCCCGGCACCGAGGGCTCCGGCATCGCGGAGATGGGGATCGAGCTCGACGAGGAGCGGCGCGTTCTGGTGGACGAGCGTTTCTGCACCAGCATCGAGGGGGTGTACGCGATCGGCGATCTCATCCGCGGGCCCATGCTCGCCCACAAGGCGGAGGAAGAGGGCATCGCCCTCGCCGAGCTGCTGGCTGGGAAGGCCGGCCACGTCGACTACGACACCATTCCCAACGTGATCTACACGGAGCCCGAGCTGGCCATGGTCGGCAGGACCGAGGCGGAGCTCAAGGAAGCCGGGGTACCGTTCTCCGCCGGCCGCTTCCTGTTCCGCAACAACGGCCGCGCCAAGGGTCTCGGCCTGCTCGACGGCATGGTGAAGATCCTCGCGCACCGGGAGACCGACGCGATCCTCGGCGTGCACATGGTGGGGCCACGGGTATCCGAGCTGATCGCCGAGGCAGTGGTGGCCATGGAGTTCCAGGCGTCGGCCGAGGATCTCGCGCGCACCTGCCACGCCCACCCCACCCTCTCGGAGGTGGTGCGCGAGGCGGCACTGGCGGTGGACAAGCGCGCGATCCACTCGTGAGTGGATCGAGGCCCAGTCATGCGGATCGACGCCCACCTCCACCTGGACATCTACGGGGAGGATGCGACGGCCGCCATCGCGGAGATCGAGGAGCTCCGCATCTTCTCGGTCTCGGTCGCCCTCGATGCGGACGCCTACGGGGCGACCAAGAAGCTCGCCGGTGACTGCCCCTTCGTGCTACCCGCCTTCGGCATCCACCCGTGGATGGCTCCCGATCACGCGGAGCGGCTGGATCGACTCGGTGTGCTCGTCGCCGATACGCCGATGATCGGCGAGATCGGCCTCGACCATCACTGGGTGAAGGATCCGGGGGCGTATCCCGCGCAGATGCGGGTGCTCGAGTTCTTCCTCGACGCTGCCCGCGACCAGGACAAGGTCGTGAATCTCCACACCAAGGGAGCCGAGCACGAGGTCGCCGAGGCCCTTCGGCGCTACGACACCCGGCGCGCCATCGTACACTGGTACTCGGGGCCGATGGATGCGTTCCGCGAGCTCGCCGACCTGGGCGTCTACTTCACGGTCGGCGTGGAGGTGCTTCGCTCGGACGCCATTCGTGAGGTCGCGCGGGCGATTCCACCGGAACGCCTCCTGAGCGAAACGGACAACCCCGGAGCCTCCCGTTGGCACGCCACGGCTCCGGGGCGTCCCCGGCTGCTGCTCGAGGTGCTGGACGAGCTCGCCCGGGTGCTGGGGTGCTCCACCGTGGCCGTCGAGGAGCGGGTCCACGAGAACTTCCTCGCGCTTGCGGACGGAGACGACCGGCTGCTCGCGCCGTTCGAGCGGGCGGACGACTCGTAGCCCGGGCGCGATCCAGGGAAGCGGCCTCTGCAGAGGACGGGTGATGGACGAATACTCCAGGGAGCGCTCGTACCGCGGTCCACTCGAGGCGCTGATCCTCGACTGGGCGGGCACCACCGTCGACCATGGCAGCCGCGCGCCAGCGGCGGTCTTCGTCGAGCTGTTCGCGCAGCGAGGGGTGGAGATCTCGATCCAGGAGGTCCGCGAGCCGATGGGTCGGGCGAAACGCGACCACATCCAAGCGATCACCGAGATGCCGCGCGTCGCGTCGTCGTGGCGCGCAGTGCACGGTGGGCCTTGCACGGAGAGGGACATCGACGATCTCTACGCGGACTTCCTTCCCCTACAGCTCCGCTGCATCGGGCAGTATTCGGACGTCATCCCTGGCGTCGTGGAGACGATCGAGAAGTGTCGAGCACGGGGCCTCAAGATCGGCTCCAGCACCGGCTACACGAGGGAGATCATGGAGGTGGTGGTGGCCAGGGCGAGGGAGCAGGGCTTCTCGCCCGATGTGGTGCTCTGCGCCTCCGACATCGCAGAGGGTCGTCCCGCTCCCTGGCTGATCTTCGAGAACGCCCGGCGGCTCGGAGTCTATCCGATGGCGGCGATCGTGAAGGTCGATGATACGGTTGCTGGCATAGAGGCCGGACACAACGCGGGAACCTGGACCATCGGCGTGGCGAAGACCGGCAACGAGGTCGGACTCAGCGAGGCCGAGCTCCGCGATCGTCCCGAAGCGGAGCGGACCGAGCTGATCGAGAATGCCCGCGCTCGGCTGCGCCAGGCCCGCCCACACTACGTGGTGGACGGCGTCTCGGAGATCCTCCCGATCCTGGACGAAATTGACGAGCGCCTCGCCGCAGGCGACACTCCGGTATGACGAGCTTCTAGCTTTCGCCGAAGCTCGCGCGCACCTTCGCGAATGCCACGTCGGTGGCCTCGAGGGCCCGGTGGATGTCGTCCTCGCTGTGCGCCGCGCAGAGGAACCAGTTGTGGGCGGGGTGCAGGTACACGCCCCGCTTGGCCGCCTCTCCCGTGAAGAGTTTGGCGCGGCGAATCTTGAAGCGGGGCGGCTCGTCGCCTTCGAAGATCAGGTAGGGGAGCTGTACCGGACCGGTGTAGCGAATGCCGATCCCGTGAGAACGGGCCTGCTGGAGCAGCCCATCCCTTAGCAGCGCGCCGACCCGCTCCATGTGCGGCAGGGCATCGCTGGTCTGCAGGGTCTGGAGCGTGGCGATGGACGCCGCCATCGCCACTCCCGCGAACCAGAACGAGCCGGTAGCGAAGATGCTGGCGGCGGCGTCGCGCAGCTCGTCCTTGCCCACCACCGCGGCCAGGGCGTAGCCGTTGGCGATGGCCTTGCAGTAGGCCGAGATGTCCGGCTGGATGCCAAGCGCCGTCCAGCTACCACCGAGGTGGAGACGAAATCCGGCCCGGATGTCGTCGAGGATCAGTACGGCCCCGGCCGCGTCGCAGAGCTCGCGGACTCCCTTGGCAAAGCCGGGATCCGGCAGCTCCTGATCGTGGCCCACGTCGTGCTTGAAGGCCGAGACCAGGATCGCCGCGAGGTCGTCGCCGGCCTGCTCGGCTGCGGCTCGGACGCTCTCCAGATCGTTGTAGGTGTAGCTCCGCTGATGGGCCGTATCCTCTGTGATCATGCCGGGGCGGCCTTCGGCCTGCCAAACCGGCGCCCAGCCGTGGTATGCGTCCCCGGCCCGGAGCACCACGCGCCGCCCCGTATGAGCCCGCGCCACGGCCAGTGCGAAGACAGTTGCGTCGGTTCCGTTCTTGGCGAACAGCGTCCAGTCCGCGTGCGGCGTGAGATCGGTCAGCAGCTCCGCGAGCTCGACGATCCGATCGGTCGGAGCGCTGAAGCAATCCCCCCGGGCGCGCTGCTCGGCGGCAGCCTGCTCGACCCGAGGGTGACGGTGACCGAGCACGATGGGCCCGTACGCGCACATGAAGTCGATGTACTCGTTGCCGTCGGCGTCCCAGACGTGGCTGCCCTCACCGCGGGTGAAGAACTGCGGGAAGCCCTCTGGTAGTCGCGCGGCCGACTGGTGACCGTACATGCCGCCGGGGATCACCCTGCGGGCCCTTTCTCTGAGAGCCTGGTCCTTCAGGTAGGTGTTCAACCGTGCTTCTTTCTATGCCGCGGGAACGAATGTCTCGTCTCTGGTCAGCTCCATTTCGACGGCGTCGGTCGGGCACGCCACCTGGCAAAGGCCACAGCCCATGCAGTTCTCCTCGTTCACGACTGCGATCGCATCGTCGTTCATCGCCAGCGCGTCAAAATAGCAGCGATCGATGCAGACCTCGCAGCCGTCGCAGTCGTCGTCCATGATCGTCGCGCGGTACCGGCTCGGCGCCGCGAACTTCCGGGAGCCCTGCTTGAACGACGTCCAGTTGATGCAGCAGTCGCCGCAGCAGTTGCAGATCACCATCCCGAGACCTCTCTTGTTCTCGGAGACGGCAACCAGTCCGTCCTCGGCGCACTGCTTCAGCATGTCGATCGTCTCGGCCTTGGTGAGCTCGCGCCCCGTCCCCCGCTCGATCGCGTAGTCGGCCGCGCGGTCGACCTGGATGCAGACGTCGATCGGCAGCCCACACGCGCCGTCGATGGCGCGACAGGAGCACTTGGTGACCGCGAGGGTCTTCGCGCCGTCCACGAGCTCCTTCAAGTCCTCGAAGGCCATGACCTGGGAGGTTTGCTCGATGCTCTGGTTCACGGGAATCACCCGGAGCACGGGCTTCTGGATGGCCTTCTCCAGCCCGTTGACCCACTCGATCCACTCCGTCTGGGTGTGCTCCTTCCAGAGGTCCAGCACCGCCCTAGGCGCGTCGATGGCGACGCCGGTCGCATCGTGCAGCTGCATCAGGTTCCGGAAGCGGTAGTAGCGGATGGCATCCTTCTTCTTCGACTTGAAGATCAGCCCCTTGGTGAAGAGCAGATCCATCATTTGCTCGATGGCATCCGGGGCCAGCCCCGTTCTCTCCGCCAGCTCCTCCACCGTGGCCGGTGGCGAGGCTGCCATGAGGAGCATCCGTTCCCCTTCGTCGGTGAGCTCCTCGATGATCTGCGGGACGATCTTCGAGGTCGGCTGGACGGTGGCGCCGAGCTGCTGAGATAGGGTCTGCTCTGTCATGGAGTCTTCTCCCTCTCCTTTTTCCGGGCCGCGGTCGTGAACGAGCGGTCAGGCCGCGAGTCCGCTTCGGCTATCCTGCGTGTCCGGAGTACGATAGTCAAACTCGAACCGGCGCCCTGCGGACGACGAATCCGCAAGTGCCCGAAATCACTGGCACGCCGGGAGGTTTCGAGGTTGCGAGCGGCCAGCTACCTCCCGCCCTGGACCGGCATGAGTCCGTGGCAGGGTTTAAAAGAAGACCGAGCCTGCGTAATATGCCCGGCGTCAGGGCGACTCCAGCATCTCGAGGCCTTCGGCTCGGGCAGGCTGCAAGGGGGAACGACCATGAACCGAATCGGACGAGCGTTCGGGTTCTCGACGCTCCTGACCCTCGCGTGCCTGGCGGCGAGTGCCGAGCAAAGGCCAGATCTGCAGGGGTGCCGCGACCACCCGCTGCTGACCCGCATGAAGGACTTCTATATCTCCTCGTGCAGGGAGGAGGTCTTCGGGAGCCATCGGTACCTCACCGACGAGGGCAACTTCACCGCCGAGGGCCGCTACAGCTTTCTCGAGTACTACCTCCAGGACGAGGCTCCCCAGACGAGCAATCTGCAGATCATCCGCAACCACACCGACGCCCTCGAGCGGATCGGGGGAGAGGTCCGATACAGGGGCCAGTACTCGGCCACCATCGAGCTGGTGACCCCCGAGAAGGAGGTCTGGGTCGAAGTCGTTCCCGGCGGCGGCGGCCGCTATGAGCTCCACATCGTCGAGAAGGAGGCGATGAAGCAGGAGGTCGTCGCGGATGCCGAAGCGCTGCGGGCGGGCATCGACCGAACCGGACACGTCGCCGTCTACGGCATCTACTTCGACACCGACAGGGCCGTGGTCAAACCGCAGTCACTGGCCGCCCTGAAGGAGGTCGCCAGGCTTCTCCAGGGGGATCCCGGCCTGCACGTCCACATCGTCGGGCACACCGACATGGTCGGATCGCTCGCCCACAACATGCGCCTCTCCGAGGCGCGTGCGGCCGCCGTGGTCGAGGCGCTGGTAGCCGAGCACGGAATCGCACGCGACCGACTGACGCCTGGCGGCGTCGGTCCGCTGGCCCCCGTTGCCCCGAACGACACCGAAGCTGGAAGAGCCTTGAACCGGCGCGTCGAGCTGGTCAAGAAGTAGACGTCAGCTTCGGGAAGGCTCCGGGGACCGAGACTTCACGTCTCGGGCTCCTTCGCGATACGCCGCCGGGGTGCTTCCCGTCCACCGCCGGAAGGCGCGGACGAAGCGCGGCCGCGTAACGGGTCTCATCGGATACAATCGGGGCCCATCCACTACCTGCGCGGGGAGACCCGAATATGGCGGCATCAGACTACGAAACGATCATCGTCGAGAAAGAAGGCCAGGTGGACTGGGTAACCCTGAACCGGCCCGAGTCGCTCAATGCCATCACCCTGGCGATGGCGACGGAGCTCAGGGACTACTTCGGCAATCTCTACGAAGACGGTGCAACACGGATCGTGGTTCTCAGAGGCGCCGGACGGGCGTTCTGCGCCGGACTCGACATCAAGCAGGCTGCGGCGGAGGACCGCACGAATCCATTTGGCGCCGGCATGGGTTTTCAGGGTTACCTCGCCGAGGTGTACATTCGTATGCGGCGCTGCCCGCAGCCGATCGTCTGCCTCGTTCACGGTCCTGCTTGCGGTGGAGGGTTCGCCTTCGTGCTCGCCTCCGACATCCGCATTGCCGGCGAGAGCGCGCGCATGAATGCTGCGTTCATCCGAATCGGGCTCACCGCCTGCGACATGGGGGTGAGCTACTTCTTGCCGCGGCTGGTCGGGACCTCGGTTGCTTCTGAGCTGATGCTGACCGGGCGTTTCATCCACGCAGAGCGGGCACTGGCCACGGGGCTGGTGTCCGAAGTGGTACCGGATTCGGATCTCGCCAAGGCGGCCGGGTCCTATATCGACGAGATGTTGACCACCTCGCCGATGGGATTGCGCTTGACGAAGGAAGGTCTGAACCTGGGGGTGGATGCGCCGGGTCTCGAGGCCGCGATGGCGATCGAGAATCGCAATCAGATTCTCTGCTCGCGAAGCAGCGATGCCAGGGAGGGAATGCAGGCGTTTCTAGAGAAGCGACGGCCGGTCTACACCGGCAGCTGACTCGCCACCATCAACTGAGGTACGCGCCGCCGTTTCGCAGCTTCCAAGAACTCTCAGGGCGGCTGCGGGTAGAACCACGAATTCATTGGGTGGGCAACCATGGAAGAGAATTCGACTCCTGAGCTGGAGCTCAAGGCGGTGGATCAGGTCAGCTTTGCAGTCAAGGACATCGACGAGACCATCCAGACCTGGTCAGCGCTGTACGGCATCGGCCCATGGACCTTCGCCGAGAACGGAGGAACGGACGCCAAGGGGCGACCCTGGAAGATCCGCATGGCCTTTGCCTATCTAGGTCCGGTGCAGATCGAGCTGGTGCAGTGTACGGAAGGCAGGATCTTTCAATCAAAATTCCTCGATACCTGGGGAGAAGGGCTGCACCACCTCGGCTTCTACGTCGATGATCTGGAGGCGGAGGTCGAGAGGCTGGTGGCGAAGGGCGCCAAGCTTTTCATTCACGATCCGGGTCGCTTCGCCTACCTGGACAGTGGTGGACCCGGCGGCGCCATCTTCGAGCTGATGCAGAGAGCCCGCTAGTGTCTCGAGATCCCCCAACCGGGCAAGAATGAACACCCGAGGAGAGGTGAATGGACTCACCTTCCGAGAAGAGAAGGCCGGTGATCATCGGAGTGGGGCAGTGCGTTCATCGCCCGACGGATGTGTCCGAAGCCAAGTCGCCTCTGGAGCTGATCGAGGAGGCGATCGCCAGGGCCCAGGAGGATATGGGTCTCGCCGGGCTGGCCAGGAAAGTCGATGCGCTCTGCCTGGTCAATATCCTCTCGAGATCTTCGGAGGGACTTCCCGCAGAGCTCTCCAAGAGGATCGGTGCCGCGCCCGCGAGCGAAGAGTACACATGGATAGGTGCCTGCGCTCCCCAGTGGTTCGTGAACCGCGCCGCAAAGAAGATCTTCCAAGGAAAGGCTCGGCTGGCGCTCATCTGCGGCGGCGAGACATTCCACTCGAGAAGATTGCAGGCAGAGGCCACGGGGACCGGGAGATGGGACGCGGGTGTGGGCCCGAAAGAGCCGTGGATGGTGGGGGACCTCCGGGATCCCATCACTCCCCTCGAGTCGAGATACGGAGTGATACTTCCCATTCATCTCTATCCCCTCCTGGAAAACGGACTCCGCTACGACGAAGGCATGTCCCTCGAAGAACACAGGAGGGATCTGGGAGGGTTTCTATCGGGGTGTTCCGAGATTGCGGCTGAGAACCCCCATGCCTGGTTCCCCCGCCGAAGAACCGCTGGTGAGATCGTAGAGGTCACGGACTCCAACCGTATGGTGGCCTTTCCGTACACCAAGCTGATGTGCTCCATCATGGAGGTGGATCAGTCTGCGGCCCTGTTCTTGACCGACGTAGAGACTGCAAGAGAGCTGGGTGTTCCGGAAGAGAAGTGGATCTATCTACTGGGATCGGGAGACGCTTCGGACATCTGGCATGTCACGGAGAGGATCAACTTCCATTCCTCCCCATCCGTCAAGGTGGCTGCAGAGAAAGCGATGGAGCACGCGGGAGTATCCGTCGAGGAGATCGACTACCTCGACCTGTATAGCTGTTTTCCCTGTGCGCCGCGCATCGCTCGAAACATGCTCGGAATATCCAGAGATGATCCCCGCCCCCTGACGGTGACGGGTGGCATGCCCTGTTTCGGCGGCCCGGGAAACAACTATGCATTGCACGCGATCTGTAGGACGGTGGAGCTCCTCCGACAGGATCCAGCCAAGATCGGGCTGGTCCAGGCCTTGAGTTGGTACATCAGCAAGCATTCCGTGGGTATCTACTCAGGCGTTCCGAGAAGACCGGAGTGGAGCCCGGTGCCCACCGAAAGCTATCAAGCGGAGCTGGACCGGCTCGAGGGCCCCGGTGTGATCGACGAGGCGACCGGTGACGCAGTCGTGGAGACCTATACGGTGCTCTTCGACCGCAACGGGCTGCCCGTCAAGGGAGTCGTCATAGGCCGGCAGAATGACGGGAAGAGGTTTCTGTCCCACGCAGAACAGGACAGGCAAATCCTCGAGGCCATGCAGGTTCGGGAGTTCATCGGAACGAGAGGCAGGGTGAAGACCAAGGAGGGCCTCAACATCTTCTCACCCGATTGAGTTCGGTTCTGGGATTCGTGCCCGGTCTGCTTGTGTTCCTCTGCCCCTTACCCTAGGTTTGCGTGCCCCAGGAATCAGCGCCCAGCCAATAGAATGGAATGAGGAAGTTCTTCGAGCCGGAAACCGTGGCGCTGATTGGTGCCTCCTCCAAGGAAGCCCATCCCGGATATCAGCTCTTCCTGAACCTCCGAGCCTGCTTCGGCGATCGCTTCTACCCGGTGAATCCGAAGACGGCCGAGATCGACGGGACGGCCTGCTATCCGACCGTTCTCGACGTGCCTGGGGAGATCGACGTGGCCGTGGTCTTCATTCCGGCCGGGTCCGTCCCCGAGGCCCTGGAGCAGTGCGCCGAGAAGGGGATCGACCGCATCGTGATCGAATCGGCCGGGTTCGCCGAAGCCGGGCCCGAAGGACAGGCGTTGAACCGGCAGTGCCTGGAGATCGCGAGGGAGTCTGGAATGCGCTTGTGGGGACCCAACTGCATGGGCCTCATCAACGTGCAACAGAGCAAAGTGCTGTCCTTCCTGCTGCACTTCCTGTGGAAGGATCGCTTCAAGAAGGGCCGAGTATCCCTGGTCGTACAGAGTGGCATGCTCTCAGCCGGATTCCTCGCCTCGATTCTGAGTCGCACGCCGTTCGGCCTGTCCAAAATCGCCTCCATCGGCAACAAGATGGACGTCGACGAATCCGACGTTCTCGAGTACCTGATCGACGATCCCGAGACGGGGGTGATCGCCGTCTACCTGGAGTCGATCGAGAACGGGCGTCGTTTCTACGATGCGTGCCGCTCGACCCGCAAGCCCATCGTGGTTCTCAAGTCGGGGCGCACCGAGACGGGGGCCCAGGCCGCCATGTCGCACACCGCCAGCCTCGCGCAGGACGACCGTGTCGTGGACGGCGCGCTTCGCCAGGCCGGGGTCATCCGGGTGCACGACATGAACGATCTGATGACGATCGCCCGCTGCCTGGGCGTGACTCGCGCCGAGGCGAAGCCGGGCGGACGGGTGGCCGTGATGGCCTTCTCCGGCGGTGCGGGGGTGGTGGCGGCCGACTCCCTGACCGATGCGGGAATCGATCTGGCGCGTCTCGCGGACCCGAGCATGCAACGGGTCAAAGAGGTGTTTCCCGAATGGATGGAGCCTTCGAATCCCCTCGATCTCTACCCGGCGACCGAGAGGAACGGGGTTGAGAAAGTCTTCCCTCATTGCCTCGACGCCCTGCTGAACGATCCGGGGGTGGACGCGATCTACCTCCACATCTTCGGCTGGCTTCCCGTGGAGGCCCTCGCAAGCTTCGAGAGGATCGCCGAGCTGTCCAGACAGAAGCAGAAGCCGATCGTGGCGTGGACGATGGGCGACCCCGAGTCCTGCGGCAGACTGACGCAGCGTCTCGAGGAAATGGGGATCCCCGCGGTAGACGAGATCAGCAAGGGCGTTCGCGTGCTCTCCGCGATGATCCGGAGGAAGTAGTCTCAGCCGGGAAGTGGGTGCACGAGGCCTACGCTCATGCGACCTGGACGGTCTCCCCGCCGTCGATGTCGAACTTCTGCCTGTCGATCGGAGTGGCGTTTCGGATTTCCGCCTCCTTGCGGCCCAGGTTTCCGAGAACGACTCTCGCTGCGACACCGACGTTGTGGACGACGTCGTCGATCTCCTGCTGCGTGTGTCGGGGATCCATCGGCACCATGACGGTGCGTCCGAGGATCTCCAGTGACCGCGAGCACATGTCCTTCGAGTAGTCGCGGCGGCAGGGAGCGTTCTCGGGGAGGTTGAACGGATTGAGGGCAGGGTGGGGGGCCCCCTCGCGCATCAACACCTGGTCCCACTCGGTGTAGTTGTGACGACCGGTCTCCCCGACGATCACACAGGGGAACACGTCCGCGAATCGCCGGGCCGCCTCGCTCGAAGGAAGGCTGAAGATGACGTGGGCGGCGCAGTCGTGCGCCGGGCTGTGCAGGGGCGCGGCCCGGAAGCCCAGATCCTCGAGGTCGCGGGTGCGCGAGAGAATCCTGTCGCGCGCCGCCCGCATCGCGGCGACGATCCCATCGATGCGGTCGAGCTGGACGTTCAACATCGCGGCCATGATCTCGCTCGGCCGCGCCCCGATTCCGGCGAAGGGCTTGAGCGCCTCGCTCCGGCCCTTCCAGTAGAAGTGACAGGGGTCGATCGCGCAGCGGGCTCGTTCCGCGACGACCGGATCGCGAGTGGCGACGGCGCCTCCTTCGCCCGCGGTCATGTTCTTGTAGTAATTGAAGCTGAAGGCGCCCGCGTGGCCGATTGCACCGAGTCGACGGCCCTCATAGCCGCCGCCGACGGCCTGACAGGCGTCCTCGATCACCATCAGTTCGCGGCGCCTCGCGACCTCCATGACGGCATCCATGTTCGCGGCCGTTCCCCACATGTGCACGGGAATCACGGCGCGCGTGTGGGGTCCCACGGCGTCGTCGATCGCTGAGGGATCGATGGTGAGGCTCTCGTCGATGTCGACGATCACGGGGATGGCTCCGGACGCGATCACCGCCGTGGCAGTCGCCATGTAGGTGTGAGCGGGGACCAGAACCTCGGCTCCCGGGCCGATGCCGAGACCGATCAGCGCGGCCGTCAGCCCGTAGGTGCCGCTCGCGGTCAGCGCGCAGTGCTCGACTCCCAGATACTCGGCATAGCGCCGCTCGAACCGGTCGCACTGTCGGCCGACGTCGTAGCGGAACAGCTTGGCGGATCGGATCACTTCCGCGATCGCTTCGATCTCTTCCTCGCCGACGATATACATCCCGTTCCTCCCGGCCGCATGCTACGCGAACCGCGCCCGGCGGTACAGACCCGTCGGTCCGCGGCTCCCGGGATGCCTTCCGTTCGCCGATTCAGCCGCCGAGATCGAGCCAGCGGTCGCAGAGCCTGAAATAGAGCTTGTAGGTGTTGATCCCCAGGTACGAGAGCGACGCCGACGGCATACCCCAGAGCCGCCGGTTCAGCAGCATGTGATCCGTCAGCTCGGAACGCTCGCCGGCCATCAGCGCTGCGATCATCTTTCCGCACAGCTGGGCGAAGGCCAGCCCGTGGCCGTTGTAGCCCATGCTGTAGTAGAGGTTGCCGTGCTTGCCCGCGCGTCCAATGGAGGGGAGAAAGTCGAAGGTCATTCCGATCCGACCGCCCCATTGGTGGGTGATCCTGACCCCCTTCATGAAGGGAAAGGTTTCGAGAAGGGTCTTGTGATGGCTCTTGTACTCGCGCGGCCGGTGGCTGTAGTCGCTTCGGATGTCGCGGAAGTAGAGCGCGTCGTTCTCGATGAACAGGATCCGATTGTCGGCGGTTCGGCGAATCAGCCAGAACAGGTACTTGGTGTTGTAGACGTTCTCGCGACCCGGCCAGACGAACTCGTCGAGCTGGGCGTCGCTCAGTGGCTCGGTCACGATGTTGTACACGTAGAAGGGCATGACCCGGTAGTGCTGGAGGGCGAGCGGATTCGGGTAGGCGTTGGTCGCGAGCACGACCTCGTCGGCGCGTATCCGAGCGGCCTGTGTGCAGAGCAGGATCGGCCGGCCACTCTCCATGTGGGTGCAGCGCGAATGCTCGTAGACCTCCACGCCGAGGGATTCCACCACCCTCTTCATGCCGCGCACGAACTTGGCGGGATTCAGCCTTCCATCGTCCGGCGCAAAGGCTGCGGCCCTACACGCCAGCGCCCCGAAGCGGCTGCGCAGCCCTTCGGCCTCGACCCAGGTGAGGGGCGCGCCGATCTTCTCGTGGGCGAGGATCTTCCTCTCGAGCAATCTCGCCTCCCGATCGGTCTCGGCGACGATCAGCATGCCCGGGCGCTCGCGGTCGCAATCGATCGCGTGCTCCTCGATCAGCTCGTCGAGGAGAGAGAGCGCTGCGGAAGAGAGGCGGTGAAGCGCAGCCGTCTGCTCGACACCCTGCGCCTTCAGGATGGGTAGTAGGTTGTGGCCCAGGAGGTGGGTGGCGATGCCCGAGTTGCGCCCGGAGGAGCCGAACCCGACGAACTCGCTCTCCAGCACGATGATGCGTTTCCCCGGGAAACGCCGCTTGATGAAGTAGGCCGAGGCCATGCCCGTGAAGCCGCCGCCGATGATTGCGACGTCGGCCTCCTGCTCCCCCGAGAGAGGCGGGCCAGGCTGGTAGGGGACATCCAGCCAGAAGTTGTCCCTCGTGGTACGCATGACGCTCGCCGGCCTAGTCAGGCAGTGCCTCCCCATCCGCAGACCCTGTGGACGGCATCCGCGGCGCTGATCATGGCGGCTTCCATGTAGCACCCGCCGAAGAGATCGCTGACGAAGGAGACGCCCTCGAGTCGTCTCGCCTCTTCCATGAAGTCGAGAACACGGCGATAGGCCCCGGCGGGGTATCTGGCGATCCCATACGGGTGGCGGAACACCACGGCCTCTTCGACCCAATGGGAGAAGCCTGGGATCATCCCTTCCACGTCTTCCCGCGCCTGCTCGATGATCTTGTCGTCGGGCAGATCGATGAGGTCCAGACTCATCGGGTGACCCGTCCACGCGGTCAGGATCGCCTTCCCGCTCGGACTCATCTCGGGCACCTTGGCGTGCTCGTCCAGCGCGAACATGAAGGTTCTTCGGAGCTTCGGGTCGCTGAAGTAGGTCCAGACTTCCTCGCCCAGCGGACGGTCGAGAAAGAAGACGGGCATCGGCGACGGGGAGTAGATCACCGAGTCGAAGAAGCGGCGCTGCGCCTCGAGTTCTTCCGGTAGCATGCGGGCGGCCGCCGAGGGTGCCACCGCCACGATGACGTGCCCCGCTCTCCGGACGGAGCCGTCCGCCTCCATCTGCACGCCGGCCACGCGTCCCTTCTCCACCACCAGCTCGCGCACCGGAGCCTCGTACTCGACCGGCAGGATCTTCGCCAGCTCCTCCGGAAGCGACGCCACCCCACCGCTCAGGCCGATGAAGTCGGTGAAGCTCGTCAAGCGGAAGGTATGGAGGAAGTGGTACAGACTCATCCACTCGGGCATCCCCATGTTCTCAGCCATGCTCATCGGGGTGACCACGTAGTCCCTGAGCGGCCCGTCCGCTGCGCCGTTCAGCAGGTCCATGATCTCGACGTCATCGTATTCGGGGCGGTCTTCTGCGATCCGGTACATCGGGAAGCGACGCTTGAGAACAATGTACTTGAGGACCAGCCAGTAGAGCTTCAGGTTGCCCCGCACACCCAGCAGCTTCATGAAGGGCAGCCGGTGGTCGTAGAGGAAGCTCCCGCCGTCCTCCAGCAGGAACTGCATCTTCCCGTGGATCACCCGCTTGGTGGAGAGCAGGCCCACCGCGTCCATCAGCTGGTACGCATGGCGGTAGTCCGAGTGATAGAACTGCGCGCCGACGTCGACCTTGTCGCCCTTGCGCTCGAGCGTCGCCATGCGGCCGCCGGGCCGATCGGACGCCTCGAGAATCTCGACCTCGTAGCCGCGTTTCCCGAGCCAGTAGCCGGCGGCGAGGCCGCCGATCCCGGCTCCCACGATGATGACCTTTCGACTCTCCATCCTGCGTCCCCCTGAGGGCTCAGAGCCAGATGCAGTATGCGACCTGCAAGATCACCGCGGCGCCGGCCCAGAACTTGAAGATCCACATGACTCCTACCTCAGTCCCATCACCTTGCGGGAAACCCAATCGACGGCGCGATCGGGAAAGAGCTGCGTCAGCGCCACGAACAGGCGGGCGTTCTTGCCGACCTGATAGCGGGTTCGAGGGCGCCGGGCGGTGAGGGCGTGGAAGATGGCCCGGCTCACCACGTCACAGGGGACGGCGCCCTCGACGTTCTGCTTCTCGAATTCCTTGAAGGCGCGGTAGCCCTCGCCGTAGAGATCGAGCTGCTGCTTCGAGGCCTCGGCGCTCCAGTCGGTCTCCCGGACCTTCTCCAGCATCGCCGTGGCGATGAAGCCGGGCTGGATGGAGCTGACGTGCATGCCCCATCCGGCCAGCTCTTGCCGCAGGCAGTCGGTGAAGGCCTCGAGGGCGAACTTAGACATGCAGTAGGGGCCCGAGAACGGCGAGGCCACCCGGCCGTTCACCGAGCTCACGTTCACCACGCGGCCCCGCGCCCTGCGGAGCAGGGGCAGGAAGGCCTGTGTCACCGCCACCGGAGCGATGGCATTGACCTCCATCTGACGGCGCAGCAGGTCGATGTCGACGCATTCGATGGGAATGTCGACGCTGATCCCGGCGTTGTTGACGAGACCGGCCAGCCCCGCTCCCTGCAGCGCCACCTCGACCGTCTCTGCGGCGCTGGCGATGGATTCGGAATCGCTCACGTCGAGGAAGAGCGGCTCGAGCCGGGAGCTTCCCAGCGCGGCGATGCGCTCGGCGTCCGCCTGCTTGCGGACCGTCGCGAAGACCCGGAAGCCCCTCTCGTCCAGGTCCTGGGCGCAGGCGGCACCGATCCCGGTCGAGGCTCCCGTCACGACGACACTACGAAGCTCTTCCTCCGACTTCATCGCGCTCTTCCTCCTCAGGCTCAGTCCGGTGTTGGGGTCGTGAGGCGCATGACCATGTCACAGACGTGGCCGGGCCCCGGCATGATGCGGAGCTTTCCCGGGCCTGCGATGACCGAGAGGCCCTCGAGCATGGCCACCAGAGCCACGGCCAATCGCTGACTCTCGCTCCTTCCGAGCCCCGGGCTCACGCTCCGCAGGGCTTCCTCCAAATGCGCGCGGTATTGGCGGTAGAAGTCCGACATCGCCCTGGCGACATCCGCATCGTGGGAGGCCAGGGCCCAGATCTCCCGGAAGAGGGTGCAGTCCAGGGACGACTCCTGCTGCGAGAGGATGCCCTCGATCGCCCGGCGAAGTCGCGCCTCGGGCGTCTGTTCGCCCGACTCGACCCGAGCCGCGAGCCGCTCGAGGCTGCGTTCCAGATACCGCTCGAGAAGGGCGCGCACCATGTCGCGCTTCGCCGGGAAGTAGTACTGGAGGTTCCCCGGTCGCATCCCGGCTCGCGCGGCCACCTTGCGCGTGGAGAGTGCCGAGTATCCCTCCTCGGCCAGCAGCTCCGTGGCCGCATCGAGGATCTCATCGACGCTCCTGCGGCCCTTCTCGATGACGGCGGTTCCCGCGCGGTGGCGACCGCGCGCCGTCTGGATTCTCGGGAGGGTAGGTCGGGTGCTCACCAAATTTGGCCGTCCGCCCAAATTCTCGTCGACTTTAGTGCGATCGACCAAAACTGTCAAGGGCGGAGCGGCAGGGGTGCTGTCGCGATTTCTACGGCCCCGATCGGGTCCGACGCCAGTGCCCCGGTGGCATGCCGTACCAGCGCTTGAAGGCCACGTGGAAGGCGGCCTGATCGCCGTACCCCAGCATGGCGGCGACCTGGGTGAGCGATGCGTTGGTGTGAAGCAGGGAGTCCGCGACCAGTTCGCGGCGTGTGCTGTCCACGATCCCGCGGAAATCGGCGCCGGAGCGACGCAGCTCCCGCTGCAATGTGCGTGGATGGATCCCCAGCGTACGGGACACCGCCTGCAAGGAGCACCGTCCGGTGGGTAGCAGCTGGCGTACCAGCATCGCGATTCGGTGCAGAGGATCGTCCTTCGATGCTCCGAGGTGATCCCGTATGTAGTCGATTGCGATTCTGCGGAACTCGGGGTTGGCGGCCGGCACGGGCTTGGCCAACCCCTGGCTTGGCACGGCAAGCGCGTTGACCGACTCGTTGAAGTACAGATGACGGCCGAACCGACGCGTGAGCGGACGTGGATCGTCAGGCTTCCGGTGGGTGAACAGCACTCGCTCTGAGCGGAAGCCGGGACCGATGAGCAGGTCGAGCAGATTCTGCCCGATTCCCACCGTCAGCTCATTGATCTGGCGCCTGGCGTGCAGGCCGGGGATCAGCACCTCGTAGCTCATCGAAGTGTAGTCTGGATCGATCTGGGTGAGCCTCATGCTGGCGGCGGTCGTATGCACGAAGAGATACGAGGCGATCGCGCCGAGTGCTTCGCCCACGGTATCCGAATGGCGCGCAATCATCGCCGCCGGACCGAGAATGTCGATGTCCTGGTAGCTCGACAGCCGCAGCCCGAAATCCGGGCAATCCAGCCTCTGGGCGCAGTCTTCCAGCAGCTCGATCATTGCGCCGTAGGAGATCCGGTTGTCCGGGGATGCCAGGGCCGTCGCGTCGATGCCCGAGGCTTCCAGCAAGGCGTCCGCGTCACCTCCCAGGTCCCCGACGAGCTGGCGAAATCCCAGCAGGGCCCCGGCTCGGATGGTTCCGCCCGAGGTGCTGCGGTTCCTCCCCTCTGCACGGACTGCGGTCTTGGGCTTCATCGTCGAATCACCGACCGGGGACGCCATCTGTCGCAAAATGCAAACGCATTGTCGCAAAATCACAATATCCGGGATGGCCAGATTCTTCAAGCTGATGGCATCGATTGGACCCGCATGGAGGACGAATCATGGTGGCCACCGCAGAACAGGCCTTCCCCCCCGAAAGAGTGAGGTCTCTGGGCGAGATTGGCTTCGACGAGGACAGCTGGGGCGTCGGCGTCTCCGGCGTGGTGGCCGAGCCCTCGCCGTTTCCGCGGATCAACCGCCTCCGGAACTGGTTTCTGGACGAATGCCCCTTCACCGTCGATGCCGAGCGGGCGGTCCTGGTGACCCAGGCCTACCAGACGCATGAAGACGCGCCTCAACCGATCAAGGTCGCCGAGGCGCTGGCCCATGTGCTGCGAAACGTCACGCTGCACCTCGTCGACGAGCAGCTGCTGGTGGGTGACAGCGCCGCCCCTCCCAAGTCCTGCCCGGTCTACCCGGAGTTCTCCTACGAGTGGATCGTCCACGAGCTCGAAGAGCTGCCTTTCCGGGAGCGTCCCAACAACCGCTACGACTTCGACGACGAGACGGAAAGCGCGCTGCTGGGCATCGCGGACTACTGGCGGGGCAGGACGCTCTCCGACAGCATGCTCGGCCGCATGACCCCGGAAGAGATGGTGGGTGACTTCATGGGCATCATGCTCTACTCCACCAGCCTCTACCACGTGGGCGGTGTGGGCCACCTGGTGCCCGGCTTCGACCGGGTACTGAAGACCGGTTACCGGGGACTCCGGCAGGACGTGCAAGGTCGGCTCGACGCCCTGGTCGGCGATGATCCCGACGCCAAAGAAAAGCGTGTCTTCTACCGGGCCCAGCTCATCACGCTGGACGCGACCATGGACTACATCCGGCGCTACGCCGCGCTGGCCCGAGAGAAGGCCGCAGCGGCCGGCGGCCGACGGCGCGACGAGCTTCTGCAGATCGCGGACAACTGCGAGTGGATCGCTGAGAATCCGCCGGAGAGCTTCTGGCAGGCGTTTCAGCTCGTGCACTTCGCCTGGAGCCTGGTCCAGATCGAATCCAACGGTCACTCGGTCTCCCTGGGGCGGCTCGATCAGACCCTGTACCCGTATTTCTGCAAGGATCTGGCTGAAGGCACCGCCAGCCGCGAGTTCATGCAAGAGGTGATCGAATGTCACGCCGTTCTGAACGCGAGCTTCATGAAGCTGCGCGACTGGGTGACCACCCAGGCCAACAGCGGTCGTGGCCTCGGTACGGCTACGGTGACGTTGGGCGGCGTGGATGCCGACGGCCGGGACGCGAGCAACGAGCTCTCCAGCATGTTCATCGACATGATCGCGCACACCCGGCTGGGAAATCCGTGGACGGCGGTCCGCATCCACCAAGACACCCCCGACTGGTTCGCGAAGAAGGTCGCCAAGTCCATGCGGATGGGTACGGGCGAGCCGAAGATCTTCAGTGACAGTGTCATCATCCCCGCCATGATGAGGCGCGGCATCAGCGCCGAGGACGCCCGGAACTTCGTGATCGTCGGGTGCGTGGAGCCGAGCGTCGCCGGGCGCGAGTACGGCTGGCACGATTCGGCGTACTTCAGTATCGCAAGGGTTCTGGAGCTTGCCCTCAACGACGGCTTCTCCATCGGCCACGAAGAAAAGGGGCGGCTCGGTCCGGCGACGGGGAGGCTGGAGGACTTCCAGTCGTTCAAGGCGCTGCAGAAGGCCTACGAAGAGCAAATGGCCTACTGGATCGAGGTCCACGCGCGGAGCACCGACATCATGGACGACGTGCATCGCGAGCTGAAGCCGCTGCCCTACCTGTCCCTGCTGATCGAAGGCTGCACCGAGAGGGGTTGCGACGTGGGTACCGGCGCTGCTCCCTACAACTTCACCGGCCCCCAGGCTGTGGGGGTCGGAACCGTGGCCGACAGCCTGGCCGTGATCAAGCAGCTGGTCTTCGAAGAGAAGAGGATCGGCGCTGGGGACCTGATGAAGGCCATCAAGTCCGACTGGGATGGATTCGACGCCCTCTACTACCTCGTCAACAGCGACAAGGTCCATCAATACGGCAATGACGACGACTACGCCGACGAGCTGGCCCGCTACTGCACGGACGTCTATTGCGAAGCCGTCGAAGGACGCCCGAATCCGCGGGGTGGTGTCTACCAGCCGGGCGTGTACACGGTCTCCGCGAACGTTCCCTTCGGCATGGTGCAGGCCGCCACGCCCGATGGGCGAAAGGCGCACGAGCCGCTGTCCGATTGTGTCGGACCGGTTCACACCTGCGTCGGCTCCCACGACCGCAAGGGTCCCACGGCCGTGATCAACTCCGCGGCCAAGCTCGATCAGGAGCGGATGTCCAACGGCACGCTGCTGAACCTGCGATTCTGTCCCAGCAGCCTGTCGGGGGAGAGCGGGGTCGAGAACCTGGTCTCGCTGGCGAAGGGCTACTTCAGGAACGGCATGCACATGCAGCTCAACGTGATTGGCCGCGAGCTGCTGGAGGACGCCTACGTGCATCCGGAGAAGTACCGCGGTCTGATGGTCCGGGTGGCCGGCTACAGCGCCCCCTGGGCCGACCTGAGCGATGAGCTGCGCCGGGACATCATGAATCGCACCGAGCTGTCCTTCGACTGAGAGGGCGCAAGGCCATGACCGTGACGGAGCGATACGACCCCGATCTCGCAGGAACCGTGTTCGACATCCAACGGTTCAGTGTCCACGACGGGCCGGGCATCCGGACGGTGGTCTTCCTCAAGGGCTGCTCCCTGCGCTGTATCTGGTGCAGCAATCCCGAGAGCATGAGATCATCCGAGGAGCTGGGGTTCTTCCCGGACCGTTGCATCGGCATCGACAAGTGCGACGAGTGTAGAAAAGTCGCCCCTGACCCCGATGCCTTCATCGTTCGGGATCAACGGATCACAGGCCTGGAAGCGGAGCGGGCGGAAGATTTCCTGGAGTGCGCCGCGGTCTGCCCGACCAACGCCCTCACGACCTGGGGCAAGAAGAGAACGGTGGGTGAGGTCATGCGGGAAGTCCTGGCGGACAGGCAGTTCTATGAGGAGTCGGGTGGCGGACTGACCCTCTCCGGTGGGGAGGCCCTCATCCAGACTCGCTTTGCGGTGGAGCTTCTGAAGGCCGCACACGCCGAGGGCATCCGCACCTGCGTGGAGACTGCCCTCAATTACAGGCCGGACGTTCTGGACCAGGCGTTACCACACGTCGACCTGGCGCTCTGCGACCTGAAGCACCTCGACCCCGAAGCGCACCTGCGCTTCACCGGCGTCACCAACGAACGGATCCTCGCCAACCTCATGAGAGTCGTCGAATCGGGTACCCCGGTGGTGATTCGAATTCCGGTGGTGCCGGAGCACAACGGCACCGAAGGAAACCTCCGAGCCACGGCAAAGTTCATCGCCGAGGAGCTGGGCGGCCGCGTCGTTCAGATCCAGCTCCTGCCCTTCCGAAAGCTGGGCGAGAAGAAGTACGCATCGCTCGGGATGCCCTACCCGATGGCGGAGTTCCACGCACCGCCACGTGAGCTCTGGGAAAGGGAAATCCGTGGCTTCGCAGAGATGATGAGCTCGTACGGCTTGAACGCAGTCGGGGGCTCAGGAAGCAAGATCCCCATCTAGGCGTGCCCGGTCGCTTCGCGCCGTCTGTCAACGGCCTCCTGCATCCCACGCCCCAATGGGTGCGCCGACCCCCGCGGAGTCCAGGGGCACCCTCTTCTGTCCCTCCCATTTTCCGCACCTGCCGCCGCAGTTCCCTATGACATCGCCCTGGTCGGCGATCTCGATGATCTCGCAGTCGTTCGCGCAGTCTCCGCACTGGAAGGATCTGGTGGAAACGTCGCGGTCGGAGACCTCGTATCCACGAAAGCGCGTCTTCTCGATCCCCGCGCTCACCGCCCGCAGTGCCGCACCGTAGGCGCCCATCACCATGTTGTAGCGGGGAATGATGACTTCGCTGCGGAGCGCCTGCTCCAATGCGCGGCGGATGCCCTTGTTGGCGCTGACTCCGCCCTGGAGGACATAGGGAGGCTGGAGATCGTTCCCCCTGCACACGTTGTTGAGATAGTTGCGAACCAGGGCGTGACACAGCCCCATCGTGATGTCCTTCTGAGCGTGCCCGATCTGTTGCTTGTGGATCATGTCCGACTCGGCAAAGACCGTGCAGCGCCCGGCGACGTCCGTCGGGTTCTCGGAGAGGATCGACATCTCGCTCAGCTCTTCGGTGGTGATCCCCAGCCTCTTCGCCTGAGAATCGAGGAAGCTGCCCGTCCCGGCGGCACAGACGAGGTTCATGCCGAAGCCGACGACGACGCCATCCTGGATGATCGTGACCTTGCTGTCCTGACCACCGATCTCGAATACAGTGCGCGCATTCGGATGCAGGTGAAGAGCAGCCCTGGCGTGAGTCACGATCTCGTTCTTGATGAGGTCGGCGCCCACGACGGCGCCGATCAAGTTCCTGCCGCTTCCGGTGGTGCAGACTCCCGCGATTCGGAAGCTCTCCGGTAGCTCTGCGCGGATCTCCTGAAGGCCCCTCTGAACCGACCGAATCGGACTGCCGTCGCCTCTTGCGTACAGCGTGAAGAGGACCTCTCCCCCAGGCTCGATCACCGCGATGTTGGTACTGATAGAGCCTACATCGATTCCGAGATAGCCGATGTTCTGCATACGGTAGGACTCCCGGCCTTCTTCCTACTCTCGTAGAGAAGGTCGACGAACGTCTCGATCCGCGTGACGATGCCCACGTGGGAGGTGTGCTCATCGAACGAGCAATGGAGAATCGGTAAGCGATAGTCCTCGCTGATCTTGCTCATCACGGGCTTGATGCTCACCTCTGGCATGCATCCCGTCGGGTAGATGTGAACGGCGCCGTCGTAGCCCTCCTGGGCACAGTAGATCGTGTTGGAGATCGTCTCGATGGCGTGCCCGCCAACGAGGGACTTCAGGTACGGGCGTGCGACCTTCAGCCGCCCTCTACGGGAGTGTCTGCTGGAGAACTCGAGGTGAAAGATCTTCTTGGCCTCCAACCCGAGCAAGAAGAAGTTGTGAACCTGCACGCCCAGGGTGCCGAGAATGTCTTCCACGTTGTGATTGAGGTACTTGTCGCGGAGCACCGTCGCCTCTCCAACGAGTGCGACCTTCAGGGGCTCACGGCCATCTTCGACGGGGATGGCGCGAAACCGCTCGGGAATCGCTTTGCGAAGCGCCCGGATCTCCCGAACCGTTTTCGCGTCCTCGAGCTCCTTCAGGCACGCGTTCATCAGCCTGGTGGTATCCCCCGGGCGGAGCTCCAGCGCCCGGGTGCGCCACGCCTGCAATTCCAGGCTGTCGACCGCCTTGATCTTGAGCGCTGTCCTGGCTGCGCCGGCCAAGACGGTGCGGAGAGATGGATCGAAGTATCTGATGAGGAGAGGCTTCTTGAGGCCATCGTAGCCGAGCGTGAAGATGTGCATCCTCACGTTCATGCGATCCAAGATCTTCTGCTGGAGGTCGCGGTAGTAACGAAGGCGGCAGGGACCAACGCTGTTCACCATGACCGCGTATTCGACGCCTTCCTGCGCGGCCTTCAGGAAATGTCCCAGGTTCGCCTTGAAGGGCAGGCAGGTCGATTCCGGAGCTGCTTCGACGCCGAGGCGGGTCGTCTCGGGAGTGCTCATGCTGCACCAGGGCTCGGCGCCCAGGCACTCCACACTCGCGGCGAGCGGAATGGTGTAGTTGCCGAAATTGGGTACGGCGACTCGGGTCATTCTCGGATCGAGTCGACGAAGGCCTCCAACCGGGTGTCGATTCCCCCGAGAGAGGTGTGCTCGTCGAACATGAGGATCATGTACGGGATTCGCTTGTCCATGGCCACGCTTCTGAAATGGTCGAGAAGCATCGAATCGCAACCGCAGTTGAACGTGCTGAGCTGGATGACGCCCGCGTACTCACCCGGCTCGACCGACTCCAGCTCATGATACATCCGACTCATGGTATCCCATTTCACCAGGCTGTCGGGGACCTCCGCATCGGCGAAAGTCCCCGGTTCGGGGTTCACTCCCAGCTTCCGGAGCGTTCCGAAAACCCTGCCGGAGATGAAGCCATCGCCCAGCGTGTAGGGATGCCCCAGGATCAGATAACGGTCCCCGGAAGGCTTCCTTTCGCTAGTGTGGCGCTTTCTAATCCGCGTTCGTTCCACTGCTTCAGAGGCGATCGAACGAGCCGTTCTCCTGTTCGCCCCGAGACTCCTGGCCAGCGCCACAAGAGTATCCGCGAGCGACTTCTTGCGCTGATCGATGTCCACCGTCAGGATCTCGATTTCGAGCTCGATGGCCGCCACGTCGGGGAGCGCTGCCAGCTTCGGACAGGAAATGCGTCCGTCGAGCGTGGAGAGCACCCGGGGTATGAAGACCCGGTCCACCTTCTCTGCCAGCTCGTGAAGATGGGATTGAAACAGCTTCACGGGGAGGCAGTGCTCGGTCTCGGCGACTCTCCCAGCACGCTCCACGGTCTTGCGGCTCGTCGGAGCGGAAACGACCGGAACGAACCCGAGAGAGGAGAAGAAGTACTCCCAGAGCCCGGGATGATAGAAGAAGCAGAGGGCTCGAGGGATACCGATCTCGCCCGGCTCGCCGCGGGTGGCCTTGCTTCTGGTCCTTCCCCAGATCATCGCATTGTCTTCGGATGGCCGCGCCAATCAGCGGGCGGGGTGAGTCCGCGGCTTGGTGACGAAGTCGCGGAAGTGACGGTACTGGGCGAGCAGGGTGAACATGCGGATCCGCGTTCCCCGATCGAGGTCACGCGCCCGGGCAATGTTGCGGCAGAAGAGCCGGCGCACCGCTCCCTCACTGCGGAAGAGGAACTTGCCGAGCACCCGGAGCATCATCCACACCTCGCGCAAGTTCGCCTTGTTGTTCGGGTAGCCCTCCTCGCCGTGGTATTCCACCGTGGCCAGCCAGCGCTGCAAGCGTTGGTCGAACAGCTCCGGATCGTAGATTCGCGCGAACAGCTCCCAGTAACCCCGGATGAGCTCGTCGCGGGTCATCTGCTTGGGCACGATGTTGGTCTCGAGCTGCCACTCACCGGAGAAGTCACTCTCCACCAGTCGGCCCTCTCTCGACAACCGCTCGTAGAGGGGCGTGTGCCGCGGCGCGTTGAGCAGGCTGATGCCGACGATGGGACTGTCCGTGTCGTGGATGAATGAGTAGATCTCATCGAACACGGTCGGATCGTCGCCGTCGAAACCCATGATCAGGCCCAGGAAGGGCACGATGCCGAAGCGAGATATGGCTCGCAGTCGTTCGTCGAGCGGCCGATCCAGGTTGTGGGCCTTGTGTACCTCCTCGAGACAGTTCCGCCGGGGGGTCTCCACGCCCACGAAGAGCACGGTGAAACGAGCGTTCGCGAGCAGTCGCAGCAACTCCTCGTCATCGGCGACCTGGACCGTGATCTGCGTCGAGAATTGGAGCGGGCGGGGTTGGGCTCTGTTCCACTCCACGAGCTCGGTGAGCAGCCTCCTGGTGAACGCCTTGTTGCCCAGGAAGTTGTCGTCCGAAAAGAACACCGCGTTGGCGCCCAGGGCATGGGCGGCCTTGATCTCGTCGAGGACCTGGCGGACCGGCTTGACCCGCGGTTTCCTCCCCAGGTACTGAATCACGTCACAGAAATCGCACCGGTTGGGGCAACCGCGGGTGGTCTGGACCGGGATGCTCAAGTAGTCCTTGGACTCGATCAGCGACCAGTCGGGCCCGGGGCTGTCCTCGAGGTCGATGAAGGCGTCCTGTTTGTAGACCGGCTGGGCCGCACCGGCGAACCAGTCTCTGAGAAACCGTGGCCAGGTGTGCTCGGCCTCTCCGATGAAGTGATGGTCAGCCAGACCCAGGCAGCGATCGGGCTGCAGCGTGGCGTAGGTTCCGCCCAGGGCCACCGGAATGCCGCGCTCCCGAAACGCCCTGCAGAGCTCGACGATTCGAGGCGCATGGAGTGTCGCACCGGTGATCGCCACCAGGTCGCAGGGCAGGTCCAGATCGATCGCGGAGACGTTCTCGTCGCCGAGCACGTATTCCACGCCCACGTCGGAGGGAGTCAGCGCGATCAAAGTGGCCAGCGCCGAGTTGGGAACGAAGGTCTTCGCTCCCAACAGGTCGACCGTCCCCTGCAGCGACCAGAAGCTCTCCGGGTGACGCGGCGCCACCAGATAGACGCGGCGGTAGTGCTCGGCGAGGCCGCAGCGCTTTACCTTCGGCGGCGGCATCTCAATGGAGATTCCGCATTCGGCTTTCTCGTCATCTCCAGGCTCGAGCTTCCGATCGATACTACCACTGCCGCCTCTCAGAAATCATCCGCAGCTCCCCTGGCGGTCGAGGGGGCCATTGTTGATAATGATTATCAGTTGAGATATTATCTCATTCTCAGGGGATGGCCATGAAGATCGGAGCGCGAGAAAGTCAGGATCGCCTCGAGCAGCTCGAGGAGCTGTGTCGGGAAGCGGGCATCCCTTGCACGATCCAGCGGCGCGCGCTGCTCGAAGCCGTCCTGGATCGCGATGACCACCCCACCGTCAACCAGGTGTTCGAGGCGGTGCGTCTCCGAAACCCGCGGATCTCCCGGGCCACCGTCCACCGAAACCTGGAAACCCTGAGCGAGATGGGCGTGATCACGAAGACCTGCCACCCGGGTGGGGTGGCCCGCTACGACGCTCGCGTCGACATCCACCACCATCTGGTCTGTCTGCGCTGCAACAGCATCGTCGACATCGACGACGAGGATCTGAACTCGCTCACGATTCCCGACACCTCGGCGTTCGGCTTCGAAGTGTCGGACTTCCGGGTCCAGCTTCGCGGCGTCTGCCGCGAATGTCGCAAGAAAGGTCCCAACACGAATAGGAACTAGTGGGATCGTCATTCGCATACGGAGGAGGCAACTTCAATGATCACGAAAGCAGTACCGCTATTCGCCGCTTTCGCGGTAGCGATGTCCGCGGCGGTGATACCCAGCCCTGCCTTGGCTCAGGGCGAGCCGAAGTCGAACCTGTTCTGGTGGCCGAACCAGCTGAATCTCCAGCCCCTGCGCGACCACGCAGCCGAGTCCAACCCCTACGGCGAGGACTTCGATTACGCCGAGGCCTTCGAGAAGCTCGATCTACAAGCCGTCAAGGCGGACCTGAAGGAGCTGATGAAGACCTCCCAGGACTGGTGGCCGGCCGACTACGGCCACTACGGCCCCTTGTTCATCCGCATGGCCTGGCACAGCGCGGGTACCTACCGCACGTCTGACGGCCGCGGGGGCGCCGGCGGCGGTCAGCAGCGCTTCGACCCGCTCAATAGCTGGCCCGACAACGTCAACCTCGACAAGGCGCGCCGCCTGCTCTGGCCGATCAAGCAGAAGTACGGCCGCAACATCTCCTGGGCGGACCTGATGGTGCTTGCGGGCACCGTCGCCATGGAGGATATGGGTTTCAAGACATTCGGCTTCACCGGCGGCCGGGAAGACGACTGGGAGCCGGATCTCGTCGACTGGGGCCCGGAAGCCGAGATGTTGGGTCGGGAGCGCTACGACGAGGAAGGTGAGCTGGCGAACCCCCTCGCGGCGACGCAGATGGGCCTCATCTACGTGAACCCGGAAGGCCCCAGCGGCAACCCGGACCCGCTCGCGGCCGCAGAGCAGATTCGCCTCAGCTTCGGTCGCATGGCCATGAACGATGAAGAGACCGTCGCCCTCATCGCCGGCGGCCACACCTTCGGCAAGACCCACGGTGCTCTCGATCCGTCCAAGTGCCTCGGGCCCGAGCCCGCCGCCGCGGGCGTCGAAGAGCAGGGCCTCGGTTGGTCCAACAAGTGCGGCAAGGGCAACGCCGAGGACACCACCGGCAGCGGCCTGGAAGGTGCCTGGACCGCAGCGCCCACCCAGTGGACGATGATGTACCTGTCGAACCTCTTCATCCATGAATGGGAGCAGATGCATAGCCCCGCTGGTGCGATCCAGTGGAAGCCCAAGGGCGGGGCTGCCGCCCACACGGTCCCCGACGCCCACGTCAAGGGCAAGCTCCACGCGCCGATCATGTTCACGACGGACCTGTCGCTGAAGGAAGATCCGGTCTACCGCAAGATCTCCAAGCGCTTCCTCGACAACCCGGAGGAGTTCGAGCTCGCCTTCGCCAAGGCGTGGTTCAAGCTGACGCACCGCGATATGGGACCGCGCGCGCGCTATCTGGGCACCGAGGTTCCCGACGAGGAATTGCTCTGGCAGGACCCCATCCCCGCAGTCGATCATGAATTGATTGACGCAAAGGACATCAGTGAGCTGAAGTCCGAGGTTCTTGCATCGGGGTTGACGGTACCCGAGCTGGTCCGGACCGCCTAGGCGTCGGCCGCCAGCTTCCGCGGCAGCGACATGCGCGGTGGTGCGAACGGGGCACGCATTCGCCTCGCACCGCAGAAGGGCTGGGAGGTCAACAATCCGGATGAGCTGGCAAAGATGCTGAAGCGCCTGAAGCGCATCCAGGAAGACTTCAACCGGGCTCAGTCGGGCGGAAAGAGGGTATCTCTCGCTGATCTGATCGTTCTGGGCGGGGCCGCGGCCATTGAGCAGGCCGCCAAGAAGGCCGGGCACGACGTTCAGGTTCCCTTTGCGCCGGGTCGCACCGACGCATCGCAAGCGCAGACCGATGTGGATTCCTTTGCCCTGCTCGAACCGGCCGCAGACGGGTTCCGCAACTACTTCAGTACCCGTTGCCGTCGATCGCCGGCGGAAATGCTGGTCGATCGGGCGGACCAGTTGATCCTGACCGTTCCTGAAATGACCGTTCTGGTCGGCGGCATGCGGTCCCTCGGCGCCAATACGGGCGGCGTCGCGCACGGCGTGTTCACGGTTCGTCCCGGGATGCTGAGCAATGACTTCTTCGTCAACCTGCTCGACATGTCCACGAAGTGGTCGAAGTCCGAGGACGCCGACGGCATCTACGAGGGACGCGACCGCGCCACGGGCGAACTCAAGTGGACCGCCACGCCGGTCGACCTGGTCTTCGGGTCGAACGCCGAACTCCGCGCGGTGGCAGAAGTCTATGCAGCCAACGACGCACAGGTGAAGTTCGTGCGTGACTTCATCGACGCATGGTCCAAGGTGATGACCCTCGACCGCTTCGACCTGCTTTGATCCCAAGGGAAGAAGGTGTCGAGCGCCCCGGGTCTGCCGAAGGCCCGGGGCGCTCCGACAACGGCCACATCTAGCGCGTCTGCAAGCTTCCCAGGAGTCGCAGGAGCGCTTCGTCCGCCTCGTTCAGGTCGAGGCCACGCGTGGTCGCGAAATCGTCGCGCTGGATATCCATCCCGCCCCAGCCCACGACGAAGTCGGCCAGGTCCACCGGGTGGAGATCCACCTCCACCCCCAGAATGGCGGCCGTGAGCTCGAGCCCCACGGCGTAGTAGTCGCGCATCTCCTGATACAAACGGTCGCCAGGATCATGGAGCCCGGCGATGCCGTCGCTGGTGGCGCGCACTCCAGACGTCCCCACCAGCTCCCCCGACCAGGCCAAACCTCCAAGGGCAAGCACCGTGAGCTCGCTGGACCCCTGCAGCTTGGCGCCTAGAGAGCGGTGGTCGTGCCAGCCAATCCCACTCACCGTCCGCATTCCTGCACCGGCCTGCAGGGCCCGGGTCAGGTGCAGATTCGCGTGCGCTCCCCAGCCGAAGTGGAGGTCGAACGACACCACGTCGAGGAGATCCAGCATGCGATCGGGCAGGTACAGCAGGGTCCTCGCGAAGAGGGAGCGCTCGACCGATGGCCGCTGGGCCACGTTCGAGCCGAGGCGCGGCCTGTCTTTCCAGCCGATCGAGGGCGAGACGATCCTGGCCTTCAGCGCCTGCGCGGGGGGGTAGACCGGATCCACCCGCTGAACCGCCCCGAGAAGAATCAAGGCCTCGGTGTCGCGACCGGCGGCATGATGGGCCCGGGCCGCCGCGACGCCGCGGTCGAGCGTGGCGTCGAGCTCCTCCGGCGTCGGCGGAGCGATCGCGCAGGCGAGGCCCAGCCAGGCGATCCCAAGCAGGTAAGCGGGGCTTCGCATCAGGGCACTCCCTCTGGCAGAGAACCAAAGCACTGCGGCATCGTCACCGCCTGATCCGCATTGTAGACCGGTTCGGCGAGAACCAGCTTCTCCCCGGCGGGACAGCGCAGGGTGGATCGACGTACTGACGAAAAGCAAATATCGTACGTACATGACCAAACGGCTCACGCGATCCGGGAACAGCCTGGCCCTGGTGATCGACCGGCCTCAGGCCCGCTTGTAGCGCTCCGCAACTTCGCGGGGTTGGGCGTTCCGGAGCGTCGTGATGATCTGATCCTGCAGGATCTGCCACGTCCAGCTGTACATGCTGTCGTCGCGCTTGGATCCGGCTGGCCTGGTGCACATTCTGTCCCGCCGACCCCAGAGGAGGAAGTAGGGTTTCTCTTCCTCCTGGGCAATGCGGAGCTCGGCGCTCACACTCACCGATGAGGCAGTGTGTTCACCGCAGATCACGATGACCTCGTCTGCCTGGGCTATCTGGCGGCGCACCTTCTCGCCCCAGTGATCCGTCATCGTCGCGGCTTCGGATCGAGCCGAGATCTCGAATCCGGAGGACTGCCTGAGCGATTGCTCGAGAAGCAGATCGCGCAGGTCTTCGTCGTAATTCGGATCAAAGCTCAAGAAGATTCGGATGTTCGGCATGGCCTGCCTGGAAGGCGCTCGCTACTCGCTGATTTCGGTGAAGATCGGGTGGAACTCGAACTCCTTCTCGGGTCCATGAGGAATCCCGGCGGTCTGCCTAGTAGCGACCGCGGCTGCGGGAGCCGCCGCCCCCTTGGCGGTCCTCGGCCTCGTTGACTCGAATGCTTCGGCCCCCGAGATCGCTCCCGTCGAGAGCGCGGATCGCGTCGTCGGCTGCGCTTGCGTCATCCATCTCGACGAAGGCGAAGCCGCGCGGGCGACCGCTTTCTCGATCCGTGATGACGTTTACCGAGGTCACTTCTCCGTGGCGCTGGAAAACGGCACGAAGCTCGTCCTCCGTGGAAGAAAAGGGAATGTTTCCGATGTAGATCTTCTTGCTCAACTGGTAGTCCTCGCCGCGCCACGCTCTCGAGAAGGACGCGACCCACGCCGGGTCCCCGCCCGGTCATTCCGGATGCGGAAGCTCCGTCGCAATATACAACACCCGCCATACCACTGGTTCAACCAAGGGGCGGACGCGAAAGGCAGAATCGAAAGGGGATCAGAACAGGCGCATTAGGCCGGAAGCTGGGGCCCGTCGAAAGACCTCTCTTGACGCTTTATAGCGCAATCGAGAGCCGCCGCCATCGACCTGTGTCGAGGCGACAAGAGAATCGTCAGACATGCCGGAGTATCGATCATCGCCTGTGCTACGCTGACACTGCTTCGCAATCGACACTGCCCGGTCGCAGCGCAGCGCCCTCGTGGCCCGTGATTGAGTGGCTACCTATTCCGAGGCGCTCTCTGATCGTTTGGGGCACGAGGAGGACCGTCATGGGGCGGCGGCTGTGCGTAGTCCGCACCTTTTTCCTGCCGAACTGCGTCTGGACCGCCCTCTTGCTGGGGCCGGTGTTGATGTGCCTGGCTGCAGGGGGAGTGCGCGCCGAGGAGTCCGAGAAGAAAGGGGACAACACAGTGATCGAAGCCGGCTCGACGGTGGGGATCGAGTACACCCTGTCCCTGGAAGACGGGGCGAAAGTGGACAGCAACGTCGGCGGTGAGATGCTGCGATTCGAGCAGGGCTCCGGCGGGATCATCCCCGGCCTCGACAAGGAGCTGCCGGGCATGGAGGTCGGCGAGAGCAAGCAGGTGACGGTCACTCCCGAGGAGGGCTACGGCCCGGTGAACCCCGCTGCCTTCAACGAGGTTCCGGTCAGCGAGTTGCCGGAGGATGCCCGGGAGGTTGGGACTGACCTGATGAGCCGCGACGCAGAGGGCCGAACCCATCGCCTACGCGTGCACAAGATCGAGGGCGAGACGGCCACTCTCGACTTCAACCACCCGCTGGCGGGCAAGACGCTGATCTTCGACGTCAAGATTCTCGAGATCCAGTAGCGGCCCTCGCCCTGGGGGCCACCGACCAGTGATGATGACGTCGATCCTCGCGTTGGTGGTCGTCTTCTTCACCGCCATCGCAGGCCTCTATGGGTACGCCCACTATCACGGAAACAGGAAACCGGACAACTGCCCGGCCCGTTTCCTGAAGAACCGAGCGTCGCTCGGCGAGAACGCCAAGGTCGTCGTATGCATCGGCGACAGCATCACGCACGGCACCGCTAGCTGCAATTGCGTGGACATACTGACGGAGCGACTCGGCAAGATGGGTTTCCATTTTGTCAACGCCGGCATCGACAGTGAGTTGTCCTACAACGTCTTACAGAGACCCGATGAGGTAATCGGATGCAATCCGGACTTCATCACCATACTGATCGGAACCAATGATTCGAACAAGTCATTGACGGACGTGGCAGCACGGAAGGCAATTCGACAGATGCACCTTCCAGAGCGCCCGGGAGCCGAATGGTATCACTCGAACCTGTTCGAGATATGCAGGCCTTCCTGCTGGAACACCCAAGCTTCACGCGACTCTCATTTGAGCGCAGACAGCGTCTCAACAAGCTGGCGTTTGCCCGCCATTTCTTTCTGAAGAAGAGCTGGGATGACATCGCCGCGGAAAACGGCTTTCATCTTCTCACGGATTTCGTCCATTTGAGCTGCTGTGGCGCGGAGATGATTGCCGACTTGATCGAGAGTTTCGTCACGAACCAGGCCGGGGCAAGGACTATCGGGACGGCCACGTCGACTTCCCGGCCCCATTGACGATCTCCGCGCCCGAACTCGTGCCGATACGGTCGGCTCCTGCCGAGATCATGGCGGACGCAGAGGTGACATCCTTGATACCTCCGCTGGCCTTGACCCCTGTCTTTGGGCCCACGGCTCTTCTCATCAGGGACACGTCCTCGAGCGTTGCACCGCCTCCTGCGAATCCGGTGCTGGTCTTGACGAAATCCGCACCCGCATCCCTGGCGATCTCGCAGGCCAGGATCTTTTCCTGATCCTCGAGCAGGCAGGTCTCAATGATCACCTTGAGTACGGTCTCTCCTCCGGCCGCATCTCGCACCGCCCGGATGTCCTTCTCGACGGCTTTCCGGTCGCCGGACTTCAAGGCGCCGATGTTCATCACCATGTCCAGTTCATCGGCACCGTCTTCCACCGCGGTTCGTGCTTCGAAAGCCTTGGCGCGGCTGTCCGAGGCGCCCAACGGGAACCCCACCACGGAGCACACCCTGACGGCGGATCCCTTGAGGTTGTCGGCCGCACGGGCCACGTGACACGGGTTGACACAGACGGCCTTGAATCCGTATCGGACAGCTTCCTCACAGAGAGCGTCTATCTCGGACCGGGAGGCCTCCGACTTGAGGAGGGTGTGATCGATGAAGCCGGCCATCTCTTCCGGAGAGATCCCTCCGGCCGTCCCTGCCTTGCCGGCCTCTGCACTGCCGTCGATGTCGGCGAGACCGGCCGGTAGATCCCGGGCCTCGGGGAAGCTCGTCTGCGTGCCCGGGGACTGTACGCTGATCGCGGCAATGAGGTTTGCTGCTCTCATGGCTTCCTGCACATCCTTTCCCGTGGCCAGGAAATAGGCGAGGCTGCCCACGAATGCGTCGCCGGCGCCGGTCGTGTCCACGGCCTTTACCGGTTCCACGGGGACGTATTCAGTTACATCGCCGGTTACGAGCAGGCTGCCTCTCTCACCGAGGGTGAGAATCACTATCCCCGCTCCCTTTTCCCTGAGTGTACGGGCTGCGGCCTCGGCCTCCTCCAGGGTCCCCACCGGCATGCCGGTGAGCAACTCGGTCTCGCTCTCGTTGGGACAGAAGATGTCGCTCAACCGGTAGAGCTCTTCCGGGAGGTCAGGGCGCGCCGGGGCCGGATTGAAGATGGTCCGGACCCCTTCCTCCCTGGCGACACGCAGGGCGGCGAGCGAGATCTCCAGCGGCACTTCCAGCTGACAGACGAGGATCCGGGCACCGGCGATGGCAGGCCTGGCCGCCTCGATCTCCTCCACGGTCATCAGGTCGTTGGCCCCCGTCACGATGATTATGGAGTTGCGCCCCTCCGGATCCACGGCGATCGGCGCCACGCCGGAGAAGGCCCGGTCTGTGAGGTGCACGTGCCGAGCGTCCACGCCCCACCTCTCGAAGTTCTTCCGCGTGTCGCTGCCGAACAGGTCATCACCCACTTTGGTCACCATGGTGACCTCACCCCCCAGCTTGGCGGCCATGACTGCCTGGTTTGCCCCCTTTCCACCGAAACCCATGCGAAATCGGGACCCGTGAAGGGTCTCCCCCACGGTGGGGAGCCTGGGCACGTAGCTGATGAGATCCATGTTGCACGCTCCCACGACGCATATACCGGTTCGCTCCACCTGGCAGCCTCCTCGATAGAGTTGAAAGGGAGATCTGAATGGATTGCGGCTCCGACGCCTTCAGCCCCGGACCATGACCAACAGCGTCTTGAACCTCTCCACGGCGTTCAGCGCGTGCGGGACGTCGGCCGGCATGAGCACGGTCTCCCCGGAAGAGGCCTCCACGGTCTTGCCCCCGATGATAAGCTCCACTCTACCTTCGAGCACCTGGGCGTGGCCGAGAAAGACCTGGAGAGATCGCTCGGGAACAAGGGGAGAGGACGCGATGGCCTTGATGGAAAAGACGAAGTTCTGGCGGCGGATGGGTGCGATGCTGAACACGGGAACCGGCGCCGCGGTCAACAAGGTGACCGGTGACCTGGTCAACCGGGTCACCGCGACAGCGATGACGCCACGCCTTTCCGGCGACGTGCCGTGGACCCTGCCGACCAAACCGCTCGCCGAGTCGGCGGTGGCGCTCGTCTCCACGGCGGGCTTTCACCTACGGGGCGACGAGCCGTTCGACGTGGACGCGCAGCTCGGCGACCCGAGCTTTCGCTCCTTCCCCAAGGACGTCCAGGCGAATGACCTGGTCGTCTCCCACACCCACTACCCGCACCGCTACGTCGACGCCGACGTCAACGTCCTGCTGCCGATCGACCGCCTGCGCGAGCTGGAGAGCGCAGGTGCGCTGCGAGTCGCGCCGCGCGTTTTCTCGTTCGGCTTCGTCGGGACGATCACCCGGGAGATCGTCGATCCGGAAGCCGGCACGGCGCACACCCTGGCCCAGGAGCTGAAGGCGGACCAGGTGGACCTGGTGCTGCTGGTCCCTGCCTGACCGCTCTGCAACCGGGCCGGGGGCCTGGTCAGCCGCGTCGTCGAGTCTCATGGAATCCCGACCGCGAACCTGTCGATCAACCGCGGCATCTCGGAGAAGATCCGCGCGCCGAGGACGCTGTTTGTCCACTTTCCGCACGGTGCCAGCTTCGGCGAGCCGGGCAACGCGAATCAGCAGCTCACGATCCTGCGCGATCTGCTGTCCCTCGTCTACGAGGTGACCGAGCCGGGCGCGATCGTCGACGCGACGTACCGCTGGAGACGCACGGAGTACGCGCCGATCGGGCCGGAGGCGTTTGCCGGGCTGGGGCCGACGGGAGCGTGATCGAAGGCGGCACCCACCTGGAGGGGAGGAAGTGTCTCAAAGGGAACGCGGGCCGGCAGTGACGGAGTTGGGGCGCCGGTCGCGCCCGCGGCTGCGACGCCGACTCGAGGTGCCGTTGCCGGTACGTCGCCGCGCGTGGGGTCGGCGTTCTTGCTCCGGGCGTGCCGCGGGCTGGTTCCGGCGGGTCGCCTCGAGCGCGGTTGGCGTCTGCAGCTTCTGGATCTTTCGCCGGGTGAGACGCTCGATGGACGCGAGCTGTTCGCGCTCGTCGGCCCCGCAGAGCGACAGGGCCGTTCCGCTGGCGCCGGCGCGGCACGTTCGCCCCACCCGGTGGACGTAGGTCTCGGGCTCGTTCGGGATATCGAAGTTGATGACGGTGTCGATGTCCTCGACGTGGATGCCGCGTGCCGCGACGTCAGTGGCGACTAGCACGCGCGTCCGCCCGCGCTTGAAGCCCTCGAGCGTGCGGACCCGGGTGCTCTGCGACTTGTCACCGTGGATGGCCGCGGCCTCGACACCCTCGCGGCTGAGGCTTCGCGCGAGCCTGTCCGCCCGGCGCTTGGTCCGGGTGAAGACGAGCGCCCGGGCGATCTCGTCGCTCGCGAGGAGCGTGAGGAGCAAGCCGAGCTTGCGCGACCCATCCACGAAGTAGACCGACTGGGAGAGCGGCTCCACGGTCGAGGAGATCGGATCGACGGTGACTTCGACCGGCTCGTAGAGGAGCCGGGTCGCGAGCTCGCGGATCTCGCGGGGCTGGGTCGCCGAGAAGAGCAGCGTCTGGCGCTCGCCCGGAAGCGCCTTGGTGATCCGGCGGACGTCGGGGATGAACCCCATGTCGAGCATTCGGTCGGCCTCGTCTAGGACGAACATCTCCACCCGGGAGAGGTCCACCTCGCCGTCGCCCATCAGGTCGAGGAGCCTTCCGGGCGTGGCGACCAGGACGTCGACGCCGCGGCGGAGCGCCGTCACCTGGGGCCGCTTGGCGACGCCTCCGAAGACCACCCCGCAGCGAATGCGGCCGCCGGGTGTGTAGCTCTGGAAGCTCTCGGCGATCTGCGCGGCGAGCTCGCGCGTCGGGGCGAGCACCAGGGCGCGGATCGGCCGGCGGCGACTGTCGGGCTCGATGCGCAGCAGCTCGTCGAGGATGGGGAGGGCAAAGGCTGCGGTCTTTCCGGTTCCGGTCTGGGCGCAGGCGAGCAGGTCGCGGGCTTTGAGGGCGTGGGGGATGGCGTGTCGCTGAATCGGAGTCGGCTCGGTGTAGCCGAGGGTCTGGAGGACGGTGATCAGCTCGGGATCGAGATCCAGGGTCTCGAAGCCGCGCGCGGAGTTGCGCGGGCGGGTTTCTTGGTTGATTGCAGAGGTAGACAAATGGGTTTCCTGTCGTGGCGCTTGCAGCAGGCGAGTGGTGCCTGCGCTTTGCGCGCGAGTCGGCGGTTTCTCCACGCGAGCCTCGTGCTCACATGGGCAGCTTCGAAACGAACACCGGGCCGACTTGCAGACTGAGGCGAGGCTCGGAAGGAAAGGCGGGCAGGGCCTGTCTAGAGGCTGGTGGGAATGTAACGAACCTCGGCAGAACCTGCCTGGAGCCTTAGCGCGGTCGGAGCGGTTGGCTCTTCGGGGGCGCTTTGGCCGGGCTCAGCCCGGCTAGACTTTCCTCCGACGGGGCGCCGCGGTGGATGGTGAGGATCTGGTTCTGCAGAATCTCCCAGGTCCAGCTGTACATGGCGTCCGCTGGCTTGGCCGTCTTCGGCCTGGTGCACATGAGCTCGCGTCGGCCCCAGAGCAGGAAGTAGGGCCGCTCCTCCTCCCGGGCAATGCGAAGCTCGGTGCCCACGCGCTCCGAGCGGTCGGTGTGCTCGCCGCAGATGATGATGACCTCGTCCGCCTCCCGGATGTCGCGGCGCAGCCCCTCGTCCCAGAAATCGGCTGGGGCCCGGGCCCTGGATCGAGCCGAGATCTCGAATCCGGTCGGCGACTTCGATGCCTGCTCGACGAGCCGATCGTGCAGATCCACGTCGTGCTCGCGGTCGTAGCTCACGAAGACGCGAATCGGCTCCGACCCCACTCCGAAACGTACCGATTCGAACATCGCAGCTCCTCCGGCGTTCGTCCCGCACGCACCAGCTCCACCATCCGCTTCCGGAACTCCGGCGGATACGGCAGTCGACTCTTCGGCATCGTGGACTCCTCTCTCCCAAGTGGTGAGGTATCCACGAAACCGGGTCAACTCCAAGGACCCGGTTCGCCGTAGCGACCTGATGCTCATGGCTGGGTTTCACGCATGGGATTCCTGTCGTCGCAGTGGCTTGGGAGCCAGCTGCGGCTCTCTTGCTCCGAGTCGCTAAATATATGTAGATAATAAAATCTGTCAAGCATTTGTGCATAATGCTTGATTAACTATGCATCTTTCGCCATACTGCAGCGCATGACAGAAGGCGGCAGACGACCCCGGCGCAAGGCCCGCACCGCCTTCGAAAGCCGGCCCAGCGAGCTCGGCGCCCTGCTGGCCGATCTACGGACGGCCAAGGGGCTCTCACTCCGGGAGGTCGAAGAGGCCACGGGCAATGCCGTTTCGAACGCGTACTTGAGCCAGCTCGAGAACGGAAAGATCAAGAAGCCGTCGCCCAACGTGCTGCACCGCCTGGCGGAGGTCTACGTCGTGCCCTACGAGGCATTGATGGAGAAGGCCGGATACCTGCTGCCCTCCGAGGGCGAAGGCGGGAGCCGCAAGAGGTTGGCGGCCTTCGCGATCGACGATCTGACCGCCGAGGAGGAGGAAGAGCTCCTCAAGTACCTGGCGTTCCTTCGCTCCCGCAAGTCGTCGTCATGAGCCGGGATCTCCACAGGATCTTGGAGCCGCTGCTTCTCGCTTGACAAAATTTGCATATTTAGTATCATTAGCAACCACCGGGCTTGACGAGGCAGGGACTCAGACAGAGTTGCCAAGCGGCCCCACGAGAAGAGGGACCCCCTTCCCACCCTTCCGATCCGCCAGACACTCAGGACCGCTGCTGTCCGGATCGCCCAGCAAGAGCCCTACCCGAATCGCCTACTGCCTGCTGATCCACTGCGCGCAGAGCGGCCGGGTATGACAATGAGGCAATCATGGAACAGAGCGAAGGCGGATACTTCGCGGACGGCCGGTCGGTGATCGTGCACGAAGCGTCACTGCAAGGGAGCTGCATCTGTTGCGGGAGGCTCCATCAACTCGAACGCCCGCTTGAGTTCCACCCCGTCTGTCCCACCTGCCAGGGGAGCTATCCGATGGGGTCGCTGGAGATGAACGGATCCTATCCGCTCAGCCACGAGACCATCGATCAGGTGGTGAGCCGGACGTCACCCGGCAACTACGCCCTCGGCTACATGGATGGCACGACGTTCATGGTGTTCTACGTAGGTTGCTCGGAGTCCGACGTGAAACGCCGCCTGCACGAGTGGGTTGACGCACCGAGCCGGTCCCGCAAGTATGCTCCCTCCGCCAAGGCGGCGTACGGATATCGACACCGGGGACCCTTGCCCCTCGGCGTTCCGGCGCTCGATCGCGTCGGGATCGCTGTGGGCAGCAGCTACACCCGCTTCGCATTCAGCTTCGCACGCTCAGCCGAAGCGGCATTCGAGAAGGAGTGCCGCAACTACCACGACTTCGGGGGCAGCGACGTCCTCGACAACGAGGCCGACCCCGTATCGACCGCGGGTAGCTCTGAGGACTGCCCGAGCCATGGCGAGTAGCTTGAGCTGACGAAGACTGCCTCGGTGGACCTTCTCGACGATCCAGCCTCACCCGGCATCGCCAAGCCCGCGAGAGGCCAGTGATTTCGTCCCCAACGAATCAAGAGAACACACAGGGAGCACGACGAATGCTGCGGGAGCGTTGCCCCAACGACAATCATGGACGCGCGGTAGTGACGGTACGCTTCTGTCCAACTTGCGGCGTGGTCGTGAACGAGAAAATCCTCGCAAGAGGGTGCTCCCCGGAGAAACATGCGAGAATGCGCCGTGTGCGAAGTATCTATTGCGTGGATTGCGGCCAAGGGCTCGTCCAGAAGAGATCGGGTCGATGAGCAGCAGCTCGGGTCCCCGTGAGACCCTCTCCCTGCAAGGCCTTCGTGATTCAGCGGCGAAGCGGTTCGCCCCGGTCATCGGCGGGCAACGCGCAGAGGTGCGACGATGAGGCAGTGGCTGGTCGAATTCGACGGGGGCAAGGAGCACATCGAAGCCGACGAGGTGGAAATCACAGCTTCGGGTGTGCTCGTCTTCTACAAGTTCGCTTCGCGGATCGAGAGCGAACGAACGCTGCTGACGGCATTTTCGCCAGGTCTGTGGCGGCGATGCCAGCTCGAGAGCTCCGACTGAATCGGCTACCAGCAGACTTGGTCTGTTCCTGGGCATGACCCAGCCGTCGAGGGGCTCGGGAGGCCGAGTATTTTCGCGGAGAGCTCAGGTCTCGTGGGGCGATCGCCGGCGCGGGTCCCCCGAAAGCTGCTCCACTACGTGAGCCAGTTCTCGAGCCGTTGAAGGATCGGCACGAGTCCCCATGCGAAGACGCGGGGGGAGAGACGAAGATCCGATAAACCCGCGTCTGTGCTTCCCGAGACAGGGCTGACACATCGTTCCGGACACATGGTTTACACAACCGGCATTTGGGGAGCGCCCGGATGCCGTGGAGAACGTGTAGACCGATGGACGAACGCCTCCGATTCATTGCCCGCCTGCTCGAGGGCGAGAAGATGGCACCTCTTTTCGGGACCGGAGCCCCGGACCATGGACGACTCAAGGCAGCGTGTACCAGGTGCCACGCCCAGCACCGTGCCGGGCCAAATGCCCGGCCTTCGTCAATCTGCTCAGGTGGTCCTTTACCGTGTTGCGGTTGGCGCTGGTCAGCGTGACGGCCTCGGCGACGCTGATCCGGCCATGCTCCCGGCACAAGTCGAGTAGCTGCAGCGATAGCTCCGGCAGACTGCCGAGAAGGATCCGTTCCCTCTCGAGCTTTCTCGCCAGGTGTGTCTTCTGCTGCTGCAACGCTCTGAGGAAATACAGCAACCACGGCTGCCAGTCCGGCTTCGCTGATCGGATCGTTCCCTGGGTCTGCCGCAGTGCGAGGTAGTAGGTGTCCTTGCTGGCTTCGATGATGCTCTCGAGTGAGCTGTAGGGAACGTAGCTATAGCCGACCCGCAGCAGGAGGAGTGTCGTCAGGATTCGAGAGAGGCGACCGTTTCCGTCTTGGAACGGGTGGATCTCGAGAAAGACGACGACGAAGACGGCGATGACGACCAGGGGGTGCAAAGTCCCAGCCGAGATCTCGGTGCGAGTCCAGCCGACGAGTTCGGTCATCAATCGCGGCGTGTCGAACGGGGTCGCCGTTTCGAAGACGATACCGAGGCTCTCGCCGTCTGGACCGATGGCCTCCACGTGATTGGGGAGCGCCTTGTAGTCACCTCGGTGTCGCGCGTCCTTGTCCGTGAACTGGAGCAGGTCTCGGTGGAGCTGACGGATGTGTTTCTCGGTGAGGTCGATCGCTTCAGCGCTCTCGAATACGCTTTCCATGACCGCGGCATAGCCCGCGACTTCCTGCTCGTCACGGGAGGGAAAGGGCTGTATCTCGAGACTCGAGAGCAGGCGCTCGACCTCCCGGTCGCTCAGAGTGGCACCTTCGATGCGGGTCGATGAGCCGATGCTCTCGAGGGTCGCGACACGGCGAAGGGAGGAGAGCCGCTCGGGGGCAATCCGGCCGATGGCCCGCCAGGCGCCCTTGAACTCATCGATTTCGGCGACCAACGTCAGGATCTCCGGCGTGATCTCCAGGGACGCCGAATTGATGGCTATATCCGCATTTTTATCCAATTTCATCCAATTATGCTGGCACGGATACCGCCATTTGTCCATCCATTTATATCCAATTATTCTCGGTAGCGGAGAAAAACGGGGTGTGCTGGTCAATAAGGTCATCTCGGCTAAAACCCATCTCTGCAGACCGGCCCGCGATGGGGGTCGTGAGATTGCCCCGTTTCGGTGGACTGGTTGATTAAGCGTAAGTACTCGCCGTAGCCCGGCTTGCTGACGGGCTGAGTCGCAGCGCATCTTCTCATCGTCAACGAGCGGGAGGGCGACGATGGCGCTTGATGCGGGCAGGAGCGTGCGCTGGGTGGCCGATGCGCTCGGCCACGCTGATCCGGCGCTCACGCTTCGTGTCTATGCGCACGCAATGCCCGACGAGGAGAGGGACCTTTCGTTCGCCGAATTCAGCGACCCCAAACGGCCCTATGCGGCCCCTCAACTTGAAGAGCGAACGAAAGAACTCGCTAACTACGCGTTGTGCTTCCCGAGACAGGGCTGACACATCGTTCCGGACACATGGTTTACACAACCGGCATTTGGGGAGCGCCCGGATGCCGTGGATTCTGATCGACGCGCGTCAGAGTACAGCGGCTTACGGGAGCCCCGCGACTCCGCCGCCTTTCGCCAGATGCTGCCACGGAATCACGCGGACATCGCGCCCGATGTCGCGTGGCTCCGCACAGTTGGCGATCACGAAGCCGCGCTTCAGATCCAGGTCCTTCATGCACTGGCGCAGACCGGCGAGATCGCGCCTCTCGACCGTGGTGGAGAGCTTGATCTCCACTGCTACGAGGCGTCGGCCAGCGCCGAGGAGCAGATCGACCTCTCCGCCTGCGCGTGTGCGCCAGTAGTGGATCTCGGGCCGTACCCACCGACTCAGGGCCCGCGCGATCAGCTCCTCGATCACCAGCCCCTCGAAGGAGGCACCCCGGCGACTCCAGCCGTCGAGGTCTCTCGGCTCTCGCAGCCCGGCCAGGAAATGGAGGACACCGCTGTCCCGGATGTAGATCTTTGGCGATTTCGTCAGCCGCTTCTGGACGTTCGCAAAGAAGGGGGGAAGGCGCCGGACCATGTAGGCGCCCTCGAGCACGTCCAGGTAGTGGGTGATCGTCGGCGAGGAGACGCCGAGCGATCGCGCCAGATCGGATGCGTTCAGCAGGTTGCCGTGGACGTGGGTGAGCATCATCCAGAGCGTTCGCAGGCGAACCGCGGGCAGACGCAAGCCCAGGGCGGGCAGATCCCGCTCCAGGAAGGTGGAGACATACGCATCCAGCCAGTCCAGGCGGGCCGCATTCGAGCGCGCCGCGTGGACCGGCGGATAGCCGCCCCAGAACCAGCGCTGCGCGCTACGGCGTGTTCCAGCGAGCTCGGCAGAGCTGAAGGGGGCGAGCTCGAGCAGCGCGATCCGCCCCGCCAGACTCTCGGACACGGCGCGAACGAGGTCCGGGCTCGCCGAGCCCGTCAGCACGATCCGTCCATTTCTCCGATTCCGATCCAGCGCGTGACGCAGGGTGGCAAACAGGCTGGGAAGCCGCTGTGCCTCGTCGATCACGATGCGCCGCGGGTGGGCGTCGAAGAAGCCCTCCTGGTCCGCCTGCACGAGTGCCAGGTCGGCTGGTCGTTCGAGATCGAACACGGTCCAGTCGGGGAGACACTCGCGGACGAAGGTGCTCTTGCCGCACTGGCGCGGTCCCAGGATCAACACGGCCGGAAAGCTCTTCAGGAGGCGCCGGAAGCGCGCCTCGGCATCTCGGGGGACGATCTTCATTACCTGCTAATTTAAAGACATCCTTACAATTAGCAAGTTCTTGCCTATGCCGCTGCCTCAGCTCGTGACCGGGCCTGACACAGGGTTTCGGCAAGGTGTTCTCCACACGCTAACTGGAGGACACCGCGATGGGATTTCCGACGACTCTGCAGGAGTTCCAGGCATCCCAGAAGGACATTCCGCACTCCGCCCTGCGCCAGCCGTGGTAGCGGGACTGCGATAACCGTGTGATCCGCAGTGCCACACTCAGCGGTACCATCCTGCCTTCTCAGCGGGCAGGGCTTGGACGTAACGACATCGGGAATACCCGGTGAAGCCAACTTCGAATGGTGGAGCGAGGAATCTTCAGTTCGGGGAACAGGTCCGGATCGCCGGTTTCGCAGATCATTTCTCGGATGCGGTGGTCGTAGGTACGGCGAGTGCGGAGGGGCGTGCTGGATCGATCTGAAGGAGCCAGGCCAGCCCTCATTCCCAAAGAAAGGGAAATTTTCCCACGCAATCACCCTCGTCTGTGGTAGAATCCACTCTCCCTGGGGGGACAAGACTTGCGAGGGATTCCCATGTCCACCTCCAGGCTCCTGATCACTCTGTTGCGGCCCGGAGCGGCTTCCCAGAAGGTTCGGGTGCTGCGGCGCTGCCTGCTGATGTTTGCTGCGCTCGCCTGTCTCGGCCTGCTCCAGCTTGCCCGCGGGGAAGAGGCCGCCCTGCCCGAGCCCGCGGAGGAGCCCGATCTGGGGAGCTTCTCGGTCGAGATCCCTGAGATCTATCCTCTGCTGAGGCAGCGGCTCCCTTCCTGGGTGCCACACACCGGGCGCCGGCGGCCGGCCCGCCACCGCCGCCGCCTCCTGGTCGTTCCCCAGGCACCGGCGCCCATCTCCACGCCCGAGCAGGAATCCCCGGGTGGCGGTTTCAAGCCGATGCTGGCTTCCACGGCCGGACCTGTTGGGCTCCCGCGAGGGATGGCCCCCCCCGTGGTCGTTCCTATCCTGCCGCTCCCCTTTCCGCCCGAGTTCGCGACGCCTCCCAGCATGTCTGTGCCCGCGCGCAAGCCGGACTCGGCGGTAAGGCAATCAGCGCCGCCCTCCTCCGAGACCCCCCGGAGCCCTGCCGAGCCGGACGGCGTGAATCCGCCAGGAGCGGTGTCGCCGCGCCCGGTCCCCGCTGTCGCCGCGGGCCCTTCGCTCAAGAGAAATGTCACGGCGAAGCTAATCGCTAGCGAAGTCGTCTCCGGCCCGGTGCTGCTCGCGCCGGAAAGGATGCCCCCCGCGAAGGCTCTCGCTGATGCTTCCCCCGTGCTCGAGGTCGGTAGCCAGATCGATCTCGAGCAGCTCGGTCAAGCTGCATTCTCGCAGTTGATCCTCGTGCAGGCGAGTGGGATCCTCGGGGGGAGCGGCGTGATTCCGGGCGGCCTCCTGAACCGGGGTACCGTGAGCCCCGGTCACTCCCCGGGCCTGCTGGAGATCGCCGGGGACTACACCCAGAGCGAAGACGCCGAGCTCGACATCGAACTCGCGGGCACCAACCCCAAGGACTTCGACCGGATCATCGTCGAGGGGGTCGCGACGCTCAGCGGCCTGATCAACGTGCTGCTGATCGACGGCTTCCTCCCGCAGGAGGGAGACATCTTCACCGTCCTGGAGGCGGAGCAGATCATCGACGAAGGTGTGACCTTCGCTCTGCCGGACCTCGGCGCCAGCTCAGCCCTCTTCGCCGGAATCCTCGATCTCGGCGGGACGCAGGTCCTCCAGATCTCGATGCCCTCCAGCACTCAGCTCGCCGCCGTGCCCGAGGTCTCGACAGCCCTGCTGCTCGCCGTCGGCCTGGGAGGGCTTGGAGCCCTCCGACGCCTCCGTCCGGCGCACTGAGGGCGCGCCCGCTACGCGACTTGGTGAGAAATGCGCCATGGCGACGGAGACGCACACGCGATCGAACCACACAACATGTAGGACGACCCCACTGGGTTCAACCGAGATGGCGGACTGCGAGCACAGGGTCTCGAAGCTCGGACGGAAATCAGAAATGTGCAGTCCGGCGCGCAAGTCGCGAGCCCGACGCCGGTTCCTTGCGATGAGGCCCTTGCCTGGGCCCACGGTCCGGGAAAAAGGGGCTTGACGTGGGAAAAATTCCCACTAGGGTGGGCTGAGTTGTGGGAAAGTTTCCCATTTATGACTGCTCAAACGTCGCTTCAGACACCAAGCAAAGGAATCGAGCCATGACCATGATTCGAACCTGCACTGCCCTGATAGCAGCGGCCCTGCTGTGGGCGCCCTTCGCGACCGCTCAGGAAGATGCGTCCCCGGGCAGCGTCGAGATCGCGCGCGATGCCGTGGAGCTTCAGGAGGTCCTCGAGCCCAGACCCGACATCGACTTCACCGACAGCGCAGTGGTGTTCACCAATGCCTCTGCCAGGACCGCTCGCGTGAGCTGCGTGGGATACAACGGCAACGGGAGGGTCGTGGGCCGCATCTGGATGAAGGTCCCGGCTCGGGGAGTGCGCTTCGCCCTGGCCTCGGATCTGTCTCACGATGTCGACTTCATCGGTAGCGCCCAATGCTGGACGCGGAATCGCGTGATCGGATCGGCGTTCCTACTGCGACCGGGCGACGTCACGGATCTACCGAGCCGGCGCCTGCCCGGGCTCCTTCGCGCGGAGGCCGAGGCGATCCCCGTGCCTGCAACCTCGGTGGATCCCAGCTCCGTGGACAGCAACGACACGGCTGAACTGCCGAAGCCGATCCGCCCGCGCCCGTCCCGGATCTACTTCCCGGTGGTGGCCACGTACTGATCGTGGTCTGGCCGACTCCCAGGTAGGACGAAGACACTCCCGGCGGCCCAGGGAACGAGTAGCCCCGCCCCAATCTCCCGGGCCGTCGGGAGTGACGCGCTGCCTTCGTCTCGCGTCGCCTCCGATCAGAGAACCCGAACAACGGCGGGGAGTTCTTGGCATGCGACGGGGAAGCCGCGGGCTCAGCCTGGGGAATCGCGAGCGGCCTGGATTCGCGGTAAAATTTCCCACTCGCGCGATGGAGTCGAGGAGAGGAGTGCCCGCAGCAGTGAGCACGTCCCGCCCTGAGGATCCCGGGAGGGTTCCGGCGCCGTCACCGGCCCTCGTCACCGCGCTGCGGCGCCTGCTCCGGCCCCTGGTGCGCTTGCTCCTCGACCGCCAGATCACCTTCCCCTACCTCATGGAGCTCTTGAAGCAGATCTTCGTGGAGGTGGCCGACGGGGAATACGCCCTCGAAGGCAAGCGCCAGACCACGACCCGGGTCAGCCTGCTGACCGGGATCCACCGCAAGGACGTGAAGCGGCTGCGCGAGGCGGGCCCCCAGCACGAGCAGACGGCCCGTTCGGCTTCGCTGGGCGCGCAGCTGGTGGCTCGCTGGATGGCTAGCCCCGAGTATCTCGACGCGCAGGGGGCGCCGCGCCCGCTCGCGCGCCAGGCGGGCCAGGGCGAGCAGGTCTCCTTCGAGAGCCTGGTCGAGTCGGTGAGCAAAGACATCCGTCCGCGCGCCGTGCTGGACGAATGGCTGCGCCTGGGCGTGGCGCGCCTCGACGATCAGGAGCGCGTAACGCTTCACGTGGCCGCCTTCGTGCCCGAGAGAGGATTCGACGAGAAGGCCTTCTTCTTCGGGCGCAACCTCCACGACCACGCCGCCGCCGCGGTGCACAACCTGCGCGGCCGCGAGCGCCCCATGCCCGAGCGCAGCGTCTACTACGGCGGCCTCGCAAGCGACTCCGTAGAGGACCTGCAGTCGCTGGCGGAGCAGCTTGGCATGGATGCTCTCCTCGCGGTGAACCGCCGGGCCTTGGTCCTCCAGAAGCAGGACCGTGGGAGCGAGGGCGCCGACCGGCGCATCGGCTTCGGCATCTACTTCTACCGCGGCCGCCAGGAACCGCGCGCGGACGAGGAGACGGGTCGTGACGAGTAGAGCTCTGAGCGCAGGGCTGCAGGTGCTGGCCTTCATCGCCGTCGTCTTGGTGGCGATCGCACCGGACGCGGCCCGCGGGCAGAGCCGGTGCGGTGCGGCGAGCGGTCTTCAGGTCGCGGACCTGGGGGACGACGGCCTGGCCGGTACGGGACTGCAGGATCGGAACGACGGTCTCGGCGGAACGGGCCACTCGGACCCGGACAGTGGACTGGGTGGAACCGGGTTGAGCGCCGAGGAGGGCGCGGTGGGCATCTTCGGGACCATCACCGCCTTTGGAAGCATCTGCGTCAACGGGCTGCTGGTGCACTACCAGGAGGGGATCCCCATCGAGTTGAACGGGCGTGAGGGCAACGCGGTCGACCTCGCCGTGGGCCAGGTGGTCTGGGTCGAGGCCCGCTGGGAGCAGGAGACCCTCCAGGCGCACCGGATTGCCGCCTACACCGCGGCGATCGGGCGGATCGTCGCGGTGGACACGCAGATGCGGCGCCTCCAGATCGACGAGCGGTGGATCGAGGTGCCGGCCGGGATCCCACTCGTGGACGGCGACGACGGTGGAACCCTCGACCTCGACGAACTCACGAGTGGCTCCTTCGTAGAGGCGTATGGGCTGGTCGATGCAGACGGCGAGCTGGCGGTATCGCGCTTGGTGGTGGGAGCGGGGCGATCCGAGCAAGCGGTCGAGCTGCCGGCGATCGGAGATCTGGTACGCGCCAGCTCCGGGGTCGAGCGGCTCTCCGTCGAGGGATTCGTAGCTGAGCTCGCGGTGCCAGGACGCCTCCGGATCGACGGGCTCGAGGTCGAGCTGCCCCGTGAAGCGCCTCCGCTGGCGCGCAACGCCCGCGTGTGGGTCCAAGGGCACCGGGCCGGAGAGGGTCGCCTGCGCGCTGACCACATCGTTCTGCGGCCCCAGCCGGCGGAAAGGCCCGATTCGAGCCGGACCGCGCCGGCACACCCCACCTCGGAGACCTACCCGAAGAGCGAGAAGGGCCCGGCGTCAGGTGACGCCGAAGGGGGCGCCAGCTCGGTGCCCGACCTCGCGGGGCGCGGCGCAGAGGTCGGAGCCTCGGATGCGCCCGCGCAACCGGCGCCGCCGCTCACCGACAAGCCGATGCAGGTCGCACCGGAGCGGGCGGCGGAGATCCCCTCCCTGGATCGGCCCGCGCGGCCGATGCCCGAGATCGAGCGACCGGAGCGGCCCGACCTGGCCGACCGGCCCGAGCGCCCGGAACCCGTGCTGCGGATCGAACGCCCCGAGGTTCGCCGGCGTCCCGAGCGGATGGACCGGCCGCAGAAGCCCGGCGTGCCGGTCAAGGTGGAGCGTGCCCCGCTGCTCCACTGACGCACCCGGCACGCCGCCTGTACTTCCAACCGGACCGGGGTACCGCTCCCCGGGCGGGCAACTCGTTCAGCGGACGGGGATCCGGTACCGGATCGAGAACCCCAGCCCGTAGTCGGGGGTATGCCCGGACAGCCCGGCCACCAGGTATGGGCTCACGCTCAACTCGTCGCTCAGACGAAGTGACACGTAGGGGATGACCTCGTGAGAGTCATGGCGCGGGGGCGTAGCGGCCCCGAACCAGTCGTAGAGGAGCCCGGCACTCACGCGCTCGTTGATCCGATAGGTGGCGCCCGCCGATGCGAACCAGCTGCCGTCGAGGCGCGAGCCGGGGGGACGACCCACGAAGCGGTATCCCACTCCGAGAAACGGCGTCCACTCGCCGAAGCGCCGTGCCACATCCAGCTGCAGTGTGTAGTCGGTCTTCCCCGTTCCCAGCCCGCGCTCCTCGTCTGCCGTCGGGAGTTTCACCTTGCCCGTGAGCTCGATCACCGGCAACGGAGAACGGGGCGCGGGGAGCCACAGGTAGGTACCGCGAACCACCACGTCTCCCAGCCCCTCCTCCTGCGCTTCCGTTAGCCGCAGGTCGCCGATGCGATCGAAGAAGAAGTCTCCCGGGCCCTCGATTCGGATGTAGGGAACCGTGATCTTGAGCTCGAGCCGGTCCCACTCGTAATCCGTGAGCGGGAAGGAGTCGAACAGGTAGCTGACCGAGACCGGAACGTACCAGATCTCGGTGTCGACGAGATCGTCGTAGTCCCCGGAGCTGAAGTCGAGGCCGCTGGCAAGACTCAACTCACCGTGCCACCAGCGGGTTTCGGGCGCTTCCCCGGCCTGGGTGGGGCCTGCTCCCGCCTGGAGCGCGACCAGCAGGAGCAGAAGAAGCGAGAGGCGGGTCGCCTGCGAGGCCCTGGTTGCCACCACCATACCCCTTTGCCGCTCGGATGCGACAGTGGATCGAGTTCGGACGCGCTGCACTAACGGCTCGGGGGGGGTCAGGAGGAGAATAGCTGATCGTCTGCTCTCGCGGCGGTTCGTATCGGGTGGCCGGAGCGGTGGCAGTCCGCCAAGACCCCATCCCAGTTGATGTCATCGAGGAGAAACAGCTCAATGAATTCAGGGGCGTCCCAGTGGCGAGGTCAGTCCACGCGAAGCCAGCAGGTTCGAGCGGATCGGGCGCGGGATCTACGCCGTCAGTCTTCTCGAGGAAGAAACGGCATCCGAGAGGGCTGATTCCCGCTGTCGGCATCGGTTCACATCGAGGATTCTTGAGGCTACACACGTGGGAGTATTTCGGTCCAACAGGTAGCGTCGCTCAACGAGCTCGAGGGGGCGGTGACACCAAGGTTCGATGGGTGGGGTGGAGGGGAGCGGTGTATTGCACTGCACGCGCCACACGTGGGCGACGATGGCGCTTGATGCGGGCAGGAGCGTGCGCTGGGCCACGCTGATCCGGCGCTCACGCTTCGCGTCTATGCACACGCAATGCTCGACGAGGAGAGTGATCTTTCGTTCGCTGAATTCAGCGACCCCAAACGGCCCTTCTATACGGTCCCTCAACTTGAAGAGCGAACGAAAGAACTCGCTAACTACGCGAAATCATTGGCACGCCGGGAGGGATTCGAACCCCCGACCCCCAGGTTCGAAGCCTGGTGCTCTATCCAGCTGAGCTACCGGCGCGTCCTGGGGTTACGATAACAGACCGCCGGCGCGGTGCCCGCCGGGTCGATGCCGGCCAGGGCCGTATGCCGCGCGCTTCGAGCCAGCAGGAGCGGGTCAGCCGCCGTCTTCTTCGGTCTCGAGGCGGCGTCCGATTCCCCGGAGGATTCCCTCGCGGTCGAAGAGGAGGCTCAGGTCGTCGCGGCGGGAGTCGCTGTCGGAGTAGGAGAAGGCCTTCACGGCGTACGGAAAGATGGTGAGAGAGCGCTTCCGCTTCTTGGTGCGCCGCCAGGTGTAGAGATCTCCGTCGAACTGCCGGCGAACCAGGCGCGGCGGGCCGAGAGCTTCGAGGACGTCGGTCTTGGTGCTGCGGCCGATCTCGAGACCCGTGGCCTCGGGAACGGGGACTCCGACCTCGACGTAGGCGAGGCTGCACCCGGAGAGCAACCCGAGCAGGAGGAGGGATGCGACGCGCTTCATTCGAGCCGCTCCCGCGCGCCTTCGCCGCCTCGCGCCGCCTCGCTCCGGCGGGTGTTCGCGATCCCCAGGTTGACGCAATCGCCCCGCAATTGCCCCTGCGAGTCGAAGAACACCATAAGAGTGTCGTCTCTTCCGGAGGTCTCGCTGACGAAGTAGATCGGGATCGGCGGCGTCGGGCCGAACAGACCGACTATCGAAGGGTTGACGTTGATGGTGCGGGTGTCCCGGGCTTGCCGCCGATAGACGAAGATCTCGCCCGCGTCCTGGCTGATCACGTCGATGGGGGGGCCGAGCGTCGCGAGCACGTCGGCCTTGAAAACCGGCCCCTCGGCCTGGAGCTTCACGAACTCTCCCAGGGATGCCTCGGTGTAGGCATCGTGGGTGCGGTACGAGCCGATCGAGAAGATCGCCTCTGCGCATCCGGTCGAGAGGGCGGCACCCAGGAGGAGCGCGAGTCGGATCATGGCTCAATCGTCCTTCCCGGGCCGCGGGTCGTCTCGCCGGTAGGCGTGGTACTTCACCTTGCCGGTCTCGTCGAAGAAGACCGTGAGCGTCTCCGACACGGCTACCGCATCGAAGATCCCGACCAGGATCGGAATGAAGAAGAGCCTCGACCGGGTCTCGACGTATCGGTAGGTGTAGACGTCGTCCAGCAGGGCGGGCTGCGGCTTCATGATGTCTTCCTCGTTCTCGAAGATCACGTCGAGGAGCGAGGGCTTGTAGAAGGCGGAGGGCGGCCCGAACCAGCTCGTGATCTGCTCGCGGGTGGTGAGGCCGTCCTGGATCTGCGGGATGTTCTCGACCGGGATCTCGCTGCCGAAGCTCCCGGAGAAGGAGATGCACCCGGACGAGAGCGCTCCCAGGAGGATGGCGACGAGGGCCCACGGTTTCTTCGCGGTGGTTCTCATGGCTCCCCGGAGGCCTTTCGGAAGCTGACCTCCCGGACGAGGTCTTCCCGATCGAAGAAGATCACCAGCAGATCGCTCTCGGTCCGTGCCCTGACGTAGTTGTAGAGGAGCAGCACGCTGCCGCGGGCCGTCAGGGTGTCGCGCTGGTAGGTGAAGGCGTCCTGGGCCCGGTTGCCCAGCGCCACCGCTCCCGACACTCGCGCGGTCTCGTCGCCCAGCGCAGCGAGCACCTCGGAGCGCACGAACTCCTCCGGTGGGCCGAGAAGGTCGAGCACCTGGCCCTTGCTGGTCTCGCCCGGGACGATCTGGGAGACCGCGGCGGGATCGAGAGCGGAGCCGAAGACGCCGGATGCCGAGACGTAGAGACAGCCCGAGAGCAGGAGCGCGGGCAGGAGAGCGGCGGTGCGCGCAGACTCAGCGAGGGTCATCCGCGATCTCGTCGATGCGGGACACGGTCTGGACCACGTCGTTTTCGTCGAACTCGATCCGCCAGCGATCCTCGCGTGAGATGCTCCAGGCGACGTCGAAGAGTGCGGGACCGGTGGGCAGCAGCCCGAACTCCCGGACCGTGTACCCCTCGGAGGCGTAGGTGTAGGCGCTGCGACCGAAGATGTCCCCGGCCTCGACGATCCTGCGGCGCTGGGGACTGGTGATCCGCGGCCAGTCGAAGGGAGCGGGCCGTCGCATCTCTTCGGGGGGACCGAGCCGCTGGAGCACCTCGCTCCGGGTCGTGGCGCCGGGTTGGATCGACTCCAGCGCCTGGGCTGTGGGGAGACGCTGGTGGCTCACCTCGAAGTTCGTGCACCCACAGATGGTGGCCACCGCGATCGAGAGGCCGACGCACCTGCTCCGCATATCGACCCCCCCTTCTCGGCCACAAGTTAGCCCATCGCTGCACACCGGCGGGCGAGCAGGGAAGGAGTGGGGAGAGGTGTCCGGCGCGGCGAGTGGCTCGTCTCGGGAATCGACCGCGCACCG
>CAZTOU010000014.1:105661-112554 GCA_964615365.1 uncultured Spirochaetales bacterium
GCGGGAAGTACTCGTTGCGCAGATCCCACGGAACGCCGAGTGCCGCGAGGATCTTGCGCTTGGTCGCCTGGCGACACTCCTGACCCTTTTCGACCGCGTGAATCGTTCGGGGGGAGACCCGAGCGCGTCCAGCGAGTTCGCTCTGGGTCCAGGCTCGAGCCTGGCGTGCGGCTCGGATGCGGTTCATGTCAGTCTCACGGCTAGATGTTACTGCTCGCAAGTGTAGCGCTTGAGAGGCCCGGCGGACTAGCCCGGTTCTCCCCTCACCGGTTCTATGAAGGCCGGATTTCCCGCGGGGGAACGGGGGGTTACGGGCGCGCAGTAGGGTTTTCAACCCACCCTGTTCGAGGGCCTCCGCCCCCGCCCGCGCTATCTCCAGCGCCAGCCGGTGGGGAGGTAGTGGGACTCCGGGACCACGGCGGCCACCGTCATCGGTGTGGGGCGCTCCACGGCCGCCGGACCCCAGCCCGTCACCGAGATCACCATCAGCAGCATGGCGGCTGCGGCCAGGGCGCCGAGGGCGGGGACGCCGATGCGGTCCTGCCACTCGGGCTTGGGAGCCGCGCTCCAGCGAGCCAGGGAGGCGAGCCGGTTGTGGGCCTCCGCGGAGGGCTCGATGGGGACCAGCGCGGCGGGAAGCTGGGCCAGCAGGGCCTCGCTGGCCTCGAACTCCGCGAGCGCACGCTGACAGCGAGCACAGCCATGGGCGTGCTCGCGGACTGCCGCCTCGAGCCCGGCCGGGATGGTGTGATCCAGGATTGACGGAAGAAGCTGCCGAGCGGTGAAGTGATTCATGACCCTTGCCCTCGCATGTCTCGCAGGAGGGGTTGGAGCATCTCCCGGAGCTCCTCGCGTCCCCGGCGCAGCCAGGTTCCCACCGTCGCCAGGGGAATGTTCTCGCGCTCGGCGATCTCGGTGTTCGAGAGACCGTGGTTGATGCGCAGCACCAGGACCCGTCGGTGCTGGGGCTTCACCTGCAACAGCGCCTTCGCCACGGCCGAGAGCACCTCCGCCTCGAACACCTGCGTCTCGGGGTCGCTCGCCACCGGCGTTCCCACCGCCAGCGCCTGGCTCGTCGCTTCCCGCTTCAATCCTTCTCTTCGCTTCCGCGAGCGGAGCAGGTTGACGGATGTGTTCACCGCCGCGCGGTAGAGGTAGCTCCAGAGACTCGCCGAGCCGCGGTAGGCCGCTCGCGGAAGCACCTGGAAGACTCCCTGCACCACGTCTTCCGCGTCGGAGCGGTTGCCGACGATGCGGTAGGCCACTGCCTCGAGTCGCGAGCGGTATCTTCCGTGCGCCTCCTCGAAGGCTCCTGGATCGCCCCGCAGCCAGCGCCGATCCAGCTCGGCGGCGGCCATCCGCGGGGGCATGGTACTGCTCGTCGATCCGTTCACACCCGGAACTCCCAGCCGTCCTATCTATTGAGACAGCGTACCCGGACTCGAAGATTCAGAATAGCAGAAAGGTTCCCCCGCGGGGCATGCCAGGGGCCCTCCGAACGCCGAGAGCGCGTTTTTCCTAGAATTCGAACGCGTTCGCGCAATCCCGGAGAGCCGGGAAAGGGAGGATTTCGGTGGGATTCAAGGACCGTGCGGCCATCGTCGGCGTGGGCGAGACGGAGTACGTCCGCGGAGCCGACGCGCTGCCCGAAGAGCTCATGCTTCGCGCCGCACGCGCCGCCGTGGCCGACGCCGGGCTCGCGCTCACCGACATCGACGGTCTGATCCCGCCCTCGGGCTTCACCACCACCGAGACGCTGGCGACCAATCTCGGCATCCGCGATCTGCGCTACGCGGTGACGGTCCACATGGGAGGCGCCAGCCCCATCGCCGCGCTCCAGAGCGCGGCGGTGGCCGTCGCGAACGGTCTGGCCCGGCACGTGCTGGTGGTGGTGGGCTGGAACGGCTTCTCGGCCCTGCGTCCCCGGCCCGGTGCGCGACAGCCCCGGCTCTCGTTCGCTCCCACCGCCGCCGGCGAGCAGATCGTGGATTTCTACCTGCCCCACGGCGCGATGCTGCCGGTCCAGCTCTACGCGTGGATCTGCATGCGCCACAAGCAGCTCTACGGCATCCCCGACCAGGCGACCGGCCAGGTGGCCCTGGCCTGTCGCCGCCACGCCCAGCTCAATCCGAAGGCCTTGATGCGCGGCAAGCCCCTCGGCATGGAGGAGTATCTGAACGCTCGCTGGATCTCGGAGCCCTTTCGCCTCTACGACTGCGCGCTCGAGACCGACTGCGCCGCCGCCGTGGTCGTCGCCGCGACCGAGCGCGCCCGTGATCTCCCGCAGCCTCCGGTGCTGATCATGGGCGCCGCGGAGGGGCGCCCCTTTCCCGCCGACGACATCCCGAGCCGACCCGAGCCGTTCCGGGTGGGACTGAGCTTCGCCGCACCGAGGGCCTTCGAGATGGCGGGGATCGGACCGCGCGACGTGGATCTCCTCGGGATCTACGACTGCTTCAGCTACGTGGTGCTGATCCAGCTCGAGGCGCTGGGGATCTGCGGCCCGGGCGAGTCCGGGGACTTCGTGAGCGACGGCCGGATCGAGCTCGGCGGGAGATACCCGATGAACACCCACGGAGGTCTGCTCTCCCAGGGTCACGCCTGGGGACTGAATCACGTGATCGAGATGACGCGTCAGCTACGCGGTCAGGCCGGCGAGGCCCAGGTGCCGGAGGCCGAGCTCGGACTGGTGACGGGCTGGGGCGACTTCGGGGACGGAAGCATCGCGATCCTCCGGAGGGACCGATGAGCGACGCGGCACCCAGGCCCCTTCCCGGAATGGACGGGATGCACGGCGACTTCTATCGAGAGTGCGCGCGGGCGGGAGGGCTCGTCTTCCAGCGCTGCGAAGCGTGCGGGAGCCTTCGCCACCCGCCCCGGATCCTCTGTGCCGAGTGCGGCTCCGACCGGGTGAGCTGGGCCCCCTCCACCGGGCGCGGCACCGTCTTCAGCTGGACGGTGACCCATCAGGCGTCGCATCCCGCCTTTGCCGGCGAGGTGCCCTACGCCGTGGTCGTGGTCGAGCTCGAAGAGGGGGTGCGGATCGTCTCGCGTCTCCGCGAGCTGGATCCCGGGCAGCTCGAGCTGGGCCTTCCGGTGGAGGTCGTCCTCGAGGAGGCCGCCGAGGGCATCCCGCTCCCCTACGCGCGCCCGCGCCGCTAGCTTCCGCAAGGCCGCGGTCGTCGAGGAGCTCCGCGCCTTCGCCGCGGGGGAGGCCGCGATCAGTCGCGCGGTCTGGCAACCCGCGGAAAGGCCCGGTTGATCTCGACGATCAGCTGGAGCAGGCGAACCAGGTGAAGGCTCAGGACCGGCTTGCCGCTGGTCAAGAGCGCCACCGCCAGCGCGCGCTCGGGATCGGCCCAGCTCCAGATGTTGGTGAAGCCGATGTGGCCGAAGGCGCGGCCGGTCCTCGGTCCGAAGAGCCCGACCGGATCGTCGCCGAGCATGGGACCGAGCCCGTAGCGGATCGGCAGGCCCAGGGTGAGATCGATCTCCCGGTAGCTCTGCTCGGAGGTCGCGTGGTGGACGGTGCGCGGGTCGAAGACGCGCACCCCGTTCATCGCTCCCCCGTCGAGGAGACACTGGTAGAAGGCCGAGAGCTCAAGGGCGGTGGAGACGATGTTGGCCGAGGGAACGATGCCGCGCAGGAAGCGCGGATCGTTGGAGAGCTCCACCGCCTCGCGCACCCCCGCACCCAGCGCGCGGCGCAGCAGCTTCGAGAAGGTGGGTAGGACGGGCGGGCCGGTGAAGGCGTTCACGGCTACCCGCCCGATGTCATCCTCCGCCACGCCGTAGTTCATCCAGCGAAAGCCCAGCGGCTCACAGATCTCTCGCGCCAGGACGGTGCGGATGTCGCTGCCGGTGGCGCTCCGCACCACCTCGCCCAGCACGAAGCCGCCGCTGATCGCGTGATAGGCGAGCAGCCTTCCCGGTCGGGTGCGCGTCCTCGCCTCGCAGAGGAGACGGACGACCTGGTCCGGGCGGCCGAGCAGGTCGAGATCGACGCTCTCCGGCGGCAGGCTCGGGATGCCCGCCCGATGGCCGAGCACGTGCCGCAGCGTGATCCACTGCTTTCCGTGATTGCCGAACCCGGGGATGTAGTCGCAGACCCGGTCCTCCAGATGGAGGACGCGCTGCTCGTCGAGCTTGTGGATCACCATGGCGGTGATCGCCTTGGCGGCAGAGTAGACACAGAAGGGGGTCGCACAGGTCGCCGGCACCTTGGGAGTGTCGGGGTCGTCCTCGGGTGCGTTCCCCGAGGCGTGCCCCAGCGCGCGGTTCAGGACCACGCGTCCGCTCCGCCGGATGCAGATCTGGATCGCGGGGTGGACGCCGGTCCGGTAGAAAGCCTCCACCCGTCGCCACACCGCGTCGACCGCGGAGCGGCGGGCGCCCGTGCCTCGCAGGGGATCCTCCCCGCCGATCGAGGTCACCTCTTCCAGGTCCTCGGGGACGGCGCAGCGGGCCACCAGAGGGATCTTCATCCGGGCGATCAGGTGCAAGGGGTCCACGGCTCCCTCGATCCTCGACAGGGCGGCTCCATTCTCCGAATCGACCGACCGAGGGGGTCGATTGACTCCACCAGCACTCGCGCCGCAGCCCCTCCCCGGCCGCTTCTCCTCACGGGAGGGAAGGGAACGCCAGCGCGGCGGGCCGGGGCGATCCCCCAAGTACCCGCCGCGATGGAAGAATCTGGGGTGGGCGAGGGGAATTGAACCCCCGACCTCCGGAACCACAATCCGGCGCTCTAACCAACTGAGCTACGCCCACCGCATGCAGAGGGCCGAACCTAGAGCCGCCATCAGGGGGTGTCAACGTGACCCGGAGCCATCCTGCTACCCTCCTCCCCCGGCGAGCCCCGGTAGCTCAGGGGATAGAGCGGCTGCCTTCTAAGCAGCGGGTCGCAGGTTCGAATCCTGCCCGGGGTGCCAACAACACCGCCTAGTTAGCGATTTGGCCCGCGCGGCCGTTGCCCATTCGTTGCCCGCAATTGAGTTTGAACCGCACCGGGAATCCCGGAGACCTTGCCTGGGTGCTCAGACCCTGCGACTGCGCCTCCGGTAGAGCCACATCAGCGGCGGCAGGAGGAGAGCCAACTCAATGCCGAGGCCGCACGGCCCCGACGACGGCGACTCTGATTTGTCCCAGGGCGCCACACACTGGGGGTCGGGATCGCCCAGGCCAGCTCCGTCCCAGTCTGCCAGGGGCGGCTCATCGTTGTCGGCGTTATCGACCCCGTCATCGCACTCGGGATTCTCGTGTGGCCAGTTGGGGTTCTTGCAGCCGATGTCAGCCGGGTAGTCCGTGGCTCCGTCCGTGTCGTTGTCTGCCCCGTCGTCGCAGACCAGGAGGGGTGAGCGTTCCGAAAGATCCGCGACGTCCGCGCACCCGGGGTCGCCGCCGACGAAGTCGGTCACACCGTCACCGTCGTTGTCGATACCGTCGTTGCGGTGCGGGGCCGCGACGAGCTTCCGGACGCTTCCGTCCTGCTTGGTCAGGAGGTAGATATCGCCGTCGTCGTCCTGGCCGAAGCGGAGGTCGGTGCGCGGGGCGGGGCTACCGCCTCCGACGATCCACTTGAGAGTCTGCTCGGTGCCGGAGTCGGCGTCGAGCAGGCGCAGAGTCGCGAAGGGGGCGACTTGTGAGCCGTCGAGTTCTTCGATCGGGGCGACGAAGATCCGGCCCGAGTTCAGGTCGCCGAAGACGTAGTGGTCGCGGAGGCTCGGTACGTCGCTCCCTCGGTAGACGTAGCCGCCGCTGATGGCGCGATCGCCCTCGTCGTGGTCGTACTGGAGGACCGGATAGGTGAAGCCGAGCTGCGAATCGTTCGGGGGGAGGGGGAAGACGTCGTTCTCGTTGAAGTGCTCGACGAGATAGGTGCCCTCGCGCTCGGACCAACCGAAGTTCGCGCCGTTGGCCCCGAGATCGATTTCCTCGACGTTGGCCTGCCCGATGTCGGAAATGAGCATTCGCTCCGTTCCCCCCTGGTCCCAGGAGAAGCGGTGCGGGTTGCGAAGGCCGTAGGCCCAGATCTCACCGAGAGTGTCCGGATCGCCGTCCGAGGCGAAGAGATTGGAGGTCGGAACGTTGTACGGGTCGGTGCCCGACTCGAGGGGATCGATGCGGAGAATCGCACCCAGCGGGCTCGCGAGATCCTGTCCCACGAAGAGTGGATCGACGCTCGGTCTCGGGCAACAGACGTTGCCTCCGTCGCCCATGGCGATGTAGAGCAGTCCGAAGTCCGGGTCTGCGGGACCGAGGTTCGGGTCGAAAGCGATCTGGCCCACGTTGTGGTCGGCGTAGGGCTCGGCCACGCGCAGGACCGACCGGGCCGAGGTCGGGTCGATGGCGTCCGGATCGGCCGGGTCCACCCGCCATTCGTAGATGACCGAATGGTGGACCGCGGCGGCTCCCCCTGGCAGCGCGAAGTCCGGCGCGACACTGGCGGGGTGGGTGCTCGAGGTATAGAGCTTCCCTTCTCCGGACGCGCCCGAGACGTGGTAGTCGGGATGGAAGGCCGCGGACGAGAGGCCGCGTTGGAACTGGTTGGCCATCAGGTCCGTGGCGGTGCCCACGTCGAGGAAGACCGACAGCGAGTCGTCGGAGTGAAGCTGGTAGACGAGACCGTTCTGGTCGACCACGAAACGCCGCCCGGAACCGTCCCCAATCAGGGTCATGGGACGCGCCCGAGGCCGCGAAACGCTCCCGGAATCGGGCAACCTGACCACGAACTCCACCGTCGCGGCTCGAACACCGGACGAAATGTCGGGTACCGGATCGGCGACCTGGGCCAGCGCGGGTGCCGCCAGGAGAGCGAGCAGCAGGACTGCGAAACGCACTCGAATCGATTGCATGAGTCGAACATACCGGAGGCCGAGCGACCCGGGGCGCCA
>CAZTOU010000015.1:0-106611 GCA_964615365.1 uncultured Spirochaetales bacterium
GCGAGCCAGGCGGGCGCTGAATAATGCCCCAACAGCGTGAATCACATCACTAGTTAGCTCTGCCGCCGTGATTCTTCTTCTCCTTCTCGCACAGCCGGCCTCCGCCGCTCTGCAGGTCATCGTCGAGGACACCGGGCCCATCTTCGTGTCCGTCGACGGTGAGGGGAACAATGCGACCAGCGGCGGCGTGCTCCAGGTGAGTAAGCCCCCCGGCGCCACCGTCCACGCCGCCTATCTCTTTGCCGCCGGCATTCCTTTCCGCGACATCGAAGGCGGCGACATCTCTCTCCTGGGGACGCCGGTGAGCTGGGACCGCGACGTGGTCAATGACAGCGGCGTCTGGGAGTTCAACAACGTCTACGCCGACGTGACGGACATCGTGGACGGCGTGATCGACGACTCCGGGAGCGGCCTCATCCCCATTTCAGTCACCGAGGTAGATACGACGACCATCGACGGGACGATCCTCGTGGTGATCTTCGACGACCCCGGCCAGACGTCGGAGCGCAGCGCCATCCTGCTCTTCGGGGGGCAGGATCCGGCGGGCGACAGCTTCGTCATCAATCTGACCGACCCGATCGATCTCTCCGGGCCCGGCGCGATTGCCGACATGGGCCTCGGGATCTCCTTCGGCTGCCAGGGCTCCGACGACTGCGTCGGCGGGCCCGACGCGCAGGTCAGCGAGGTCGACGTGAACGGCGAGGACCTGACCTGCGCCGCGGGCGGAGGGGATGACGCCTCCTCGGGCGGCGGGGACGGGACCCATGTGACGGTGGGCGGCATCGGGGATAGCAACGACAATCCGAGTCCCCCCTGTGCACCGCCGGGCGGCGACCCGAGAGCGGACGACGAACTCTACAGCCTGCTTCCCTTCATCGACGACGGCGACACCTCGATCTCCGTCGACACCATCAACCCGTCGGGCGACGACAACATCTTCTTCGCCTATGTGATCACTCCCCCCGGCTCGGTGCTCTGCGGCGACGGCGTGGTGGAGGGAGAGGAGACCTGCGACGACGGAAACGCCCTGGACGGCGACTGCTGCTCGTCGGAGTGCCAGATCGAGCCAGCGGGGACCCTGTGCCGCGCCGAGTACGGCTTCTGTGACGTGGAGGAGGTCTGCGACGGTGTCAACGACTCGTGTCCGGCGGACGACTTCGCCGGGAGCGACACCGTATGCCGCCTGGGTCGAGAGCTCTGCGATGCCACCGAGTTCTGCACGGGCGTGGATCCCTTCTGTCCCCTGAACCTCCTCGAGCCGGCGGGGACCGAGTGCCGCGCCTCGGTGGACGACTTCTGCGACGTGGCGGAGACCTGCACGGGTGTCGGTCCCTTCTGTCCGGTGGACGGCTTCGCGCCGCCCGGCACGGAGTGCCGCGATGCAGAGGACGACTGCGACGTGGCGGAGACGTGCACCGGCCAGCTCCCCGTCTGTCCGGCAGACGGCTTCGCAGCGGCCGGGACGGAGTGCCGCGAGGCGGCGGGCGACTGCGACGTGGCGGAGAGCTGCACGGGCGCCGGTGCCCTCTGTCCGGCGGATGGCTTCCAGCCCGAAGGCTTCCCTTGCCCGGACGATCGTTACTGCAACGGCGCGGAGACCTGTCGGTCCGGTGAGTGCACGGACGGAGAGGAGCCGACCCAGGAGGGTCTGGTGTGCCGAGAGGATCCCATCGTTCACGATCCGACGGAGCAGGAGGAGGGCTGGCCCGAGGGGATCGAGATCACCGGAGCGGGGCGGGATCGGCTGGCGTATCTGGCGGCCGAGGAGCACGGTCTTCGCATCTACGATGTCTCGGATCGCGCCAATCCGCTTCTGGTAGGATCCTACCTGCCGGAGCTCGGAGTCTGTCCCGACAACGATTTCATCTTCGATGAAGTTGCGATCAGCGGGGCGACCGCGTACGTCGCTGCGGGTCTCTGCGGTCTCTTGATCGTGGACGTCGGGGATCCCGAGGATCCCGTCCTGCTCGATCGGTTTGCGACGCCGGGGTGGGCCAAGGAGGTGAAGATCCACCCCAGCGAAGGCGGGACGATGGCCTACGTGGCCGACTACGGGGGGGGCCTGCGAATCATCCAGGTCTCGGGTCCCGATGCTCCCTTGGGGCTCGGCTCCCTGGGCGGAGACGGAAGCCTCGGGCCCGTGCTCTCCGCACACGTCGAGGAAGACGACTCGGGCCAGATCCTCGTCTACGTGTCCACGACGGAGGGCTTCTTCGTGGTCGATGCGAGCTTCCCGGCCCTCCCGGTGGTGCTGGGGACGCTGAACACCAAGCTCCTGGGCGTGCCATTCGATCCCGCGGCGGACATTCCGCAGGACTCTCTGGTGATCGCCGATCGCGCCTACGTTCCGATCTGGATGGGCGGACTGCTGGTGGTGGACGTGAGCGATCCCGCGAATCCGATGGTGATGCAGGAGATCGAGACGGTTTCCGGCCAGGCCTTCTTCAAGGTGGCGGAGGGCGGGGTGAACGTCTACGTCACCGAGGGTCAGTGCGGTCTGCGCGTGTTCGGCACCACCGACGGGGGGCTCGCTCCGGTCTTCTTCGAGAATCTCGAGAATCCCATCAAGCTCGGAGGGGGTGTCTCGGAATGCACGGAGGCCTCCTCCGACCCGTGGGCATGGGCACTGGATGAGCAGAGCGGCTGGGTCTTCGCGACCAACGGCGTGTGGGGTCCTCCGCTCGAGCGCGAGGGCAGCTTCCAGAGCATCGACTTCACGCAGCCCGGATCGGGTCTGGGCCTGTTGGGCTCGGGCCGCCGCTACCCCTGCGGGCTGGGCGCGGAGCTGGTCCTGGTACTTCCGCTTCTCGCCGTCTGGCGTCGGCGCCACTCCCGGCATCGCTGAGAATCGAGGGGGGAGGCGCCACGCCTCCCCCCGGCTCAGCTCTCCGGCGCGTCGCCCTCCCGGCGCCGCCTCCGCCACTGGCGAAGCCTCTCGGCGATCTGTGCCTCGGCACCCCGATCGGTGGGCTCGTAGAAGCGGACCTCTCCGAGCGCCTCCGGCAGGTTTCGCATCTCGACGAAGGCATCGGGCTCGTCGTGGGGGTAGCGGTAGCCCCGTGCGTAGCCCTGCTCGTTCATCAGTGGGGTCGGTGCGTTGCGCAGGTGCATCGGGACCGGTGCCGAGCCGAACTTCTCCACCGCCTCGGTGGCGCGGCCGAGGGCGGTGTAGGAGGCGTTGCTCTTGGGCGCGCAGGCGAGAAAGCTGGTGGCATGGGCGAGAGGGATTCGCCCCTCGGGCATTCCGATCCGCTCCACCGCCAGGTAGCAGGAGGTGGCCAGGCCGAGGGCGGCGGGCTCCGCGTTGCCCACGTCCTCCGAGGCGAAGATCACCAGGCGTCGGGCGAGAAAGAGCGGATCTTCTCCGGCGGCCAGCATCCGCGCCAGGTAGTAGAGCGCTGCGTCGGGATCGCTGGCGCGCAGGCTCTTGATCAGCGCGGAGATGACGTTGTGGTGCTCCTCCCGGTCGCGATCGTGCAGCAGGACCCTCTGCCCCACCGCCTTCGCCACCGTCTCCGGATCGAGGGGCTCGCGCGCATTACGCCCGAGCTGGTGAAAGGAGACGGCGGTCTGCAGCATGCCGAGGGCGCGCCGCGCATCCCCGTCGGCGGCATCCGCGATCGCGGCGAAGGCATCCTCGGAGACCCGCGCCGCGGATCCCCCGAGCCCCCGCTCGTCATCCCCCATGGCGCGCCGCAGCAGGGTGGTCAAGACCTCGGCATCGAGGGGCCGCAGCGTGAACACCCGGCAGCGGGAGAGCAGCGGCGGGATCACCTCGAAGGAGGGATTCTCCGTGGTGGCACCGATCAGCGTCACCGTTCCGGCCTCGACGTGGGGGAGCAGTGCGTCCTGCTGAGCGCGATTGAAGCGGTGGATCTCGTCGAGGAAGAACACCGTGCGCCGCCCGATGCGCCCGGCGCGGCGCGCCTCCTCGATCACCCCGCGCACCTCCTTCAGGCCCACCAGCACCGCCGAGAGCCCCACGAAATCGCTGTCGGGGTGAGAGGCAAGCAGCCGCGCCAGGGTGGTCTTGCCGCTCCCGGGCGGACCCCAGAGGATCAGCGATGGCAGCTCCCCCGCCTCGATCAGGGCGCGTAGCGGTGCCCCGGGGGCGACCAGGTGATCCTGACCGGCGACCTCGTCCAGGGAGCGGGGGCGCATCCGGTCCGCGAGGGGCGCTCCCGGCGCGATGGCACCCGGTCCGCGCTCCTGCGGAAAGAGCTCGAGGGAGTCGCTGGGCGGCATAGAGCGATTCTACCTTTGTTGCGGATTGCCGGCTGTGTTAGTCAACGGGGATGGGCACGGCGATCCGATCGGTCGGACTCTGCCTCAAGCCGGATTCGGCCCCCGCGGGCGACGCGGCCAGGACCCTCGAGAGGTGGCTGGTCGAGCGGGGCGTGCGCGTCGAGGCGGACCGGGAGGCGGCCCGCTGGCTGGATTCCACCGGCCACGAGCGCTCCGAGCTGGTCCAGCGCGTCGACCTGATGGTGGTGCTGGGCGGCGACGGCACGCTGCTGGCCGTGGCACGCGAGATGGGGTGCAGCCCGGTTCCGATTCTCGGGGTGAACCTCGGCAACCTCGGATTCCTGGCCGAGGTCGCGCCCGAAGAGCAGCTCGACCTGCTGGAGCGGGTGCTGGAGGGAGACTTCGAGACCGTCGAGCGCGCGCGACTCGAGGTCGTTGCCGCGCGGGGAGGCCGCGAACTCGCTCGCTACCTCGCGCTCAACGACGCGGTGATCACGCGGAGCGATCTCTCTCGCATGATCGATCTGGAGATGCTCGCCGACGGGGCGCCGGTGACCACCTACCACGGCGACGGGCTCATCGTCTCCACGCCGACCGGCTCGACCGCCTACACCCTCTCCGCCGGAGGTCCGATCCTGTTGCCCGGCTCGCGGGTCTTCGTCCTCACGCCCATCTGTCCCCACACTCTCACCCAGCGGCCGATCGTGCTTCCCGAGGCGTCCCGGCTGGAGATCCACGTGTTTCCCCGAGAGGGTCACGCCCAGCTCACCGTGGACGGCCAGACGGGTCTGGTGCTGGCGAGTGGAGATCGTGTCGTCGTCGCCGGATCGGAGTATCCGGTCCACTTCGTGGTCGACCCCTATCGCTCCCGCTTCGACGTGTTGCGCACCAAGCTCGGCTGGGGAGCTGGATGATCGAGCTGCTCCGGATCGAGCAGCTGGCCCTGGTGGAGAGGGTCGAGCTCGAATTCGGCCCCGGCCTGAACGCGGTGACCGGCGAGACCGGCGCCGGCAAGTCCGTCGTCCTCGGCGCCCTGGGGATGCTGGCCGGCGGCCGCACCAGGGCCGAGATGATTCGCGAGGGCGCCGATCAGGCGGTGGTGGAGGCGGTGTTTCGCACTGATCGGCTCCCCGAGCTCGAGGCGGAGCTCGCCGAGCGGGGCCTTGCGGCCCTGGACCACGAGCTGGTGGTGCGGCGCATCCTGAAGCGGGACGGGAGGAGCCGCGCCCAGGTCGGCGGAGCCCTGGTGCCCATCGCGACCCTCGCGGAGCTCTTCGCGGCCCGGATCGAGATCAGCAGCCAGCACCAGTCCCAGGCCCTGCTTCAACCGGAGGCCCAGATCCGGGTCCTGGACGAGTTCGGTGGGCTCCGGGAGCGCTGCGCCCGGGTGCGTGCGGGAGTGGCGGCCCTGGCCGCCCGGGCCGAGGAGGCTGCCGATCTCCGACGAGAGGCCGAGGAGCGCGCTCGCCGGGAGGACTTCCTCGCCTTCCAGGTGGGGGAGATCGACGAGGCGCGGCTCGACGCCGACGAGTGCGAGAGCATCGCCGCCGAGCACGGCCGCCTGGTCCACGCCGAGCGGCTGCGCGCCGAGACCGACCTCGCGGTCGCCCGGCTCACCGGGGATCCCGCCCGATCCGACGCGACCGGCGCCACGGATCTGGTCGGCGAGGCCGCCCGCGGGATCGAGGGGCTGGCATCGCTGGACGCGACGCTGGCGCCTCTGGCAGAACGGCTGTGGGTGGCGCAGACCGAGCTGGGCGACGCGGCGGCGGAGCTGGAGCGCTACGCCGCGGGCGTGGAGGCGGATCCGGCACGGCTGACCCGGCTCGAGGAGCGCATCGCGCAGATCGAGCGGCTGCGGCGGAAATACGGCGCCACCACCCAGGAGATCCTCGCCTACCGCGATCGGGCGGCCGGGGAGCTGGCGTCTCTGGGCGGCAGCGACGATCGGCTCCAGAAGCTCGAGAGCGAGTGGGAGGGGGAGTTCGAGCGGGTGTCGAAGGAGTCGATGGCCCTTGGAAGGGGCCGCCGCCGCGCCGGAAAGAAGCTGGCCACCGCGGTGGAGGAGGCTCTCGCCGAGCTCGCCATGGCCGCGGCTCGCTTCGAGGTGGCGCTCCAGCCGGCCCCGGCCGGCCCGGGCCTTCCCTGTGGTGCGAACGGCGGCGAGGTCCCCGAGTTCCTCTTCTCGGCGAATATCGGTGAATCGCCGCGTTCGCTTCGGAAGGTCGCTTCGGGAGGAGAGCTCTCGAGGGTCTTCCTGGCGCTCAAGAACGTGCTGCGGCGGGCAGACGCGGGAATGGTGCTGATCTTCGACGAGGTCGATGCGGCGATCGGGGGACGGGTGGCCGATCGCGTGGGCTCGGCCCTGGAGGAGCTCTCCGGGGAGCACCAGGTTCTCTGCATCACCCATCTGCCCCAGATCGCGGCCCGTGCGGCACGCCACTTCCGGGTCGCGAAGCTCGAGGCCCGGGGTCGCACCCGGATCGCCGTCGATTTTCTGGATCCGGAGCAGCGGGTCGAGGAGATCGCCCGGATGGCCGGCGGTGAGGTGGTCAGCGAGGCGACCCGGCGTCACGCCCGCTCTCTGCTCTCGGCTGGAAGGGGCCCTGGGAAGAGCCGCGTCTAGCGGGCTAACGGCCGGCAAAGCCGCCGCGTCTGGCGGGTTATCGGCCGGCAAAGCCGGCCTTCCCGCACGGCACGCCTGCGGCGTGCCTCGGTGCGAAGGCCGCGGAGTTGCGGTGCTATCGGCGGCGCCGGTAGCGAGCTGGGGAGGAATGCGGGCGAGAGCTCCGATCTTCGGGCATTTGGCGTGACGAGCTGCGCGTGGACGAACCCGTCAAGTCGGCGTCTCCCCGCACCGATGAGGAAGGGAACGACCGGGCTCCTACCCCCCCCTTTCTCGATCGGGGGTGACGGAGGCCACGATCGGGTCTCGGGCGGGGGGACGAATGACTGAGAGAGCCGTGGCAGAACCGGGGCGCCGCGGGGGTGGCCGGGTTCCGTCCGGAACGCGCATCTGCGTGCTGCGGGGATTCTACGAGGGGCTCGAGGTGCCCGTGGACAACGACTGGATGGTGATCGGACGGGGACGCGGGGCGGACGTGGTGCTGGCGGAGCCCACCATCTCGAGGGCCCATGCCGCCATCGGCTTCGAAGAGGACCGGTTCTTCGTGCAGGACCTGGGTAGCACCAACGGGACACTGGTGAACGGCAACCGGGAGGAGAAGGTCTCCCTCGCGGACGGAGACGAAATCCAGATGGGGAAGCTTGCCCTGCGGATCGACCTTCCCGACTGAAAGGTGGAGCGCACCAGGCAGGGCCCGGCTTCGCCGGGCGCCGCAGCCGAGCGGGTCGAGGAAGCAGGAGGGGAATGAGCAGGCTCACGGTCATCGTGGTACCGGACGAAGCCACCGCGGTTCGGCGCTACTCCGTTCCTCGCCGGCTGATCGAGCGCGGTCCCTGGATCGCCCTGGTCGCCGCGATCCTGGTGTTCGCCGGAAGCATCGACTACGTGCGTCTGCGTCTGGGCGCCGTGGATTTGGGCCGGTTGCGCCAGCAGGCCGCCCAGCACAGCGCCGAGCTCGATACCCTGGCCGGCGCGCTCGCCTCCCTCGAGGATGAGTTCGAGCGGCTCTGGGAGTTCGAGCGGAAGGTGCGGGTGATCGCGGATCTCCCCGGCACCATGGTCGAGGCCGAGGTTCCCGAAGGCAGCACCGCCGGACTGGGTGGCGGGCAGGAGGCCCCCGCGTCCTCCGCGACCGCCTCCCGGGCAGGGCCCCCGGCCGACCCCGAGAGCCGGACGGCCGGCGGGCAGGGCGGTCCCGAGGTCCTCGAAGCCCCGGCTCACCAGGGCGCCTCTCTCCCGCTGGACGAAGCGGTCCTGGCGCGGACCCGGGACGGGATCCGGCGCCTGGCGATCCGGACCACCACCCAGTCGACCTCCTTCGAGGACGTGATCGAGGGCCTCGAGGGCAAGCGACACCGCCTGGCGTCCACCCCGTCGATCTGGCCCACCCAGGGGTGGGTGACCTCCGGCTACGGCTATCGCACCTCTCCTTTCACGGGGCGCCGCACCTTCCACGCCGGGCTCGACATCGCCTCGGACTTCGGCACGTCGGTCATTGCGCCGGCCCGGGGTCGGGTGATCTTCGCGGGCCGCAAGGGTCCCCTCGGCAAGACGATCATGATCGATCACGGCTTCGGCCTGCGGACCTCCTTCGGTCATACCGCCGAGTTCCACGTCAAGAGGGGGCAGGAGGTCGAACGCGGCCAGCGCATTGCGTCGGTGGGAAGCACCGGTCGCAGCACCGGTCCCCATCTCCACTACGCGGTGGAGGTGAGGGGCAGATCGGTGAACCCGAGCAACTACATCTTCGAGTAGATTTGCTGCCCCCCTTGCCCTCCCGTACCCTCCGAAGCGCCCATCCAATGCCTTCTTTCTAGGGGGGACTCGGGCTCCCGCGATGTGGAACCTGGTCAAGAAGATCGTCGGCACCAAGAACGACCGCGAGCTCAAGCGGATCTTGCCTCTGGTGGAGCGCATCAACCGGCTGGAGCCCTCGGTCGCCGCTCTCTCCGACGCGGCGCTCCGCGCCAGAACGGGGGAGTTCCGACAGCGCGTGGAGAACGGGGAGCCCCTTTTCGACCTGATCCCCGAGACCTTCGCCACGGTTCGCGAGGCCATGAAGCGAACCATCGGCAAGCGCCACTTCGACGTGCAGCTGCTCGGGGGGGTCGTGCTCCACGAGGGCAAGATCGCCGAGATGAAGACCGGCGAGGGCAAGACCTTCGTCGCGACGCTGCCGTCCTATCTGAACGCGCTTTCCGGACACGGTGTTCACGTCATTACCGTGAACGACTACCTGGCTCGCTTCCACTCCGAGTGGATGGGTGAGATCCACCGATTCCTGGGTCTCTCCGTCGGCGTGATCCTCCACGATCTCTCCGAGGTGGAGCGCAAGGAGAGCTACGCGGCGGACGTCACCTACGGGACCAACAACGAGTTCGGCTTCGACTACCTGCGCGACAACATGAAGCCGAGCATCGAATCCTGCGTCCAGCGGGAGCTCCACTACGCGATCGTCGACGAGGTCGACTCGATCCTGATCGACGAGGCCCGGACCCCGCTGATCATCTCGGGACCTTCCGAGGAGAACACCCGCCTCTACACCGTGGCCAATCAGCTGATCCCGAGGCTCAAGGCCGGCGCCAAGGCCGATCCCAAGAAGGAGATCGAGGAGACCGGGGACTATTGGGTCGACGAAGAGCACCACAACGCCACGCTCACCGACGCGGGCATCCACAAGGTCGAGCAGCTGCTCAGCATCGAGAACCTCTACGCCCCCGAGATGCTGCCGGTGCTCCACGCTGCCAACCAGGCCCTGACCGCCCACACCCTGAAGAAGCGGGATGTCGACTACGTGGTGCAGCCCGGAGAGGGCGGGCGCAAGGAGGTGGTGATCGTCGACGAGTTCACCGGGCGGCTGATGCCCGGGCGGCGCTGGTCCGACGGCCTGCACCAGGCGGTGGAGGCCAAGGAGGGGATCCAGGTCCAGAGCGAGAACCAGACCCTGGCCTCGGTCACCTTCCAGAACTACTTCCGGATGTACCAGAAGATCGCCGGAATGACCGGAACGGCCGATACCGAGGCACCGGAATTCGCGAAGATCTACGACCTCGACGTGCTCGTGGTGCCGACCAACCGGCCGATGATCCGCGATGATCTGCCCGACGTGGTCTACAAGACCGATCGCGAGAAGTTCGCTGCGGTGATCGACGAGGTCTGTGAGCGGCACGAGAATGGCCAGCCGATGCTGGTGGGTACGATCTCGATCGAGACCTCCGAGAAGCTCTCGCGCCGGCTCGCCAAGCGCGGCGTCAAGCACAACGTCTTGAACGCAAAGCATCACGAGCGCGAAGCCGAGATCATCGCCCAGGCCGGGCGCAAGGGCGCCGTCACCATCTCCACCAACATGGCCGGCCGCGGAACCGACATCCTGCTGGGCGGAAATCCCGAGTTCCTCGCCCTGGCGAAGTCCGGCGGTGACAAGGAGCACCCGGACTACCCGATGCGAATGGCCGAATTCGAGGCGCAGTGCCGTGCGGAGGGCGCCGAGGTGGTCGCGGCGGGCGGGGTCCACATCATCGGCACCGAGCGGCACGAGAGCCGGCGTATCGACAACCAGCTGCGCGGTCGCTCCGGCCGCCAGGGGGATCCGGGCTCGAGCCAGTTCTTCCTCTCCCTCGAGGACAATCTGCTGCGGATCTTCGGCTCCGAGCGCATCACGCCGTGGATGGAGCGGCTCGGCCTCGAGGAGGGCGAGGCGATCGAGCACAAGATGATCAGCCGGGCCATCGAGAACGCCCAGAAGAAGGTCGAGGCCCGCAACTTCGACATCCGCAAGCATCTCCTCGACTACGACAACGTGATGAACAAGCAGCGCCAGGCCTTCTACAGCAAGCGGCGGGAGGTGCTGGCGCGCGAGGACATCCACGACGAGATCCTGGATCTCGCCGAGGGCGAGGTGGTGAACCTGCTCGAACGCTACTGGCCCTCCAAGGGAGAGCTGGAGGAGGAGGCCGTCGTCGATCTGGCCAACGCCCTCGAGGCGCAGCTCGGTGAGCCCTTCGATCCCAGGCAGGAGCCCTTCCGGGTGGATGGCAAGCCGGCGCGGGATCGGGACGCCTTCGGACGCGCGGTGCTCGACCGGCTCCTCGAGGCGCTCCAAGAGAAGCGGGCTCGCTGCGATGCCATCGCCGAGGAGCACGCGGCGGCTGGATATCCCCGTTTCGCCGACTTCGAGCGGAGCATTCTGCTGCAGACCCTGGATCGGCAGTGGAAGGATCACCTCCACGCCATGGACGGCCTGCGAGAAGGCGTGAGCCTGCGGGGCTATGCCCAGCGCGATCCCAAGATCGAATACCAGCGCGAGGGGTTCGGCCTGTTCGAGGAGATGAATCAGCGCATCGACGCGCACGTGAGCGAGATCCTCTTCAAGTTCGAGCTGCCGGATCCCGTCCAGGATCGCCGCGCAGCCCCACCGTCCGGAGGACCGCCCGCCGCCGCCGAGCAGCGGCCCGGCCTTCCCCGTCCGCCGGCGGCGAAGAAACGCGGCGGAAAGGCTGGAAAGGTGGGCCGCAACGACCCCTGTCCCTGCGGCAGCGGCAAGAAGTACAAGAAGTGCTGCGGCGCGACGTGACGGTTCCCGGCTTTCGGGCCAGCGGGATCTGCTGCGGGATCAAGGACGGGGATCCGGATCTCGCGCTGATCGTCAGCGACCTGCCGGCGACTGCAGCCGGAGTCTTCACCCGCTCCACGGTTCCCGGCGCCCCGGTGGTCCTGTCGCGACAGCGCCTGCGCTCCGGTCGCAAGCGGGGCGTGATCGTCAACAGCGGAATCGCCAACGTGGCGATGGGCGCGCGCGGCGCCCGCGCGGCCGAGGCGATGACAGAGATGGCCGCCCGCGCCATCGGCTGCTCTCCCGAGGAGATGCTGGTCGCCTCGACCGGGGTGATCGGCGAGGCCCTGCCGTTGGCCAAGATCCGCGCGGGGATCCCGAAGGCCCGGGAGGCGCTTGCTCCGAAGGGTCTCGGGGACGCGGCCCGGGCGATCATGACCACCGACACCTTTCCCAAGCTCGCCATTCGCCGGGTGCGGGTGGGAGGCCGCCCGGTGACGGTGGCCGGCATCGCCAAGGGCTCTGGAATGATCGAGCCGCGCATGGCCACCATGCTCGCCTTCCTCCTGACCGATGCCCCGGTCGCACCGGCCTTCCTGCGCCGGCTGCTGCGCAGCACGGCGGCGGAGACCTTCAACCGGGTCAGCATCGACGGCGAGACGTCCACCAGCGACACGCTCCTGCTGCTGGCGAACGGAGCGTCGGGCGGAAATCCACTCCAGGGTCCACGGAGCCCCGGATCCGGAGCCCTGGCGGACGCCCTGGTGGCGGTCGGCAGCGATCTCGCCCGTGACCTCGCCCGCGATGGGGAGGGCGCCACCAAGCTGGTGACGGTGCGCGTCGAAGGTGCCCGAAGCCGCACCGAGGCGGAGCGGGCCGCCCGGCGGATCGGAAACTCGGTGCTGGTGAAGACAGCTCTCTTCGGAGGCGATCCGAACTGGGGACGGATCCTTCAGGCAGTCGGGGCGGGGGAGATCCGAGTGAACCTCCCGCGCGCCGAGATTCGCCTGGGAGGCGTGGCGGTCTTCAGGCGGGGGGCATCGGCCGGACCGGGCGCCCGGGCCCGGGCCGGGAGGAAGCTCGCCGAGCCGGAGATCGAAATCCGGGTGAATCTGGGGGTCGGCCGGGGCCGTGCCAGCCTCTGGACCTGCGATCTCTCCTACGACTACGTGAAGATCAACGCCGAGTACACCACCTGAGGAATGCGGGCTAGTCGAAGCCCCGGCGGTCTGCTAACCCTCTGTCAATTCACACGTTCCGGACCACCTCTGCGGTCCCGGGTGGTTCTTCTGCGCCCGGGTGGGGAGCCACGGCCGGAGCGGACGCCGAACCGCGAAGGAGCCCTGCATGTCCGAAACGACGGGTGATCCGTCCGTCCTCCCGCCTCCCGTTGCAACCGAGCCGGAGGCTCCCCCGATACCCGACCTCACCGCCGCCGATGCTGCGGCACCCCCGGAGCTTCGGACCCTCTCGATCCGCTCGCTGCTGGAGACCGGCGCCCACTTCGGTCACCAGACCCGGCGCTGGGATCCGCAGATGAAGCCCTACCTCTTCGGGGATCGAAACGGCATCCACATCATCAATCTCGACGAGACCCTGCTGTGCTTCCGGGAGGCACTCGAGTTTCTGCGCGAGATCGTCGCGCAGGGTGGCCAGGTGCTCTTCGTCGCCACCAAGCGCCAGGCCCGCATCTCGATCGAGAGGGAGTCCCGTCGGGCCGAGCAGTTCTACGTCAGCAATCGCTGGCTGGGCGGGATGCTCACCAACTTCCGCACCGTCAAGAAGTCGATCGAGCGTTTCAAGGAGCAGCTCGCTCTCCTCGAGGACGAGGAGAGGCTCACGGCGCTCTCGAAGAAGGAGCGCGCGCGCGTCAATCGTCAGGTGACCAAGTACCGGAAGTCGCTGGAAGGGATCAAGGAGATGACCCGGCTTCCCGACGCGCTCTTCATCATCGATCTCAACAAGGAACACATCGCGGTGAACGAGGCCGAGCGTCTGGGGATCCCCATCGTCGCCATCGTCGACAGCAACTGCAGCCCCAAGGGAATCGACTACGTGATCCCCGCCAACGATGACGCGATCCGGGCGATCGATCTCTACTGCGGCCTGGTCGCGGACGCCTGTGTCGAGGGTGCGGCGCTCTTCAACGAGCGCGTCCAGGCCGAGGTGTCCGAGAAGGCTGCCGCCAGGCCCGCCGCCGAAGCGGTACCCAGCACCGGCCGGCGCGTGGTGGACATCAAGGCGACGGCTCCGAGTCGCCGCGCCGGGTCTCGGACCGGGGGTACCCATTCCTCGCGCCCGCGCCGAGGCCGAGCCGACGACGCGGAGAAGCCGGAGCCGAGCGCGCCTGTGATCGAAAGCCCCCGTTCCAAGCCGAGGGACAGTGTTGCGCCGGCCGAGAAGCCCGAGGCTGCGGTGGAGCCGAGCGCTGCGCCGGCCGAGCAGCCCGAGGCCGCGGTGGAGCCGAGCGCTGCGCCGGCCGAGCAGCCCGAGGCCGCGGTGGAGCCGAGCGCTGCGCCGGTGGAGCAACCCGAGGCCGCGGTGGAGCCGAGCGCTGCGCCGGTGGAGCAACCCGAGACCGCGGTGGAGCCGAGCGCTGCGCCGGCCGAGAAGCCCGAGGCGCCGAAGGAATGACGGGCGGGGTGAAGGCGGTCCCCGGTCGAGTGGCGAGGAGCGGGTAGATCGGGGTCGCCCGGGCAAGGCGGACGCGATCGAGCTGCGAAGTCGATGTTTCCCAAGAGGAGAGTTTGAGGTGGCGGAGATCACCGCGCAGGCGGTCAAGGCGCTTCGGGATCGTACCGGTGCGGGCATGATGGACTGCAAGAAGGCGCTCGGCGAGGTCGATGGTGACGCCGAGAAGGCGATCGAAGTATTGCGGGAGCGGGGCCTGGCGAAGGCGGTCAAGCGTTCGGGTCGCGCGACCAGTGAGGGAACGGTGGAGATGGTGCTGGCGGATCGCGTCGCCGGCATCGTCGAGTTCGGCTGCGAGACCGACTTCGTGGCCAAGACCGCGGATTTTCAGGCGCTGGCGGCCGCCCTGGCGAAGTGTCTGGTCGACGATCTGGGGATCGACGGCCTCGAGGCTCTCCTCGAAGCCCAGGTCGAAGGTGAGAAGGCCAGCGAGAAGATCAACGCGGCGATCGGCAAGATGGGCGAGAACATCGTCTTGAACCGGTGCGCCCGTCTCACCGTGGAGGGCAGTGGCCGGGTGGGAGGCTACGTCCACGCGGGCGGCAGGCTCGGTGTCGTGATCGGGCTGGCGACGGAAGCCTCCGGGGAGGAACTCGACGTCCTGGCCAAGGATCTCGCCATGCATGTGGCGGCGGCGGACCCGAGCCCCGTCGCGGTGGACCGGGACGGAGTGCCGGCGGAGCTGGTCGACAAGGAGGCGGAGTTCTTCCAGCGCCAGGCGGAGCAGGAGGGCAAGCCCGCCAAGGTGATCGACAGGATCGTCGAGGGACGAATCAAGAAGTATTACTCGGAAGTGTGTCTGCTCGAGCAGAGCTTCGTGAAGGATCCCGACAAGCGGATCAAGCAGCTGCTCGAAGAGGTGGGGGCCAGGCTCGGGAGCCCGATCAGCGTCACCTCCTTCGTGCGCTACAAGCTGGGTGAGGCCGCGAGCGAATGAGCTCCCCGTACCGGCGCGTGATCCTGAAGCTCTCCGGCGAGGTGCTCGCCGGAAACGACGGCTTCGGGATCAGTCCCACCGTGATCCGCGACCTGGCCGAAGAGCTGCGGGAAGCACATGCGCTCGGGGCGGAGATCGGCGTCGTGATCGGGGGGGGCAACATCATTCGCGGAATCGCCGCGGCGAACGAGGGAATGGAGCGCGCCGCCGCCGACTACGTGGGAATGCTGGCCAGCGTGATGAACGGAGTGGCCCTCCAGGACGCGCTGGAGAAGCTCGACCTCTCCACCCGGGTGCTGAGCGCCATCGAGATCCGCGAGGTCGCAGAGCCCTACATCCGCCGAAGGGCGATTCGCCACCTCGAGAAGGGTCGGATGGTGATCTTCGCCGGGGGGATCGGAAGCCCCTTCTTCTCTACCGACACTGCCGCCGCGCTGCGAGCCGCGGAGATTCGGGCCGACGTGGTCCTGAAGGCGACCAAGGTGGACGGCGTCTACAGCGCCGATCCCGAGAAGGACGCGAAAGCGGTGCGTTACGATCGGCTCGACTTCACCGAGGTGCTTCGCGAGAGCCTTCAGTTCATGGACCAGGCGGCGATTGCAGTGTGCCGGGAGAACGATTTGCCCATCGTCGTGTTCGATATGACCGTCCCCGGGAACATCTGCAAGGTCGTGGCCGGCGAAGCGGTAGGAACGAGAGTGAGCGGGTGAAGGGGGATCCATGTCGGAAGAAGACGTTGCGATCGTTCTCGAAGAGGCCAAGGAAGCCATGAACAAGTCGGCTCGGAGCTTCCGAGCCGATCTCACCAAGGTCCGCACCGGGCGCGCCAACCCCGCCATCCTCGACGGGATCCAGGTCGACTACTACGGCACCCCCACCCCGATCAACCAGCTCGCCAACCTGACCGCCCCCGATCCGCGGCTGATCGTGATCTCCCCGTACGACAAGGGGGCACTCCCGGAGATCGAGCGAGCGATTCTGAAGGCGGATCTGGGCCTGACCCCGGCCAGCGACGGCAAGGTGGTGCGAATCCCCATCCCGCCGCTGACCGAGGAGCGCCGCAAGGAACTGGTCAAGCAGATCAAGAAATCTTCCGAGCATCACAAGATCGGCGTGCGCGAGGCGCGCCGCGGGGCCGTCTCGATGCTCAAGGACCTCGAATCGGAAGGATCCGTGCCCAAGGACGAGCGGCGCCGCGTCGAGAAGGCCATCCAGGACCTCACCGACGAGAATGTCAAGAAGCTCGACGAGATGACAGATCGGAAGGAAGAGGAGATCCTACAGGTCTGACCCATGGGGGAGGGCAGCATCCGTCCGGAGGCGGTGCCGCGCCACATCGCCGTCATCATGGACGGCAACGGGCGCTGGGCCGAGAGGCGTGGGCTCTCGAGATCGGAGGGGCACCACGCGGGGGTGGATGCCGTCCGCAAGATCGTCCGCGCCTCCCGGGACCTGGGTGTTGCCTGGCTGACGCTGTTCGCGTTCTCCTCGGAGAACTGGAGCCGCCCCAAGTCCGAGGTCGACGAGCTGATGACCCTCCCGGAGGAGTTCTTCGAGAGCGAGCTGCCGGACGCCGTCGAGAACGGCATCCGCATCCGGATGATCGGCAACCGCGTCCGCCTGCCCGCCCACGTCATCGCGACCATGGACGAGGCCATCGAGGCCACCGAGGAGAACGCCTCGATGCGCCTGACCTTTGCGCTCTCCTACGGGGGCCGCGGCGAGATCGTGGAGGCGGCGCGCCGGCTGCTCCGGGACCACGATCTCGACAAGATCGATCCGGATTCCCTGGACGAGAAGCGATTCGCCCAGTACCTCGACGACCCGGAGCTGCCGGACGTCGACCTGCTGATTCGCACCGGCTGCGAGCGGCGCATCTCGAACTTCCTGCTCTGGCAGCTCGCGTACGCGGAGCTCTACGTCTCCGACGTGATGTGGCCGGACTTCACCCGGGAAGACCTCGAGGCGGCGATTCTCGACTACCAGTCCCGGGAACGGCGCTACGGCCGGATCAGTGCGCAGGTGCAGGGAGAGGGCGGAAGCACCTCGTGAAGCGCATCAGCCTGCTGGGAAGCACCGGAAGTATCGGCGTGCAGACCCTCGCCGTGGTGGAGGACTTCCCGGAGCACTTCGAGGTGGTGGCCCTGGCCGCGGGCCGGAACATTCCCAAGCTGGCGGAGCAGGTACGGCGCTTCAGGCCGGCCCGCGTCTCCGTTGCCGATGAGGCTGGCGCCGCGGAGTTGCGAAACCGGATCGCTGCCGCGGACGTCGAAATCGACGTGGGCGAGAAGGGGCTCGAGGCCGTAGCGACACAGCCCGCGGACCTGGTGGTGGCCGGGCTGGTGGGCGCCGTGGGGCTGTGTCCGACCCTCGCCGCGATCCGCGCCGGACGTGACATCGCCCTCGCCAACAAAGAGGTGATGGTGATGGCGGGCGCGCTGGTGCTGCGGGAGATCCGTCGCCAGGGCGTGCAGCTGCTCCCCGTCGACAGCGAGCACAGCGCGATCTTTCAGGCGCTCGAGGGCCAGCGACCCGAGGACGTCGAGAGATTGGTCCTGACGGCATCCGGCGGGCCCCTGCGCACGTGGGACGCGGCGCGTCTCGCGCGGGCGACGGTGGCGGAGGCACTCGCTCATCCGAACTGGAACATGGGTCCCAAGATCACCATCGATTCCGCGACGCTGATGAACAAGGTGCTGGAGGTCATCGAGGCCCGTTGGCTCTTCGACGTTCCGCCGGAGCGGATCGAGGTGGTGGTGCATCCCCAGTCGATCGTCCACTCGCTGGTGGAATTCATCGACGGATCGGTGCTCGCCCAGCTGGGCCCTCCGGACATGCGCATTCCGATCGCGCTGGCGCTCACCTATCCCGAGCGCCTTCCCCTCCAGGGGCGGCGCCTGGACCTCGCAGCGGTGGGCTCACTCGACTTCGAAGCACCGGATCTGAAACGGTTTCCCGCGCTTCAGCTCGGTCACGCAGCCCTTCGGGGAAGCGAGCTGGCCCCGGCCGTGCTCAACGCGGTGAACGAAATCACGGTGGATGCCTTCCTGCGCGGTATGATTCGTTTTACCGACATCGCGTCCACCAACGCGGCGGTGCTCGACTCTCATCTCGGAGGGCACCGAGGAGAGGTGGTTCGCGATCTCCAGGACGTGATCGAGGCGGACGGGTGGGCGAGGCGGATGGCGCGGGAGAGGCTCGGGATTCTGCCCGGCATTGAGGCGGGAGCGCGACCATGAGCCAGCTGGTCACTGGTGCCGAGTTCGTCTTCGCTCTGGTCCTGATGCTCGGCGTGCTCATCACGGTGCACGAGTTCGGCCACTTCATCGCCGCGAAGGCGTGCGGCGTCCGGGTGCTCAAGTTCTCCATCGGCTTCGGACCGCCGATCGGCATCGGCCGCTTCCGCATGAGCTGGACCCGCAACGGGACCGAGTACGTGGTCGCCTGGCTTCCCCTGGGCGGCTTCGTGAAGATGCTCGGTGAGAACCCGGACGAGGCCGAGTCGCCAGAGGTGGAGGCCGACCCGAGTCAGGCGCTGCGCGCAAAGCCCACCTGGAAGAAGCTCTCGGTGGTCTTTGCCGGTCCCGCCATGAACCTGGCTCTGCCCGTATTCGTCTTCGCGGGCACCCTGGCGCTGGGCGTCGATCGCAGGGAGGCGGTGGTGGGCAACGTGGAGCCCGGATCTCCGGCGGCCGAGGCGGGGCTGCTCCCCGGGGACCGGGTGCTCTCGATCGAGGGCGAGCCGATCGCCTGGTGGGACGAGCTGGAGAAGCAGGTCCGTAGCCGACCCGGACAGAGGCTCCGTTTCGACGTCGAGCGGGAAGGGCGGCACTTCGATTTCGATCTGGGGGTCGAGGAGCGCGCCGGTCTCGACATCTTCCGGCTGAACAGCGACGTCGGATGGCTGGGTCTCCAGCACGCCCGTCAGAAGGCGCTGGTCGGGATCACCTCGTCGGATTCGCCCGCTGCGCGAGCCGGTCTGCGCTCGGGGGATCGCATCGAGCGAGCGGGCGAGACCTCCGTGGAAGACTGGACGGGCTTCGCCGAGGCCTACGCCGGGGCGGAGGGGCCGGTGAAGCTCAGCGTGATTCGCGGCGCCGACCAGGACGAGCGGGAGATCCGGCTCTCGGTGCCCGCGCTCGGCAGCGTCGAGAGCCTCGGCGCGATCCCGGCGGTGGTGCTGGTGGAGTCGGTCTCCGAGGGCAGGCCCGCCGACCGGGCGGGAATCGAGCCCGGCGACCTGATCGTGACGGTGGACGGCACCCCGATCGGCAGCTTCCTGACCTTCCAGGAGACGGTTCTCGCCAGCGAGGGTCGCGCTCTCGACATTCTGGTCGCCCGAGACGGCGAGAGCCGGCGCCTCCAGATCCGACCCGAGCTCACCGAGCTGGACGGCGGCGCCACGGGCGAGAAGCTCTACCTGATCGGGATTCGCGGGGAAGACGCGACTCTCTCCGGGGTCGTTGCCACGGACCAGGTGCGCAATCCCCTGGTCGCCTTCCCGCGCGCGGCGGTCATGACCGTCGACATCACCCGGATCTTCATCCGGGGTCTCCGGATGATCATCGCCGGCGAGATCTCCCGGAGCAACATCGGCGGTCCCATCGAGATCGCCAAGCAGTCCCACATGGCCCTCCAGGCGGGATGGGATCGCTTCCTCAACCTGCTGGTACTGATCAGCATCAACCTCGGCATCCTGAACCTGCTGCCGATTCCGATCCTCGATGGCGGCCAGGCGCTCATGTTCACGGTGGAGGGTGTGAAGCGCTCGCCGCTCTCCCTTCGCACCCGGGAGATCGTCCAGCAGCTGGGTCTCGTGGTCCTGGTCGCACTGATGAGCTTCGCCTTCTGGAACGACATCTCCCGCCACTGGTCGAGCTTCCTCGAGTGGGTGAAAGGGCTCTAGGCGGCGGCGACGCCGCCTCCAGCGTCCCGGCGGCGAGCCGGAGAGAGACCCGGGGCGGGAGTCCGCTTCTGCTCTCCATCGAGTCGGCCACCCGCGTGATGAGCGTCGCTGTCCTCGAGGGAGAGACGCTGCTCGCCGAGATCAGCACCTTCGACGAGCGGGTCCACTCGGAGCGCCTGCTCCCCGCCATCGATCAGCTGCTGCGCATCGCGGAGCTCTCTCTCGACCAGATCGAGGCCTTTGCCGTCTCCATTGGGCCCGGCTCCTTCACCGGTCTGCGCATCGGCCTCGCGACCATGAAGGGTCTCGCCCACGGCTCCGATCGGCCCGCGGTCGCGGTGCCCAGCCTCGTCGCCCTGACGCTGGCAGCTTCCGGCGCGACCGGTCCCGTGGCGGCGCTGCTGGATGCCCGGCGGGACGAGGTCTACGCCGTCTGCCTCGAGGGGCCCGGTGAGATCGGGAGCCCACTGGTCGCGGACGCCGTCTTCAACGCCGCCGAGCTGGCGGCCGCCCTTCCGGACTCCTGCACCGTGGTGGTGGGCGAGGATGCCGAGGGGGTGGCCGGCGCCGCCGCGGAGCGGTCCGATGGGGGGATGGTGCTGCTTCCCGCGGCGCTCGGGCGGGCGCGCGCCTTCCACACCGGTCTTCTCGGTGTGCGCATGGTCGCCCTGGGTGCAGGAGAGCGGTCCGAGGATCTGGTGCCCCGCTACGTGCGAAGGGCGGAGGCCGAGGTCCGTCGCACCGGGGAGCGCTTCGAGTGAGCAACGAGTTTTGCCACACCTGGGCCGCGTGGTAACTTCGCGAGGTTACGAGGGAATTGGCCATGGAAGGGTCTGAGACCCCGCCCCAGGTACCGCTCTTCGAGGAAAGGCTCACCCGGCCGTTCGCCCCCGACGTCTTGACGACCTCCCTGCCGATGATCGGGTTCGCCGGTGTCTGCCTCGCCCTCCAGTGGTGGGTTGCAGCGACCCTCGCGCTCGCCCTGGGGCTCTTCGCGGCCTTCTTCTTCCGCAACCCACCCCGGGGGATCCCCGGTGACGAGCTCACCGTGGTGGCGCCGGCCGACGGCCGCGTCATCGACGCGGGGGAGATCGAGACCGAGACGGGCACCAAGGCGCTCCGAATCGGGATCTTCCTCTCGATCTTCGACGTCCACGTGAACCGCGCACCGGTCGCCGGACGGGTGCTCGCGAAGCAACGCTTCGGCGACGCGTACCTCGCCGCATTCAACAAGGCTGCGGAGCGGCGCAACGTGCGCTGCGCGATGACCCTCGAGACGGCGGGAGGCACCCGAGTGGACGTCGTGCAGATCACCGGGCTGATCGCTCGCCGCATCGTCAATCAGGCCGCCGTCGGCGAGTGGCTGGCGCGCGGGGTTCGCTACGGCATGATTCGGTTTGGCTCCCGCACGGATGTGGTGTTGCCGATCGGGAGCGAGGTGCGGGTCGCGGTCGGGGACCGGGTGAAGGGGGGCAGCAGCGTGATCGCGGTGTTGCAGGGAGATGCGACATGACGATGCCTCGCGACGTCGCCGCGGTTCCGCCGCTCAAGGGCCGCCGGCGTCGCCGCCGCCGCGACCGGAAGAAGAGGCAGCGCGACTTCTCCACGCTGCTTCCCCACCTGCTCACCACGGGCAATCTGGCGGCCGGGTTCTACTCGATCACCCTCTCGGCCAGCGGCGACCTGGATCGCGCGGCCTTGATGATCATCGTCGCGGGGATCTGCGATCTGCTCGACGGCCGTCTGGCTCGCATGGCCGGTTCCACCAGCAAGTTCGGCGCCGAGTACGATTCCATTGCCGACACGGTCTCCTTCGGGGTGGCCCCCGCCATGCTCGCCTACAGCGCCGGGGTGCTCCAGGAGCTCGGCTGGACCGGCTGGGTGCTGGCCTTCACCTACACCGCTTGCGCGGCGCTCCGACTGGCCCGCTTCAACGTGCAGCCGGAGCGCTACAAGGGGCGATTCTACGGCCTCCCCAGCCCGGCCGCGGCGGGCATGGTGATGTCCTCGGTCTGGTTCGGTGGATTCCTGCGAGAGAGCGGGCTCGCCCTCGACCTCCCCGCCGTCTTCCTGGGTTTGGGGGTGGCGCTGCTGGGAGTTCTGATGGTGAGTCCGATTCCCTACCGGAGCTTCAAGGGAGTGCGGATCGGGCGCTCCTACCCCACGGTCGTCGTGATGGTGATCGCGTTCGCCGTGATTCTCTCCAAGCCGGCGGTGACCCTGTTCATCGCGGCCCTCCTCTACGTGGGCTCCGGCCCGGCGGAGTGGTACTGGCGCTGGCGCACGGGTCGCGTGCTCCAGGAGGCAGAGAAGGTAGAGCCGCTTCCCGATCCCGAGACGCGAGGAACGACGTCATGAGCGAAGATCGGATCCGCATCTTCGACACCACCCTGCGCGACGGCGAGCAGTCGCCGGGCTGCAGCATGAAGCTCGGCGAGAAGGTCCTGCTCGCCAGGCAACTCGAGAAGCTCGGCGTCGACGTCATCGAGGCCGGCTTTCCCATTGCGAGCGTGGGCGACTTCGAGTCGGTGCGCGCGATTGCCGAGGAGATCCGTGAGACCACCGTCGCCGGGCTCGCGCGCACCGCGAGCGCCGACATCGAGAAGGCCGCCCGGGCCCTCGAGCCGGCCGTGAAGCCCCGCATCCACACCTTCATCGCGACCAGCGACCTCCACCTGGAGCACAAGCTGCGGATGTCCCGGGAGCAGGTGCTCGAGGAGGTGCGGCGGGCGGTGACGCAGGCCCGTCAGTACTGCGACGACGCGGAGTTCTCGGCGGAGGACGCGACCCGCTCCGAGTGGGACTATCTGGTCGAGGTCTTCACCGTCGCGCTGGAAGCTGGCGCCTCGACCCTGAACGTCCCCGACACGGTGGGGTACACGACCCCCATCGAGTACCACGACCTGATCCAGTATCTGCGCGAGAAGATCCCCGGTAGCGAGAAGGCGGTCTTCAGCCTGCACTGCCACAACGATCTGGGCCTCGCCGTCGCCAACAGCCTGGCGGCGATCCGCGCCGGCGCCCGCCAGGTCGAGTGCACGGTGAACGGGATCGGCGAACGCGCCGGCAACACCTCGATGGAAGAGGTGGTGATGGCGCTCGCCACCCGGCGCGAGGTCTACGACGGTCTCGAGACGCAGGTTCGAACCGACGAGATCTATCCGACCAGCCGCCTGCTCTCGAAGATCACCGGGGTCGCGGTGCAGCCGAACAAGGCGATCGTCGGCGAGAACGCCTTCGCCCACGAGGCCGGCATCCACCAGGACGGCGTGCTCAAGGCCGCCATCACCTACGAGATCATGACGCCGCAGTCGATCGGGCGGGTGTCCAACGAGCTGGTGCTCGGCAAGCACTCGGGCCGCCACGCCTTCCGCGATCGCCTCGCCGACCTCGGCTTCGATGTCGAGGGAGACCAGTTCGACCAGGCCTTCCAGCGATTCAAGGATCTGGCGGACAAGAAGAAGTCCATCTACGTCGAAGACCTGGAGGCGATCCTGGCCGAGTCCGAGAGCTCCGAGGAAGACCGCTATCTCCTGGAAGACCTGGCCGTGGTGAGCGGGACCTTTGCCACGCCGACCGCGACGGTGGAGCTGACGGTGGACGGGCAGGTCAGGAAGACCTCCTGCATGGGAGACGGCCCGGTCGACGCCGTCTACAAGGCCATCGTCGAGCTCACCGAGAGCAACAGCGAGCTGATCCAGTTCCAGATCAAGGCGGTCACCGAGGGGATGGACGCCCAGGGCGAGGTGACCGTCACCCTCCAGGAGGGCGATCGGCGCGTAATCGGTCACGGGTCCCACACCGACATCATCGTCGCCAGCGGCAAGGCCTACATCCACGCCCTGAACCGGCTCGACTGGCACAAACGACGCCGCGGTCCGACTGATCTGAAGGGAATCTGAGCTTTGGAACGAGTGCTACTACTCCCCGGCGACGGGATTGGTCCCGACGTCACCCGCGAAGCCCGCCGAGTCCTCGAGTTCGTGGCATCACGCCACGGTCTCGAGCTCTCCTGCCAGGAGGCGCTGATCGGCGGCGCCTCCCTCGACGCCTGCCAGTCGCCTCTCACCGACGAGGCGCTCTCCGAGGCCAAGCGGAGCCGGGCGGTGCTGCTCGGCGCCGTCGGCGGACCGCAGTGGGATGCCAATCCCATGGATCTTCGCCCCGAGGCGGGGCTGCTCCGCATCCGCAAGGAGCTGGGGCTTTTCGCGAACCTCCGTCCCGCCTGGGTATTCCCGGCACTCGCCGACGCTTCGACGCTGCGGAGAGAGGTGGTGGAGGGGATCGATCTGCTGGTGGTCCGCGAGCTGACCGGCGGCATCTACTTCGGCGAGCCCCGGGGCACCGCGCTGGTGGAAGGTCGTCGCGAGTCCCGCAATACCATGGTCTACGACGAGGTCGAGATCTCCCGGATCACCCGCGTGGCCTTCGAAGCGGCGCGCCGTCGTCGCAGCCACGTGACACACGTCCACAAGGCCAACGTGCTCGACGTCTCTCAGCTCTGGGTGGAGGTCGTCGAGGAGGTGGCGAAAGACTACCCCGACGTGGAGCTCGCCCACCAGCTGGTGGACTCCTGCGCCATGCTGCTGGTCCGGGATCCCGGGCGCTTCGACGTGATGGTCACGGGAAACCTCTTCGGCGACATCCTCTCCGACGAGGCGGCCATGATCAGCGGATCTCTCGGCATGCTCCCCTCGGCCAGCCTCGGCGAGGGGGGGATCGGCCTCTACGAGCCGGTCCACGGCTCCGCGCCGGACATCGCCGGCCAGGATCTGGCGAATCCGCTGGCGACGATTCTCTCCGTGGCGATGATGTTCGAGCACACCTTCGAGAACGCAGCCGCGGCTGGCGAGATCCGCGCCGCAGTCGACGCGGTCCTCGCAGACGGCCACCGCACTCAGGACCTGATCCTCGAAGAAGGCGCCGGCAACCCGGTGGGCTGCCGGGCGATGGGAGATCTGGTGCTCGAGCGACTGGACGCGACGTGACCGCTCGAGAGGGACTCCGGGTCGCGGTGATCGGCGCCACCGGGACGATGGGCAGCGATCTCCTCTCCGTGCTGGAGGCGCGGCGTTTCCCGATCTCGGAGCTGATTCCGGTCGCCACCGAGCGTTCCCTCGGCCGGTTCGTCGAGATTCACGGGCACTCGATTTCCGTCGAGACGGAGCTCTCCTCGCTCCGGAGCCTGGGCCTGGTCTTCGTGTGCGTTCCCGGCCGGGAAGCCTTCCAGTGGGTGCGCGCCGCGCTGCACGCCGAGGTTCCCTGCATCGATCTCTCCGGTGCCATGGAGAGTGCGCAGGAGGTGCCGCTTCTGGTGGCGAACCTGCAACCCGATCCCGTCGATCTCCTGCAGCCGGTGATCGCGACGCCGGCCGGCTCCACCCTGGCCTGGTCCCTGGTGCTCGAGCCGATTCACCGGTACGCCGGGCTTCGCCGCGTCATCGGCACGGCCTTCGAGGCCGTGTCCGGAGCCGGAAGCGCCGGCATCGAGTCTCTCCGGGCCGAGGCGATTGCCCTGTTTGGCCAGCTCGAGGCCCCGGAGTCGACGGTCTTTCCGCACAGAATCGCCTTCAACTGCATTCCCATGGTGGGGGAGGCGGGTGAGGACGCGCAGACGGGCGCGGAGGAGGCCCTGGCGCGCGGTCTGCGCCGGATTCTCGGTGCCGATCTCCCGGTCGCGGTGACGGCGGTACGGGTGCCGACCTTCTCGGGAGCCGGCGCGAGCATCGCGGTGGAGGTCGCCGAGGATTTGAGCGTCACGGAGCTCCGAGAGCTGCTGGCCAAGTCGCCGGGAGTGAGCTTGCGCGACGAGGCGATGCCCTCGCCGACGATCCTGGAGGCCACCGAGAGCGAGTCGGTGCTGGTGGGGCGAATCCGCCGGGATTCGAGCTCCGAGCGGGGGCTGCTCCTCTGGCTCGCTGCCGATCCCGTTCGACTGGCTGCCAGCAATGCCGTCCGGCTCGCCGAGAGCCGCTTCCACGTCTGCTGAGCCAGGGCCGGGGACAGGTGGCCACCTACCGCTTCACGCTCGAGTACGACGGCACCGACTTCGAGGGCTGGCAGTCCCAGCCCGAGGGACATCGCACCGTTCAGGACAGCCTCGAGGCGGCGCTGCGACGGGTCACCGGCCAGAGCGTCCGGGTGATCGGAGCGGGGCGGACCGACGCCGGGGTTCACGCCGAGGGACAGGTGGCGAGCGCGGAGATCGAGCTCTCGATGGCGTGTTCCGAGCTTCACCGGGCCCTCAACACCGTCCTCCCCCGGGATCTGGCGGTAGTGGGGCTCGAGGAGCAGCCGGACGGCCTCCACGCCCAGCACGACGCCCGCTCCAAGCACTACGCCTACCGGATCTGGAATGGTCCCTGGCCCTCCCCCTTGCGGCACCGGCGCAGCCATTGGCTGCGTGCTCCCCTCGACGTTCCAGCCATGAGCGCCGCGGCGCGTTGCCTCGAGGGGCGGCACGACTTCGCCTCCCTCCAGACGGCCGGCTCCGAGGTCCACGACACGGTTCGGACGCTGTACCGGGTCGAGGTCGCAGGGGAGCCCGGAGGGGAGATCCGCATCGACGTGGAGGGGTCCGGCTTCCTCCGGCACATGGTTCGCATCCTGGCGGGCATCCTGCTGGAGGTCGGCCGAGGACGCCTCGCGCCCGCGGCCGTCCCCTCTCTCCTGGCGGCGCGAGATCGCCGCGCCGCTCCTCCCACGGCTCCCGCGCAGGGCCTCACCCTGGTGCGGGTGGACTACGGTTTTCGCCGGTAGCACGCGGTCTTACACGATCGCCAGCTTGACGAGTCGAGGCCCCTCGGCTAACGATTGCGGCCCGGACGCCAAGGAGAGCAGGATTCATGGGAGTCCAAGCCCATCGAGCCACGCAGAGTGCCAAGCCCGCGGAAATCGAGCGGCGCTGGTACGTGGTGGACGCCACCGACCAGGTGCTGGGCCGGTTGGCCACCCGCCTGGCGACCATCCTCAGGGGCAAGCACAAGCCCATCTTCACGCCCCACGTGGACACCGGCGACTTCGTGATCGTGGTCAACGCCGAGAAGGTGAAGCTCACCGGAAACAAGCGCGAGAACAAGACCTACTACCGCCACTCCGGATGGGTGGGCGGCCTGCGTTCGATCACCGCGGACAGGCTGCTCCGAGGCCCCCACGCGGATCGAGTGGTGCGAGAGGCGGTGCGGGGGATGCTCCCGAAGAACTCGCTCGGGAGGAAGATGCTCGGCAAACTCAAGGTCTACGCGGGCCCCGATCACCGCCACGCGGCCCAGAAGCCCGAGGAGCTCCAGCTTGATTGACGTACCCACCGAGGTCCTCGTGACCGGCAAGCGCAAGACGGCCGTCGCCAGGGTGAGGATGCGACTCGGCACCGGTCAGATCCTGGTGAACGGCAGATCTCCGGAGGAGTACTTCCCGAGGGACGCCCTGGTCGGGCTGGTCAACCAGCCGATCGAGGTCGCCAGCGTGGGGGGTCGCTACGATGTGATCGCCCGCGTCAAGGGCGGCGGCGTTGCGGGACAGGCCGGGGCACTGCGCCACGGGATCGCCCGGGCCATCGAGAAGCTCGATCCGAGCCAGCGAATCGCGCTCAAGCGAAGCGGGCTCCTCACGCGCGATGCGCGCAAGAAGGAGCGCAAGAAGTACGGCCAGCGCGGGGCTCGCGCACGCTTCCAGTTCTCGAAGCGCTAGGCAAGCGCGAAGCGCGCGCAGCGAGGCGCAGCCGAGCGAAGTTCAGAAGGCTGGCTCTCCGTCCTCAAGCGCCCCGCTCGCCGCTCGCTGGCATCGCCCCGGGGCCGGACGAACGCCGTCTCGCGGGGAGAAATTGACATCCCGGAGCGGCGGGTTATAAACCACAAAACCGATTCACGGGTGAGAGACCATCCAACCGGCCTGGACTCGCAGTTCTTCCGAGGCGCGGGGGGCCGCGGCGTGACGAGCAGATCCGCCACGGACCCGAGGCAGGCCCTTCTCTCGCTATCGGCGGGGCGCGGGGCTCGGAGCGGCCGCAGTCGCGAGCTGGTGAGCCATGCAGGGTAGGCCCAAGAAGTTCATCTTCGTCACCGGGGGCGTGCTCTCCGGGCTCGGGAAGGGGCTCTCCGCGGCTGCCATCGGCTCCCTGCTGGAGGCCCGGGGCCTGCGGGTGAACTTCCTGAAGCTGGATCCCTATCTGAACGTGGATCCCGGCACCATGAACCCGATCCAGCATGGAGAGGTCTACGTCACCGACGACGGGGCGGAGACGGATCTGGATCTCGGCCACTACGAACGCTTCACGCGCACCATCACCGGCCAGGTCAACAACGTTACCGCGGGCCGGGTCTATGAAGCGGTGATCACCAAGGAGAGGCACGGCGACTACCTGGGCGGCACCGTCCAGGTGATCCCCCACATCACCGACGAGATCAAGGAGCGCATCCACAAGGCCGCGGAAGGCGCGGATCTGCTGATCGCCGAGGTGGGTGGCACCGTGGGCGACATCGAGTCGCTGCCGTTTCTCGAGGCCATCCGCCAGTTCCGCGCCGACGTGGGCCGGGCCAACGCCTGCTACGTCCACCTGGCGCTGGTCCCCTTCATCCCGTCCGTGGGAGAGCTCAAGACCAAGCCGCTCCAGCACTCGGTGAAGGAACTCCAGGCCGTCGGGATCGCGCCCGACGTGCTGCTCTGCCGGACCGATCGCTTCCTGCCCCGGTCGGTGAAGGCCAAGATCGCGCTCTTCTGCAACGTGGACGAGGACGCCGTGATCACGGCCAAGGACGTCGAGCACATCTACGAGGTGCCGACCATCTTCCACAGTGAGGGGCTCGACGAGAAGCTCACCCGGGTGCTCGGGATCTGGACCGGGGAGCCGAACCTCGAGCCGTGGAAGCAGGTGGTCCACGCGGTGACCCATCCGGAAGGGGTGGTGCGGATCGGCATGGTCGGCAAGTACGTCGATCTGACCGATTCCTACAAGAGCCTGAACGAGGCCCTGCACCACGGCGGGATCGCCCACCGTGTGCGCGTGCAGATCGAGTACTTCGACTCGGAGAAGCTGGCCGACGCCGCCGAGCTGTCCAAGCTGAACGGCATCCTCGTTCCCCACGGCTTTGGATCCCGCGGCGTGGAGGGCAAGATCAAGGCGGTCCGCTTTGCCCGCGAGCAGGGCGTCCCCTACCTGGGCATCTGCTTCGGCATGCAGCTCGCGGTGATCGAGTTCGCCCGCCACGTGGCGGGGCTCGAAGGCGCCAGCTCCGCCGAGGTCGACGAGAATGCGCCGCACTCCGTGATCGATCTCATGCCGGAACAGCGGGAGCTGGAGGACAAGGGCGGCTCGATGCGCCTGGGCGCCTACCCCTGCCTGCTCCGCAGGGGCACCCGCACGGCCGAGGCCTACGGGAAGCTCGAGATCTCGGAGCGGCACCGCCACCGCTACGAGTTCAACCCGGACTACCGGGATCAGCTCTCCGGCGCCGGGCTGGTGTTCGCGGGCACCTCCCCCGACAACCGCCTGGTCGAAGTGGTGGAGATTGCGGAGCACCCCTGGTTCGTGGGCTGCCAGTTCCACCCCGAGTTCAAATCCACTCCCTTCGAGCCCCATCCGCTCTTCACCGCCTTCGTGGGAGCGGCGCTGCACCACGCCGACGGGGGCTGACCCGGGCCCGGCGGGGAGCCGGCACCGTGCTTCCGGCCAGCTTGCGCTCGCCCCCCGGCTTCCCTAAGAAAGTGCAGTGAGGGAGGGGCGTTAGCTCAGTTGGCAGAGCGCCGTGTTCACACCGCGGAGGTCACTGGTTCGAGTCCAGTACGCCCCACCATCAGCGTTTCGAGCGGTTCTCCCGTTCGCGTGGCCCAGTAGCTCAGCTGGATAGAGCACCAGCCTCCGAAGCTGGGAGTCGCAGGTTCGAATCCTGCCTGGGTCACCATCCTCCCCGAGCGGATAGCGGGGACGTTCCTTGCGTTCTTGCGTTTCTGGAGCCGTCCGTTTTCAAGAACTCCTCCCACGAGATTCATGGGCTGGGCAAGCCGTGAGAGCCCCGCAATCCGCAATCAAGGCGGTATGCCTTGGCGGGATAGCCGAATCCGCCCAATTCCCAGGCAACCCGTCGCTCGCGTGTCACTTCGACCACGCGAAAGTGGCCTTGGTCTGCGACCAGCGTATTGCCGTCGTCCAGGCGTACCGCGGAATAAGGCTTGCTGAGGACCGGGGGGCCGACTTCCCAAACCACGCGTCCCGAGCGATCGAGTTCGACGACACGGCTCTCGCCCCGGATCGAGACGAGTGTATGGCCGTCGAGGAGTCGCTGCACGTACACCGGTCCGAGATCGTCGAATAGGGTCGGCGTTGCCGGGCCCAGATCATCCACGGCCCACACCTCACTCCGATCGGGCGTCACCTCGAACACGCGTCGCCGCCCCGCATCAGCGACGAGCGTATTTCCATTGGGCAGACGCTCCGCCTTCCAGGGCCAGTGAAGGCCCTCCAACCTCCAAACGATTTCGCCCGAGGGCGCGAACTCCCGAACGAACCCGGCAATGTCGTCGTCCCAGCCCGCGACCAGCATGTGACCGGCATCGAGGAGCTGCAAGCTGCAGGGATAGCCGCCGACCTTCGTCTCGAACGACACCTCACCGCCCCGTGAGAGACGATACACCGCCCGCGCGCGGATGATGTTGACCAACCACCCGCCATCGGGCGTTGGCGCAGCATCGTAGGGCATCTGTAGTGCCTTGGTCTCGAAGAGGATCGACCCGTTGGCGTCGAACTGAACCAGGCGGCCGGTCGGCTGTCCCTCGGGCGTACCGGCCAAGATCGCAGGGATCTCATCGACGACGAGAGTCGTTTGAGCGGACCGTGTCAATCTGCGACGCCTCCCGAGCCGCGGCAGATGCGGCGTAGCGCGCCATCACCTTCATTCAAAGGTCTGGACGGAACCCCGGATGAGTTCAAAGAACCGACAGCTATCCTGTCCGGATGCAACTCATACTCGTCCACCCAGAGATCCCGCACAACACTGGCTGCGCTGCCCGCCTGGCGGCGGCCACCGGCGTGCGCCTGCACCTGGTGGAGCCGCTGGGCTTCTCGCTCGAAGACCGCTACCTGAAGCGCGCCGGCCTCGACTATTGGCCCATGGTCGACGTCGTCGTGCATGCCGACTGGGAGACGGCTGCGGAAGTCCTGAGCACCGGAGCTGAGCGGCCGCTCTCGGAGCGGCTGCGGCTGTTCACTGCCCGTGGAGGACGCTCGCTCTTCGAGACCGACTTCGGCGCCGAGGATCTGCTGGTCTTCGGGAGCGAGAGCACGGGCCTGCTGGCCTCACTGTTGGAGGCGCACAGCGACCGGCGCGTCTACGTGCCGATCCGAGAGGGCGTACGCAGCCTGAACCTGGCCAACATTGTCTGCCTCGGGCTCTATACCGCTCTCCACCGCGCCGGTCTGCCGCTGCCCGACAATGACGGCCGCTACGTCGCCCACCCGGACGCCAGGGGGGACATGCGCCCCAGCGAACGCGTGCGCCGCCCGCCGGGTGGATGAGCGCCCTGCTGCGTTTCAGGACATTCTCAAGTGGAGTCGTTTCAGCTGCAACGTTGATCCCGCGAGAATCAGGTTTCCGGGGGGCTACGCCCGTTCGAATACGAACACGGCAACTTGGTGAGTGAAGCGCAGCCTCCCGTCCTCGTGGCGTACATCTAGCCCCAGCCGATCATCCGCCAGGCACGACTCCATTACGGAGACGATCTCTCTCCGAGCGGCCTCCCCCGGCGCACCGCTAGAAATCCACTCGTCTAGATCATGATCGAGCGTGGAGCGCACATCGTGAGCCGTCGTCAGTCCGGCGCCAGTAGCCAGTCGTGCGAACTCAGACTCCGGCAGAGCCCGAACATGGGTGGGGTCGCCGAGCCGCTCGATCCGATCGTGCAACTCCGCTCGTTCAGCGTCCTCGCTGCCAAGCATATCGGCCAGGAGGATACGGCCGTCGGGTGTGGCCACGCGGGCCATTTCGGAGAGCACGCGGCCAGGTCGCGGAAAGTGATGGAAGGCGGCGCGGCACGAAACCACCTCGAAAGACGAATTCGCAAAGGGCAAGTGTTCGGCATCACCATGCTCGAAGCCAACATTGCGAAGTCCGCGAACCTCGGCCTCCGCGCGGGCCAAGCCAAGGAAAGTATCGGTGGCGTCAAAGCCCGTGGCTTCTGCGCAACGGCCCGCGAAAGCCAGAGTGAGAAAGCCCGGCCCGCAGGCGACATCGAGGCAGCGGTCTGTCGAGGTAGCGCCGGAGAGGGAGACCAGGGCTTCGAGCCCGCGTTCGTCAGAGGCCTGGCGCGTCCGAGCGTAAAGCTCTGCAGTGCGCGTGAACTGCGTGCGGATGAGATCGAGGTGGGAATTCTTCATCTACAAATTCTATGCGATGAGCATGGTGGGTTCTAACGCTGTTGCTGGTGCCGAGTCTGCTTTCTATGTAGGCGCCGGTGGACCCCTCCGAGCCCTGCTGCGTTTCAGAACCTTCTGAAGCGGAGGCGTTGCAGCTGCGACGTCCTTGAGTTCAGTAAGCATTCTCGCCTCTCATTGGCCGGCGAGGACCGGATCTCGGTGGGTTCTGCCGACGGGCAGCGGGCCTGCGGGAGTCTACGGTTCCTCGCGGTTCCCTGCGCTGGGAGTGGTCTGTAAGTGTCTAGAATTGCTCAGGAGTGCACAGCCTCCGAGGCTGGGAGTCGCAGGTTCGCTCCCTGGGCGCGGAGCGCCCGGGCACGCCGAGCCGCGGAGCGGCGACGGCAATCCTGCCTGGGTCACCATTCTCCGTGCCGGACGCCGCGGCTTCCCGCCGCCGCAGCAACGACCTGGCGTGGAATGCGGGCTAGGTTCCGGGGGCTTTGTTGGATCTTGTCGATGAGTTCCGCGCTCTCCTGGACGGGCTGGAGCGCGACGGCGTGGACTACGCCGTTTGCGGCGGGCTCGCGTTCGCCATCCACGCCCGCCTGCGCGCAACCATCGACGTCGACCTTCTCCTTCCGATCGAGGCGGTCGAAGGCGCCAACAGGTAGCTCGGGAACAGGGTTATCTGATCGAGACCGGAGACCTGCTGAGCCTGGATCTTCTCATCGTTACCCCGGAGTTCGCTCCGGTGTGGGAGACACGCGAACGCATTGGCTGGGAGCACGGGACCGTTTCGGTGGTATCCAGAGCTGGTCTCGTTACGATGAAGCGACATCGGTCGAGTGGTCAGGATCTGGATGACATTCGGATGCTCGAGGCGGATGATGAGGCAGACTGACATGTCGCCGAAAGCCGTGACAGTGCGGCTGCTTCGCACGGCACAGCTTCGTCGCCTTTGCCTCGAGCTTCGCCGAGCAGGGAAATCGGCGCGGCGCGCAGCCGAGCGTCCGCGCCCGTAGATGCGCGCGGCTAGACACCTCCCGCGGCGAGGTGCTTCTCGACCACGTTCGCCACCGCGAGCCCCGATTCCGTCGCCTGCTGAGTGCCGACGCCGTACCCACCGGCATCGCAGCCGACGAAGAACAGGCCGCGAAGTGGCGCACTGACCGACGGCTTCTTCCGGCCGCCCTGGCCGACCAGTTGCCCCAGCCCGATGCACTCGCCGCCCTGGTTCGGCAGCACCCGGTCGCGAGTCAGGCGAGACACATCGCGAACCGAGTAGTACTCCCTGCGTTCGATGTGCTCGGGTAGGTCGGGAAAGACCCGAAACATGATCTCATCGCACTTCTGCCACCACGGCTTCATCTGCTCGTCCGTCGCTTCACCGTCGGCCGGGCCCCATACCGAACTCAGAACGATCTGCTTGCCCTCCGGTGCCGCGTTCTCGTCGTAGTTGGAGGGCACTTCGTAGAGCACGGCGATGTCCTCCGGCATCTCCCCGCTTGCGGCGCGATCGAACTTCTCGATGGTCCAGTAGCTGTCGGTGGAGAAGATCGTCCCGAACGGCTGCTGGATCACCTTCTGATCGAGGAAGTAGCGAACGCCGGGAAGGCCCATAGACGGAACCAGCCCCTTCACATAGGCGAGGTAGTCGTCATCGAAGTGCTCTTCGCCGATCAACTGGAGGACCGTCGGCTGGATGCCCACGTTGCTCACCACGATCGGAGCGCGGTGGGTTCCCTCCTCGGTCACCACGCCCGCGACCGCCCCGTTCTCCACCAGGATCTCCTGCACCCTGGCCCGGGTGAGGTATTTCCCGCCATTCTCCTCCACGGCTGCGGCATAGGCCTCGGCCACCCGTCCAATGCCACCCTTCGCGAAGAGCCCTCCGCTGCGGAGGAAGACCATCTGCAGGACCCGGATGGCCTCCGAGGCCGCCACCGCATCCACCGGACAGACGAAGCAGGCGTCGTGGATGCTTCCGACCAGGTAACCGTAGACCGGCCTCGGGAGGTCGTACCTCGTCAGGAACTCCGCGAAGCTGATGTCATCGTGTTCGTCGATCTGCTCAGGGGGCATCAGCGTGATCTCGGTCATCGCCGCGAGTGCGCTTCCTCGCTGCTCTTCCGGAACCTCCAGCCAGTCGAAGATGAGGTTCGGATCCGCCGGGGAGTCGGCGGGCATGGGCGGCATCGGTACGTAGTGGCCCTTCGAGTTCTTGAAGATGGCCCCTCCCGAGGGATCCGGCGTCACCAGCTCCACGCGGTCCTCCATCCCCAGCTTCTTCAGCACCCTCTCGAAGGCGCTGTCCTGGATGGGAGCCGTGATGACGACCCACGGCGTGTAGACGAATCCGCTCTTCGAGAACGCCATCGCCTTCCCGCCCGCCTTGGCATTCTTCTCCAGGAGCAGGACCTCGAGCCCACGCTTGGCGAGGAGCCCCGCACAGGACGCGCCTCCAAACCCCGCCCCCACCACGATCACGTCGAACCGTTCTTCTGCCATTTCTCCGCTCTCCCGGTTGCCGCGGGTATATTACATCCAAGAAAGCTTTCGGGCGAGGCAAAATCCCCCGTTGCCGCTCCTCAGATGACGCCGCGCGTGCGAAGCGCCTCGCGCTCATCCTCCGAAACACCGAGTGCGGCAAATACCTCGTCGTTGTGTTCGCCCAGATGGGGCGCTCGCCGCCGCAGCGACCAGGGGCTCTTCTCGAACCGGTACGGCGCGCCGGGGTAGCGGAAGCTCCGCCCCAGGTCTTCGTGCTCGAGCTCCTGCTGGAAGCCGCGCGCGACGGAGTGCTCGTCTTCGAAGGCCTCTTCCGGAGCGTAGATGACGCCGGCGGCCATCCCGGCGCGCTGGGCGCCGCGGAAATACTCGACCGAGGTCAGGCGGCTCGCGAGGAGGACCATTGCGTCGCGGGCCGCGCTGAAGATGGCCCTGGCCTCGTCGTCCTCGAAGATCTTCGAGAGGTCGATCTGATCGCGCTCCGCCCCCATCTCGAGGAAGATGGCCTCCGGAAGCTCGTCCTTGAGGCCGGCCTCCTCGAGCCAGCGCAGGAGTCTGCCGAGCTCCTGAGGGGTGCGCGGCAGCGCGCCGGTGCAGACGTGCTTGCCGTCCGCGCATTGGACCTGGGTGGGCTGCGTGGCGTGCTCCAGCGCGTGGCGCCCCGTCTGCCTCTGCACGGTGCCCCGCTGCACGAGCCAGTGGTAGCTCGCCATCTCCGTGGTGACGTTGGCGGCCGCGTGCTGGCTCACGTCGATGAACTGCCCCCGCCCCGAAACGTGGCGATGGAGCAGTGCCGTGAGGATGGCCATGACCGCGTAGTGAGAGGCGATGTTGTGGCTCTGGAAGCCTCCACCTCGAATCGGCGGCAGGCTGTGGTCGTCGTAGCCGCAGCTCCAGACGGGGCCGCCCCCGGCGAGCAGGGTGAGGTCGGTGACCGGATCGTTGCGGCGCTCGCTCGCCTGTCCGAAGGGCGTGATGGCCGCGTGAACCAGGCCCGGATTCGCCTCCGCGAGCGACTCGTAGCCGATCCCCAGGTCGGCCAGGTGACCTGCGGGCTCGGCTTCGAGCAGAACGTCGGCACCGGCCACGAGCCTGCCGAGGAGCTCCCTCCCGGCCTCTTCTTCGAGATCGAGAGTGATGCCGCGCTTCGAAGTGTGAAAGTGCCACCAGTGGAGGCTGCGCTCCGGGTCCGGCTGGTCGTCCAGAAAGGGCGGGTAGGCGCGCGCCGCCGCCCCGCCCGGCGGCTCGACGAGCACCACGTCCGCGCCCATTTCGGCCAGGAGCTTGCCCGCGAGAGCTCCGGCGTCGCTCGCCAGCTCGACCACTCTCGTCCCGGAGAGCGCGGTCATACCACGCCCTCCTCGCGAAGCTTCGCGACGTCCGCGGAGGAGAGCCCGAGCAGCCCGGTCAGGACTTCCTCGGTGTGTTCGCCGAGGCAGGGCGCGCCGCGTTCGATGCGCCAGTCCGTCTCGGAAAGGTGTACGGGGAGTCCGTCGGTCCGCACCGCACCCATCTTGGTGTGCTGGACGGTGGGCCAGAGCGCAAAGCCCTCCGTGTCGGGGTCGCGTTCGATGCGCTCCTCGGGCTTCTGGACTGCCGCCGCAGGCACGCCCACGGCCAGGAGCGCCCGCTGCACCTCGAACTTGTCCTGTCCCCGCGTCCAGCCTGCGACGAGCTCGTCCAAGGCATCTTCGTTCGCTTTGCGGTCCGCCAGATGCGAGAAGCGCGAATCGCGGACCCACGCCTCCCCGATCACCTCTGCGAAGGCCCGCCAATCTCGCTCGTCCCGGCACGCGATCGAGACCCACTCGTCGTTACCTCGGGCCGGGAAGATGCCGTGAGGCGCCATCTCCGGACCGAGGCTGCGGTTGCCGTTGGGCATGCCCGGTTGCCGTGTTGGACGGCCATTCACGCTCCAGTCGAGAAGCGCCGGGCCATTCAGCCCGAGGCCCGCTTCCGTACAGGAAATGTCGACCCACTGCCCCTCGCCGGTGCGCTCCCGATGGAGCAGTGCCAGCAGGATCGCGATCGCCATGGTGAGGGCGCCCATGTGGTCCATGAAGGAGAAACCCCAGCCGGCGGGCTCCCGGTCGGGAAGCCCCGAAGTGAAGGTCAGGCCACAGACCGCCTGCACGATGGGACCCCAGGTCTTGAAGGAAGCGTAGGGGCCCGTGTGTCCGAAGCCGCAGTTCGAGACGTAGATGATGTCCGGCTTGATGGCCTTGAGCTCCTGGTAGCCGAAGCCCCACCTCTCCATCACGCCGGCGGCGAAGTTCTCGCTCACCACGTCCGAGCGTTTGATGATCTCCCGCAGCAGCTCCTTGCCGCGCTCGGTACGGAGGTTCAGTGTGATGCCCTTCTTCTCGACGTTGTGATTCTGAAAGCCGCCGGCGAAGTCCACCCCGCGGCGCTCGTCGATGAAGGGCGGAAGCATGCGGAGAATATCCCAGCGGCCTTCGCGCACCGGATCCTCGATGCGGATCACCTCCGCCCCGAAGGCGGCGAGCCATTTGGTGGCGCCAGCGCCTGCGAGCTGGCCCGTGAAGTCGCAGATCCGGTAGCGCCGCAGCGCTTCGCTCATCGTCGCGGTCCTCTCTTCATTCCTCCGCCTGCCGGACGCGAAGCAATTTAACAGATGATTGATAGAATCAATCATCTGCTGAGTTGCTTGTCCATTCGACCTGCCCCGGTGGCAAAGGGCGGGGACGTTCCTTGCGTTCTTCCTGTTGAGAGTCTGATGCAGGAGACAGAGCCCCCATGGATTTCGAGCTGACCGAAGAACAGAAGCTGGTCCAGGCGAGCGTCCGGCAGTTCATGCTGGGCGAGATCGCGCCGGACACGGAGCGGATTGATCGCGAGGCCAGGTTTCCGGAGGGCATCTGGCACCGGCTGGGCGAGATCGGGCTGCTGGGGGCAAGCGTCGACGAGGCGTATGGTGGCACGGGTCTCGGTCTTCTGACCGGGGTCCTCATCGTCGAGGAGATGGCCAGGACCTGCCCGGCCCTGGCGCTCTCCTATGCGGCTCACGCCAATCTCTGCGCCGACAACCTGAACAGGAACGCGGGCGAGGATCAGAAGCGACGCTACCTGCCGGGGCTCTGCTCGGGTGACCTGGTCGGGGGCATGGCCCTCACCGAGCCGAACGCGGGCTCCGACGCGGTCAGCATCACCACCAGGGCGAGAAAGGACGGCGACGCGTTCGTGCTCGACGGCACCAAGATGTTCATCACCAACGCACCGATTGCCGACGTGCTGATCGTCTACGCGAAGACGGCCCCGGAGAAGAGGTCCAAAGGCATCACCGCCTTCATCGTCGAGAAGGGGTTCCCGGGGTTCTCGGTCGGGCCGGAACTCGAGAAGATGGGAAACCGGGGCTCCCCCACCAGTGAAGTCGTCTTCGAGAATTGCCGCGTGCCCGTCGAAAACGTCATCGGGGAAGTGGACGGCGGCGTTCGCATCATGATGAGCGGCCTGGACGTGGAGAGGGCCTTCGTCGCCGGTGAAGCCCTGGGGATCGCCGAGGGAGCCTTCGAGTTGGCCACGCGGTATTCCGCCGAGCGGGAGCAGTTCGGCAAGCGGATCTACAACTTCCAGATGATCAAGGCCAAGCTGGCCGACATGTACACGGAGATCGAGGCCGCTCGGGGCCTGGTCTACCGCGCGGCCGTCGAGGCCGACAAGTCCCTCCGCGGCGGAAAGGGCACCACGGTGCACAAGGTGGCTGCCGCGGCCATCCTCTTCGCTGCCGAAACCGCCGGGCGCGTCGTCGATCAGGCCCTCCAGATTCACGGAGGCTACGGGTATATGACCGAGTATCCGGTCAACCGCTTCTACCGCGACGCCAAGCTCTTCGAAATCGGCGCGGGCACCTCGGAGATTCGTCGTCTGGTCATCGCGGATGAGATCATCCGGCGGGGTCCCGAGTTCGCATAGCGTGTCGATCGAATTGCACAGCCCAGGCCAAGCTGGTTAAATCACTCGATTCGCCAACCGACGGTCGGAGAGGGTCATGACGTACGAGACGATGGTATTCGAGGAAACCGAGCCGGGGATCGGGCTGTTGACGCTCAACCGCCCTGAGCGATTGAACGCGATGAACATCGAGATGGTGGATGAGTTCTACGAGCTATTCCGCAGATTGGACGAACAGCCGGACATTCGCGTGCTGATCATCACCGGCGCGGGACGGGGATTCTGCTCGGGCGCGGACTTGAGAAGTGAACGGTTCACCAGCGAAGAATACATCGAGGCGGTCAGATCGGCTCCGGTTCACCTCGAGCTGATACAGAAGCGCTACTGCGGAATCATGAAGGGGCTGCGGCACATCTCGCAGCCTGTGATCGCGGCGGTGAATGGACCCGCTGCCGGTGGTGGGATGACCATGGTGCTGGCCTCGGACATCATCTTCGCCAGTCCCGAGGCCAGCTTCACCCCCTCCTTCATCAACATCGGGCTCTCTGGCGGTGAGCTGGGAACCACCTATTTCCTCCCCCGGATGGTGGGGATCGCGCGGGCTTCCGAGATCCTGATGACCGGGCGAACGGTTGGAGCGGAGGAGGCGGAGCGCATCGGTCTGATCACCCGTCTGGTCCTCGGCGAGGCGCTGCTCGAGACGGCGAAGGAGACGGCCCGGCTGATGCTGGAGAAGAGCGTTCGCGGCCTGCGGCTCACCAAGGAGACGATCCGGCAGAACCTGGACGCGCCTTCCCTCGAGAACGCCGTGGAGCTGGAGAATCGCAATCAGAGCATGCTCTGCACCGCTCCAGAGTTCTTCGAGGCCATCGCCAACTTCAGGAAGCCGCGCGCTTAGGCCCCAGCCCTCTCGACCGATCAGGCTTCTGCGGCCTCTTCCCGCTGCATCGATGCCATCATCGAGGTCATCAGCTCTCTGTGATTCCGTGGAGGATCGCGCCTCTTGGGGCGATTCACCATTCTGAGCGCTTCCATGTCGCAGCTGGAGACGCAGAGCCCGCAGCCGACGCACTGCTCGTCGATCCGTTTCGCAACGGCATCCCGCATGACGAGCGCATCCATGGGGCAGCGTTCGGTGCAGAGCTCACAGCCGCTGCAGCCGTCCGCATCCACCTCCACCCTGTAGTTGGACGCGCTGCCGAAACTTCTCATCTGCTCCTTCAGGCTCTTCACGATGCCACAGTGGCAGTCGCAGCAATTGCAGATGAAGTCGATGTAGTCGGTGGTATTGCTGGAGCAGTGGATCAGTCCGGCCTCCTCGGACCTGTCCAGGATCTCCCTCGCCTCCTGCTTGGAGACCAGCCGCCCGAATCCCCTCTCGGCGATGAACTGGGCTCCCGGTCCGAACGACATGCAGACCTCTTTCGGCTTGTCGCAGGGGTCCCCGAGGAGTTCGCCGTGGTGCCGGCAATAACACGCCGAGACGGCGATCTGCTCGCTGTTCTCCACGTACTCCGAGATGATGTCGTAGGGATACACCTCGATGCCGCTCTTGATCTCCTCCTCGACCGGAATCACCCGGGAGAAGGCCACCGTTGGCAGCTTGTCCTCTCCGCGCGGCAGCTCCCGGGCGATCTTGAAGTAGTCCTCGAAGAGGCGAGCGAGCTTCTTGTCCCGTTCGGAGGTGCCGCCCTTCATCAGCTGGAATTCGAAGATTCCGGGAATCAGGGGAATCGCCGCGTAGACCCGCCTCCCTTTCCGCTGCCGGGTGGTAATCAGGCCCTTGTCCGCCATGCCCTCCAGGATCGACAGGGTTTCCTCGGCGGACTTGCCGACGCCTTCTGCGATCTGCTCCGGGAACGACGAGACGAACGGCATTCCGGAGAACATCTCCGCCTCTGCCTCGGTGAAGATCTCGGTGAGCAGTGCGTAGAGCTCGTCACATCGATGGGCGGGCAGGGAGCCCCCTCTCGTGTTGAGTGAATCGATCAGGCGATCGTACGCGTCATTCACCGATCTTCTCCTCATTGTGAATGGTCTCCCAGCTACCTGGCCACATTCAGGTTGGGGAGGACAGGCTATCGAACGCTGTCGCGTCCTTCATGGTTCGATCCCCGATATCCGTCATCACCGGAAGAGAGCGACCGGCGCGTCACATCCGAGACTCCTTTGATTTCAGCTGCTTGTGGAAACAGGCGTCCTCCAGACGACGCAGAGCTAAGCTCGATGGCGAAAGCCACCACGATGGGTAGCGATCCCGAGACCGATTGCAGGAGGTCGACGATGAGCCACTGGTCTTCAGCCAGAGTCCTTTCGCTTCGCCACCCGGAGTCCCTGGCGCCGGGAGGAATCGTCGGGGGAGTGATCGCTCTGCTGCTCCTCTTCCTTCCCGGGCACGCGCCCGCGGATCCTTCGCCTCCGCTCACTCCCGAGTCGATTCGCGCCCACCACGAGGCGTTGGTCGAGATCTCCACCCGGGCTGGCGGGCTCGACTCGGGGATCCGCCTGAATCGGGCGGGAGGCGAGGCGGCGGAGTATCTGCGCAGCGAATACGAAGCAGTGGGCCTGCAGAAGGTACGGCTGGAGGAGTTCCATCCCAACCGCTGGTGGCCGGAGGGCTACGAGCTGATCCTCCTCGGGGGAGGTGGTGGATCGACGGACGTGTCGCTCAACGCCTTTCCCCTATGGCATTGCGAAGGAGCGGACGACCTCGAGCTCGAAGTCGTCCACGTCGGGTTCGGGACCAGTGGTGAGTTCCGGGGAGTCGACGTGAAGGGCAAGGCCGTTCTGATCGACATGAAACGGATCCTGCACTTCATCGCATCCCACCGGTACACGGGGGCTCTCGAGCGGGCCAGGGACAAGGGCGCGGCGGCGGTGATCCTCGCGGAGACCAGAGTCGACTCCCCCAACGGCAACCCGGTTGGCTCGGCGGGGAAGATACGAGACGGCGAGGCCGAGACCGCGAAGCTCTTTCCTCTTCCTGTCTTCAGCATTGGGAAGAGCGACGGTCAGAAGGTGAGGGTGCGACTCGAAGACGGTCCGGTCCGAGTCCGGATGAACCTCGCCTACAGCGTGAGTCGGACACGGGCCGTCAACGTCGTCGGCGAGCTCCCCGGAAACGGCAAGATCGATGAGTATGTCGTCGTGGGCGGGCATTACGACTCGTGGTTTGACGGTGCCATCGACAACCTCGGGTCCCAGGCGAGCCTCCTGGAGATGGCGCGTCACTTCGCCAGCGTGCCCCGGGACCGGCGAGATCGAACGCTGATCTTCGTCTCCATCTTCGGACACGAGCTGGGCAACGACGAGATGGGCCACGCGGCGTTCGTGCAGCAGCATCCGGAGCTCCGGGGAAGGACGACCTGCTTCCTCAACATCGACGGCTCCGGCTCATGGGGCTGGGAGGAGAAGGACGATACCGGCGAGATCCTTCCCACGGGCCGGGATGACAAGGGGGGAATCTTTGCGACGAGCTGGGCGCTGGCCGCGATCGCCTACGAGGCCGTCTACCGCCACGCGGAGGGGAGCTGGGGGCAGTATCCGCTGGGCTCCCTGGTGGCCGATCTCCAGGGGCCGATCGCCGAAGCTGGCTATCCCAGCCTACTCCTCATCTCCAAGCACATCTACTACCACAGCGCCCTGGATACACTCGATCGGATCGCACCGGAGCAGGTTTTCCGGCGCACGCTGATGAACATCCAGGTCATCCAGAACCTCCTCGACTCCGCTCCGGGGTATCTCATCGGTGCGGATACGAATCCCAACCGGGCTCCCGGCTCGGCCGAGCCCCGTCAGGCGGACCTCGGTCCCGACGACCTGCCGGCCAATCCTCGACCCTGGTCCGACCAGCCGCCCTCGGGGCTCTCGATACACGTCATTCCACCGCATCCCAAGGTCTTCTCTCCCGTGATCGTGTGGCCCGGCTACTGGGAAGCCGACTCGATCCTCGGAGCCGACGCGATCAGCTGGGACTTCGGAGCCTTCCGGAGGGCCAAGCGGGCGATCGCCACCGGAACCATGTTCTTCCTGCCCGGCACCAAGACCATCACGCTGACCGTCACGGACAGTCAGGGGCGCTCGACCTCGATCCGTCGCGAGATCCGGGTCTCCCTGCGCTGAGACCGCTTTCCATCACGGCCTGCCCGGGTCACCCTCTCCTGCCCGGGGGGCGACACTCCCGACGAATGCTCCTATGAGCCGCCGAGTCGCGCGAAGATGGCCTCGGGTGTGTCGGCTCCGACGGAGTCCTGGATCTCGGCCAGCTCGCTTCTCAGCCGCTCGCAAATCGACTCGGCGTCTTCGATGCCTCGCGCCGCGAGCTCGTCCGGCAGAACTCGGCGGGCCACGACGCCAAGCTCGGCAGCCTTGACGGACGCCGGGTCCAGCCCGGCCTGCTTGAGGGTGATGCGCAGGGTGCCACGGGCCTCCAGCCGAGAGAGCTCCGTCAGCCGCTCGAGGCCGTCGCAGGCGCGTTCGAAGGCGGTGAGATCAGCCATCGGTCGCTCCTGGGGCGGCTCTGCCCCGGATCCAGTGCAGGTAGGAGGTCGGCGGCGCGAAGGTGAGCCACCAGACGAGCGCGTTCACGAGGCCGGCCAGGACCACGAACCAGGAGACGAAGGGATCGGCAATCGAGATCTCACTCCGGGTCAGGATCGCCACAAAGAGCGCGAGGACCACGAGGCTGCTGGCTCCCTCGCCCGCGCCCCACACGAAGAACCGATTGGTGACGACCGGGTCGGCGAGTCCGAGGGATCGGCGCCTGCGCATCAGACGGTAGTAGCGAAGCGACTCCAGCGACGCCCAGCCGAAGGCCAAGACGTAGAGGGGTGCCATGCCGATCCGCGCGTGCAGGGGCAGGGGAACACTCGCGCTGAGCTGCAGCCAGTTGGCCCAGATGTTCAGGCCAGCGGATATCGAGGCGGCCAGAGCGACGCTGGCCGCGAGCGCCTGGCGCCAGTGGCTCCTGGCTCCGAAGACCTGCCAGGTGAAGAGCGACAGGCCGAGGAGGGTGGCGTAGTAGGCGAGGACGCGTACCACGACGATTCCCATACGCAGGCCCAGGGAACCCTCCTCGCCGAGGGCATGGTGGGCCAGGAACGCCGGCTGACTCAGGGCAGCGTAGGCGAACAGCCCGGCGCCGATGGCGAACTCTGGGAGCTTGCGGCTGCGCGCGGCAATGCCGAACAGCTTCAGACCCACCAGTGTGCCCACCAGCACGCAGAGAAGCACGGAGCCGACCATCAGGAACTTCATGTAGCCGCCCTCTCTCCGGATGAGGGAGTTCCTCCGGAAACCGCCTGATCGGCATACCATCACCTCGGCCTGAGTCTTCCCAGGGCCCCCTCCCAGGAATCATGCCCGCGAAGACGGGATTCCGGGCCTGAGGACCGCCATTCCCCGAAGTGGTACATTCCCCGCCTCCCCATCGAACGAGAGACATCGTGGCGAACAACGGACCAAAGCTCACTACGGGGCTCCCCTCTCTCGACGGCGTTTTGCGTGGCATGATCTCGGGAGACAATGTCGTATGGCAGGTCAGCTCCATCGAGGACTACCAGCCATTCGTGAAGCCCTACTGCGATACCGCCCGGGAATCCGGCATCCGCGTCATCTACTTCCGTTTCGCCAAGCATGATCCATTGGTTGCGGACGCTCCGGGCGTGGAAACCCACCCCCTTCAGCTCGGACAGGGCTTCGAGCCCCTGGTGAGCGAGCTCCAGGGCGTCATCGAAGAAGCCGGGCCCGGCACCTACTACCTCTTCGATTGTCTTTCCGACCTCGCGGTGGATTGGTCCAGCGATCGGATGCTCGGCAACTTCTTCATGCTGATCTGCCCGTACATACTGCACCACGGGGGCCTGGCTTACTTTTCCCTCCTCAGGGATGTTCATTCGTTTCACACCACCCGGCCGGTGACCAATACCGCCCAGATCCTCATCGACGTCTATCGCCACGGGAAGGTCCTGTACATCCGCCCGCGAAAGGTCGAGGGACGTCATTCGAGCACCATGCACATGCTCCACGCCTGGGAAGGAGATGACTTCCTCCCCGTGACGGGGAGCGGCAAGAACACGGAGGTTCTCTCGGGGTCATCCTGGAACAGACAGCGGACAACCAACAAGCGGCTCGGTATCTGGAGCAGCGTATTCGTGCGAGCGGAACAGAGCTACGCTGCGCTCCAGAGAGGTGAAGAACCTTGGGACGACATCGAGCTTCTAGCGGAGCAGATGGTGCGTATGCTGACGGGTCGAGGCGGACGCATCTTCGAGCTCGCCCGTGAGCATCTCGGCCTGAGGGACCTGCTGGACATCCGACGCCGGATGATCGGAACGGGACCCATCGGCGGTAAGTCGATCGGGATGCTTCTGGCTCAGGCGATCCTGAAGAAGGCCGACCCGATCTGGGAGGATCGCCTCGAGTACCACGACAGCTTCTACATCGGTGCCGACGTCTTCTACACCTATCTGGTGGAGAACGGCCTGTGGTGGATCAAGCAGAAGCAGAAGAATCCGGACACGTACCTGGATGGCCTGGAGCTGGCGCGCCATCAGATGCGGAGCGGAAGCTTCCCAGACTACATCATCGAGCAGTTCGCCGATCTCCTCGAGTACTTCGGCCCCTCACCCATCGTCGTGCGCTCCAGCAGCCTGTTGGAGGACAGCTTCGACTGTGCCTCTGCTGGTAAAGCCACGAGTGTGTTCTGCGCCAACCACGGCTCCCCCGAGCAGCGCTTGGATCAGTTCATCTCCGCCGTGAAGACGGTCTATGCCAGTGGGATGAGCGAGGAATCGCTCCGATATCGCTCCGCCCACGGATTGCTCGGCCAGGACGAGCAGATGTCGATTCTGGTCCAGAGAGTCTCCGGAATGGCTCACGGCCAATGGTTCTTCCCTCATGTCGCCGGCGTTGGCCTGTCGTTCAACCCGTACGCCTGGAGTCCGGACATCGATCCAGAGGCTGGCGTTCTGAGGCTCGTCTTCGGCCTGGGTACACGGGCCGTGGACGCCTCCGCCGACGATTTCGCTCATGTCATCGCTCTCAACGCCCCGGAACGACAGCCGGGAGGTAGCCCTGACGACGTGCGAAGGTATTCTCAGCGCCGGGTGGATTCGCTCGATCTGGAATCCCACGGGCATGTTTCCCGCGAATTCACGGATCTCGCATCCGAGTGTCCCGAGCTGCCTCTCGATCTCTTTGCCAGTCGAGACCACGAGGTGGAGCGCCTGGCGGCAAAGCGCGGCCTGAAGAATATCTTTCCCTGGTTCCTGAGCTTCGGGCGGCTGATCGGGGAGACCGACTTCGTCGAACACATGCGCCAGGTGCTGAGCATCCTGGGAGATGCCTACGGGCACCCGGTGGACATCGAGTTCTCCGCCAACTTCCGCAGCGAAGAGCTCTATCGGATCAACCTGCTCCAGTGCCGCCCCATGCGAGCGAAGACCGACGCGATTGCCACCGACCCCCCGGTCGAGATCGCCGACGAGGACCGCATCATCGATTCCCGGGGCCCGGTGGTGGGCTCCAGCCGGGACGTCTCGGTGAACCGGATCATCTACGTCGTACCCTCCGAGTACAGCGAGCTGGTCGTCAACGATCGCTACGCGATCGCAAAGCTGATCGGACGGATTGCGGGTGCAGACACCGCCCAGAACAGCCACCAGACCCTGATCATCGGGCCCGGACGCTGGGGCACGACCGAGCCCTTTCTGGGCGTACCGATATCTTTCGCCGAGATCCGACCCGCATGCGCGGTCTGCGAGATCGTGACCATGCGGGAGGGACTCACCCCCGACGTGAGTCTCGGCACCCACTTCTTCAACGAGCTCGTGGAAACGGACATCCTCTACTTCGCCCTGTATCCGGACCGGAAGGAGGACTTCCTGAACCGGGATCTCCTGGAGAGCGCCTCCAACAAGCTGACGGATCTTCTCCCCGATGCCGCCTGCTGGGAATCCGTCGTGCGGGTGTTGGACCCGCTCGAGTGGAGGCAGGGCAAGACCCTCCGACTCAACGCGAACGCCCCCAAGCACCGCGTGGTCTGCTATTGGCGCTAGAGGTGCCAACGACGCGGAATCCTGCGGCGCAGTGGAATGGAAAGTGACATAAAATCAGATAGTCATGGCGATGCAGAGGTCCGGTTTCGGGGGTCGATGTCAGGTTGGAGCCGGAGTGCCCCGGGTCAGACCTCCAAGGTGCAGTGGCGCACCTCGGCGTACACCTGAAGAAGCGCCTCCGTCTCGGGAGGTGTGCCCTCGAAGCGGACGGCCATGCCGACCGGCAGACTGCGCTTTTGCAGGTTGCCGGGTACGTTGGTGAAAACCACGGGTCCAGTGACACGGACCGTTGCCATGGGCAGCGCCATCTTCGCTACCACGACGGTCTTCCGCAGGGCAGGAGTGGAAGTCGACAGGAACGCACCGTTGGCGGAGATCGAATAGACACGCCCCTCCTTGTGACGCCTTCCCACCCGGAGGTCGACCGGCCATGAGGCGGGCGCCCGTAGCGAGCGCCGCCGCGAGGGTCGGGGGATGCGCCCCACCATCGCCCTGTTGATCTGAAAGCGGAGTGTATGCGCGTCGACCGGATCCCACAGCCCGAACTCCGCGCCCGCCTCCTGCAGCTCCCGGCGCCTCCCGGGTGGGGGCCGGCCACCGCTCACCAGGAAGGAGAGGTGCTCGACGGCGGAGACCTGTCGCAACGCCGCGAGGGCTGCGCGCAGGTTCACAACGGGCAGGTCCGACGGAATCACCGCAGCGCTCACCGCGTAGCGGGGATCACACAGGAGCTGCTTCGCCTCCTCGGTGGTCTTGGCGCGAAGCACCGGATATCCCAGGCGACGGACGCGGGAGGCGAGTACGTGCATCGACTCGCCGCCCGCATCGATGAGGAGCAGCAGCTTCCGGCCCGCCACGAAGCCACCTCCAGTGGTCCTTGTCTCGAAGAAGGGTCGGCGGCTGACCCCGAGTTCGCCGTGATCGACCTCACAACCTCTGTTGCGCACCATCCCCACGGCTAGGCGCGCCACTTCGAGTATAGTTGGGCCATCCCACCCCAGAGGTTCCCTCGAGGAGGCCATCATGCAAGAACAGAACCGCCGCGAGTTCCTCGGCAGCAGCGCCGTGCTCGTGATCGGTACGACCGGCTGTCTGTGCGGCCTGGGCGGCTGCGCGACGATCACCAAGATCGGGAATACGCCCCCCATCCCGGAGGATGCCTACAGCTTCGACGCGGAGGCCAATCGGATAGACGTCGAACTGGGCAAGGTCCCCCAGCTGGCAGAGCCGGGCGGCTCGGTGAAGATCCGCGCCTCGGAGTTGCCCGATCCGGTGATCATCGCCCGCACCACAGAGGAGACCTACGTGGTCGCCTCGATCAAATGTCCCCACCGCGGTGTGGAAGTCGAGTACCAGGCGGAGGAGGGAAGGTTCGAGTGCGCAAGCCTGGGGAGCAGCCAATTCGCCCTGGACGGCTCTCTGGAGGGTGGTCAGGCGAAGCAGCCGCTCCGGGTCTTCCCGACCTCCCTTGCCGGGGAGGCGAAGAGCCACCTGGTCATCGACCTGTCCGGCTGAGCTCCGCCCGGAGGCCCGCTCACCCGGAGAACGAGCCGGCGACTTGCGGGGCACCTCCCGTGAATGGACTGCCGGTGCTGATCAGAACGCCCATGTAGACGTAGTAGAGGAGCAGTATCACCAGCATCAGGGTGAAGAGGGTGCGTCTTCTGCCCGGCGTCGTCTTGTCGAATCCCAGGCCCATCCGGACCAGGACGAGGGAGTCGGAGGCAGTCAGGATGATTGCCGCGAGACCCAGACCGGAGATGGGGCCGAACAGCACGGCCACCGCTCCCGCTGCCAACACCACGAGCCCGGGAGCGTAGAGGAGCATCTGGGTCCGCACGGCTTTCTCAGGAGCGAAGATCCTGAACACGAGCGCCAGCATGCTCGCGACCCCTGCGGCGGCCGCTCCGAACCCGATCGCGATGGGGAGCACCGCGCCGATCTGCACCAGCAGCACCGTCCCGAGGAAGACGTTCACCAGCAGAAACAGCAGACCTGCAACGGTGACCATCCATCGATCCAGGGCTGTCGGAGGTCCGCCCTCGGATGTCACCACGTGAGACCCTTCGATTCCGATCTCGCCGACGCCCATCGCCAACAAGATGATCGACGCGACTGAGAAGGGCGTGCTCGTGTGAAGCCAGAGGATCAGGAATGCGCTGAACAGCAGCAGGGGTGTGGTCACCTTCTTCGCCAGATACAGAGCCCTGCTCTCTTCGCGGAAGAAGACCAGGATCTGCACAGCCAGGTTGGCGAGGACCAGGGCGATCCAGAGAAGGTGTGAAGTCGGCATGTCGATTCCCTTCGATAGCGCCGATGCCATCGCCGAACAATGGCGTCACCGGCTTCCGGTAACAGTGCTATTGGTCGGGGTGAGGAGGTGTTCGATGTTCATCCGTAGATCGGGGCGGTGGGGCCTGTCGCTGGCGTTGGCCGCCGGTCTCGCGGCCTGCGCACCCAACGCACCAGTCTCCGAGTCCGACATGGCTCGCGCCGCCGGTGCGCTCGAGCCGCTCAAGACGGAATTGCGGAGCGCGCTGATGGGCGCGCTCGAGGAAGGCGGGCCGGAGCGGGCCATCGAGGTCTGCCAGCTTCGGGCACCCGAGATTGCGCATCTCACCCGTACCGGTGGCGCCGTCGTCGGCCGGACCAGTCACCGAGTCCGGAATCCCGAGAACGCTCCCCAAGCCTGGATGTCCGTATTTCTGGAGGAGTATCTCGCCAACCCGGACGACGACCAGCGGCGGGCCGTCCGACTCGCCTCGGGTGAGATCGGGTTCGTGGAGCCCATCTACATGAAGGGCGAGCTTCGCGGGATGTTCTGGGTGGTACTCCCGCCGGACGAACCCACCTGACCGTCAACTCCGTCGCGACCGGAGAGAGGTCCTCAGCGTTCCTTCAGCAGCTGATCGCGCAGATCGCGATCCAGCGGGTCCTCGCCCAGCCAGATGCCGAAGTAGGCGCGTGCGAAGTCCTCGCCCGGTACCAGGGCCAGCGGCACGCCGTTCTTGGCGAGCTCGGTACCTTCTCCGGGGAGGTAGGTGAGCGAGTAGCGATCGCCGGGCTTCACGTCCTGGTACTTCTCGTGGAGTGCCTCGCCCGAGGAGATGCCGCGAGCCAGACCACGCTGTCGGCTCCCTCGGCTGGAGTTCGCAGGAGGGCTCTCATCAAGCGATGGAAGGTGGGGAGCGACGTCTTCACCGACCGTTCTCCTCGATGACCTACCCCGCGGCCGAACCCCGGGGGCAGATCGACCCCTGAATCCCAAAGCCGATCCTACACAGGGAAGTACGCCGGCCACACCAACATGTCGAGAAGGGCCGTCTGGAAGGTGAAGGCAATGCTCCCCGCCACGGCGAAACGATGCGCCCTCTTGGGAGACCTGGGCTGCAGCCAGAGCAGCGCCGCCAGGAGCAGGAGGGAGCCTACCCCGACCGCCTCCAGCGTCAGCCGGATCGCCATCCAGAGCTCCGCGTTGGGATTCACGATCATCGCGTAGGTAAGCGGCATCCAGAGCGCCGACGGCACCAGAATCAACGCGTAGATCCAATGGAAGACGCCGTATCCGAAGCGCGCTGCAATCTTCACCTGCGCAGGACGAAGCCGGAAGACGAATCTCGTGAATGCGAAGTAACCGGTCGCCGCAAGCAGCATGGTGACCACGTAGCCCGACTGCATCATCGCGGGCACGCCACCCCAGAAGTCGCTGCCGAGCTCCGGATGCGCGAGCAGGTTCCACGCATAGCTCGCCAGCACCGCCGTTCCGCCGAGAGCGTTGATCCAGATCAGGGATCGCTTCTTCGGATTCATCCTCCGCCTCTCCGTGACCTCGCGGTGGCCGTGGAAGACCACCCCGACCTCGCGCGCCAGTGTCTTGGCCGTTGGAAGCTCCTTTCGCTGCGCTCGCCGGCCGGGGCCGCGTTGTTGATGATTCGAACCTATCCAGATATCCATATATTATCAATATAAAATATGTACCCTATATTGACGTAGTCCCCATGGGGGTGGATCCGGGGAGCACGGATGCGCGACCCGACAGCGCCCGTCTGAGGCTCGACTCTTTTGTAGGTGTCCCCGGAGTCTTGCGACTCGTTCCGCAGCGTCCGTTGCCTGGTTAGCGGCGGAGCACCTGCAACAGCACCTTCTGCTCGAGTTCCTCGATCCCCTCGATTCGCTCGACCCGATCGGGAAGCGCCAGGCCCTCGATCCCAGTGCCGCCAACCCAGAGGGTCACGTCGCGCGGCAGCGCGTGGCTCAGCTGTCGAACCGCCCGCTCGCGCTGACGCGCCGGAACGCATTCGCTCGTGCTCACGGCCACCGTGCCGGCGCGGGTCGTCCCGGCTGCGGCGACCAGCTCGTCCGTGGGCAGATCCGGGCCCAGGTAGATCGCGTTTGCGCCGAGATCGAGCGCGACCACCGCGCACGCGAGAGCGCCGAGTTCGTGGCGCTCGCCTGCGAGCGTCGTGAAGAGCATCGGTGTGGAGGGAGAGGAACGCGGGCTTCGGCGAACCGCCAGACCCAGCAGGTTGCGAAGAGAGGTGCTGGCCATGTGCTCGGCGGCCACGCAGAGACTTCCCTGCTCCCAGCGGTCGCCCACCTCGCGCAGCAGGGGCTCGACCACGGCCTCGACGAACTCCCGAGCGCCCAGGGCAGCGAGCTGGAGACCCAGCAGGCGGCTGGTCTCGTCCGCGTCGAGCTGCTCGATGGCCTCCAAGATCCGGCGCAGCGGAAGATGCGGCTCTTGCTCCGGGCCGATCGCCCGAACGCGCAGCTCGGCCTCCGACAGCCTCGCGATGTCGCCGATCCGGTGCCCGGCCCGCGTGGCCGCCGCGAGCAGCCGCAGGCGGGCCACGTCGGATTCGCGATAGCGGCGCGTGCCACCGGGCGTGCGGAGCGGCGAAACCGCCTGGTAACGCCGCTCCCAGGCTCGCAGCACATGCGAAGAGAGGCCTGTGAGACGCGAGACGGCCCCCAGCGAGTAGGAGCTTTCCACCTCCGCGTCGTTCTCCGATGCGATTTCCGCCATGACCAGATCTTTCACCAACCTGAGAGATGTGTCAATAAAAAATATCGACATACATTGACTTGTCCGATGCTTGGGATGATGCTTGTCTGAATGTGTGAGATTGATCGGTTCCGCAGCGACTCGTGGCTTCTCGACGATACGGCCCGTGCGATAGCTGCGGTGTGGTCGGGCGAGATGGTCAGCTTCGTGATCGATGATCGGCTGCCGTGCTACCAGGCCGCGCGGCGCGAGGCAGTTCGCCGATGAGTCCGGCGGGAAGCGGGCAGGGTGGGAAGACGACGTCGCCCAGGGAGCTGTGGCGGGACGACGCCCCGCTCCGGATCGGCATCTCCAGCTGCCTGCTCGGCGAGGAGGTGCGCTGGGACGGTGGACACAAGCGCGATCGCTTTCTCACCGATGTCCTCGCCGCCTACGTCGAGTGGGTGCCGCTCTGCCCCGAGGTCGAGGTGGGGATGGGGACCCCGCGCGAGCCCGTGCGCCTGGTCCGCCGGGGCGGAGAAATCGCCATGCTCGGGACCAAGAGCGGGCGCGACTGGACCGCGCCGATGCGGGCGTGGTCGGAGAAGCGCGCTCGCCAGCTCTCCCGCCTGGACCTGTGTGGCTACGTGCTCAAGAAGGACTCGCCGAGCTGCGGCATGGAGCGGGTCAAGGTCCGAAACGAGCAGGGCATGCCGAAGAAGGAGGGGCAGGGGATCTTCGCGGAGGCGCTGATCCGGCTCCAACCGACCCTTCCCGTCGAGGAGGAGGGGCGGCTGCACGACGCCGCGCTCCGCGAGAACTTCGTCGAGCGCATCTTCGCCTACCGGCGCCTGCGTTCCTTCTTCGAGCGGCGCTGGAGCGTCGGGGGGCTCGTGGCCTTCCACACCGCGCACAAGCTCCAGCTGATGGCGCACTCGCCAAAGGCCTACCAGCTGCTCGGCCGCCTCGTGGCATCGGCCAAGGGGACTGCGCGAGGCGAGCTCCGCGAGCGCTACCAGAGCGAGTTCATGGGCGCGCTCTCGCGGCGCGCCACGCGGAGCCGACACGTGAACGTGCTACAGCACTGCATGGGGCACTTCCGGAAGCGGCTCGACGCCGAGTCGCGAGCCGATCTCGCGGGCCTGATCGAGGACTATCGGGGCGAGCTGGTTCCCCTCGTCGTTCCGATCACCATGCTCGCTCACTACGTCCGGCGCCTGCGGGTCGAGTATCTCGCGGGCCAGGTCTATCTCGAGCCCCATCCGAAGGAGCTCATGCTGCGCAACCATGCCTGAGATCCGGGGTTCGAGATGGCGTGGCACGGCGCTCCGAGGGCGCCCCCGCGAAAATTCCTGAAGGGCGAGCGCGTTATCAGCGCTTCTCCCAGACCGTCATCTCCGCGACGCTGTGCTGGTTCTTCCGTCTGGTCTCCCGGATCACGAAGGGTATGTCCACCGGGTCGCCGAGACGCCGGAAGTGGGGATCGAGGATCTCGTCCAGGGCTTCCAGAGTGGTGTACGGCTCCCCATCCTTGCGGAATCCCCCGATCCACTCGCTGCGCTCGGTGAATTCCGTGAGCCACGTATACGGTGAGGTGATGACCAGCAGCCCGCCGGGGTTGATGCGCTCGTGGATGGAGGAGAGGAACTTTCGCGGGCTGTACAGACGGTCGATCAGGTTGGCAGCGAGCACGAGATCGTATCCCGTGTAGACGTCCTTCAGATTGCACGCGTCGGCCTGGAAGAACTCGACCCGTTCGAGCTCCTCATCCAACCCGAGATCCGAGGCTCGCTTCTCCATGAACGTCGTCAGCTCCCCTTCCTCGAGCCGCGTGTACTGGATGTATCCCCTGTCCTGCATCTGCACGCCGATGCGGACGATGTTGGCGGAGAAATCGAGACCGGTGACCTGTTCGAAGCCGCGGGCCAGCTCGAAGGAAGCACGGCCCACGGCGCATCCGAGGTCGAGTGCCTTTCGGCGGGGGCGATCCTTCATGAGCTCCAGACACAGCTCCGCGCATCGCCTGGGGAAGTTCGGGACGCCGAAGAGCTCCTCGCCGTAGTGGAACTCGCAGTACTGGCAGATCATCTCGTCCGATTCATAGACGTCCAGGGAGACCTGGACGGTCTTCTCCGACTCGACGTAGCGGAATCCGGCGTGCTGGAAGAAGTGACGACGAAAGGCGTAGCGGGAATCGCGGGTCGCCTCGTTTCCGGTCGAGATCCAGGAGCCTCCCTTGATCAGATTGTGCTTCCCGTCGAAGGTCGGCGTGGAGAAGTCGTCGTAGCAGGGATGGATCTCGAAATCGCGAAAGCCCGTGATCGGCGTCTCGGTCCACTGCCAGACGTTTCCCACCATGTCGTGGAAATCTCCGAAGCGGAACTCCGTCACCGGACACGACGAGGCGTAGTGCTCGAGGTTGATGTTTCCCGGTGCGCGCTGCCAGTAGGGCTGGTCCTCTTCCACCAGACGGTCCCGGAGCAGATACCACTCGTCTTCCGTGGGCAGCCGGAGCTGCTTGCCGCTCTCGGCACTCCTCCAACGGCAGAAGGCCTTGGCCTCCAGGCAATTGACTTCGACCGGCCAGTCCCAGGGCATCTCCACGACCTCGAGCATGTTTCGAAGCATGAACTCGCCGTTCTCGCGACTCCAGAAGCGCGGGTGTTGCGCGTCGCGGTACTCCTTCCAGGCGAGGCCCTCCTCGTCCCACCATTGCGCCTCGGAATAGCCCTTGTCCTCCACGAACTCGAGGAACTCCCGATTGGTCACCAGGAAGCGCGATGCCCGGTAGCCATCGATCTCGGCCTCGTGCTCGCCGAACTCGTTGTCCCAGCCGTAGAGAGGGTGGCTCTTCGCCTTGCCGACCCGGACCCGCCCCGGCGCTACCTCGAGCAGCTCGTTCTCGGGCGCTTCACCGGACGCGCGGCAGGGCTCCCATAGCGGATGGCTGCGAAGCTGATCGATCGGGAGCTGCCGGATCAGCACCGAGGACGTCTCCAGGTGGATCCTGGCGTGCTCGATTCCCATCATGATCACCCAGAACGGGCTCTCCCAGCCGATCGGCATCACGAGCGGCATGGTTCGGATCCGGTCGTCTACGAGCTGCCGCACGGTATTCCGATAGGCCTGGACTTCCTCCACCTTCGGCCAGTCGTAGTGGGACATGTCGATGTCGTCCCACGACATCTCGTCCACGCCGACCGCGAACATCGACTCGAGCCTGGGGTTGACCCGTTCCTGGATGAGCTTGGCGATGATCAGCTTGTTGACGTAGAACACCGAGGTGTGTCCGAAGTAGAAGATCAGGGGATGGCGCAGCGGGTCCGCGCGGCGGTAGAAGGTCTCGTGGTACTTGAGCGTCTCGATCAGCGCCTCGTCGATGTCGTAGGTCTGATGGAAGTACCGGCGGATCTCCTCGCGCTTCTCCTCGGGATCGCCCTGGTCCAGCACCACGGTACGGGTATCGCGGAGATCGGCGTCGACATTCAGCTTCACGGACCGCTCTTGCATCCTTCCCCCTCAATCCAAGCTCAGGAACGCCTCGAGGGTCGGATCGATCTGCGCGGGATCCCCCACGAGCTGCTTCGCCGAAGTCATATCCTTCCAACCCGATCCCGTGATGATGCAGCAGACCGAGTCGCTTGCGCCGATCGTCTGCGATTCGCGTAGCTTCCCGATCGCCGCGATCGTCGAAGCGCTGGCCGGCTCGGCGAAGATGCCGGCCTTGCGGGCCAGCAGATTCTCGGCCTCGAGCATCTCCTCGTCGGAGACGCTCACTGCACTTCCGCCGCTCTCCCGGATGGCGGGCAGCGCGGTGTAGGCGTCGAACAGGACGTCGTCCGCGATCGCGCCGGCAATCGTGTCTCCGACTTCCACGGGACGCGCGACGACCTCGGCAGGTGAGAGATCCCTCTCGATCGCGTCGACCAGCGGCGTGCACTGTGACGATTGAACTCCCACGATCGCCGGAAGACCGTCCAGCTTGCCGAGCGACACGAGCTCCTTGAACCCCCGAAAGAGTGCTCCGATCAGCCCCCCGCCTCCGACCGGCGCGATCACCCAGTTGGGCATCGGGGAGCACTGCTGGCAGAGCTCGTAGGCGATGGTCTTGGCACCCTCGGAGTGGTAGGGGTTGAAGAGCCCGGCCGTAGAGAGTAGTTGCCAGTCCTTCTGGGGGCACACCTGCCCGACGAGCTCGAAGATGAGACTCGATGACAGCGTGTCGACCCTCACGAAGGAAGCGCCGTACATCCGCGCCTGCACCAGCTTGTCCGACGGGGTGTTGCGGGGGGCGAAGATGTTGCATCGGAGTCCAGCGATCGCCGAGTAGGAGGCCGCGGCGGCCGCGACGTTGCCGGAGGAGATCACGGCCAGCGTGCGGGCTCCGGACTCCCTGGCTTTGGAGATGCCGAGAGAAACCTGGCGGTCCTTGAAGGAGCCGGTGGGATTCACGGTCTCGTTCTTGAGCAGGAGGCTGCCCACGCTCAGGTGCTCTGCCAGTCTCGGAGAGATGATCAGGGGGGTCTGCCCCTCGCCCTGCGACACGATCGCCGCCCTCTCGCCCAAGGGGAGCAGGTCGAAGTACCGCCACATCGAGGGCTCGCCCGAAGCTTCGAAGGGAGCCGCCCGCGCGGTGTTCATCGCGACCACCGTGGGCGCATCACATCGTTTGCAGGTGAGCTCGTCGCTGGCCGCGGGGTATGCCTCCGAGCAGACGGGACACACCAAGGAGTACTTGTCGGTGTCGTTCATGTGGGAGAGGCTCACAGGGTCCGGCGCGCCAGGCTTCGCGCACCGACATCAGCGCCTATGCTAGCTTCTGATTCTCTGGCATTTCAACAACCGAGGCCGAGATGAGCAAAGAACGAGTGGGTATCGCCGGAACCTCCCCGACGGTCGTCGAATTGGAGGCGGGAAAGAAGTACGCCTTCTGCGTCTGCGGGCATTCCCAAACTCAGCCCTTTTGCGACGGCTCGCACAAGGGGACGTCTTTCAAGCCGCACCTGTTCATCGCCGAAAGCTCCGAGGAGAAGTGGCTGTGCATGTGCAAGCACAGCAAGAACGTGCCGTACTGCGATGGCACGCATAAGACGCTCGCCCAGGCGAACGAGTGAAGCCCGATCGGCGGAGCTCACTCATCCACTAGGAAGGGTCGATGATTTCGCCAGGTGAGGGCATCCTCAAGGCTGGCACCCGTCCGATCAAGGTGTTCGTGGACAAGGATGGCGAGTACTGGCTCTGCGATGCCGACGTCAACCCGGAGAGCCCCGACTTCCGCAAGGAAGGGTGCACGGCTCACGGCGAGGTCCAGATGGCCGAGGGCGGCTGAGCCCGCACCTCGTGACACCGGAGCGAGGCCCCGTCCTTCACGGCGGTGGCCATCATGCCGGACAACGCCATCGACGAGGGCTTCTCTCTGCAGAAATACCGCGGGCGCTACGTGGCGCTGTTCTTCTACCCCCTCGACTTCACCTTCGTCTGCCCCGCCAGCTGGGAGAAGGGCAAGGAAGCCATGGAGCCCACCGCGGTCGGGGTCAAGAAGTACCTCAAGGACTTCGGCCTGAAGCTCTAGCGGCCCGCTACACTGAGGTCGGTTGAGGTTTGAGGATCCCGGGTGGACGATCCGAGCCGGCGAGACGAGCCCGTGCTTCAGCGCTGGGGGCGCCGAGCGGTCACGATTCCGCTCTACTTCGCCCTGTTCTTCCTGAGCCTGGCCTCCCTGCCCATCGTCCTCGTGGCAACGGTGGCCATCGACGCGCTCCGCGGCTCTCGGTGCGCCCTCTCCCGCTGCGCGCTGTTCTTCATCTACCCCGAGGGCACCCGGTTTACGCCGGAGCGCCAGCGGCGGGCGCTTGCGCACATCCGTCGCCGTGGCGACTCCGATCTCGTGGCCCGCGCCGAGCGGCTGCGCTACGTGCTCCCGCCTCGGCTCGGCGGAACCATGGCGCTGCTGGAGGCGGGGACCGAGGCAGATGCCGTCTTCTGCGTCCACGCCGGCTTCGAGGGGGTCCGCACCTTCCACGATCTCTTGAGTGGCGCCCTGATCGATCGGACCGTCGAGGTGGAGTACTGGCGCGTCCCCGCGACGCGCATCCCGAAGGACGGGGACGCCCGAATCGACTGGCTCTACGATCAGTGGATCCGAGTGGACGAGTGGGTGGGACACCGCTCGGAGGCGGTTTCGACGGCTTCCGCACCGCCGCGGAGCGAGCCGCCCCTCGGCTGATCCTCTCCTCCGGCCGGCCCCGCGCCTCTGACCCGGACGGGGTTCAAGGCGGAGCTTCGATCAACCGATGACGTACGTCGCAGGAGGCGGTCTCCGCCCCCGAGCCCTGTTCTTCGACGGAGTGAGATCGAGGTGCAGCTCTTCGGCCTGGCGAGCATGGTTGCCTACTGCGTGACGGCCCTCGTCATCGGGGTGCGACTGGTCTGCCTGGCGCGCCGGACCCGGGGGCTGCCCGAGTTCATGATCGGATCCTCTCTCCTGAGCGGCGCGATGATCGGCTATCCGGCCACGGTGGTCTCCCAGCTGCTGGCCTCCGAATCGCCGGCCCTCGCCTGGCCGGTCGGCGCTGCTGGCTCGATCGGGCTCGCGGTGTCTACGGCCTGCGTCCTGATTGCCTGGTGGAAGATCTACCACGCGACGACACGCTGGGGACCCTGGGTCGTCTTCGCCTGGGCCGTGCTCATCGCTGCGGTCCTCGTGTTGGAGCTGGGCCGATCGGGAGCAGAGCTGGGTCCGGGCGCCAATCCCTGGGAGCCCTACCGGATGATCGTGCAGGGAGGCGTCTTCCTCGCCACCGCCTGGTCGGGCTTCCGCTACCACGCACGGATCCGAAGGCGGGTGCGCATCGGCCTCGCCGATCCCGTGGTGGCAAACCGGATCTGGCTCTGGACCATCGCGGCCTCGGGCGTCACCCTCCAGTGCGGCTACATCCTCGTGGTCCCACTTCTGAACTCGATCTTCGACGCGCTGAGATGGATGCCGGCGTTCTACGGAGTGCTCGGTCTCTTCCTCGCTCTCTGCATCACGCGGGCCTTCTATCCGACGGAGGCCTACCTGCGCAGGATCCGGAGGCGGGCCGGGTTGGAGACCACCTGACGCCATGGCGACCTCCGAATCCTTCACAGGGGTGAGCCAGGAGCTGGAACGCATCAGCTCCCTGGAACGGCTCGAGGCTCGCGGCACCCTGCGCCTGGTTCTCAAGAAGGCAGGGCTCGAAGCCAGTACGGTGACCACCAGGCAGATGCAGGTGGTGATCCGGGAGCAGCTTCCCGAGGAGCTCCGGAACCGCGGAGTCCAGGAAGACGTCTGCGAGCACCTTCTCCGAGGCCTGACTGCTGCGAATCTCTCGGACACCGAGGTCGCCGTCGAATCGCCGGAGGAGGTATTCCAGCGCCTCGGCGGCTCCTGACGCTCGTCCGTCCCGAGACGTCCTCGCCCCGGCGCTCGATCGGCCGCGTCTATCGAGCGATCGAGACTATCGATTTTCCACCGCCGAGGATCTGGTTAGATTTTAGGGTGAACGGCGTACACCCGGGGTGAATCCCTATCGCCGGAGCCGAGCAGCGATCGCGAACCGAACCGCTCCTCGCCTTGGCTCGAGGGAATCCGGGCGAGCGCTGGACGGATCGACTCGAAGAAGGGCAGACGATGACGACGAAGACGGCGACGATCAAGAGACGCGTGAGAACCAGCAGGGGGCTCAAGGAGTACACCTATCTGGGATGCCCTCTCACGCACAACCGCTCCCCCTGGTGCTTCCGCCTGTGCACGCCGGATGCCGAAGGGCGCGGCCACTGCAGCAGAGTCGCTCCCCACGGTTTCATGGGCAGAATCCAGCTCGGGATCCACAACTACAACCAGAGACAGCGCGAAGCCCACTGCGGGGGACTCTCGTAGTCGGCTCTGGCTACCCCGCGCGATCTGGAGTGGTCGCCCGAAGAGAGGTCTCCTGACGGAGCCCTTGCGGGCCGCAATGAGACGTAATACAGTATTTGTATCATGTCTCACAATGGCCGAGAGCGCTATCTGAGTGCTGCCGAGGCCTGCTACGCCCGCTTCGGACTCGCCAAGACCACCGTGGAGGACGTCGCCCGGGCGGCCGGCGTCTCCCGAGCCACGCTCTACCGCGAATTCAGGAATCGCGACGCGCTCTTGCTGGAGGTGGTGGCGCGGGAGGCCGGGCGCGTCGCGGTCGAGGCGGAGCTTCATCTCCAGCGCTTCGAAGACGTCGGCTCGTGGATCGTCGAGGGCATGCTCTTCTGCCTCCGCGAGATCCCGCGACGCCCCGTCCTCGCGATGCTACTCGCGCCCGAGGACGTGGGCCGGGCCAGCCGCCTGGTGCTGTCCTCCGAACGGCTTCTCGCGATCGGCGCGGACATGCTGCGCCCCATCTTCGAGCCGGCGCGCCGCGCCGGGGTCCTGCGCGAGACCGTGGACCTCGAAGGTCTCATGGATTGGGTGCTGCGCGTCCTGCTCTCGTACCTGACGGTGCCGAGTCACCCCGCCCGGAGCGAGGAGGAGATGCGGCACCTGCTGCGCGCGATGATTTTCCCGGCCGTGCTGAAGCCGGCCGTCGATGCCTGAGGGAGGGGATTCGAGTGGCGGACTACGATGCGATCGTGGTGGGCGCGGGCCACAACGGCCTGGCTGCCGCCAGCATACTCGCCAGGAACGGGCTTCGGGTCCTGTGCCTGGAGAAGACCCGCTGGCCGGGAGGGATGGCGTCCACCAAGGAGCTCTTCAAGGGCTACAAGCATAGTGTCGGTGCGTGGGCGCTCCTGGTGTTTCGCAACGAGATGCTGAAGCTGCTCGAGCTGGAGAAGTACGGTGTCGAGCTCCTCAAACCTCGCACCCACTATTGCGTCTTCGGCTCACGCGGCGATGCGCCGTTCATCGCCTACACCGATCAGGCCAAGCAGCTCGAGCACCTGATCACGGATCACGGCTCCGATGCGGTGCAGGGACTCGCCGGCCTGGTCGAGTATCTTCAGCCCTTCAAGGAGGTCGTCAACAGGGAGCTGCTGAAGGCTCCCGCGTCTCTCGACTCCCTGATCGCCGAGGCCCCCGACGCCAGGACCCGGGAGATCCTGCTGAGTGTCCTACACGACAGCGCCATGGGAGTGATCTCGAGATTCTTCCCCGATCCCGAGAGGCATCGCCACATCCAAGGTTCCCTTTCGGCATCCGCCATCGACGGCACCCACATGGGGCCCTACACACCGGGAAGCGCCCTCTCGCTCGCCTACCACTACACCATGGGCGACGAGTACACCTTCCGGATGCCCCGCGGCGGAATCGGGGCGCTCTCTCAGGCTCTCGTAGACGCGCTGGAAGCCAACGGAGGAGAAGTCCAGTACAAGGCACCCGTCGAGCGCTTCCTGCTGGAGGATGGGAAGGTCTCCGGCGTGGAGCTCCGAAGTGGCGACATGATCACCGCCAAGGTGGTCCTCTCCAGCCTCGATGCCAGGACCACCTTCATGGGGCTCGTGGGAGAGGAGCATCTTCCCTCCCGGTTCGTAAACGCCGTGAAAGAGATCCGCTACGAGAACGGCTACGTCCAGATCCACCTCACCATGAAGGAGATGCCCGAGTACATCGGGGATCTCGCTTTCGTCAATGAGGACAACATTCGCTGGCTGATGGCCTACATCCCCGGGCCGGATCATCTCGCGCGCTGCTTCGATCAGTACCGGCGCGGTCAGGTACCCGACGATCCCACCAGCTACTGCTATATGCCGAGCGTGCTGGACCCGAGCCTGGCACCCGAGGGACACTACACTTGTACCTTCTTCTCACACTACTTTCCCTACGCCATCGCGCAGGACAAGCACGACGAGCTGAAGCGGGTGATGGCCGACCGGATGATCGACAAGATGGCCGAGCGCGCCCCCAACTTCCGGGACGCCATCGTCGATCAGGTGGTTCTCACCCATCAGTACTTCGAGAAGGCCTTCGGCATCACGGGGGGCGACTTCTGTCACGGCCTGCTTCACCCCGGCCAGATGTGGGACCGGCGGCCCGTGGCGGGATGGGCCAACTACCGGACGCCGGTGGACAACCTCTTCATGTGCGGTTCCTCGTGCCACCCGGGGCCCGGAGTCACCGGTGTTCCTGGCTACAACGCTGCGCAGGAAGTGCTCAAGAGCTGGCAGGGCTGAAGCGGAGCCTCCACGGGAGGATGCCCCCGAAGTTCGTGGATCCCGATCACTGACGAGGTCTCCGATGCGCATCGTTCGCACGCTCGCCTTTCTGCTGCTAGCAGTCGCGTTTACGGGTCTGGGCGTATGGCTCGGCCGCAGCGATCCCGGGCGGCGCGCCACCCGGGCGGTCCACCACACCGTGGTGGACGCGGTGGTGGAGCGCACCGACCTGAGTCTCCGCCAGCGAGTCCTGCTGGAACACCCGCAAATCCTTCAGGCCATCCGCCGGGGCGGGAGCTTCGGAGGCGACTTCTCGCCGGTGGTGGCTCAGAACATGTTCTCCCGCGATCCGGAGGTGATCGACGAGGCCCGCGCAATGACGCGCGTGATCGAGGTGGCACCGCGCACTTGGCACATCCGCCTGCCCATCGCGAACGCGGCGCTCTTCGAGACGGACGCGGGACTCGTGCTCGTGGACACGGGCATGGCGCCCGCGGGTCCGGCCATCCGGGACGCGATTCGCCAGGTGAGTGACCGCCCTATTCATACGATCGTGTATACCCATGGCCACGTGGATCACGCCTACGGGACCTGGGCCCTGGTGGAGTCCGGCGAGACCCCCGAGATCGTGGCACACGAGCGCCTTCCGGCGCGATTCGAGCGCTACATCAGGTTGCGCGGCTCGATCGCCCGCTCCATGAGCCAGCCGCTCGAGCAGTTGCCCGCGAGCCGCGACGATCTCGTCTGGCCCACCCGAACCTTCCGCGACCGCTTGGAGCTGGAGATCGGCGGGGAGACCTTCGTCCTGGTGCATCATCCCGCGGAGACCGACGACCATCTGTACGTCTGGGTGCCGGACCGGAGGGTTCTCGCATCGGCCGACTACTACCAGGGATTTCTGCCGAACGCCGGTAACGGCAAGCGGCCGCAGCGCTACGTGGAGGAGTGGGCGGAAGCGTTGCGGGAGATGGCGGCCCTGGAGCCCCGCATCCTGCTCCCCGCACACGGGGAGGCCATCGAGGATCCGACGGTCCTCCACGAAGACCTGCTGGTGCTGGCCGAGGCGCTCGAGTTCATCGTCGAGCGCACGCTAGCCGGACTGAACGCCGGTCTACGCAAGGACCAGGTGTTCCGCTCCGTGGAGCTGCCCGAGCGGCTGGCGTCTCATCCCACCCTTGTCGCCCAGTACGTTTCGGTGCAGGACATCTCGAAGATGGTCATCAGGCGCTGGACCGGATGGTGGGACGACCTGCCTTCGCACTGGTCCCCGGCACCCTTGGAAGCTCAGGCAGCTGTGATCGCGGGGCTGGCTGGCGGCAGCGGTGCGCTGGTCTCCGCCGCGCGCGCCACCTTCGCCAGCGACCTGCAGCTGGCCAGCCATCTCGCCGACTGGGCGTGGCTCGCCGCACCCGATGACCCCGACGTGCAGCAGCTCGTAGTCGATGTCTACCTGGCGCGAATCGTCGATACGCGCAGCAACACCCAGGAGATGCTGGCCTACCTCGACGCGATGGCGGCGGCCCGCAGCCGACAGCTCGAACAAAGACCTTGACCGTCCGCTGTCGCTCCGCGCGACGATGTGCGACCGCGCGGCGACTACGGCGACACGATGGCGAAGCTCGGATTCGGGGCTTCGAGCAGCCTGAAGAAGGAGAGCAGCGCGAGGCGGCTTCCGTCTACCTCCAGATCCTTGGAGAAGATCGCCTCGCGTAGCCCGACCTGCCGCATCGCCAGCCGGAGGAAGAAGTCCCGGGTGAGCCGGATCGTCGCATCGGCCTCGGGATCGGGATCGCGGCGCTTGTGATGGAGGACGGCGTTCTCCACCGTGAGCACGTGGGACTGCCCCAGGTCGCTGAAGACGAAGTTGATCGTCGTCTCCTTCCCCTGCGCCCTTGGACCATCGAGACGCGCGGCCATCGAGTCGAAGAAGCGCTCCATCGGCACCTGACGTAGGACGTCCACCGCCGCCGCGAGCTCGATTCCGGACCGCTTCACGCCGTTGCGCAGCTCGTGGGCGCCGGTCAGGTAGACGTCGCGCCAGGGGCCCGACTCGGATTGGTAGCCGAGCTGGTCGTAGGCCCGGGCGAGGAGCTCGCGCGCCTCGGCATCGTCGGGCTCGGCGAAGACCAGATGGTTCAGCACCGTCGCCGCCCAGCGGTACTCACCGCGCTCGAACGCTTCCCGCGCCTTGCGGAGCACCTCCGCGGCGCCGCCCATGAAGTCCACGTACTTCACCGCCGCTTCGGCCGGAGGCAGCGGGTCGAGGTGCGCCGGGTTTCCGTCGTACCACCCGAAGTACCACTGGTAGACCGCCTTCGCGTTGTGACGAATGGTGCCGTAGTAGCCGCGGTTGGCGAAAGAGGGCCGGAGCGATTCCGGCAGCTCGAGCGTCTCAGCGATCTCCCGAGGGGTGTAGCCCTGGTTGGCGAGACGAAGGGTCTGGTCGTGGATGTACTTGTAGGTGTCGCGCTGCTTCGCGAGGTACTCGAGCACGCGGGCGTTGCCCCAGACCGGCCAGTGGTGGCTGGCGAACACGACCTCCGCATCGGAGAAGAGGTCGATCGCTTCGTCGATGTATCCGCTCCAGCGCAGGGCGTCGCGGACCTTCGCACCCCGCAGCGTGTAGAGGTTGTGCATGGTGTGCGAGACGATCTCCGCACCGCAGAAGGCCTTCGCATCCGGCAGGTAGAAGGTGAGCTCCGCGGGCGCCTCCGATTCGGGCGCGTACTGGAAGACGAAGCGGACTCCGTCGATCTCCATCTCCTGGGGGGTGCGGTCCACCAGCTCGGTGGGAAGCACCAGTCCGATCCGGCCACGCGCTGGCTCCTTTCCGAGACCGGTGTCGACGTGGCCCCGCTCACTGCGAGAGATCGGCATGCCGTACATGAAGCTCGCGCGCCGCGTCATCGCGATTCCCGCCAGCACGTTCTCGCTGGTGGCTTCGTGAGCGAATCCGGCGGGTGCGATGATGCGGAGTTCGCGGCTCTCGGCGTCCTGCTCTCCGAGAACGCCCCCGATCCCTCCGAAGTGGTCGACGTGGCTGTGGGTGAGGATGATCGCGGTGATTGGCCGGGGGCCCAGGTGGCGGCGGGCGAGGGCGAGCGCTGCGCTCGCCGTCTCGGCCGAGGTCAGGGGATCGACCAGGATCCAGCCGGTCTTCCCCTCGATCAGCGTCATGTTGGAGAGGTCGTAGCCGCGCACCTGATGGATGCCGTCCGCCACCTCGAAGAGGCCGTGAATCCCGTTGAGCTTGGCCTGGCGCCACAGGCTGGGATGGACGCTCGGGGGTGCATCGCCCGCTACGAACGCGTAGTCCCTGGTGTCCCAGGCGGTGCCACCGGCCTCCCGCGGGACGACGACGTCCGGATCGCTGGCGACGAGCCCTCGCCGCGCATCCTCGAAGTCCCGGGCATCTCCGAGGGGGAGCTGCCCCAGGATCGCCGCGTTCGCCTCGGCGGTTCGCGGGGTGGGGGCGGTGTGGCCGCGGGCGTCGGCGTCGGGGGCCCAGGTGGCGGGCCGTCTCGGTGCGCCGGGCGTGCACGCCAGGAGTCCGTGCAATAGCGCGAGAACGAGCCAGACGTGGAGGGATCTCATGCGGGGACTCCTCGAGTTCGACGTTGCAGAAAGGCGCCGGGTCCGCACGATGCGTTCGGCCCGGCCACGGCGAGGCCTTCCCGCGAGGAAGGCTTCGCAGACGAGGATATCGAGCGCGTCATCGAGCCGCCCGTCCGCGATGCGGGCCGAGACGGCCGCCCGGATCCGAACCGCCCCCGGGCCAGGGAGACCGGCCTCCGCGTTGCCAGGAGAGCGGCACACCGGTTAGCCTCACGGACGTCGCGGTCTGGCGGCCAGCCGCGATCCCACCGGATGGACGAGTCGCAGCGTGTCTTTCGATCGACGACGTCCTTGGGAAGTGCCGTGAGCTGATCGATCCGAGTGGCCAGGTGTTGCTGACGTCCCTCGACATCGAGCGGAGCGCCGCGCTTGCCGATGCCGGCGAGGCAGGTGCTACGGGAATCTACCCGGGAGAGGTGCGCTTTCGGTTCGTCTACGCGGGGATCGTTGGGACGGAGATCCAGTGGCTCTATGTCGACCCGAAGACGCTTTCCCGGAGAGCTCGCCTCTGTGGCTGGCAATCGGTGGTGCTCTGCGACGAGGGCGACGGGAACTACCTGGCGAGACTGACGCTCCTGCCATGACGCCTCGCTGCCCTCGTCCCGGGGCATCTGGTGGCACCGTCGATCGCAACGCTATCATCAGCGCTAGCCGGCGTGTGAGTTCGGAAGCCGAGGCTCGAGAGGATCGTGAGTCCATGTCAAAGAGTGTCGCCGCGGAGCGCAGCGAGGTGCGAAAGGCGCTCGACTCGGTCACCGCCGCCGAGATGCGTCGCTCGAGTCGGATCAAGTGGCGGCTCTTCGGGGGCGAGGTCCTGCCGGCCTGGGTCGCCGACATGGACTTCCCGGTGGCGCCACCGGTGCACCGGGCAATCATCGAGCTCGTCGAACGCCACGATTTCGGCTACCACCACGTGCCGCTGTCGCCGCGTCTCCGCGGCGCTTTCGTCTCGCGCATGGCCGAGCGATTCGACTGGCAGATCAATCCCCGACGAATCGTTCCCCTGGTCAACGTCTTGCAGGGGCTCGACGCCTCCGTGCTGCTCCACAGTCGACCGGGCGATGGCGTGGTTCTGCAGACGCCGATCTATCCGCCCTTCCTGGCGGCCGTAGAGCGAAGTGGCCGTCGGGTGGTCGAGAGCAGCCTGGTGCGCGGGGCGCACCGCTACGAGATCGACTTCGAGCATCTGCGCTCGGTGCTCGATCCCGAGACGCGACTGCTTCTGCTCTGCAACCCACACAATCCCACCGGGCGCGTCTTCGAGCGCGAGGAGCTTCTGGCCCTCGGTGAGCTGGCGTTGGAGCACGACATCATCGTGGTCTCGGACGAGATCCACGCCGACCTCGTCTACCCCCCGCATCGGCACCTTCCCTTTGCCACTCTCGCCCCCGAGATCGCGGAGCGGACCATCACGCTCACCTCGGCGACGAAATCCTTCAACCTGGCTGGTCTTCCCTGCGCCTTTGCCGTAGTCGGCAGCGACCGGCTGCAGCAGCCGTTTCGCGAGCTGCCGCCGCACGCTCTCGCGCAGCCAGGAATTCTCGACGACGCGGCGACCTATACCGCATGGACGGAGGGGCAGCCCTGGCTCGACGAGGTCCTCGCCTACCTGTTGGAGAATCGCGACCTGGCGATGGACTTCTTCGCGCGCCGGCTTCCCGATCTCCGCGTCCTGCCGCCCGAGGGCACCTACATGGCCTGGCTCGACTGCCGTGAGCTGGGGCTCCCCGCGGACCCGTTCAACTTCTTTCTCGAGCATGCGCGCGTCGCCCTCACTGGGGGGAACGAGTTCGGCGCACCGGGGAAGGGGTTCGTGCGGATCAACTTCGCGACCTCGCGCGCGATTCTGCTGGAGATCCTCGAACGCATGGGGGCGGCGGTGGAGAAGCAAGGCGCGGAGCCCTGAACAGCCCCGCTGGCACACGAGAGAATCGGACCGAGGCTTCTTGCACGAAGGTCCCCTACGGTGAAAGGTAGCCACAGATGAGTGATTCGGAGATGCTCTCAACCAGCAAGTGCGTCAAGTGCCCCGGAACGACTTGCGCTCCCGTGATCGGGGCGGACGAAGCGATGCCGCCCCTGGAGGAGGCGCCGCCCTACTGCCCCATGCGCCGCCTTCCGGAGGTCATGCAAGGGGTCGCGTCGGAATACGAGCGCGCCGACGTGCGGGAGTTCGCCCGCCTGGCCTCGGTGCAGGAAGCGGAGTGCTACGAGCTCACGGAAGAGGGCGTACGCACCAGGTTTCCGCGGCTGGAGGAGACCATCCAATTCGCGGGAAAGTGCAACTACCGCAAGATCGGCATGGCCTTCTGCGTGGGCCTCAAGCAGGAGGCGCGCATGCTGACCGAGATCTTCGCCGCGAAAGGATTCGAGATGATCACGGTCAACTGCAAGGTCGGCGGTGTTCCCAAGGAGAACATCGGACTCCTGCCGGAGGAGAAGATCATGCCCCCCGGAAGGATGGAGACCATGTGCAACCCCATCGCCCAGGCCGAGGTGCTCAACGCCGAGCAGGTGGACCTCGCGATCATGCTCGGCCTGTGCGTGGGCCACGATACCCTCTTCCTCAAGTACATCCGCCCACCCTGCACCGTGCTCGCGGTCAAGGACCGGGTGCTCGGCCACAACCCGCTTGCGGCCGCATACCTCTCCAAGGGGCCCTACTACTCCCGGATGCGCATCGAGTCCGACCAGACCGGAAGCGGGGAGAAGGTGAGACTGCTGGAAGAGGCGAAGGAGTAGGTCGGGAGATGGACCGGGAAGCGATCGAGAAGATCAAGACGCAGATGCTCGAGGCAGCGCGGAGGTTCTACTGCGAGGACAACCCCGCCATCAAGGAGAAGGCTCTGGAGATCAACCGGGCGATCTCTCCGGAGGCCCGGGCCCTTCACCGGGAATCGGTGGTCGTCGATGCGTGCACCTTCTTTCTGGAGGACTTCAACTGGCATCTCGAGGAGTCCGGGGCCACCTCGCTCAACTGCACCGTTCCCGGAGTGATGGATGGGCGGGGAGAGGCGGTGAAGAAGATCGTCGACTACCACCAGAGCATCCGGAGCTCCGAGAAGCTGGTCCTGGTGGAGAGCACCGCTGACATCCTCGATGCGAAAAGAGAGGGGAAGACCGGCGTCATCATCGGAGCCCAGAGCTGCGAGTTCGTCTTCCATCCGGATCTCCACGCCTCGACGGAGGTCTTCGCGCGCATGGGACTGCGGATCATGCAGATCGGATACAGCCATCGGACCTTCGCCGCCGACGGGTGTTCGACTGGGGACGATGCGGGGCTGACTTCTCACGGGAAAGCCCTGATCGACGCCATGAATCAAGCGGGAATCGTCGTCGACCTGAGTCACGTCGGTGCGCGGTCGACGCTGGAAGCGATGGATTGCTGTGAGAAGCCTCCCATCTTCTCACACAGCAATCCGATCGCCCTCTATCCTCATCCTAGAAACATCACAGACGAGCAGATCAAAAGGGTGGCTGAGCGGGGAGGCGTGGTGGGTGCCTGCGCCTTTCCTCCGATTCACTGGGATCAGACCGACAGGAGGCCGGGACTCGACACGTTCCTGGAAAGCATCAGCTACATGGCGGATCTGGTGGGCGTCGACCACGTCGGCATCGGTCTGGACTCCAATGCCCAGCCCGGCGCCTACGACAGGAGAGAGCTGCTGAGCATGGGACAGGGTCAGGCGGCAGTCGCGGGGCCCAACTACTACCTCCACTTCCGTCTGAAGGGAATGACCGAGGAGAGCTTCTACTCCGAGGGGATCGTGAACCTGGCCAATCTCCCGAACATCACCGACGGGCTTCTGAAGCGGGGCTTCAGCCGGGAGGAGATCCAGAAGATCCTGGGGCTCAACTATCTGCGCGTGTTCGAGCAGTGGTGGGATTGATCTCGGCTACCAGACCCGCAGCCGCTTCTTGAAACCTCGTCACTCGCGCATCCTCGCGCCCCAGGATCCGTTTCAACCACCCGATCGTGTAGACCACATCCATCCGCTCCCCCATGCAAAGCAATACCTCTCGCACCTCGGCGCGGTCCTTGGGCCGATCGTAGATGGCTTTGAAGATCGTGATGTCCTCTGCGCTGAGGATCCAGATCTCGCCTTCTGCAAAGGGAACCCGCCGTGCACGTGCCCTGCAGCGCTCATGGAACGGGTCGTAAGAGAAGAACACATGAATCGGCGTGTGCTCCCAGGACAGGACCATCTGGTGGTCGCGCACGTCGCGATCCGCCGCCGGGCTTTCGATCTCCAGACGCTCCAGCTCCTCCAAGCAGGTCCCGGCCGCCTCCGCCTCGAGGAACACGTTGACGTCGATGTCTTCGGTTCCCCGAGGCGCTGCGTAGTAGGCGAGCGCGATCGCTCCGCCGAATGCATGGGGAATGCGCGCCTGCTCCAGGGCGCGTGCGATTCCCATGACCTTGTCATCGAGCAGCAGCTCCGTCACGGCGGACTCAGGGGCCGTCGAGGAGGGAGCGCTCGGCGGTGCTCGGAATCGATGAGTGGATACGGTTCGCGGCGACCGGGAGATCGGGCATCTCGTGAACGCACGATGGCGTCGCTGAGACGCAGCAGCCCTCGCAGGGTGGCGCCCCGCTCCTCGTCGGAGGTTCCCACCCAATCCGCGGCCTCATCGAGGTCGTCCGGGAGTTCCATTTCCAGCATCTCCGAGAGGCTCTCTCTCAGAAGCCCGACCAGCACGGGATCGAGAGCACGGCCGCGCCGAAGTCGCTTGAGCAGTTGCCGGGCGGCGACGCTCGTGGACGAGTGCCACCCGATTCCCAGCGCCTGGGCCTTCGCGACGAGGCCTTCGCGGTCGAGAGGCCGTACCGCCTTGCGAGCAGCCTGGTCCAGCGCCTGATCGTTGAGGGCGCCGCGGAAGGACGCGAGCATTCTCGAGCAGGGGCCGCGCTCGGTGCGTACGCACTCCCGGATCTGGATGCTCCCGCTGGCCCGACGAACCAGATAGGCCATGACACCTCTCATATCTGATGTAGTTTCAGATCGACACTACAATAGTAACAACCCGAACCCTGCCGGGCAAGCGAGCATTTCGAGGCCCGATCACCTCCGCAACTTCAGATGTAACAGTTTGTTTCTATTACCGAATTATGAGATTCGATGGAAACGGGCAGCATCAGGCGTCCCGCGCTCGTCCCCGGCTTGGAGCGCTTTCGCCACGGCTGCGAAGACCCGGGGTGAGAAGAGCAGGCCCAGGTGGCCGAGGTCGTCGAAGGTGCGCTCTTCACCGAAGGGGTAGAGAGCGGACTCGATGGGCTGCACCAGCACGTCCCGACCGGCGGCGAAGGAGGTGATGCGCAGACCCTCCGGCGGTGCCGAGCCGTTCAGGTGGCGGAGGAAGGGGCTGCCGGGCTCGAGCTGACGAACCAACGCGGACGGCACCCAGGTTGCCGCATGGGTGCCGTGGTGCGGCGTGCCCAGGGTGATCAGCCGGTCCACCCGGCGAGCGCCTCCCAGATGCTGAAGATAGAAGCGGGAGACGAGGCCGCCCATCGAATGGGTGATCATGTCGATCCGGCCTCCCTTCACCCGGGTGTCGATGGCGCGCTTGAGCTGGAGCGCGAGGCTCTCGATCGAGCCCCGGGACCGGTAGCCGAAGACCAGCTGGTCCTTGAACCCCGCGAGACGCAGGTAGATCTGGAGAGGAGCGAAGCTCGAGCGGTTGGCGCCGAGCCCGTGCACCAGGATCAGCGTTCGCCGCTCTGGAGATCGTGGGGTCCGGTGTCTGGAGCGCCAGGCCCCGAAGGGGTACAGCAAGACATGCGCCAGGAGGCAGAACGCCTCGTTGCGAATCGACCGGCGCACAACCTCTGCATCGAAGTCGCTGCGCAACGGACTGCTAGAGCCGTCCGGCCGACTCCAGGAGCTCTGAAGCGAGGCTCCCCACCTCGCGGTTGATCCTGCGGATCCGGTCGTACACGGCGCCAATCGATTCTTCCTGGATCCGTCGCACATCCCGGGCCGTGCGCTCGAGGAGGCCGAGATCCTCCATCGCCGCGAGCGGAAGGCTCGCAATGGAGAGATGGATCTCCTCGACACTGCTGGCGCCGCGGTGGATCGTCTGCTCGATCAACTCGGTCAGATCGGTGGCCTGGGTCCACCACTCCTGGGGGCGGCTCCGCTCCTCTGTGGCGCCTGCTGTGTCCATCATGGGGCACTCCTTGGGCCGTTGGGGCTGCTGAGATTCTGTCATGCAATGTATGACAAATACCGAGGATGCCGTCAACCCCGACGGCCGAGCGCCTCGAGCCGCTCCGCGCACTCGAGGCACAGCCAGGCCCGGAGACCGCGCTCCTCGCCGAGGCCCGCGAAGCCGTTGTCCCCGGTCCGGATCGCGTCGCCGCACTTCGAGCACTCGACCGGCCGATTCAGGACCACCGGATTCCAGGCGAGCACGTGAGCGAGGTCGTCCTCCGCGGACGGGACACTGCGCGTCGAGGCCTCCCGCACCCGACGGGCCCCGCGCCGCACGTTCTCGACGATCTCGGCCGAATCCGCCACGAGATGATCGACCTCATCGACCACCGTGGTGACGATCTCGAAGGTGTCCTCGAGGAGGTTCCGGATCAGCTGGGAGACGGTGAGACGGTTGCGCCGGGCCGCCTCCTTCACGACCCCCTCGAGCTCCCGTGGCACCCGCGCCTGGATCAGACGGTCCTTGCGTGAGTCCTTCGCAGCTGTGTCGTCGGACCGGTCTTGCGCCATTGGCCAGCCACCTCAGCCCGCGGGCCAGGCGGCACCTCGGGCACTTGCTGTATGACTATGTATGACAGATTCTCCCCGTCTTTGCCAGGATCGGGGCACTTCGGGCCAGGATCTCCTCCAGCGGGGCCATCTTCCGGCCCGGCCGGTCAGTCGGGCCAGTTCGGCCGCCCGCTTCGACCTCCTTCTCCCGCGCCCGGGCGGGGAAGGAAAGCAGGGTGTGCCTTGGCTTCACGTCGCAAAGCGCTCGATGAGAACTCTGACGTATCGAGATCGAACTTGCTGTGAGGCCATCGCCTGCTTCACCGGCGGCAGTCTCAAGATGACGCCCAGGACAGCTGCCAGGAGTCGGTGGTTCCACAGCACCTTGTTGTTCAAGATCAACTCCTGGAGCTTGCCCCGTTCGATCGCCATGAGAACGATCCTGTGAGCCGAATCATGGGGCGTGATGACTCTGGCGGCCCTGGGTTCCAGCAGGATCGCCGCAGACGGGCACGCTCTCACACACACGCCACATCCGAGGCACAGATCCTCGTCCAACTTGGCCTTCTTGATCTTGGGCTTCTTGGGATCGTTGGCCGAAGCGAGGAGCATGGCTTCCACGGGGCAGACGTTCACGCACTTTCCACAGCCTTTGCATTTGTCCGAGTCCAGAGAAGGCAGGAAGTTCGTGGTATGCACCGAATGCAGGGGGCCGAACCTTCTGGCAGCCAACATCGCCTCGCAGCAGCACCCACAGCAATTGCAGACGAAATTGACACCCACGGCGACGTTGTCGCCGAATTGAACCAGGTTGTGCTCGTAGGCCTGCTGCAGCAGGTCCATGCACTCTTGCGGGTCGACGCTTCTTGCGAAATCGTGTTTGACCAATGAACCCGCCGATGAATTGAAAGTCATGCAGATGTCCATCGGCGCGCTACATGCCTTCCCCATATGCATCAACTTGTGGCGGCAGTAGCAGACTCCGACGCCAATGTGCTCGGCCGTATTGATGACTTCACTCACGCGCTCATAGTCGAGAACATGGACGGCGTGTTCGTCCAATAGAACGGGTTCATGGACGAACACCCGTCCGAGGCGCGTTTCGCCGGCAGTGAACAGCTCCTTGACGAAGTCTTCCTCGACATTCAAGTACTGGTAGTACAGTTCGCTCAAGGCTTTCTGGTCGATGTCTCCCCTGAATCGCATCAGCGAGAACTCGAAGAAACCCGCCATGGGAGGCGGCAATACGTACTGATGCCCGTCCTCCTGGAGCAGGTCGACCAGCAATGCCCGACTGGCCAGCTCCTCGAGTGTCTTCCGTGCTGCCGGCACGCTCATCTTCCAGATGGTTGCGGCTTCCTTGACACAGAAGGGCCTCATGGGCATTTGAGCGACGAGGCGGGCCTCTGTCTCGCTGAAGAGCATTTCGAGGATCTTGAAAAGGGTCTCGGAATACGGCGCGCCCTGAGGGGCCTTGTTCAGGCGTTCGTAGAGGCTCAGATACGCGGTCTTGATCGTGTGATGCGCCATCGTGTTGCCTGCTCTTCAGTCAGATGAAGCCGCTCGAAGGGCGGCGGTGTCACGCCGGGCTCCAGGATCCGATTTGGCGGCCGATTCCGAGAACCACCACCGGGCTAGAGGAGCAGGGCCCCGCCGTCGACGGCGAAGGACTCTCCCGTCATGTAGCTCGAGGCATCCGAGGCCAGGAACAGGATCGCGTCGGCGATCTCGCTCGGCTCCCCCACCCGCTTCATCGGAATGCGCTGGCGCGCGCCCTCCTTGGCCTTTCGCGACTCTTCGTCGGGGAGCAGTGAGAAGATCGAGTCGTAGAATCGCGTCCCGATAGCGCCCGGTGCGATGCAGTTCACCCGGATCCCGTACTGCGCCCACTCGAGTGCCATCACCTTGGTCGCCATCACCACGCCGGCCTTGGCGATGGAGTAGTGCCCGGTGGGAACCTGCACGCGGTAGCCGCTCACCGAGGAGATGTTCACGATGCGGCCGTCTCCCTTCTCGCGCATGACGCGCGCCGCGGCCTGGCTGAGAAAGAAGAGGCCCTTCAGGTCCAGGTTGAAGACCGTATCCCAGGCACGCTCCTCCATGTCGATCGCGGGGGAGAAGAAGTTGGTGCCGGCGTTGTTCACCAGGATGTCGAGCGAGCCGAGCCCGCTCACCACCTGGTCCACCAGCGACTGGATCTGGTCCATGCGCCCGACGTGCGCGGCCACCGGCAGCGCTCGGCGCCCGAGGCTTTCGATCTCCTTCGCCACGCGCTCGAGGTCCGGCAGCTTGCGGCTCGACACCGCGACGTCGGCGCCCGCCCGGGCGAGGGTCAGCGCAGCGGATTCACCGATCCCGCGGCTGCCGCCGGTGACGAGGGCGACTTTTCCCTCGAGAGAGAACTGGGGAAGATCCATGACCACCTCCGTTCGCGTCGTGCTGACCGGGAGCCTACCGCGGTCAAAGATGATCCGCCGGGGCCGCTCTCGACGCGAAATTCCGCGGGTTTGACCGGGAGAGGGAGCCCTCGTAGGGTATGAGCGAAGCCGAGCGCATGGGACGCTCTGCCGAAACCTCTGGAGGATCCGGGGAGTGATGCGTTGCCACGCGGCTCCAGCGATCGAGCCGTCGCGATGAAGCTTCTGGTCGCCAACCGGGGTGAGGTTGCGATACGGGTGATGCGGGCCGCAGCCGAGCTCGGCATTCGCACCACCTCTGTGTTCTCCGAGGACGACGATCGCTCGCTCCACATCCGGCGGGCCGACGCCGCGCGTCCGCTCCGGGGTGCGGGTGCGCGCGCCTACCTCGACGCCGAACAGATCCTGGCGCTGGCGATCGACGAGGGGTGCGACGCCATCCACCCGGGCTACGGCTTCCTGAGCGAGAACGCCGTCTTCGCGCGCCGTTGCGCAGAGGCGGGGATCACCTTCGTCGGGCCACTTCCGGAGACGTTGGAACTGTGCGGCGACAAGGGCCGAGCCCGGTCGCTCGCGGAGCGATGCGGGGTGCCGATCCTGCCGGGCACCTTCGGGCCGACCCGCCTGGAAGAGGCGCGGGAGTTCTTGAGCACCCTCGGTGCCGGGGCGGCGATCATGATCAAGGCGGTCGCCGGTGGCGGCGGCCGCGGGATGCGCGCGGTGCATCGCCCCGATGATCTCGAAGCGGCCTTCGAGCGCTGTCGCTCGGAGGCGGAGGCGGCGTTCGGCAACGGAGACGTCTACGTCGAGCGGTGGATCCCTCGCGCGCGGCACATCGAGGTGCAGATCATCGGCGACGGCACCGGGGGGATCAGCCATCTCTGGGATCGCGAGTGCAGCCTCCAGCGGCGGCATCAGAAGCTGGTCGAGATCGCGCCGAGCCCCGCGCTGTCGGCAGGTCTCCGCGATCGACTGACCGCTGCGGCGGTTCGGATGGCCGAGGAGCTTCGCTACCAGAGCCTCGGCACCTTCGAGTTCCTGATCGAAGTCGGGACAGGGGAGGGGGAATTCGCGGATGAGGAGGTGGCGTTCGCGTTCAACGAGGTCAACCCCAGGCTGCAGGTGGAGCACACGGTCACCGAGGAGGTGACGGGCATCGATCTCGTCGCGCAGCAGCTACTGCTGGCGGAAGGGCGGACGCTGGCCGATCTCGGGCTCCAGCAGGCCGACCTTACGGCTCCGCGCGGCTGCGCGGTCGAGGTGCGGATCAACATGGAGACCATGGGCTCGGAGGGCGAGGTGCGGCCCTCGGGTGGCACGCTCACCGCGTTCGAGCCGCCCTCCGGTCCCGGTGTTCGCACCGACTCGTACGGGTACGTCGGCTACGCGACGAACCCCCGTTTCGATTCGCTCCTGGCCAAGCTCGTCTGCTCTTCACCGTCGGCGGGGTTCGCCGACCTGGTGGCGAGAAGCTACCGCGCGCTCTCCGAGTTCAAGATCGAAGGGGTTCCCACCAACATCGGCTTCCTGCAGAACCTGCTCCGTCATCCCGACGTAGCAGAGCATCGGTTCGATACCCGCTTCATCGACGACCACATCGGCGATCTGACGGCACCGGGTCCCGAGCATCGCCGGCTGTTCTTCGATGAACCCACGGCGCAGACAACGGGTCTGGCAGGGGCGAAGGTCGACGACGCCGACCCGCTCGCCGTCCTCAACCACGGGAGGGCTCCGATCAGCGAAGCAGCGGCATCGGGCACCTCCTCCGCCGCTCCCACGGCCCCTCGTGACGGAGCGCCCTCCGCGCAGGGACCGCCGGGTACGGTGGCAGTCCTGGCGACCATGCAGGGCACGATCGTCAGCGTGGACGTGCGCGAGGGCGACCTGGTCCACGCGGGCGAGCCGCTGCTCGTGATGGATGCCATGAAGATGGAGCACGTCATCACCGCCCCTGCCGGGGGCCTGGTGCTCCAGATCGCGGTTTCGGTCGGCGATGCCGTCTACGAGGGGCACCCCCTGCTGTTCATCGAGGAGGCCGACGTCGGAGACCTCGCAGCTGGTGGGGTGAGCGAAGTCGAAATGGGGGCGATCCGCCCGGATCTGGCCGAGGTGCGGGAGCGACACGCCCTCGGTTTCGACGCGGCGCGTCCCGAGGCCGTGGCGAAGAGACGCAAGACCGGGCACCGCACCGCCCGTGAGAACGTCGAGGACCTCTGCGATCCGGGCTCCTTCGTCGAGTACGCTCCGCTGGTGGTCGCGGCGCAGCGGCGACGGCGTTCCGAGGAGGATCTCTTCAAGAACACGCCCGGCGACGGGCTGATCTCCGGGATCGGCAGGGTCAACGGCGAGCTGTTCGGCGAGGAGCGGTCCCGCTGCGCCGTCCTGTCGTACGACTACACCGTGCTCGCCGGAACCCAGGGCATGTGGAACCACTTCAAGAAGGACCGGATGTTCGAGCTCGCCCTGGACTGGCGCCTGCCCCTGGTGTTCTTCACCGAGGGCGGGGGCGGGCGGCCCGGAGACACCGACGCGCCCACCGTCGCGGGTCTCAACGTGCTGGCCTTCAACTACTTCGCGAAGCTCAGCGGCCTGGTGCCCCTGGTCGGGATCACCACGGGCCGCTGCTTCGCCGGCAACGCGGTCCTGCTCGGCTGCTGCGACGTCATCATCGCCACCGAGGGATCCAACATCGGCGTGGGCGGTCCGGCGATGATCGAGGGCGGCGGCCTCGGGGTCTTCCGCCCCGAAGAGGTGGGCCCGATGTCGGTCCAGGTGCCGAACGGTGTGGTGGATATCCCGGTGGCCGACGAGGCGGAGGCAGTTCGGGTGGCGAAGAAGTACCTGTCCTACTTCCAGGGCCCCGCCCTGAGCTGGGAGTGCGCCGACCAGCGACTCCTGCGGGGCCTGGTGCCGGAGAACCGGGTGCGCATCTACGACATCCGGAAGGTCATCGAGACCATGGCCGACCGGGACTCGGTGCTGGAGATCCGTCGCCACTGGGGCCACGGCATGGTGACCTCCTTGATCCGGATCGAGGGGCGGCCGGTGGGCGTGGTGGCCAACAACCCCGCCCACCTCGCCGGCGCCATCGACCGCGAGGCCGCCGACAAGGGCAGTCACTTCGTCCAGCTCTGCGATGCCTTCGACATCCCGATCCTGTTTCTATGCGACTGCCCGGGCATCATGGTCGGGCCGGAGAGCGAGAAGACGGCGCTGGTCCGTCACGCCGCCCGCATGTTCGTGATCGGCGCCAACGTCACGGTGCCCTTCTTCACCATCGTCCTGCGCAAGGCCTACGGTCTCGGCGCCCAGGCGATGGCAGGCGGCAGTTTCAGGGCACCGCTGTTCACGGTCGCGTGGCCCACCGGTGAGTTCGGGGGCATGGGGCTCGAGGGCGCGGTGAAGCTGGGGTTCCGCAAGGAGCTCGAAGCCATCGAGGATCCGGAGGAGCGAATGGTGGCCTACGAGGGGATGGTCGCGAAGGCGTACGAGAGGGGTAAGGCGGTCAACGCCGCCTCCCACTTCGAGTGCGACGACGTGATCGATCCCGCCGAGTCACGCCGCTGGATCGTGAGGGCGCTCTGCTCGATACCACCTCCGGACCCCCGTACGGGAAAGAAGCGGCCATGCGTAGACACCTGGTGAGAGGCGAGGATCGAGAGACGGGCTCGGAGGAGGGCCGTCGGCCGACGCTCCGGTCGAGCGCTGCATCGCGCCACGCGCCGCCTGCGATGAAGCGACCTCCCCCCGTGGTCCTCTTGCTCGTTCTTGTCCTCGGGGGTGCTTGTGGCTCTCAGGAATCCCGGCCGAACCTCCTGCTGATCTCGATCGACACGCTCCGTGCGGACGTGCTCGGCTGCTACGGGAATCCGCGTCCGGCGTCTCCGGCAATCGATGCGTTCGCTCGGCAGGGAGCGCTCTTCGAGGTCGCGGTAGCCCCGTCGCCCTGGACCCTTCCCTCCCACGCCTCGCTCTTGACCGGCCTCTATCCGCTTCGCCACGGCGCAACGACCTTCCGGCGCAAACTGCCGACGAGGATTCCCACCTGGGCCGGATGGCTTCGACGTCACGGGTTCTTCACCGCCGCCGTCACGAACACGCTGTACGTGAGCCGGCGCTTCGGTCTGCACCGCGGCTTCGAGCGGTTCGTCTACGTCCGCGACGGACCGGACGAACGGCAGCCCTCGGACGTCGAGGCCCGCGCTACCGAGTGGCTCTCCGAGGGGTTGCCCGAGCCCTTCTTCCTGTTCCTCCACTTCTTCGACGCGCATGCCTCCTACGGAGCCCAGCCGACGTTCGAGTCGATGTTCGTCGGTCCGTACGATGGAGACGCGGACGGCAGCCTCGAGCAGCTGCTGCAAGCCTCCGAAGGAGATCGTGAATTCGACGCGGAGGACGCCAGGCACTTGATCGATCTGTACACGGCAGGCGTGCGACAGATGGACGAGGGGATCGGGCGTCTGCTCACGCTGCTCGAGCAACTCGGTCATGTGGACGACACGATCGTCATCCTCACCTCGGACCATGGTGAGGAATTCCTCGAGCACGGAGAAGTGCTTCATGCCCACACCCAATACGAAGAGGTGTTGCGGGTTCCACTGATCATCCGTGGGCCGGGCGTCCCTGCGGGCGTCCGCGTCTCGCAGACCGTCTCGCTCGTGGACGTCATGACGACGGCGCTCGCGCTGGCTGGCGTACCGCTCCCGTCGGACCCGGACGGAGTCGACCTGAGCCCGCTGTTGGGAGGTGGCGCGGATCCATTCGAAGACCGCTTCTTCTTCGGAGAGGCCTCGTTCAAGAACACAACGAGCTCGGTTCGCTATCGAAACTTCAAACTGATCCACGATCACGGGAGCGACACCTACGCGCTCTACGACCTGGAGGCGGATCCCGGCGAGCACCACGACGTAAAGGGCGACCACCGCGAGATGGCTGGCCTTCTGCAGAGGCGCCTCGAACAGCGCAGGAGCGGCATCCGGCATGAGGCGCCGCGTACAGCGCTGGAGCCCGAGGAACTCGAACAGCTGCGGGCCCTCGGTTACCTGGTGGAATAGGACCCGCCCACTCCAGGGTCGCAATGTGGTAGGTAAGCAGAGATGGAGAAGGGAGGTCTGAGGACCGTCTTGCGGATTCTGGCGTGGGCCCTGGCGGCCGCGATCGCGCTCTGCGTCGGCTTCGCGTTGATCGGCGTGGGATGGTTTCTCCTCGAAGCGGGGCAATCCCCGCTGAGTCTCGACCGGCTTCGCAGGAGTGTCTGGTGGAGCCTCTACGCCGTCGTCGTCTCCCAGGCGCTGCTTCCCCACCTGCTGCTCTCCCTGGTGGCCTGGCTCGCGGTTGCGCGGCGCTTCCCGACCCTGGAGCGATCCCGGCGCTCGCTGGTGGTCGGCACGGCGCTCACGGCGGCCGTCTGCTTTCCGGTGATCGGGTCGCTCAGCTTCACGGCTTGGACCCCCAGCTCGATCCGCGACTACCTCGCCACTCTCCTCCTGATGGCCGGTGGCACCTCTGCGGCGCTCCTGCTGCCCCGCTGGCTCTTCCGCTCCCTGGCGCCGGGCGCGTTCGCCCCGTTCCGGGGCGGCTGCTCGAGGCCGACGCCGTGAGCGCTCCCGAGAGGCCGCGCAGAGGGCGGCGGCCGCTTCCGCCCGAGCAGCAGCGTCGTCGTCTGCTGGAGGCGGCCGAGCGCAGCTTCGAGCGCAATCACTACGAAGGCGCCGGCATTCACAGCATCGTGCGCGAGGCGGGCATGTCGTCCCGCTCCTTCTACCAGTTCTTCAACTCCAAGGAGGATCTCGTCACCGAGCTGATTCAGGACCGTGTCGAGACCTTGCTGGTGAAAATTGAAGACGCGTTCCGCGAGGCAGATGAGCTGTGGGAGGCCGTCGACCAGGTGCTGCGGATCTACCTGGAGATGCTGCCCATGGTGGTCCTCGAGCTGGAACGGATGAGCGGCGCGGCCAGCCAGAGGGTCCGCCGCCTCCGGAGCGCGTCCCGGGAGAGGATCGGCCAGGTCCTCGTCAGGGAGATCGGGCGCATGGTGGAGAGCGGCATCGTTTCCGTGGCGCCCAACCCACTGAGCATCGCCCTGGTGCTCGCGGGAATCGAGGGGCTCTCGATCAGCTACCACCACGAGGGGCGCCGGAAGGAGCTCCTGGCGCTGCATCCACAGCTCCTGCGGGTGCTGCGCGTGTTCTTTCGTGAGCCCCCTGGAAACCTCTAAGTCACTGGTTTCAAATCAGAATCATTTTATAAAAGACACATTTTATTTTTTTCTTCCCATCTGGCGCGTTTCCGCTGACAATGCAGCCCAGGGTATGCGCCCGAGCCGCGTGGGAGGGTTCCCCCGCGGCAGCGACTGCTGGGAGGCAGTCCGAATACCCAAAGGAGGTTGCCAATGACCGGATCCGGCAGGGGAATGATCGCAGCGATCATGTTGGGTGCCGTGGCCATGCTGGCCACAGGCTGTGGTGAATTGACCATCCGCACCTGGGTGACTGTGGACGAGGACGATAGCGGCGGCTTCGTGACGATCTCCTTCGGTGGAGCGCCACCGTACCCCTACGACATACTGAAGCTCCAGGGTGGGTTCCTGGCGGAGATCAAGCTCAATACCACCGAGATCCTCGGCCCCATGGACGGGACGCTGGCGCTTCAGGACGTTCGCATGGCAGGGCAGGTGGACGGTCCGTTCGGGAAGCTCTGTACCTGGAATGATCCCGAGGGCAGCTCGGGTGGCACGCTCACCCTCGACCTCGTGACCGGCACCAGCGACTCCGAGATCCTTCTCGACGCCAAGACCAACACGGAGCTGAGTGAATTGCTGGGCGCGGAGCCGCTCGACTTCGAGGAGATCCTCGATTTCGACCTGGGAGCCGGCCTCGACGCCGAGGCGCTACTCGCGGCCCTCGATTCCGGCTCCTCCGCCGGGCTCTTCGAGACGAGCACAACCATCTCCAGCGACTTCGCAGTGAGTATCGTCGAGGTGACTCTGAACCTGGACCTGGCGCTGACCAACGGGCCCGAGCCGCCGCTCTTCGACACCGATCTGCTGGAGTACTGCGCCGACGACTTCGCCTCCCAGGGTCTCGGCGAGGCGCTCTACTACGGTATCAACTCCAAGTCGGGCTACCTGCGAGGGCTGGCGAACGACCTCATCAAGGATCCGCTGGTGATCTCGCTGGCCGAGGTCGGTGCGATTCCGGGCGATACGCTGCGTCTCAGCACCCTCGGAACCTACTCGACGCTCGAGGTGCTGATGGACGGGACCGACACGAAGCTGGGCGGCGTCTTCAGCACCAGCGACGAGGTACAGGGTCCCTCGGTGCTGGACCGCATCCCCGGGGCCATCGACGTGGCGCCGAACATCCACACCTGGATCAGCATCGTCTGCGTCTGGGGAATTTGCGCCGACCTCGGTGGCGACGACATCCCCGAGGACTTCCGCATCGACCCGACCATCGACATCGCGGTGCCGGAGGGCGCGGAGTACCTGGTGGTGGCGCCCATCGACCCCTGGAGGAACTGGCAGGACAACAGCGGTTTCGGCGTGACGGTCGAGGTCAATCCAGAGTAGATCCGCCGGCCGCGCACTTCTGACCCTGGTACTATGAGGGTCTCCAATGCGCAACCGAATCTATGTGACTGCAGGTGTTGTCGCAGCGACTGCATTTCTCGTCTGCCATCTGCTGATCGTCTCCCATTACCCTTATAGGCAAGGATTCGACGATTTCGATCATGTGCCTGCCGCCATCCAGTGGAGCAAGCACCAGTCCCTTTCAGATGACGGCCTCTTCTTGCGAGTGCCCTTCTGGCCGGTCCTGTTGGGCACCGTCGTTCATGTGTTCGCTCCGAGGGTTCATACGGCCATTCTCGTGCTTCAGGCCGCCATCGTCCTCGCGACCATCGGGTGTTGCCTTGCGTTCGTGCACAAGGAGCTCGGTGCGCGCATGCGAATGGTTTGCCTCTTACCCATCTTCATCTTTGCGCTCAGTCCTCAGACCCTTTTGTATGCGCGCCATGCAGTGAATGAGCCGTTCATTGGTCTGCTCACGGTCTCGATCATGCTCACGGGAACGGCAGGTCATTGGACAAAGCCCCTTCTCCTGGGCGCCTTTTGCGGCATGGCCTGGATGACCAAGATCATTTCCGTTCTTCTCGCCCTGCCAGCGCTGGGATATATCGGGTATGAGAAGGGCGCAAAGCGGGTGCTCAGGGATGCTTTGGTGTTCCTCTTTGGTCTGGCATTGATCGTCGCGCCTCTCTACACGCTTCACTTCAGTCAGAGGGGAAGCGTGCGCATGGACACGACGTCGGCCTTCAACCTGAGCAGCTACACTCCAGAGGAGTGGGTGGCACTTGGCGATCATGCGGCGCGGTACGCTGCGGGCATGGAGGATTGGAGGGAGACATTCTGGGCATCACCCACGGCCTATTTCGAGGGGTTCTTGGGCCGTCTGGTCTACTGGGTCAAGCGACCGTCCTCTGCTGACTTCGCTCATTTCTACACGGACTATCCACATCGATTGATTCGGGTCTGGGATCAAGTGGTGTTGTGGACGCTCTTGATCCTGGCGTTCATCGGCACGAGAAAGAGACACATACTGATTTGGCTCTTCCCCATTGCCATCGCGCTGGGATCGACTTTCCCACAGCACACACCGTTTTCGACGAAAGTCATCCTCATCTATCCAAGTGTCTTGCTGGCGCCGCTCGGTCTATTCCGAATTCGGCAAGCGATCGGGAAACTGCCTGAAGGACCGAGGAAAGGGCCGGACAAGAACCGGTGAGGCGGAGACGCGGTGCTCGGGTTTGAACGCCTGTTCAAAGAAACGTTTTGGTGTTGACCACAGGCGCGCGAAGCTGAGAGAATCGCAATGTATTGCCCGTTGCGCGCGCCCACCTACGCTTCTGGGCGAGGCGAATCGCCCTCATCGCAGTCGTCGCCGTCCTGGCGCCGATCTCCGCCTTCGTGCTTCTCGAAGGCGCGAGCAGCCTCGTGCTCCTCGCGCGGGAGCTCGGCGCGGGCGAGGATAGCCAGCCCCTGGCGAGGCTTCGGCACACGCAATTCGACCCGGAGCTCGGCTGGGCGCACGTCCCGGGTGTCCGTATCGAGGACCTGTACGGGCCGGGCGCCTGGCTCCAGACGAACAGCCAGGGCTTCCGCGCGGAGCGGGACTTCAAAGAGCGCGTGCCTGCTGGACGCTTCCGCGTCATCTGCTCGGGCGACTCGTTCACGCTCGGCTACGGCGTCGCCAACGACGAGACCTGGTGCGCCCGCCTCGAGACGCTCGATCCCCGTTTGGAGACGGTGAACATGGGGCAGGGCGGGTATGGGATCGGTCAGGCGTGGCTCTGGTACCGCCGCGACGGGATGCGCTTCGACCACCAGGTTCACGTCTTCGCCTTCATGTTCGACGACTTCCACCGCATGCAGCAGTCCACCTTCATCGGGTACGGAAAGCCGGTCCTCGCTCTGCGAGGTGGCAAGCTCGTGGCGCTGAACACGCCCGTGCCGCGCCGGCCGTTCTTCGCGGACGGTCTCGCGGGGTTGCAGCGGGCGACGGGGAATCTCCGGGCGACGGATCTCGTCCGCGTGATCCGCGGAGGTGCGAAGCCCCCTCGTCGAACCGGCCGCTCCCGCGCCCCAGGCGATGCCCCGTCCTCGGTGCTGCGCAAGGTGTTCGACGAGCTCCTCGCCGCGAACCGCGCCAAAGAAAGCCAGCTGGTGCTCCTCTACCTGCCGGCGCCCGTGGACTGGAAGGGCTCGGTATCGGACGGCTGGCGGCGCTTCGTGAGACGCGAAGCCCGCGGGCGAGGACTCCCGTTCCTCGACCTCGTGGCCGAGCTCCGCCGCCTTTCTGCCAGCGAGGTCGATTCACTCTTCATTCGCCCTGGAGAGCTCGAGTACATCGGCGCGGCGGGCCATTTCAATCCGAAGGGAAACGCATGGGTGGCGGAGCGGCTGTACGCGACCCTGGTCGCCCAGCCCTCGTTCGCGGCGCGCCTCGGTGCCCCCGGCGCGGAAGGGAAGGCGGAGGCGATCGCGACCGCCCGGTAGGATGGCACCCATGCGCGGACGACGTATCCGGCGAAGCCGGTAATCTCTACACTTCGGGAAGCCGCATTGGAGGTCCGCATCACCACGGGGCTCCGATCGAGAGCAACGCGCGATTCCCCCGGAGTCCCCATGACGAGGCATCAGAGCAATGCGGAATCCCGATGCTGGACCTCTCCGAGCCCTGAACGCACATTCGTAGGCCTCGCGCTCGCCTTCGGTCTCGTCTTCGTCTTCGTCTCGCCGCCGATGATGCCCCCTGACGAGTCGCGTCACCTGATACGCGCGTTCCTGGTCGCGGAGGGGCAGTTCACAGTCCCCGGACACCAGCCGGGTCGCCAGGCGACGGTCCCCGTCAACCTCGTGCCACTTCCGCCTCGGCACGTGCGGATCGCCTTCGCGCGGCGGAGTTCCCCCGGGTACACGATCGACGATATCAGGAAGGCGCTGCGCGAGCCGCTCAGCTCCCGTCGAATCCCGGTGAAGGGGCGCACCAGTCTCTACTCCCCCGTCGCCTACGCACCCCAGGCTCTCGGCATCGCGATCGCCCGCGCCCTGGATCTCGCACCGGTCGGGCTGACCTACCTTGGACGGATCGCGAACCTGCTGGCCTGGATCGCCGTGACGGCACTCGCGTTGCGGCTTCTGCCATTCCGTCGCTGGGCGCTCTTCGTGCTGGCGCTCGCCCCGATGTCGCTGCACCAGGCGGCCTCCCTCTCGGCGGACGCGCCGACGCAAGCGGTGGCTTTGCTCGTCGTGGCGCTCCTGCTCCGCATCGGCTTCGGCGAGGACGGCGTGCGGCGCGCGCACACGGCGGGCCTCCTCGCCGCGTCCCTCCTGCTCGGCCTCGTGAAGCCCGGCTACTGGCCGCTGGCCGCTCTCGCGCTCTGGATTCCACGCGAGCGCTTCGGGAGTGCGAGCGAACGCTGGCTGCTGCTCGTCGCAGTCGCCGCGCTGTGTCTGATCCCGTCGCTGCTCTGGGCACTCACAATCGGCGAGGCCACCGAGGCTCAGCTTCACGTGGAGGCACGGCCCGACCAGCAGCTCGCCTACCTCCGCGATAGCCCTCTGGGCTTCCTCGGCCTCGCGCTACGGACGCTGAGCTACTTCGCCGTCTTCTACCTCAAGGGAATCATGGGCATCCTGGGCCCGCTCTACGTGTTCCTGCCTGGCCCGGTCTACGTGGCCTGGTGGGCGCTCCTGCTGGGGGTAACGCATCTGGATGGACCCGACCCCGCGAGGCTCGGCGCCGGACGCCGCGTCGCACTGGTTGGACTCTTCGTTTTCGGCGTGGTGGAGATCCTGGCGCTGGTTTTCCTGAATTGGAATGCGCCGGACGTCGATCGTATCGCCAGTGTGCAGGGGCGCTACCTGACACCTTTCCTGCCCCTCGTCCTGCTCGCCTGGCCGGCGCGCCGAGCCCTGCCAGCACCCATCGGCCCCTGGCTCTGCGCCGCAGCCTGCGCCGCCACCCTGGCCGTGGCGATTCACGCCATGATCGAAGGCTTCTGGCGATTGTGACTCGCCTCGGGGGTGTCGACCGCGCTGCGGGCGATGGGTCACCGGGTGTAGCCGAACGTCGAGATCGTAGAGCCTGGCGCTCGCGTCCTTCCATTTGTGCGCGAGTGCACCGAGGTGGCCAACCACACGCTTTTGCTGGCATCGGAGCGCTGGGTATACTGACGCCGCTCTTGGGCGTCGGGGAATCGCAGGAGAGAGCATGAGGCGCCGTACAAAGGTGTGGACGTCTGCGATCGCGGGGGGGTGCCTGCTCGCTGTCCTCTTGGGATGGGGTGCCCTGAAATACGCCTCCGAGTACTGGAAGGAACCGTCCGCTGCCTCCAGCTCGACTTCGCGTCTCCCGCAACTGAGACCACAACGGTCACAGCGCCTATACGCCCAGTTCGGACAGGACAGGTGGATCATCCAAAGGGTGTTTCCCGGCGTGACGAACGGGTACTTCGTCGACGTCGGAGCCGGTGACGGGGTCAAGGGCTCCAACACCAAGGCGCTCGAGGAACTCGGTTGGACCGGCGTGGCCATCGGAGCCTTCACGATCGAGCACAACTTCGAGGAACCCAAGAGGCAGCAGATTCGAGAGCTTCTCGAGAAGAACGGCTATCGCTTCGTGAGGGAACAGGTCGTCGATGACTGGTACCTGTCCGATGACTTGAAGAGGTGAAAGCTTCCAGAAAGCGCAGGGCCATCTTCGCGGTGATCACCCTCTCGCTCTCCATCCTTCTTTCGCTCTCGGCAGCCGAGATCGTGGTTCGCCTCTTCGGGCTCTCCCCCGGGTTGGAGAACATCACCAAGAGCGTCTTCAGGCTGACGTCAAACCCCATCCTCCGATATGAAATGGTCCCCTTCTCTCACGGTTCGGATCAGGCCATCAACGCCGAAGGGCGCAGGGATTTCCACTACCGGGAAAGAAAGCCCCCTTCGACTTTCCGGATTTCCGTGATTGGAGACTCCATCGCCTACGGAGGTTACGTGAGGATCTGGGAGTCGTTTCCAAAGCTGATGGAGCAGCTCCTGAACGAACAGCAGGCCGAGAGTGACCTTGCATTCGAGGTCTGGAATTACAGCGTACGAGGCTACGGAGTCCTGGAAGAGGTCGAGACGATTCGAGCCAAGGTCCTGAGAACGGATCCGGATCTGATCATCCTCGCCTATTGCCTGAATGATCCGGATCCTTTTTCGATCGACCTGACCGGTCTCTATCAAAAGGTCCAGTGGAAGGATGAGAGGTTCCTCGATGAATTGAGAAGCGGTTGGCAGAGGAATCCCATCAGAAGGTTTCTCTACAGGAACAGCCGGCTCTTTCTCTTCCTGAAATACCGCTACCTCGCGCTCGTACAAGATGCCAGCAGAGAAAGGCCCAACCTGACGGACCTTGCCCGCCAGCGTTCTTTCTATGATCAGAACAAGCCTCACCAGTTGAACCAGTACTTCCACAAGATCCACAAGAAGTACTGGCATCAGGTTCACGGTGCATTCGAGACCCTGGCCGGTCTCGTCGAAGGGCGCGGTATCCCCGTCGTGTTGATCGTCTTCCCGGATTTCTACTACATCGAAGGAAGCTATCCCTTTGCGTACATACACGAGAAGGTATTGAACGAGGGGCAGAAGTTCGGGTTCAAAGGGTATGACTTGACAGGCGTCTACACCGAAGCTGCGAGAATGTGGGCAGACCAGAAGCTACACAAGGATCCGCTTCACCCAAGCGAATTCGGCCACAAGGTGGCTGCACTCGAAGTGACGAGAAGGATCATCGAAGACCAGTTGCTCCCAAAGGATGCAGAGGAGTTCAATCCTGAGATATTCGACCTCGCCTACGCAGGAGAGCCTTGGGACCACACCTGGTTCGAATCCTTCGACATGTTTCATGTAGAAATGGGTCTCGCGCTCGCTTCCAGGGACAAGAAGCAGGCGTTGTGGCATTTCAGGAAGGCGCTGGAGTTGAACCAAGAGAACGATCTCGCCGAGGAACTCATGCGGGATCTGGATGACTGAATCAGAATGAGCTTCTCTGCCCGGCTTTGAGGAGAGGCCCCGGGCGTGAACTCAGTAGTGCGCCCCCTCGTGGCTCACGTCGACCTTGCCCTTGAAGGCCCAGTACGTCCAGATCGTGTAGGCGAGGACCACGGGCATTCCGAGCAGCGCGATGATCAGCATGGCTTTGAGGGTGAGCGGACCCGACGCCGCGTTGCTGATCGTGAGACTCAGCTCCGGGTTGCCGAGGGCGGGCACCAGCTTGGGAAACAGCCCGGCGCCGACCTGGGCCCAGATCGCCGCGATCGAGAGACTCGAGCAGAGGAACGCGCGACCGGACTCACCGTTGCGGTGCAGGAAGAGCGCACCCGCGATGAACGAGATCACCGCCAAGGGGAACACCCAGAGCAGCGGGTATACGCGGTAGTTGTCGAGCAGATGCCCCTGGCTGACCACCGTGACGACTCCCGCGACGACGAACAGCACGAGGTAGAGAACGCCGGCGGGCCCCGCCCAGCCCCGGGCGCGCTCCTCGAGCTCACCGCTTCCCTTGAGGACCACATAGAGCGCGCCGTGGAATGCGAGCATGGCGAGGGCGAGCACGCCGGTCATCAAGGCGAACGGATTCAGCAGCCCGAAGAAGGTGCCGGTGTAGTAGCCCGCCTCGTCCAGGGGAATGCCGCGAAGGATGTTGCCGAGAGCGACGCCGAAGAGCACGATCGCGACCGTGCTCGAGACGGAGAAGACCACGTCCCAGGTGCGGCGCCAGGCGGGCGATTCGACCTGGCTGCGGAACTCGAACGAGATGGCCCGCAACATCAACACCAGCAGGACGAGCATCAGCGCCAGGTAGAATCCGCTGAAGACCGAGGCGTAGACGGCGGGAAAGGCCCCGAACAGAGCGCCGCCCGCGGTCAGCAGCCAGACCTCGTTACCGTCCCAGACCGGTCCCACCGAGTTCAACATGGCGCGCCGCTCGTCGTCTCCCTTGGCGCCGAGGTGCCAGAAGCCGACGCCCAGGTCGAAGCCGTCGAGGATCGCGTAGCCGACGAGGAGCACACCCACCAGAAAGAACCAGATCACCTCGAGCGCAGTCATGCCGTGGCCTCCCGGCTCTTGGTTTGTTCGCCGAGCGGCTGTGGCCCCTGGCGGATCGCCTTCCCGAGCAGATACAGCCAGAGGACGAACATCAGCGAGTAGAGCAGCGCGAACATCGTCAGCGAGGCGAGGATCTCACCCGCGGAGACCGAGGGCGAGGCGGCGTTGGCGGTTCGCATCGACTCCACGCCGAACACGACCCAGGGCTGTCGACCCACCTCGGCCGCCACCCATCCGAGCTCATTGGCGAGGAAGGGGAGCGGGATCGACAGATACAGGATGGTGAGGAACCAACGGCTCTCGAACAGCTTCTCGCGCCAGAGGAGGAGGACTCCGAGTGCGGTGACCCCAGCGAAGTAGAAGCCGAGCAGGGTCATGATGTGGAACGGGTAGAAGGTGAGAGGGAGCGGGGGCCAGTCCTCTTCCGGAAAGGCTCGAAGCCCCTCGATCACGGTATCCGGGTTGAGATCGAGGAAGATGGACATGAAGTGGGGAATGCCGATTGGGAAGTGGACCTTCTCTTCCTCGCGGTCGATGATCCCGAAGACCATCAGCATGGGATTCCTCTCGCTCTCGAAGAGGCCTTCGAAGGCGGCCATCTTGACCGGCTGCGTCTTCCACACCTGGATCCCGTGGTAGTGCCCCATCTGGATCTGGAGGACCGACGCCGCGACCGCGAAGATCAGACCCACCTTGAGAGACTGGCGGGCGAAATCCTCGAACCGACCCTTGCACAGGTACCAGGCACTGACCCCCGTTACGAAGAAGGAGCCGGTGATGATCGCCCCGGTGATGGTGTGGAAGAAGCGCGGCAGGGCGGAGGGATTGAAGACCGCCGCCCACACGTCGGTCAGCACGGCCTGACCGGTGACCGGGTCGATGGCAAACCCGGCGGGGGTCTGCATCCACGAGTTCACCACGATGATCATGAAGCCCGAGAGCGTCGCGCCCGCTGCCACCAGGAGCGACGCGAGCCAGAGCACGCGTTCGGAGAGCCTGCCCCAGCCGAACAGCAGCACGCCCACGAAGGTCGACTCCAGGAAGAACGCCAGCACCCCCTCCGCCGCCAGTGGGGCGCCGGCCATGGGGCCGACGAAGCGGGCGAACTCCGACCAGTTGGTCCCCGACTGGAACTCCATGGTGATGCCCGTGGCCACGCCCAGCACGAAGGAGATGGCGAAGAGCTTGGTCCAGAACCGCGCCTGCACCGCATAGGCGGGGTCGCCAGTCCGCCGGTAGCGGTTCATGAAGTAGAAGATGATCCACGCCACGCCGATGGTGAGGGGCGGGAAGAGAAAGTGGAAGCTGATGGTCATCGCGAACTGGATTCGCGCGAGCAGGACCGGATCCATGGGAAATCTCCGACTCCGTTGGTATCTGGAGAGTAGGAGGGCATTCAAAAAAAGCCATGTGACGCCGAGTCGCGATTCCTCGAGAATCGCAGTGAGTTGGCCTGGAAGAAGCCGGGGTGTCGGAGACCCGCAACCCGGGCGTAGACCTCGCCACTCCTCGTGGCTCGGCCGGAATCCCGTGAGGAATCAACCGTTTTGGCGGTTTCCCCGCGGGAGTCGAGCGACGCAGGAGGTAGCGCTCTTCTTCGCGGCGAGCCGCACCCTGATCGTCTCCGATCTGTGCGAGCGCCTCGGCCCCTGGAGTCCCCGCCTCACCCGCCTGCTGAGCCGTTCGCCACCATGTGCGCCAGCGCCGCCTCTGAGTGCCCACCGGACCGGGGGAAGCCCACCCACAAAGAGTGCGCTATAAGGCGATGCTTCGTAAAGGACTGTGCATATATTGAAGTGGTTCGCCGTGGACCCGAATCGGCTCGTCGAGCTCGACACGCGCAGTCCGGAGAAACCTGGAAGCCCTATCTGAAGCACTCGACCTAGGAGGCCCCCGATGGCCATTCGTCTCGACCTCTCCACCCTCACTTTGAAGGACGCCCTCGATCTCGCGGTGGCGATCGAAGAGGAGGCGCATAAGCGCTATACGCTGTTTGCGAACCAGCTCGGCCGCGGCGGCTCCGGTCCGGGGTCTTTCTTCGCCTCGATGGCCAAGAACGAGGAAGCGCACGGAAGACAGCTCTCCGACAGGCGCAAGGCGATGTTCGGCGATGAACCGGCTCGAGTCTCGCTCGGCGACTTGTTCGACGTCGAGGCGCCGGAGGTGGGTGCGCCGAGGCGCTCCATGTCACTCCTACAGGCTTTTGAGCTCGCGAAGTCTTCGGAACAGAAGGCCTATGATTTCTACGACTGGGCCCTGGGGAACATCACCGATTCAGACGTCCGCACCTTGTTCGTGGAGCTCCGAGACGAAGAGACGGAGCACGTGCGCATGATCGAGGAGGCCATCGCCAAACTGCCCCCGAACGCGAGCGTCGAGCTGGACTACGACGTGGACGAGTCCCCGGCGCTATGATCCGGAGGTAACTCAATATCTCAGGGGAGCGGTGTAGTCGCGCCCACCAGCGAAGGTCGTTGGCCTATCGGTCTTCCGCGCCCTCGGGCACAGGAGCAGTCCGCGACGTGGGAGCGGGTGTCGGCGCCACATCGGGCCGACCTAGAGTCACGTCGAGCCACGTACCGCTCTTCTGCCGACGGGCCACTATGATCTCGGCGCCGGCTTCGATCCGCTGAATCGTCTTCTCGAGGCCCGGCGTGGATGGCTCCCCCTCCCAGCCCACGATGACATCGTCTGGCCTTAGGCCCAGCCGCTCGGCCGGCGAGTCGGGCATTACTGAAGCGACCCACCAGCCCTTCCCGGGCTCGCGGCCCAGGTAGACCCCGGTTTCGCGCATGGATTCGTAGTCGGCGCCATAGAAGGTGACCCGGGAGTCGCCCTGCCGCTTGAGCCAGAGCCGGCCGTGGGGATAGTCGAGCCGCAACTTGAAATGCTGCAGGACGTCGTAGCCGATCACCGATTCGGAAGACCCGGCAATGTTGAACCATCCGCGCGGCATCACCACAACGGGTCCGCGACCGAGTTCGAAGCCTGCGAATCGAAACGAACTGACCTCCCCGATGCGGCCAGGCGTATCGCCCATGGTGGTTCCCATCTGGCCGAAGTAAGGGAGTGAATCCGGGTCGAGCGCGACCTTCTTCGCCTCCTTGCCGGACAGATAGAGCGGGAAAGGGGCGCCTGTATCGATGGAAACCTGCAACTTCTTGCCGTTGACCTCGATCGTCGCGTACGGCCGCCTCCGGGTCACCCTCAGCGGGATCACCGCCTCATCCGGCGCCGTCACGCGCTCGGGAACCCGATAGAGCTTGGGGTCCAAGAACCGAACCCGACGCGCCTGGAAGTCGAGCTCGACTACGTAGTGTTCGAGGAAGTTCCCGCCGAGCAGCTTGTACTTCCACCCCGTTCGGGAGCCCGTGTCGCTGCTCGAGTCGTCGATCCAGAATTGCAGGCTGCGGCCGAGGCGGGTCGCGCGCCGGTAAGGGGAGCTCTTCAGGCGCCTCACGCTGACGCCGGCAGCCCGCGCCGCGAGAGGTGTCATCACGGAGAAGACGGCGCCTGTGTCCAGCATCAGCACCAGAGGCCGACTGCCCTCCCGAGCGAGGTCGACGTAGGATGGCGACATGGTCTACGTCGAGTCGCGAACCGGCCGCGTGAAGGGCAGGGTGCGCGTGACCGAGGGGGTCCACCCGGAGGTGCTCGGCACCGTCGGGACCCTGGGCCACTGGGCCAGGCGCAAGCCGATCTCCCGGGGACAGGGAGTGCACTCGAACTCGCTGATCGCGACCGACTGGAGCATGGTGGATCCGCTCTCGGGACAGATCGACACCTGTGCCCGGGTTCGAGTCTACAGGGCGGAGGATTAGTCATGGCGAAGCTCTCGATCGTCATCGACCTGGATCTGTGCATCGGATGCAATGCCTGCACGGTGGCCTGCAAGGCGGAGCACGGCACCCAGCCCGCCGTGTTCTGGGGCAAGGTGCTCGAGCACGAGGCGGGGCGGACGCCAGCAGTGACGCGGCTCTTCCTCCCGGTCCTGTGCAACCACTGCGAGAGTCCCCCCTGCCGCGAGGTGTGTCCCACCCGAGCCACCTACGTGGACGAGAACGGGATCGTGCTCGTCGACTACGACAAGTGCATTGGCTGCCGGGCCTGCGTCGCCGCCTGCCCCTACCTGAGCCGCACCTACGTCGACCGGGAACGGCACTACTTCCCGGACACGCCGATTCCGCACTCGGTACGGGAGCTCCGGGGACTCGAAGGCGTGGTGCAGAAGTGCAACCTCTGCGCGGACAGGGTGAGGCGGGGGGAGTCGCCGGCCTGCGTGGAGGTGTGCCCGACCAGCTGTCGAAGCTTCGGGGATCTCGAGGATGCCGGGAGCGAGGTGTCTGAGCTGGTGGCGAGCGAGCGGAGCTTCCAGCTCCTTCGCGAGAAGGGGACCGAGCCGAAGGTGCACTACCTGCTGACGAACCGATCGGCCATCGCACCGGAAGGGGAGGGGAGGCGCTAGCTTGAGCGAGAATGCGAAAGGAGGTGTGGAATGACTTCGCAAACCCGACTCGGTGAACGGCTCGCCGCCGGAAAGATGCTGGTGGCGCCCGGGGTCTACGACGCGCTCACCGCGAAGCTCGTGGCGGGTGTCGGCTTCGAGGCGCTCTACATGACCGGATACGGAACGTCGGCGTGTCGACACGGGCTTCCGGACCGCGGGCTTCTCACTATGACCGAGATGCTCGACAACGTTCGAGCCATCGTGGACGCAGTGGAGATCCCACTCATCGCCGACGCCGATACCGGCTACGGCAATGCGCTGAACGTCGCGCGAACCGTGAAGGAGTACGAACGCGCCGGCGCGGCAGCCATCCACATCGAGGACCAGGTGTGGCCCAAGCGCTGTGGCCACATGACCGGCAAGCAGGTCATCCCCAGATCCGAGATGGTGTCGAAGCTGCGCGCCGCCGTGGATCAGCGGCCCCGCGAGGATTTCCTCATCATCGCCCGCACGGACGCACTGGCGGTGGAGGGCTGGGAGCCGACCCTCGAGCGTGCCCAGGCCTACCTGGAGGCGGGTGCCGACGTGATCTTCGTCGAGGCGCTGGAGACGGTGGAGCAGATGCAGCAGGTCCCGGGCCTCTTCGAGGCGCCGTGCCTCATCAACATGGCTCCGCGCACGCCGAATCGTCCCGTCGAAGAGCTCGAGAAGATGGGCTACGCGATCGCGATCTACCCGGGCATTTGCCTGATGGCAACGGTCAACGCCAACATGGCGACTCTCAAAGACTTCAAGGAGACCGGCCGCGGTCCCGACCTGGGGGGGCTCTTGTCTGCCTTCCTCGAGTTCAACGAGTTCCTCGGGACCACCCGCTACGATGAGCTCGAGGGCAAGTACCAGGCCGATTGAGATCGAACACGGCGGCAATCGTGATACGGTGCCAGGTCCACACTGCGACGAGGAGGTTGTGCAACCGATGGTTTGGTACGCATATCTGGCATACTTCGGGGCGGGCGCTCTCCTGGCCAACGCGGTGCCCCATTTCGTGAGTGGGATTTCGGGGAGCAGGTTTCAGAGTCCCTTCGCCTCCCCGCCCGGCGTGGGAGAATCGTCACCCCTCGTGAACGTCCTCTGGGGTACGGCGAATTTCGTGGTGGGATGGTGTCTCCTCTTCGGAGTCGGGGAGTTCACGGCCGGAATCACCCGCGATTGCCTGATGGTTCTGCTGGGTGTCCTTGCCACCGCGGTCGGGCTGGCGATCCACTTCGGACGCGTTCGGGGAAGCTGAGCCGAAAACCGAGGGCGCCCCGCGTCGGTCAGGCGGTGTCGAGTCGCGCAGGCGGCAGCCAGAGCGTGAAAGTGGCGCCGCCGTCCGGCCGGTTCTCCCCCTCGAGCCGGCCGCCGTGACGCAGGGCCAGGTCATAGCTCAAGCTCAGGCCGAGACCGGTACCCTGACCCGGAGGCTTGGTGGTGAAGAACGGATCGAAGACGTGCGGGAGCACGTCGTCCGGAATCCCGGGGCCCCGGTCCAGCACCCGCAGCGCCGCGCCATCCTCCCAGGGCAGCACCTCGAGATCGATGTGCGGATCGTCATTGTTGGCCTGGATTGCGTTCAACAGCAGGTTGAGGGCGATCTGCACGAGATCGTTCTCGATGGCCTCCACGACGGGACAGCTCTCGTAGCGGGTGACGATGGCATTTCCCGACACGTTGACGCGTGCCATCGTCAGCGCCGCGTTCGCTACCTCTTGGAGTTCGAGCCGCTCTGGCGTCACGCCCTGCGGATCGTCGCGAGCGAAGTTGCGGAGCCGCTGAACCAGGCTCGCGATGCGCCGCACCCCCTCGCCGGCGTCGCCCACTGCCTCGGGACCATCCTCCGCCAGCCAGCGCACCTCTTGGGGTAGCTTGCTCAGTATCTCCGGCCGGGTGAGTTCAGCGGTCAACTTCTCGAGGTGCGAGAGGTTCGAGCCCACGAAGGCCAGGGGATTGTTCACCTCATGGGCAATGCCGGCGGTCAGCGAGCCCATCGCCTCGAGGCGGGCCGCGAGCTGGAGACGCCGCTCGGTACGTCGCGCCTCGGTGCGGTCGGTGATCACGACGCCGGTCCCGACCACCGCTCCTCCGTTGCGCAGCGGGAAGGAGCGCGTTTCCAGCTCGCGCTCCGGGTTGGCCCCGGCCGCACCGAGAAGCTCGTCGAGGCGACGACCGACGGGTGCCCCCTCGCCGAGCAGGAAGCGTGATGCCCGGTTGGCGTCGACCACGACGTTCTCGGGATCGGCCACGATCACGCCGGCTTCGAGCTGCTCCACCACGTCGCTCCTCGCCAACGGCAGGTAGAAGGTGATCCCCGAGTCGACGACCGAGTGGCGGATCAGGAGGGCTCCGAAGCCCAGCAGCAGCGGGGTGGGATCGTGAGAGATCCCGTGAATGATGTAGATCGCGTTTCCGGCGAGAGGTGCCAGCGTGCCGACTGCCAGCGCCACCATCCGCCAGGGGATGGATTCCCGCGATCGGCGCGTCGCCTGCACGAAGCCGGCGAATCCGATCACGATCAGGCCCCACGACCAGGCGGCGTGGGCAATGAAGAGCGGGCCGCGGTCGAGGGTGGCCCAGTCGACGAACCATCCCTGGTCGTCCCAGAACACACAGGAGTAGAAGAAGGTGCTCGGCACGAAGGCCAGCGCGACCAGCCAGGGCCGCCGCAGCCACCAGTGCGGGCGGGTGGCCTCCGCGCTGATCCACAGCCAGCAGGCACCGAGGAAGGCAGCGCCGGCGTAGGTGAGGGCCCGTCCGACCGCGACCTGCTGGGGCTCCTGGGCATTCAGGTGGAGCAGCTCGCCGACGGCCCACGCGCCCGCCAGTGCAGCGAGCACGCCGACCGCGAGGGACCCCCGGCGTCGCCACCCCACCGAGAACATGTCGAGGGCGATCCAGGCGCAAACGGCAACCGCCGCGATGAGGCCGAGCTGGTAGGCCATCGCAAGGTCCTATCGGTGCGCCGCGCGGATCCGTTGAGCTGGGTTGCGCCTCATCGAGGCGTCGGGTCGCCGCGCTCCCCCAGAGCCCCCCCAGGGGATTCCCGGTCGAAACGCCTCGGCACGGACGGCGGAGCGTACGTTTCTGGTGTCGGCTTCTCTATCGACGGATCGATACAATCGATTGTACTTATCGTGGCTAGGACACGATACTCGTGCTTCGGGAGTCGATCACCCTCGCGAAAGCTCGAGAGACGTGGCGGAGATGAGAAGCGGGATCGGTGTAGTGCGGGCTGGAGCCTCTGGAAGCGGGACTTCGATGCGTCGAAGGACTGCCGAGCGGCAGGCGATCCAGGACCTGCTCCGGTCCGGAGAGATCGATCGAGCCGTCGCCGAGCTGCGTCGGCTGCCGGGTCGCCGCTTCCTCAATACACTGCTCTCCGCGCTATGCGGCGATGAGAAGACCCGATGGCATGCGGTTACGGCGATGGGAGTGCTGGTCGCGGATCTCGCCAACCAGGATCTGGAGTCGGCTCGCGTGGTGATGCGCACACTCACCTGGAACTTGACGGAGGAGTGCGGGGGCATCGCCTGGGGGGTGCCGGAGTCGATGGGAGAGATCCTGGCCCGTCACGAGACCCTGGCGCGGGAGTTCGTGCAGGTCCTGGTCTCCTACATGCGGGAAGACGGAAACTTCCTGGAGTACGAGCCGTTACAGCGTGGCTTGATCTGGGGCATCGGTCGCCTGGCGGAGGTCGAGCCGGAGCTTCTGGCGGCCCATCACGCCGGCCGCTACCTCCTGCCCTACCTCGAATCCGATGACGGGACGGTCAGAGGCTTGGCTGCCCGGGCGCTGGGATTGGTTGGGACGAAGGAGGCGAGCGCGAAGCTCGAAGCACTCCGGGAAGATCTCGAGGAAGTCCGGCTGTACGCGGATCGAGAGTTCGTGACCTCGAGTGTCGGTGAGCTGGCGAGGGAGGCTCTGGGAGAAATCCCAGCTCGTTGACCAGGAGATTGCGTCTCCTTCGAGACCCGGCGTGTCCGGCCCTCTCCACGGCGGGCCGGACGAAGCTGGCGGGGTTTCTCGCCGGTCAGTTGTCCCGGAGGAAGTCGTCGTCGTACTCGACCTCGAAGCGGAGCTTGTGCTTCGCCTCCTCCTGGGCGAGGCTCAGGAACAGGTTTCGGGTCTTCTCGTCGTCCGCGCTGGCCGCGAGGTCCGTGTAGAGACGGAAGGCCGCCTTCTCCTGCTTCATGGCGAGGATCAACGCGCTCTGGTAGTCCATGGAGGCTTTGGGCTGCTGCTCCACCAGGTAGTCCCCGATCTTGAGGTCCGCCACCTTGGCCTTGGAGAGCATTCCCGCGCTCCCGGTCTTGACCGCTTCGAGCTTGGCCTTGTGGCCCCTCTCCTCCGCGGCGAATCCCTCGAAGGCCTGCTTCATCTGCGGCTTCTCCATCTTCGACGCCAGCTCGGTGTAGAAGTCGGAAGCGTCCTGCTCGTTCTTGATGGCGAAGTCGAGTGCCGCGTCCACTGAATCGAATTTCATCATTGACTCCTTTCTGCCCTGGAGAAGAGAATCGTGTCCGAGACCTCGGCTAGAGGTTCTGGTTGGCGAACCCCCAGTTCGCCAGGTTCCAGTAGGCCTCGATGTACTTCGGTCTGGCGTTCCTGTAATCGATGTAGTACGCGTGCTCCCAGACGTCGATGGTCAGGATCGGCGTCTTGCCCTCGGTCAGCGGGCTTCCCGCGTTGGAGGTGTTCAGAACCTCGAGTTCTCCCCGCTCGTTCTTCACCAGCCATGTCCAGCCGGAGCCGAAGTTCGTCACGGCCGACTGCGTGATCGCCTCCTTGAACTTATCGAAGGAGCCCCACCCGGCGTCGATCGCTTCCGCGATCTTTCCGGTGGGCGCACCACCTCCGTCCGGCGAGAGGCAGTTCCAGTAGAAGCTGTGATTCCAGGTCTGGGCTGCGTTGTTGAAGATGCCCCCGCTCGCCCTCTTGACGATCTCCTCCAGGGGCAGATCGGCATACTCGGTCCCGGGGATCAGCTCGTTCAGCTTGGTGACGTAGGTCCGATGATGCTTTCCGTGGTGGAACTCCAGCGTCTCCGCGGAAATATGGGGCTCGAGGGCGTTGGCCGCATAGGGAAGATCCGGCAATTCATGCTGCATGGCATCCTCCTGGGGTCTCTGTGGTCCGGCAGCCGCAGAGTATCGGGCTGCTGCTGCTATAGGTCAAATCGATAATTTCTATGATTCGATAGAGGCGTCTGCTCCGGCTAGGAGCCCGGCAGGGTGTAGTAGTCGCCCTTGCTGTCCTCGAAGATGTTCTTCAGCAGGCTGAGCTCGGTGGGAGCTTCCAGCGCGCCCACCGACAGCACGATCTTCTCACCGTCCTTGTTGTCCTTGAGGATCGAGGAGCCGCATTCCGGGCAGAAGCCCCTCCGCGCTTTCTCGGACGACTCGTACCACTTGAGCTTCTCGGCTCCTTCGGTGATTTCGAAATCGGCCAGCCGGGCGACCGCGTAGGCTGCGTAGTGTCCGTGCCAGCGGCGGCAGTCGCTGCAGTGGCAGTGGATCACGCCCGTCAGCTCTCCCGTGACCTGGTAGCGGATTGCGCCGCAATGGCAGCTGCCCCGTGTCGTCCTCGCCATGCTGACCTCCTCTTGGATGGCGGATGGAGCACCCCCGATGGGAGGAAGCCCCTCTCTCCAGAGAGACTTCGAGTATATCCCTATTTCGGCGCCCCCGCCTGCGATCGCGCGGCTCCGGGTCCGTGGCACGGGCCGATCCGAGAGCGCGCGGACCACTTCGATCCGGGGAGCGACGGCGCACCGTAGGCTCTGGAAAACTGGTAGACTGGTCGCTCCACAGGAAGGGGATACGCAGATGCCGGACATCAAGGGAAGCGCGACGGAGAGAAACCTGCTGACTGCTTTTTCCGGGGAGTCCCAGGCACGCAACCGTTACACGTACTTCGCCAGCGTCGCGAAGAAGGAGGGGTTCCAGCAGATCTCGACGATCTTCGCGGAGACCGCCGATCAGGAGAAGGAGCACGCCAAGAGGCTGTTCAAGTTCCTGGAGGGCGGCGAGGTCGAGGTGAGTGCCAGCTTCCCGGCCGGCGTGATCGGCTCCACCCTCGAGAACCTGAAGGAGTCGGCTGCGGGCGAGCACCACGAGCACGCGGAGATGTACCCGGGCTTCGCCAAGATCGCGCGCGAGGAGGGATTCAAGCAGATCGCATCGGTCTTCGACGCGATCGCCGTTGCAGAGAAGCAGCACGAGAAGCGCTACAAGGAGCTGGCTGCCAACATCGAGGCAGGTAGGGTCTTCGAGCGGGAGAAGAAGGTGGCGTGGCGGTGCCGGAACTGCGGCTACGTGCACGAAGGGACGAGAGCGCCCAAGGTCTGCCCGGCATGTGAAACATGCCCAGGCGCATTTCGAGCTGCTGGGGGAGAACTGGTAGCCGCCGTCCGTTACGGCTTGGTCGTGCTCCCTCCCGAGCGGACTCCCCGCTTCCGCTTCCTCGGCTGCGAAGCATCGGGGAAGCAGATCTTCCGCGCCTCCTCGAAGGTGCGGGCGAAGCGGGGGGTGATGCCTTTGCGGATCTGCGGGTCGAGGTCTTCGTAGTCGGACCAGGGGCCCGCAAGATCATTGCGAGGACATCGGAATGGAACGGGGAACCACCAGGCGCAAGGCCGTGTGGCTACGGGTTCCAGAGACAGTTTCTCACGATTAGTGAGTACCGATCAGCTTCCGCAGCTCCTCGCCATCCGGAGCGAGGAATTCCTGAATCCGCTTGGTATTCACGTCGGCGACGATGATCTGACCGACCTCGTCGTTGACCTCGCCGAAGAAGCCCATCACCTGCATCTTCTCGGTCTGCTTGTGATTGTCGTCGGTCGGGCTCACGTAGTGGACCGAAGTGATCTTGTAGCGGTGAATCAGGAAGAGATGGATCAGCGTCATCAGCCGCTTCTTTCGAAGGGACGTGTCGAAGGTCTCCTGATCACGGATGGACAGGATGTTGTGGCCCCTCCGATCCTGGATCGTCGCGAAGACGACCCCGGCCACTTTGGTTCCCGAGTCGTCCAGAACGTTCACCGTCAGAAGATCGGAGCCCGCCGTGTGGGGTCGCAGCTCGACGCGAAGCGAGTGCGGTAGCTGGTGTTCGCGCGTCCAGATCTCCAGCCACTTCTCCAGGAGGCCGGGCGGCACCTCGGTCTGCATCAGATGCTGGGTCTGCGTGGAGCCCTTGCCCATCGCGTTGGTGGTGGCGGTGCGCCCCGTGCACGCCATCAGCGCACCATCCAGGCGCGTTCCACCGACCAGGGTCTGCGGCGTTCTGTAGGGTGACTCCACCAGCCTGATCTTCCGCTGCAGGCGCGCCAACGCGAGCATTCCGTCGTCCCGGAGGGCGGTTGCGAACTCCTCGGCCGCCATCCCGTCGACCTGATGGCCGCCGTAGGTGATGAAGTTGAAGACGAAGCCGAGCTTTCCGATCTCCTCGGGGAAGCGACTCATCTCCTCTTCGGTCATCCCCGTGGTGTCCCAGTTGAAGGAGGGGGAGAGGTTGTACGCCAGCATCTGATCCGGGTAGACCGCATGGATCGCATCGGCAAAGCGCTTCGCATCGTGCAGGTCCGCCGTCTTGGTCTCCATCCAGATGATGTCCGCGAAGGGCGCGACGTCCAGCGAGCGGGAGATGGCGTACTCGATGCCGCCCTGGATCGGGTAGTATCCCTCCGGGGTTCTCGGCAGCTCATAGTCCCAGATGATGTTGACCCCCATCGACCGCGCCTTCTCTCTCGCCTCGTGGAAGGACACGCGGCTGGACCAGTCGAGCCACTCCTCGATCGTCATGGGGAAGCTCAGACCTTCGTCGGTGTGGAACAGCATCGCATCGGCGACGGCCTCTCCATAGGTCTTGAGCCCGGCCTCCACCTGCCAGGTCTCGAACAGCTTCCCCGTCAGCTTGTCCAGTGCGGCACCGACGTCGGAACCGCCGCTCGCGGCATGGAGCTCCGCCGCGTCCTTGATCTCGGGCATGAATCCGACGCGCTCGAACCACGCAAAGGCCTCCTCGAACGCGTCCTCGGGAACCCGGTAGAGCAGGTGCCCGTTCACGTCCGGGACGCCCAGATCGTGCAGCTTCTTCTGAATCGCCAGCGAGGCGACCTTGCAGCTCGGAACGTCGACCCGCGTCGCGCCGAGAATGAAGGGATGATCCCGCTCGTCGCCCCGCGCATCCAGCAGGGTGGCGGCCTCGGCGTCGGTCCGCGCCACGATGATCCCGGGGACCTCCATGATGTCGAGCTGGAAACGCGCCGCGTTCAGGCGCTTGATCTGCTCGTCCACGGGAACCAGGACCTTGCCGCCCTGATGGCCGCACTTCTTGCAGCCCGGCTTCTGGTCCTCGATGTGATAGCCGGCCACCCCCACCTCGACGAATCTGCGGATCAGGTTCCGCACGTGGGCATCACCCCCGTGGCCGGTATCCGCGTCGGCGATGATGAAGGGCCGGTAATCGATCTCCGGCGTGGCCTTCCGCTGCTCTTCGCTCATCCTCGCGCGGGCGAAGCGCTGGTTCTTGTCGGCGGTGAGCAGGGCGCGCACGATCGGCGCCGCCTCGTCCGGCACCTGGCCGAGCGGGTAGCTCGCCAGGTCCGCTCCCGGATCCTCCGAGATCGAGCCCTTGGCGGAGGTGGCCCATCCGCCCAGGTAGATCCCCTCGATCCCGATCCGCTTCATCGCGACCGCCTGTCCGGGGGAGTAGGGGCCAAAGGTGGTGATCGACTTTCCGGCGGCGAAGAGCTCTCGGAGGCGCTCGTAGAGCGCCTTGGAGGCGTTTCGCGCGATGGTGTAGTCGTTCTGGATCGTTCCTCGCTGCTCGACGACCTGTCGTGCCGAGTAGAGGCGGGTAAGCCCCTGGAAACGGGGGCTCGCCACCCATTCGGCAGTCTCGGCGAGTTCCTTTTCGAAGGTGTCCATCTCAGTTCCTCGCTTACTCGGCCTTGGTGACCGGCACCAAGTCCAGATTGGCGGTGATTCGAGTTCCGTCGCGCTTGAATGCGGCCATGTAGCTCCTGGTCCTCTCCATCGCGATCTCTAGATCGTGGTTGTTCAGGTTGATGTTGAGGAAGTCGACGTACCACGGAGGCTTGATCGCGTCGGCGGCGTAGGCGCGAACGATCTCCTTCACGATCGGCAGGGTCGTGTGCTTCGAGTTGTCGTGAACGTCCCGATTCTCCGCTCGGAGCAGCTTCTCGTGCTCCTCCTCGAGCAGCTTCGCGAAGAGCTCCGCGGTGAAGACGTCCCCCGCCTTCACCGCGGTTTCCGGGTCGTCCTCGTTGAGTCCCGCTCCCTTGTGGATCCATTCCCACAGGATGCTCATCCGGATCTCTCCGGTCGCCATGTCCTCCATCAGATAGAGGATCTCGTCGTCGCCGAAGAAATCGGCGGGCTTGAGAGCCGCCGCCTGAAACCCCTGGCCGAATGCATTGCCGTACTGCAGGGCGACGCTCAGCAGATTCCGCGCCCCGCGGATCGACCTCGGGGCGGGCTCGAGGAGCCTGAGGCCCGCAGCGTCGGACTCCGTATAGGAGAGTGGGGAAAAGTCCCGGCCGAGCTGATTGTCCTCGCCCACTCGCTCCCAGACCGGCCGAACGATGTGGACCATCTTCCAGTGGGCCACCCATTTCCCGCTGGCTCCTTCTCGTTGCTCGCGCTCCGCGCCGGCGACCGCCTTCTTCATGCTCTCGGCGACGCCGTGTTCGGAGCCGACCGGGATGTTGGGCTCCATGCCTCCCTGCCAGAGGGCGAAGCGTCCGTTGCGATCCGGTGTGTTGACGGCGCGGCGAACCCGATCCTCGTAGTTCCTCATGTAGCCATAGGTCATGACGATGGCTTCGATGTTGGGATTGACGAACTCGGGATCCCAAGCCAACGCATCCGAGACACTGTTGATGTAGTCCCAGCGACCGGTGTTGAAGCCGACGAAATGTTCGCCCAGGGCCGCGCGGATCTCCATCAACTGGAAGGTCGCCTCGAGCTGCTCGACGAGAACGTATACCTTGATGGTTCCCGGAGGGAGGCCGAGGTGCGCCTCGAGAGCGTCGATCATCTCGCCCCAGAGAGCTGCCTCCTCCGCCGTCTGTATCTTCGGCAGGTAGAGAACGATCGAGGCCCCCTGTTCCCGCAGCCGTTCGTGGTTGTTCGTCACGTAGAGCGCGATGTCGACGATCGAGGCCGAGAACGGCCCGCCGTCTCGATCCAGGACGTGCCTGTCGTCCAGGTGCAGTCCTCGCGCGCGGAAGATCTTCGTGGTGAAGTCCAACTGGGTCATCCAATCGGCGATGATCTCTCTCCCGTGGAAGCCCACCGCCCACTGGTTCATCTCCTTGGCGACCTCTTCGGCGGCGGTCAAGAAGACCGGGGCCTTCTGGATGGCGAGCTTGAGGTTGCGCTGATTGTCCAGGGACATCGTCGTGATCTGGCCGAGTGCATCCTCGCCATCGAACATCCACCCGTCCGCTCCGGAGAGGAGCGCGTAGGCGACATTGCGGATGCTCGATTCGGTGGGGGCGTTCGGCTTCGCCGCCGGACCGGTTCCCTGGATCCATTGTCGCTTCAGGTCTTCGGGGATCTCGGAACCGGCGAATCTACCCTCCCGCGCATCTCGAACCGAGATGCCGGTCCTGGCGATGGTGTCGTCGGGATTGAGGAAGGTGATGACTTCCCGGTTCCGAAAGCGCCGGGCCCTCCGCTCGATTCTCGCCGCCATCGCACTCTTGATGTCACGATTGAACCGGGCCAGGGCCTCCAGAGCGGCGATTACCGCCGGGGTATAGACGTCGTCATAGGTGCGTTCCAGGCCTTCCCGAAGCAGAACCCCCCCGGAGCCGGCGGCCGCGGGGTGAGCCCGGTGGGTGTCAGGGCCGGTCGGACTCATTGCTCGTCTCCTCCGTTCAGGGGCGCGGGGTCCTGCCCCGTTCCGATGCTGATGAACAAACCTGATGAGATTCTGGCCGAGGTTTTGACAATCTCCAAGTCGCGGCAGGTGCCGCGCTCTCCGTTTTCGGAGTCGGGCCGTCGATCAGTCGAGGCCGCTCATGAATCTGACGACACCCGATTTGAGTGCTGCCTCCCGCACCGCCCTGGCCACCGCCGTGTGAACGTCCCGGTCGAGGATGTTGGGCACCAGATCGCCCTCCGAGGCGAACCCGGCGATGACCTCCGCCGCGGCGATCTTCATCAGGTTGTTGACCTGGGTGGCGCGCGCGTCGAGGGCGCCGCGAAAGAGCCCCGGGAAGGCCAGGGCGTTGTTGACGGACTTGCCATCGGCGGCGAATGCGGCTCCCGCGGCGAGCGCCTCATCGGGATAGATCTCGGGATCGGGGTTGGAGAGCGCCAGGATCACCTGCCGGGGCCGAACCAGGTCGGGCCCGATCAGACCGGGAACCCCGGTGGTGGCGATCACGATGTCGGACTCACTCATGACGCCTTCCAGTGTGGCGGGCACTCCGCCGCCAGCGGCGAAGTTCTCCGTCATGGCCTCCTGGATGTCGGTGCCGACCACTCGCCGGACCCCGTAGGCGTGCAATAGCTTGAAGATGCCGGCACCGGCCGCGCCCAGTCCGACGATGCCCACCGTCGACCTGCGCAGGTTGATGTGCGTGTTCTTGACGATATTGAAGAGCGCGGCGAGCACGACGATGGCGGTCCCGTGCTGGTCGTCGTGAACCACCGGAATGTCGAGCGCTTCGTCGAGGCGCGTCTCGATCTCGAAGCACTCGGGCGCCCGGATGTCCTCCAGCTTGATCGCCCCGAAGGTCTTGGCGATCGCCGAAACGGTGCGAATGATCTCCTCCGGGTCTTTGCTGTCGACCAGGATCGGGTAGCCGCTGATTCCGGCGAGTAGCTGAAAGAGGAGGGCCTTGCCCTCCATCACGGGCATGCCGGCGACCGGACCGATGTCGCCGAGTCCGAGGATCGCGGTTCCGTTGGTGACGATGGCAACACTGTTCTGGATGCCGGTGAGCTCATGGGCGAGACTCGGATCGGCTTCGATCTGTCTGCAGATCGATGCCACACCGGGTGTGTAGACCATCCGCAGGTCGTCGATACTCGTCACCGCCACGCGCGGCACCACCTCGATCTTGCCGTTCAGGTGGATCTCGTGAACCACATCCTTGACCTCGAGCAGATCGACGCCATCCATCTTGCGAATCGCGTCGCAGATCGCGTCGAAGACCGCCTCGTCGGGCGCGATGATGTCCACGTCACGCACCTTGTGGTCCTTGCCGATATGAACCGTCGTGATCTCGCCGAACCGCGCTCCGTGCTCCGCGACGAGCATCGTGAAGCGGCCGAGAAAGAGCGGATCGTCCTCGAGTTTGATGCGCGCGCGCTTGATGGTGTGGCTGCTGGTCTCGTGCTTCATGCCGGCCTCGTCGTCAGGCGACCGTGCTGGGGGTGGCCGGGTCTGCTGGTTCGACGCACCTGCGGAACTGCGGCTCTACCCGGTCCGGTGGAGTGTACCACTCTGCGGCTCGAAATCAGCTCGGCGGGAGTCGCGCGACCGCGGTGGTTGCGGACCGAGATCGCTTCGCGTAGGGCGCGGCTTCCCTCGATCGGAATCGACGATCGACGGTGGCCGTAGCGAGACTCTCGTCCCGGCCGGCGCCCCCGGGCGGTGACGGGCATCTCGTGAGGAGAGTTCAGAGTCGAGTTGGAAGAGGTCATGGAAGGTCGGTCGGGTTTCCGAGTTTGGCGTCGAATCACCCCATTGCCGGTGTTCAGAGGCCGGGTACGTCGAAGAGTCCGCGCTCGAGGCCGAGCTCTCTCAGTTGGGCGATGGCACCGGCCTGGATCTGGCGGACCCGCTCGCGCGAGAGGCCGAGGTA
>CAZTOU010000016.1:0-102595 GCA_964615365.1 uncultured Spirochaetales bacterium
CCGAACCTGCCTCTCAGAAGAGAGATCCGCCGCATTCGACAGCTCTGTACAAAGGGAAGGTCGAGTCGGGCGTGAATCACGCGCAGCGCAAGCTGCGAGGTCTTCGCTTCGAGAGCCTCGAGGAGGCTCAGGCCTACCTCGACCGCTGGGAGACGAACTGGGCCGACACCCGGATCCACGGCACCACGAAGCGCCAGGTCGCGGCGATGTTCGCTGAAGAGAAGCCCCACCTGCTGCCGCTTCCCGTCGAGCCGTTCCGCTACTACCAGTACGGCGATCGGACGGTGCATCTCGACGGCGCCGTCGAGGTGGACGGAGCCTACTACCACGTTCCGCCCGGGCGGATCGGTCAGCGTCTCCGCGTGCAGTGGGACTCCCTGCATGTTCGCATCCTGTGCCCCAAGACGGGCGAGCTCTTACGCGAGCACGTTCGCCAGAAGAAGGGCTACCACCGAATGCGGGACGAGGATCGTCCCCCGAAGACGCCGGAGAGCACCGTTCGGCTGCTCTCGCGGGCCTGCCATGCCGGCGAGTCCATCGGCCTGGTCTGCCAGGCGATCCATCACACGGACGGCGAGACCGGTATCCGGCGGATCCTTGGCGTCCTCTCGCTGGTGAAGCAGCACGGCGCATCCGCGATCGAGCCGGCCTGCGCGATGGCGCTCGAGATGGAGCTGCCCACCTATCAGTTCGTACGCCGCTATCTGGAGCGCCAGCCTCCGCTTCCCCTCTCACTCAAACAGGTGGACCCGCTGATCCGCGAGCTCACCCACTACCGCGATCTGGTCGATCGCCGCTCGGAAGGAGACGTTCATGAACATGACTGAACTCGACCACGCCCTGCGCAAGCTGCGCTTGTCGGGCATAGCCGACAACCTGGAGCTGCGCCTCCTGGAGGCGCAGAGCGAGAAGGTGGTGCCGATCGATCTCGTCGCCGCTCTGGTGAGCGACGAGATCGTTCGGCGCCAAGACAGACTGCTGGGTCGAAGGCTCAAGAAGGCGCGCTTCCGGGACCCGGACAAGACGCTCGACGGCTTCGACTTCGAGTTCAACAAGAAGATGAACCGCAGGCTTGTGTTCGAACTCGCGACTGCTCGGTTCGTGAGTCAGTGCGAGGACGTGCTGCTGCTCGGAAAACCGGGAACGGGCAAGAGCCATCTCGTGCAGGCGATCGGCTCCGCCGCCATCGCGCAGGGCCACCAGGTCTACTACCGGGAGACCCACACGCTCATCGAGGAGTTGATGGACGCGACGCTCGATGAACGACGTAAGAAGCACATGGCGGATCTCGAGCGCGTTCCCCTGCTTATCATCGACGACCTCGGAATGCGGAAGCTCCCGCCGACGGCCGCCGAGGATCTGCTGGAGATCATCATGCGTCGCTACGAGCGGGCCAGCACGATCCTGACGTCGAACCGGCCGATCGAGGACTGGGGCAAGCTGCTGGGCGACACGGCGGCGGTGACAGCGATGCTCGATCGCCTCCTCCACCACGCCCACGTCCTGAAGTGCGGGCCCCGCAGCTGGCGATCAAAGGAGATGACTGCCTTGCAGCCCAAGGGGGCTCAGAGCTAATTAGACACTGTCCCGGGCGGCTCCCTATGGCCGGTTTTGAGACGTTCACCTATGGCCGCTTTTGAGGTGTTCACCGAGGACCCGCCGCATGAGCGCCGATAATCCGAGCTGGGGCGAAGACAAGATCTTTGAAGAGCTCGATCTCAAGTTCGGCATCAAGCACTCAACCAGTACGATTCGAAAGTACATGGTGAAACGACGATCCCCAGGCGATCGGCAGACCTGGAAGACTTTTCTCAAGAATCACGACCACGAGATCTTCGCATGCGACTTCATGACGCAGCACACCGCGCTCTTCTCCGTGATCTACGTATTCGTGGTCATGGAGCTCAACACACGGCGGATCGTTCATATCAATGTCACCACGCACCCATCACTGCCATGGGTCAAGAGACAGATTCTTGACTTTTCTGCCTTCGACCGTTCACCTCGCTTTCTCCTGCACGACAACGACGGCATCTTTGGGCAGTTCGGACATCCAAAGAGGGGCTCGGAAGGCAAACACTATCGCTGCCACCTCGATCTTTGGCTCGATCAGGTGCTGGAGATCAAGGGATTGCCAACTCCCTATCACACACCAAACGCGAATGCCCACGTTGAGCGTTTCCACAGGACACTTCGTGAGGACGCCCTGAATCACTTCATCTTCTTGTGCGAAGATCATATTCGACAGGTCGCGCGTGAATTCGTCGCCTTCTACAACGGCGCGCGCCCCTCGCAGGCAACACATGCCATACCCGAGCCGTACCCTGAGCTGCAGAAGCCGTCACAGAAGAGCGGTAAGCTGATCGCCCTCCCCGTCCTCGGAGGCATTCAACACGACTATCGATTGGCAGCGTAGCCCCTGCCCCTCGCGAGTTACCACGTCACATCAAATTCGAGAGCGCCTCAAGAACCTGCGGGGCACCGAAACTTGCCCTCCCCTGGCAATCACAAGTCCCAGACCAAATCGGCCTGCCCGAACCCTCCAGATCTCACTCCTCGCTCAGCTACAAATCGAATCCGTCCCCTCTGTGATCGCACGGACAGAATATTCGCGGAGTACGCTGGCAATTCGGAGTTGCTAATTCAGATTATCATGATACTTTGAGGTACATGTTCATCCAGCGAGCCCTGCGCCTCCCCGCGGCCGGAACCGAGACCTTCTTCCTCTGGGGACCTCGCCAGACGGGAAAGACCACGCTGCTTCGCCGCGCCTACCCGGACGCCTGGTGGATCGACCTGCTCAAATCCGAGGAGTACCGGCGTTATCTGCAGCAGCCCGAGCTCCTGCGCCAGGAGCTTGCCGATGAGGATCCGGGTCTCCGCCGCCAGATCGTGATCGACGAGGTGCAGAAGGTCCCCGCTCTGCTCGACGAGGTGCACTGGCTGCTCGAGAACCGGAGCTTCCACTTTGCGCTCTGCGGGTCGAGCGCCCGGAAGGTGAAGCGCGGGGCCGCGAACCTGCTGGGGGGGCGGGCCGTGCGTTATGAGCTGCACGGTTTCAGCGCCTCGGAGCTGGGCCGCGAGTTCGACCTGGGCCGCCTGCTGAACCACGGCTACCTCCCGCGGTTCTATTCATCCGCCCGCGCGCGCCGGCTGCTCGACGCCTACGTAGCTGACTACCTGAAGGAGGAGGTAGCGGCCGAAGGGCTGGTCCGGAACCTGCCGGTCTTCTCCGAGTTCCTGAACGCGGCCGCGCTCAGCGATGCCGAGATCGTCAACTTCTCGAACATTGCCCGCGAATGCGGTGTCTCGGGCCACACCGTGAAGAGCTACTTCGGGATTCTCGAGGACACGCTCCTCGGCCGCTGGCTGCCGGCCTATCGGAGGCGTCCGAAGCGTCGCGTGATCGGAGCCCCGAAATTCTACTTCGCGGATGTCGGAGTCGTGAACCGACTGGCACGGCGCGGCGAGCTGTTGCCCGGGTCCGAACTGTACGGGAAGGCGTTCGAGAACTGGGTCTTCCACGAGTTGGTCGTTTGCGACGCCTACGGCGAGGCCGACGCGAAGCTCGCGTACTGGCGACTCGCGAGCGGAATCGAGGTGGACTTCGTCGTGAACGACATGCAGCTCGCGGTCGAGGCAAAGGCGAGCGCCCGAATCACGTCGGACCACCTGAAGGGGCTGCGCCACCTCGCTCGAGACCACCCCCGAGTTGGCCGACGCGTAGTGGTATGTCTGGAGCCCAAGGCCCGCAGGACGGACGACGGCATCGAGATCCTCCCCGCGGCCACCTTCATCCGACGCCTCTCGCGTGGCGAACTCTTCTGAGCAGCGACCCAGCTGCGTCTCAGGACATTCTGAAGTGGAGGCGTCGCAACTGCGACGTCCGTGAATTCATTGAGCTTTTCTATGATACGCGCCGATTGCTGGATCTGCCGATACGGGTGTGATGACGACCCTCCGCACTCGACGTACCTACGACCACCGCATTCGAGAAATGATCTGCGAGACCGGCGATCCGGGCTTGTTTCCTGAGCTGAAGATTCCTCGGTCCACGATTCGAAACTGGCTTCACCGGGGCATTCCCGATGTCGTCACGTGTGACCTCCTCTCAGCTGAGAAGACCGAGCTTCTGGCCGAGATGCAGGAACTGCGTCATCGAGCGGCTGTGCTCGGCGCGATCGTCGGCCTGCTGGTCGCAATGCTTCGCGTATCGGAGCGCCGGCTGGACCACGAGAGGCTTCCCGAAGGCAGTGGGAAACGGGCGCTGCTCCGGGGAATCGGGCGAGCGAGTAGGGTGATACCGCTGAGTGTGGCATTGCGGATCGCGCGGCTGTCCCCGTCTCGCTACCACGGCTGGCGCCGCGCCGAGATTCGCTGCGAGCTTGACGATCGATCCAGCTGCCCGCGAAGCAAGCCGACACGACTGACAGCCGCTGAGGCGCGACTCGTGAAGGAAATGGTCGAGAGCGATGACCATCGCCACTTATCGCTCCGAGGACTCGCATTGTATGCGCAACGCATCGGAAGAGTGGTCGCTTCGCCGTCGACGTGGTCTCGGCTGATCCGAGAGGGCGGGTGGCGAAGGCCGCGCAGCCGTGTCTATCCAGCAAAGCCCAAGGTGGGCATCCGTGCCAACGCCCCGAACGAGCTGTGGCATATCGACGTCACCATCATCGGGTTGCTGGATGGCACCAAGGCCTACCTCCACGCGGTGATCGATAACTTCTCGCGGCGGATCCTGGCGTGGACCCTGGAGGAGCGGCTGGGCGCGGGTGGGACATGCCGGATCCTCTTGGAGGCCGGCCGTCACCTGGGCACTCATCCAGTCGAGACCACCGTGATGACTGACTCGGGCGCGGAGAATGTCAACGGGAACGTCGAGGATCTGCTCGACCGCGAGGGATGGAGGCGCATCCTGGCGCAGGTGGAAGTGAGCTTCTCCAACTCCATGATCGAGGCTTTCTGGCGATCGTTGAGGCACGCGTGGCTGTATCTGCACAACCTGGACAATCTGGTAACACTACGGCGCCTCATCGCGTTCTACGTGCGGGAGCACAATGAGACGATTCCCCACGCGGCCTTCCATGGTCAGACGCCTGACGAGATGTACTTCGGCAACGGGGACGCGGTGGTCATCGATCTTGCCGCCGCGCGGATGAGGGCCCGCCAGCAGCGAATGAAGGCGAACCGGATGGCGACCTGTGGCGTCTGTGTAGGAGGTCATGATTTTGGGGCGTTGCAATTGCAGCGGGCGGAGTGCGGAATGTCCTGAGATGCAGCAGGGCTATGACCGAGTTGCGGGGGCGCTGTCGAACCTCGGCCACTACATCAGCGGCGAGACCGTGGGAAACATCTTGAGGCGCAATGGCGTTCCGCCGGCACCGCGACGAAAGCCAGACATCCCGTGGTCGGAGTTCATCGAGAGGCACCAAGACGTGATCGCCGCCTGTGACTTCTTCACCACCGAGGTGCTCACGCCGATGGGATTGATGACCTACTACGTGCTGTTCTTCATCAAGATCGGAAGCCGGGAAGTCCACATCGCCGGTCTCACGCAGCACCCGAACGAGAGCTGGATGAAGCAGGTCGCAAGGAATGTCACGATGGAGGAATGGGGCTTCCTGTGTGGCCAGCGGTACCTGATATTCGATCGCGACTCGAAGTTCTGCTCATCTTTTCGGCGGCTCATCCGCTTGGCCGGCATCAAGCCCATCAGGCTCCCGCCCATGTCGCCGAACTTGAACGCTTACGCCGAAAGGTACGTGAGGAGCGCGAGAGAGGAATGTCTGTCTCGGATCGTCTCATTCGGGGAAGAAGGGCTTCGACGGGCCTTGAGCGAATTCGTCGCCCACTATCACGAGGAGAGGAATCACCAGGGCAAGGATAACGTGCTGCTCTTCCCATCGGCGGAGCGACCGGCGCTGTCCAAGAGCGACGCCATCGGGTGCAAGCAGCGCATCGGCGGGCTTCTCAAGTACTACTACCGGGACGCGGCTTGACTGGTAGTAGATGAGACCTTGGCGGAAAATCGCGCTCAACTGTGTGAACCGGCTTCGATTTCACCGGATTGAGTATTTTGACCATACGGGTCTCCGCTTGGGATGCGCGAAGCCGCTCGGCCAAGACCCCGCGGAATCGCGGGGATTTCTCAGGCTGTGCCCGAGTGCGCGCGGGAAGTCTCTGCAACAGCAGACTGGTTGGCGGAGAGAGTGGGATTCGAACCCACGGTACCTTTCGGTACACACGCTTTCCAAGCGTGCGCCTTCAGCCGCTCGGCCATCTCTCCGCGCAGCAGAAACTAACGGGGGCCTCCCGGATCGCTAACCGCCGGCGAAAACGGACCCCCGCGAAATCCTGGCGGAGAGGGAGGGATTCGAACCCTCGGTAGAGTTGCCCCTACGCAGGTTTAGCAAACCTGTGCCTTCAGCCACTCGGCCACCTCTCCGCGAAGGAGTTGGGGAATCTAGCAAGCCCCGCGAGTCCTCGGCGAGCGGAGTTCGCGAAGGTCGGGATCCTGGCGGAGAGGGAGGGATTCGAACCCTCGAGGCGCGTAAACGCCTGGCGGTTTTCAAGACCGCTGCCTTCAACCGCTCGGCCACCTCTCCTAAGCCATTGAATTCCATGGGAATTCTAAGGCTTCGCGGGGCGGGGTCAACCGGGGTGCCAGCTTGACTGGGTTCCGGCCAGTTGCTTCCCTCCCTCCATGCTGGATCCCCGAAGTCTTGCAGAGCGACGCGACGAGATCCTGGAGAGCTGCCGGCGGCGGCGGGTGGAGGCCGACGTCGACGGCGCCATCGCCCTCTACAAGGAGGTGGCGGCGCGCCAGACCGAGCTGAACGAGGCCAACCGGCGCCGCAACGAGCACCAGGCCTCGGGCAAGCGCAAGATGGAGCCCGCCGAGCGGGAGGCCCACACCGCCGAGGGTCGGGCGCTCAAGGAGAGCGTCACCCGCGTGGAGGCTGCGCTCGCCGAGGCGCGCGAGGCCTTCGAGGTGGCCCTGGGCGAGCTCCCGAATTTCGTCCATCCCGATGTGCCCGAAGGCGGCGAAGACGACTGCCGGGAGATCCGCCGGGTCGGCGAGCCGACCCGGTTCGACTTCGAGCCCCTCGATCACCTGGCGATCGGGAAGCAGCTCGAACTGATCGACTTCGAGGCAGGCGCCAAGGTCGCCGGGCAGAAGTGGTACTACCTGAAGAACGAGGCGGTGCTGCTGGAGCTCGCCCTCCAGCGCTACGCCCTCGACCACCTGCTGGCGGAGGGCTTCACGCCCTTCCTCACGCCCGACGTGGCGCGGCCGGAGATCCTCGACGGGATCGGCTTCAATCCCCGCGGCGAGCAGACTGACGTCTACTCGATCGCCAACGCGAATCTTTGCCTGGTGGGAACCGCCGAGATCACACTGGGCGGTCTCTACGCGGACCAGATCCTCGACGAGGACCAGCTTCCGCTCAAGCTGGCCGGGCTCTCCCACTGCTTCCGTACCGAGGCAGGGGCAGCGGGACGCGAGAGCAAGGGACTCTACCGGGTGCACCAGTTCAGCAAGGTGGAGATGTTCACCATCACCCGTCCCGAGGACTCGGAGGACATGCACGCGTACCTCCTCGCCCAGGAGGAGAAGATCATGCAAGGGCTCGAGGTGCCGTACCGGGTGGTGGACATCGCCAGCGGCGACCTCGGCGCTCCCGCCTATCGCAAGTACGACATCGAGGCCTGGATGCCGGGTCGCGGCGAGGGGGGAAGCTACGGCGAGGTCACCAGCGCCTCGAACTGCACCGACTACCAGGCGCGACGCCTTCGGACCCGCTTCCGCCGCAAGGGATCGAAGAAGAACGAGCTCGTCCACATGCTGAACGGGACCGCCGTCGCGATGTCGCGCATGCCCATCGCGGTGCTCGAGAACCACCAGCGCGCCGACGGAAGTGTCGCCATTCCCGAAGCCCTCAAGCCCTACATGGGCCGCGACGCCATTGGCCCTCGCTGACGGAGCAGCGCAGCCGCTCGTTCTCGGCACTGCGGGCCACATCGACCACGGAAAGACCGCGCTGATCCGAGCGCTGACCGGTGTCGATACCGATCGCCTCCCCGAGGAGAAGGCGCGCGGGATCACCATCGAGCTGGGCTTCGCGCCCCTCGACCTGGGCGACGACCTCCGGATCGGCGTGGTGGACGTCCCCGGGCACGAGGGTCTGGTGCGGACCATGGTCGCCGGAGCCACGGGGATCGACCTGGTGCTGCTGGTGGTGGCCGCCGACGAGGGCGTCATGCCCCAGACCCGGGAGCACCTGGCGATCTGCGATCTGCTGGGTCTCGCCCACGGCGTGGTGGCCCTCACCAAGATCGATCTCGCCGACGAGGACATGGCGGAGCTGGCCGAGGAGGAGGTGCGGGAGCTCGTCGCTTCGAGCTCGCTGGCGACCGCGCCGATTCTCCGGGTCTCGGCGCAGACCGGCGATGGCATCGAGGCGCTGCGCGGGGCCCTGGTCGAGACGGCCCGGGCCAGTGCGGCGCGGACGCCGCGCTCGGGGCCGCCGCGGCTCTCGGTGGACCGGCTCTTCGGGGCCAAGGGCTTCGGCGCCGTCGTGACCGGCACGCTGATCGGGGGAGCGCTCTCGGTGGGCGACGCCGTCGAGATCCATCCGATCGGCCGGAAGGCCCGGGTACGCGGTCTCCAGAGCTTTGGCGTCTCCGGGGAGCAGGTGAGACCGGGAGCGCGCTGCGCGGTGAACCTCCAGGGTGTCGAGCTCGCAGACGTGGCCCGGGGCATGGTGGTCTCGGCCCCGGAAGCGCTGCAGCCGACCCGGGCTCTCGACGCCGAGATCACACTGCTGCCGGAGGCACCGGCCGTCACCAAGCCGATCCCGGTCGAGTTCCTGGCGGGAACCGCGGAGCGGCGCGCGCGCCTGGCGCCGATCGGTGCGGATCGGATCGAACCGGGCGAGACCGGCTTCGCCCGCATCCACCTGGAGGAGGAGCCCCTGGCGCTGCTTCCCGGCGACCGCTTCATCCTGCGCGGCTTCGCCAGGACCACCGGCGGCGGCGCCAGCATCGGAGGTGGCTCCGTTCTCGACGTCGCACCCCCGCACCGGCGGCTCAGCAATCCCGCACTGCTCCAGGAGCTTTTTGCACTGGCTGCGGGCGACGCCCGATCCGCCGTCGAGATCCGCGTGAAGCGAACCGGCTTCGCCGGGCTATCCATCGCATCCCTCGGCCACGAGACCGGGATCGACGAAGCCGCGCTCCGCGAGTTGCTCGCGGAGATTGCCGCGGCCGGGGAAATCAACGAGGTGAGCGCGGGCATCTGGCTGGGGAGCGCAGCGACCCAGGAGCTGGAGGGGCGGCTGTTGGCCGCCCTCGCCGCCTTCCATCAGCGCGAGCGCCTGCTTCCGGGAATGCCCCGGGGAGCGCTCGGGGGCGTTCTCCCCGAGAACACCGCCCCCGGCACCTTCGAGCTGCTGCTCACGCGGCTGGTCGCCGCGGATCGCATCGCAGTGGAGGAGAAGCTGGTCAGGCTGCCGGAGCACGCTCCCACGCTGACGAAGCAGCAGGAAGAGATCGCCACGCGGGTGCGTGCCGACGCCGCCAGCGCCGGGCTCGAGCCGCCGACCCCGCGCGAGTGGTCGGAGAAAACCGGTGTGGATCTCGAAGCGCTCCGCGGCGTGCTCGCCCACCTGGAGCGGGAGGGCGCGCTGGTGCGGGCACCCGGCGACCTCTGGTTCGACCGCACCGCGGTGGACGATCTCCGCGAGAGGGTCGTCGCCCATCTGCGCGAGCACCAGACGCTCGAGACCCCCGCCTACAAGAGCATGATCGGCACCACCCGCAAGTACGCCGTCCCGCTGATGGAGCTCTTCGACGCCGAGCACCTGACGATGCGGGCGGGGGAGAACCGGGTCCTGCGGCGGAAGCGGGATCCGAGCTAGCGGGTGACCAGGAGCGCGATGGACTCGCGGCTCCAGTCGAGGGCGCGGAGCCAGGAGAAGAAGTCGCCGGACTGGTTGTTGGGGAAGACTCCCAGCAGGAGCACCGCCGCCGCACAGACGGCCAGCACCACCCACTCGCCGGAGGCGAGCTCCTGGCGCGGCTTCTCCTCGCCGGGCTCGCGCATGTACATGGCCACGGGGACGCGCAGGTAGTAGAAGACAGATACCAGGCTGGCCATCACCGCGATGATGGTGATGTTGACGAAGCCGGCTTCCACCGCTGCGGCGAACAGGTTGAACTTGGCGATGAAGCCGCCGGTGCCGGGAATGCCGGCCAGGGCGATCATGAAGAGCGTCATCAGCGCCGCCAGGCCGGGACGGGACTCCGCCAGCCCCGCGAAGTCGTCGACCCGGTCCGAGTCCTGGCCGCGATTCGCCAGGACCACGATCACCGCGAACGCCCCCAGGTTCATGAAGACGTAGACGATCAGGTAGAACATCAGGGCGGAGTAGGCCTGATCGGTCGCCACGACGAACCCGATCAGGAGATAGCCGGCGTGGGCGATGCTCGAGTAGGCGAGCATCCTCTTCACGTTGTCCTGGATCACGGCCATCACGTTGCCGAGCACCATGGTCAGCGCCGCGAGGGCCCACAGCATCTCGGAGAGGCTCTCGCCGGCGGGATCGAAGGCGCCGATCACGATCCGGAGCATGGCGGCGAAGGCCGCCACCTTGACGGTGACGGACATGAACGCGGTGACCGAGGTCGGAGCCCCCTCGTAGACGTCCGGCGTCCACTGGTGGAAGGGCACCGACGAGATCTTGAAGGTAAAGCCGACGATCACCAGACCGAGGCCGATCATCGCGAGGGGGCTCTTCGCGTCGAAGCCGGCCCGGATTCCCTCGAAGTCGGTGTGTCCGGTGACGCCGAAGAGGAGCGCCATCCCGTAGAGGAGCAGCGCGCTCGCGAAGGATCCCACCAGGAAGTACTTGAGGGCCGACTCGTTGCTGCGCAGCTTGCGGCGATCGAATCCGGCGAGAACGTAGATCGGAATGCTCATCAGCTCGATGCCGAGAAAGACGCTCACCAGATCGACCGCGGACACCAGGAGCACCATCCCCGCCGTCGCCAGCAGGATGAGTGCGTAGTACTCGCCGTGATTGATGCGGAGCTCCGCCAGGTAGGCGACCGAGAGCAGGCAGCAGAGCAGGGCCGCCCCGCAGATCAGGGCGATGGAGAAGTTCGCGAAGCGATCGAGCTGGATCAGCGGGTTCTCTGGGTTGAAGACGATCGAGCTCCCGATGATGAAGTTCTGGCAGGCCATCACGACCACCGCGCCGAGGAAGAGCGCCGAGACGATGGCCAGCATCGATCCGATCCACTCGCGAGTCACGGCCCGGCCCAGGAAGGTCTCTCGGCCCGCGAGGACGATCTCTCCCACCAGCACCACCAGGGCGCCGATCGAGACCAGCAGCAGGGGCATGACCGCCGCGATATTCACGTCCGGTGTGGGGATCATCGCCGCTCCCCCTCGGAGATGGCTGCCGCCAGGTAGGAGCTCGCCGCGCTGGCAGCCGTGTCCGGCTCGGCGACCTGCGCGGACTTGCTCTCCATCACCCGCAGCAGCTCGAGCACCGGCGGGTGGAGCCGGCGCAGGAAGGTCTCCGGGTGGACCCCGATCCACACGATGGGGATCAGCAGGATCACCAGGATCGCCTTCTCGCGGAGCCCGAGATCGAGAAGTCCCCGGTTCTCCGGATTCTCCACCGGCCCGAAGAACACCCGGCGGAACATCCAGAGCAGGTAGCAGGCCGCCAGGATCACCCCGAGCGTGGCCGCCACGGCGACCCAGGGAGCCGCCTTGAAGGTGCCCAGCAGGATCAGGAACTCACCGACGAACCCGTTCAGCGCGGGGAGCCCGACACTCGACATCACGATGATCCCGAAGAACGCGGCGTAGACGGGCATGGGCTTGGCGATTCCGCCGAAATCCGCGATCTCCCGGGTGTGGCGCCGCTCGTAGAGCATGCCCACCAGGAGGAAGAGCCCCCCTGTCGAGAGCCCGTGGTTGACCATCTGGATGATGCTTCCCTCCAGGCCCTCCACGTTCAGCGCGAACATCCCCAGCATCACGAAGCCCAGGTGTGCCACCGAGGAGTAGGCGACGAGCTTCTTCACGTCGCTCTGGATCATGGCCACCAGGGCGCCGTAGAGGATGCCGATCAGCGCCAGGGTGAAGATGACCGGCGCGTACTCGACGGATGCGACCGGGAAGAGCGGCAGGGCGAAGCGGACGAAGCCGTAGGTCCCCATCTTCAGGAGCACCCCGGCCAGGATCACCGAGCCCGCCGTCGGCGCCTCCACGTGGGCGTCGGGGAGCCAGGTGTGGAAGGGGAACATCGGCACCTTGATGCCGAAGGCCAGGGCGAAGGCGGCGAAGAGCCAGGGCTGGGTCTTCCACCAGACCGTCTCGTCGCCTCCCGGTGCGATCACCGTGTCGAGAATCGCCGGCGCCGTGCTTCCGGGTGCGGCAATCAGGTCGAGGTTCAGGAAGCCGAACTGCCCGAAGTGGAGGTAGTAGATGACCAGCAGGGCCACCAGCATCAGCAGCGAGCCGAACATGGTGAAGAGGAAGAACTTGATCGCTGCGTAGATGCGCCGCGGGCCGCCCCACACCCCGATGATGAAGTACATCGGGATCAGCATCAGCTCCCAGAAGACGTAGAACTGGAAGAGATTCAGGGCGGCGAAGGTCCCGATCATCCCCGTCTCGAGGAAGAGCATGAAGAAGAGGTAACTCTTCTGGGACTTCTTGATGTCGTTCCAGGAGCCCAGCAGGACCAGAGGCATCAGGAAGGTGGTCAGGATGATGAGCAGCAGGCTGATCCCGTCGATCCCGACGAAGTAGTTGATCCCGAACTGCGGAAGCCAGGGCGCGTACTCCACGAACTGGAAGGCCGTCTCGGTGGCATCGAACTGCGCCCACAAGAGCAGAGAGATCAGGAAGGTGAAGAGAGTGCTCCCCAGCGCGATCCCGCGCCACACCTGGGCCGGCAGGCCCCGGGAGCCGAGCGTGCCGGCAAAGCCGTCCACCGCGATGAGAATCACGCCGGTGAGCAGCGGGAAGAAGGTCACCCAGGAGAGGAGATAGGGACTTACGATCTCAGCCATGGGCGATCACCACGTCAGGTATCCGATGATCGCGAGCGTCCCCACGACCATGAGGAAGAGGTATCCCTGGGCCAGTCCCGACTGGAGATACTTGAAGGCGCCACTCGCCAGGCCCCGCACCGCCTTCGCCGATCCGTCGGCTCCGACGCGGTCGATCAGCGTCGCGTCGATGCCGCGGAAGAAGACCTTGTCCGAAATCAGCACCAGCGGCCGGACGATCGCCGCGTCGTAGATCTCGTCCACGTAGTACTTGTTGGCGACGGCCTTGGAGAGCCCGCCGAGCGACGCCGCGATCCGGCCGGGAAGCTCGGGGCGGCGGACGTAGAGCAGGTAGGCGAGCAGCAGCCCCGCCGCGATGACGCCGGTCGTCAAGCCTGCGAGCCCGTACTCGGTGCTGTGCGAGACGTGGTGCGCCTCCTGGGTCACGGCGGGCAGGAGGAAGTTGCCCAGGCTGTTGGCGTCCGGGATCGGGACAAAGGCCTCCGAGGGGCCGAGATAGCCGCCGAAGATCGACAGGAAGGCGAGCACGTAGAGCGGCACCAGCACCACGTTCTTGGGCTCGTGGATGTGCGAGCGGACCTCCTCCGAGGCGCGACACTCCCCGAAGAAGGTGCGGGCGTGGACCCGGAACATGTAGAAGGCGGTGATGCCGGCGGTCAGCACGCCGATCCCCCAGAGCACCATGTGGCCGGGGATGTGGTGGGCCAGGTACGCCGAGAGCAGGATCTCGTCCTTGGAGAAGAATCCCGACGCGATGTAGGGGAGGCCGGCGATGGCGATCACGCCGGCGGCGAAGACGAAGTGGGTCTTCGGGATGAGCTTGCGCAGCCCTCCCATCTTGTCGGTGTTCTGCTCGTGGTGCATGGCCAGGATCACCGCGCCGGAACCCAGGAAGAGGAGCGCCTTGAAGAAGGCGTGGGTCACCAAGTGGAAGGTCGCGGCCGAGTAGGCGCCGACCCCGGCGGCCAGGAACATGTAGCCGAGCTGGCTCACCGTGGAGTAGGCGAGCACCTTCTTGATGTCGGTCTGGGCGATGGCGATGGTGGCGGCGAAGACTGCGGTGATCGCGCCGGTCCAGGCGATCAGCGCCGAGGCGCCGGGGGCCTCCGCGTAGAGGAAGCTCATCCGGCAGACCATGTAGACGCCGGCGGTGACCATGGTGGCCGCGTGGATCAGCGCGGAGACCGGCGTCGGGCCCGCCATCGCGTCGGGGAGCCAGACGTAGAGCGGAATCTGCGCGGACTTGCCCATCGCGCCGATGAAGAGGCAGATGCCGATCACCGTGGTGAGCCGCCACTCCGGCGCGCCGGGGAGGAACTGGAGCCAGGTCGGGAGGGTGACGGTGCGGTCGACGATGGTGCCCAGGCCGGCCTCGATGTCGCGGAAGGAGATGGCGGCCTGGCCGGCGTCGTAGAGCGACCAGAAGAGCAGGAAGATCCCGATCAGGAAGCCGAAGTCCCCGATCCGGTTGACGATGAAGGCCTTGCTGCCGCAGTAGGCGTTGAAGCGGTCCGCGTACCAGAAGCCGATCAGCAGGTAGGAGCAGAGGCCGACCCCCTCCCAGCCCAGGAACATCAGCAGCAGGTTGTCCCCGAGCACCAGCATCAGCATCGCGAAGGTGAAGAGGTTCAGGTAGCAGAAGAAGCGCTGGAAGCCCTTGTCCTCGCGGTGGTCCTCGTCCATGTAACCGATCGAGTAGATGTGGATCAGCGAGCCGACGCCCGTCACCACCAGGCTCATGGTCGCCGAGAGCGGATCCAGGAGGAAGGAGACCTCGGCGCTGAAGCTTCCCGATCCGATCCAGGTGTAGACCGTGTCGACGAGGACCCGCTCCCCCTCCATCCCGATCAGCTCGATCAGCGCGAAGAAGGAGATCACGAAGGAGGCGATCACCGCGCCGCAGGAGAGCAGGATCACGGCTCCCCGCGGAAGGGATCTCCGCACCACGCCGATCAGCACCCCGTGAACCGCCGCCGCGAGCAGCGGCAAGAGCGGGATCCAGCGCAGGAGCTGGCTCTCGGTCAGCTCGCCGACCACCTGGGCCACCTGAGGAGCCATATGTGCGGACTCACCGCCTACCATTTGAGCAGACTCACGTCCTCGATGTTCATGGATTCACGGTTCCGGAACAGCGAGATCACGATGCCGAGCCCGACCGCCACCTCCGCGGCGGCGACCACGATCACCATCAGGACGAAGATCTGGCCGTCGAGACTTCCCCACAGCCGGGAGAACGCCACCAGCGCGACGTTCACCGCATTGAGCATCAGCTCGATGGACATCAGCACGACGATCAGGTTGCGGCGCGTGATCGCGCCGACGGTTCCGATCGCGAAGAGGATTGCCGAAAGGGCGATGGCGTGTTCGATGGGCACCATCAGTCGATCTTCCGTTTTGCGAGGATCACGGCTCCCACCATCGCGGCGAGCAGGAGGAGCGAGGTCGCCTCGAAAGCGAGCACGTAGTCGGTGAAGAGCACGGTACCGACCTGCCGATAGCCGCCGAATCCCTCGGGGATGGCCGCCGGCGTCCCGAACGCGCCGTGAACGAGCTGGAGGAACTGCACGAGGACGAGGATGCCGATCACCGCCCCGACGATCTTGGTGGCGCGCTGCCGCTGCGGCGAGAACTCCTCCCGGCGCAGGTTCAGCAGCATCACGACGAAGAGGAACAGCACCAGAATCGCCCCGGCGTAGACCAGGATCTGGAGCGCCCCGATCAGGTAGGCCTCGAGCAGCACGTAGACTCCGCCCAGGGAGACCATGGTCAAGACCAGGCTGAGCGCTGCGGCGACGGTGTTCCGCGTGTTCATCACCATCCCCAAGGCGCCGGCTATGGCGATCGCAGCGAAGAGGTAGAAGAACAGCAGACTCATTGGAGCCCCCCGATCCACAAGACCAGCGCGCCGGTGACGAGGATGTTCGCGATCGAGAGCGGCAGGATCATCTTCCAGCAGAGATCCATGATCTGGTCGTAGCGGAAGCGCGGCAGCGTCCACCGGATCGCGAGCTGCAGCCAGATCATGAAGATGACCTTCGCGAGGAAGCTCCCCACGTGGAGGGCCAGGCAGATGGCGGTGCCGAATCCCTCGCCGAAGAGCGGGGTGGCGACGCCGACGATGGTCTCCTGGGAGAGGAACGGAATCGACCAGCCGCCCAGGAACAGAGTCGTCACGATCATCCCGATCACGGGAATCTCGAGGAACTCCGACATGTAGAAGAGGCCGAAGCGGAAGCCCGAGTACTCGAGGTGGTAGCCGGAGACGATCTCGGATTCCCCTTCCGGTGCGTCGAAGGGCGGCCGCTTGTTCTCGGCCATGATGCAGGTGAGGAAGAGAATGAAGCCCAGAGGCTGGAGGAAGATCCCCCACATCGGGAGCCGGATCCAGTCGAGCCAGACGGGAAGCGTATCGATCATCCCCAGGAGCTCGACGAATCCCAGCAGGCGGAAGGTCTGGTCCTGGAAGGCCGCCATCTCGGGGAGCCGCAGGGTGCCGTAGACCATGAAGATGCCGACCACGGCGAGTCCCATCGTGACCTCGTAGGAGATCATCTGCGACGAGGCGCGCATGGCACCGAGAAGCGACCAGTTGTTGTTGCTGGCCCACCCGGCGATCACCGCGCCGTAGGTCGCGAGCGACCCAACCGCGAAGATGTAGAGCATCCCCCAGTCGATGTCGGCGACCACCAGGTTCAGCTCCAGATCACCGAAGCGATAGACCCCACCGTACGGGATCACGGCCATGGCCATGACGGCGGGGACCATGGCGATGACCGGCGCGAGCAGGTGAAGCACCGTGTTCGCGCCCCGGGGAACGAAGTCCTCCTTGGTGAAGAGCTTGAGCACGTCCGCGATGGGATGGAATAGCCCGAGGATCCGGAGACCGAGAATATCGGCGCGGTTCGCACCGACGCGGTCCTGCATCACCGCGCTCTGCTTCCGCTCCGCCCAGGTGATGATGGGCAGGAATGCCGCCATGATCACGAGGACGATGAAGAGCAGCTTGATGATGACCACCAGCATCACTCGGCCTTCCGTCCCGTCGCCGCGCCGGCGAGGTCCGCGCCCTCCGGGTCCAGGGAATCCATGTCGAGGCCCGCGAAGGCGGGCACTGCACTCGCCATCTCCTTCGAAACCGCGCGAGGGTCGTAGGAGCCGTCGAATCCCTCGAGCCCCAGCGCCGCACCCAGCTTGCAGAGGATCTCGCCGTCGGCGTAGCTCTCGAAGCGGGGCTCGACCGCCTGCAGGATCCGCTGCACGCGCCCGGCCTGATTGGTGAGGGTGCCGCACTTCTCCGCCGCGTGGCGAGTCGGGAAGACCACTTGCGCCACCCGCTCGAGATCCGAGCGGCGGGTGTCCAGCAGGATCACCGTGTCGAGGCGGCCGAGCGCCTCGGCGTCGCCCAGGAAGGCCTCGTCGAGCAGGTCGTGGCCGAGCACGATCGCGGCGTCGGCACCCCCGCCGCGAACTCGCTCGAGGACGCGGCCGGGATCGTCGAAGCCGAGGGCCCGGGCGCCGGCGGCATTGGCGGCCTTCTCGGCCTTGATGAGCAGCTCGTCCGCCTCGCCCGTCACCACGGGAACCGCGGCGGCCTCGGTGCCAAGAGCGGAGAGGAGCTTCTTCAGGGTGAAGAGATCCTCGTTGGTGGCGTGGGCGGAGGCGAAGCCGACGACCACCCCCGCTCCCTTGGCGTCCACCACCCGTCGCAGCCGCTCGGCGGCGGCGTGGATCCCGGCCTCGAGGCTCACCGCCTCGAGCACTCCCCCCTCGCCGCGTCGCGAGACCTCGGTGAGCCGCTCGGGGGCCTCGATCTCCTTGTAGCTCAGGCGACCCGCGTCGCACATCCAGGTCTGGTTCACCGCATCGTTTCGCCGGGGCACGTAGCGGTAGACCCGGTTGTTCGCCACGCCCATGTGGGCGTTGCATCCGTTCGCGCAGCCGACGCAGACGCCGGGAATCTCCTCCAGGAACCAGGTCCGGATCTTGAAGCGGAAATCCTTGGTGGTGAGCGCTCCCACAGGACAGATGTCCGCCACGTTCATGGAGTAGTCGTTGTCGAGCTCGATCCCCGGGAAGGTATCGAGCTTGGTCAGGTCGCCCCGACCGAAGGTGCCGAGCTCTCCGGTGCCGGGAACCTCCCTGCAGAACCGCACGCAGCGGCGGCAGAGGATGCAGCGCTCCTGATCGAACACGATGGTCGGGCCGAGATCGAACCGCTTCTTGGCCGCCCGCCGCGGCTCCTTGGTGCGGGCGTGCTTCACCCCGTACTCGTAGGCGTAGTCCTGGAGCTTGCACTCGCCGGCCTGGTCGCAGATCGGGCAGTCGAGGGGATGGTTCACCAGCAGGAGCTCCATCACCCCTTCGCGGGCGCGCTTCACGCGGTCGTTCTTGGTGTGGACGACCATCCCGTCCTTGACCGGCGTGTCGCAGGCAATCTGGAGCTTGGGGATCCCCTCCACCTCGACCTGGCAGAGCCGGCAGGACCCGTCGACGCTGAGCTTCGGGTGCCAGCAGTAGTGGGGAATGTCGACCCCGTTCATCAGCACGCCGAGGTCGTCGAGAGCCTGGAGAATGGTGCGACCCTCCGCGACTTCGTACTCGACTCCGTCGATGGTGATGTTCGGCATCTAGAACTCGAAGCTCTCGGGGAAGGGGCACTTCCCGAGCGTCACGTGCTGCTCGAAATCGGAGCGGAAGTGACGCAGGAGACCCTGCATCGGCCAGGCCGATGCGTCCGCGAACGCGCAGATCGTCGCGCCCTCGACCTTTCCGGCGATGTCCTCCAGCACGTCGATGTCCTCCATCGAGCCGTCCCCCCGCTCGATGCGCTCGACGATCTTGTTCATCCAGCCGGTTCCCTCGCGACACTGCGTGCACTGGCCGCAGGACTCGTCGCGGAAGAAGTAGGAGATCACGCAGGCGACCCGGACCATGCAGGTGGTTTCGTCCATCACCACCACGCCGCCGGTTCCGATGAATGTCTTGGCCTCGCGCAGTAACTCGTTGGCCATCCGCACGTCGAGCATTCCCGCCGGAAGGATGGGCATCGAGACTCCGCCCGGAATCACCCCCTTGACCTTGCGTCCGCCCGGGACGCCGCCGGCGTGCTCGAAGACGATCTCCTCGAGCGTGGTGCCGAGCGGCAGCTCGTAGAGACCGGGGCGCACCACGTGTCCGGAGACGCCGAAGATGGTGGTTCCGGGGCTCTGTTCGGTGCCGAACTGGCGGAACCAGTCGGGCCCCTTGGCGATGATGTGCGGAACGTGGCTGAAGGTCTCGACGTTGTTCACGGTGCTCGGCATGCCGAAGGCGCCGTACTGGGCGGGGAAGGGCGGCTTCTTGCGGGGTTGTCCCTTCTTGCCCTCGAGGGACTCGAGGAGCCCCGTCTCCTCGCCGCAGATGTAGGCGCCGGCACCCCGCTGGACGACCACGTCGTGGCGGAAGCCGGTTCCCATCACGTCGTCGCCCAGGTACCCCTTCTGGTAGGCCTCGTCGATCGCCGCCTGCATGCACTTCGCAGGGTAGGCGTACTCGCCGCGGATGTAGATGAAGGTCTTCTCGGAGCCGGTCGCCCAGGCGCCGATCAGGAGCCCCTCGAGGAGCTGATGGGGACCGCGCTCGATCAGGATCCGGTCCTTGAAGGAGCCGGGCTCGGACTCGTCGGCGTTGCAGACCAGATACTTGGGCAGGTCGGTCTCTTTGGGCATGAACGACCACTTGAGACCCGCGTTGAATCCCGCTCCGCCCCGACCCTGCAGGCCCGAGCCCTTCACCGTCGCGATGACCTCGTCGGGAGACATCTCGGTGATGGCCTTGCGCGCGGTCTCGTAGCCGCCGCGAGCCACGTATCCGTCGACGGTGGCGAAGGCATCGTCACCGAAGTGCTCGGTCAGGTAGTTGGTGACGTAGGGAACCTTGAGCATTCGCCGCCTACTCGAGCTCGTCGAGGATCTTCTTCGCCTGCTCCAGGTCGAGATCCTCGTGGTAGGTGTCGTCCACGCGCATCATCGGCGCGTATGCGCATGCGCCGAGGCACTCCTCGTGTTCGAGGGTGACGCGTCCGTCCGGCGTGGTCTCCCCGGGATGCACGCCCAGGTGCTCCTCAAGCTCGCGCAGCAGCGAGCGACTGCCCCGGAGGCTGCACGAGAGGTTGGTGCAGACGTAGGCCTTGTGACGGCCCTGGGGCCGATCGTGGAACATGTTGTAGAAGGAGACCACTCCCTGCACGTCGGAGGGGTGGATCTCGAACATCTCGGCCAGCTCCTGGGCGAGCTCCCGTGAGATGTAGCCCGCCTCGGCCTCCACGAGATGCAGCGCGTTCAGGAGGGCGCCCCGCTTGACCGGGAAGTTCTCCATCTCCGCTTCGATCTTGGCCCGCGTTTCGCTCGAGATCCGCACCGGTCGATCTTTGTCCTGCGGCTGCTCCGGGCGATCACTCACCATTCGAGGGCGCCCTTCTTCCATTCGTACATCAGGCCAATGACCAGGGGCACGGTGAAGACCAGGATGGCGCCGTAGCCGAACCAACCGAGCTCGCGGGAGAGCGCACCCCAGGGATAGAAGAAGACCGCTTCCAGGTCGAAGAGCACGAAGAGCATCGCGACGATGTAGAACTTCACCGAGAAGCGCTGGGACGGCGAGACGATCTGGCTCTCACCGCACTCGAAGGGCTCCTGCTTCTCCTCGAACTCCCGCTTCGGCCCGAGGAATCGGAAGGCGCCGAGCATGGCCCCGGCGACGACCACGGCGAGGGCGAGGATCAACAGGACGCCGACGAACTCGCCCAGCATGGAGCCCCCTCTTCCTCTGGACCACGCGCGCGGCCCTACAACGGGAACTACACCGCTACAACTGGAGTAAACACGCGCTGAAGCACCGAAAATGAGCGCGGACGGTATAGCTGTGGGCCTCCGGGGCGTCAAGAAAGGGAGCCCAACGCGGTCAGGCGGGCTCGGCGACCGGCTGGGGACTCATGGAACCGATCCATCTGTGGGGATTCACCTACGCATCCAGGATTGGGTGAAATCTGTAGTGAAAAGCGGCGTTTGCTTACACTGCGAGGCCCGAAACCGATCGAGTGCCGAATGCGCCGTCCCCACATACCCGATCTTCCCACCCCGACGGGGCGCTCGAATCCGGCCTCGCTACTCGTCGCGCTCGCGGTCCTGGCACTCGCCCTTGCGTCCTGCGGACCGAGGTATGCGCGAGTCACGGTCCACGACCGCGACGGAGTCACGGTCCTGCTGCGCGCCGAGGTGGGGAAGCACGAGGCGGTGAATCGAGGCTTCACCCACCCGGCGACCATCTCGGGGGTGCGGATCACCAACATCCTCTCTCGAATCGACGTGCGTCTGGAGAGCGAGAAGGGATCGCCCAGGGTGCCCGCCGTCCCCGCCGAGTTCCTCTACCCCCTCGGCAGTCTGGTCTCCGCGGCGCTGGCGAAGGCGGATCCCAGCCAGGAGGTCGTGGTCCAGGCGATCCGCAAGGAGCGCCGCCTCGGCATCTTCACCCAGCGGTATCTGACCAGCTTCGTCACCTACGTCGTCGGTGACGAGCTCTTGATCCACCTGTCCCGAGTCGACTACTCGATTCCCAAGGGCGACGAGGACAACCTTCGCGAGCCGTGGCCGGAGCGACAGGTGATGCCGTTCGCGGTGCTCGCCGGCGACGGGATCGTCCCGGTCGGAGCCCAGGCGGTGACGGTGGCGTGGCGGGATCCTCTCTTCCGCTCTGGGGAGCATCTCCGGCTGGCGCCGGGGGGAAAGGCGATGCGACGGGAGATCCTCTTCGAGAGCCGCGAAGAGGAGACCGAGAGCCCCGCGCCGGAGATCAAGGGGAATCTCTCACCGGAGACGCTCCGCGCCCTGGCCGATCTCGAGGAATCGCGCCGCCGGGGAGCGATCACCGAAGCGGAGTACCAGGAGCGTCGCAGGAGAATCCTCGCCAGCGACGGGGAGGCGCGGTGAGCGAGGGAATGCGCAGGCTAGCGGATTCCAGAAGAAGAATGCTGCGGAAGCGCGCGCGAAGCGCGCAGCGCTGAGACGGCCTCTCGGCGTGATTCAAGACCTGGAGCGGCATCTTCGATAAGTAAAAGACCCCTGCGGCAAGGCATCCGCCACCCCGCCTCTGATACACTCGAGGTACTGCCAGTGAGGTTCGAGATGCGCGCCCGGAGTCTCCTCTTGGCATTCCTGGGATTCGCAGTGGGCTCGGTTGCCGCAGCGGAACCCCCCACTCCGTCCCTCGGCGTCGTGGGCGCCTCGACGGCGCCCTCGCCGGAGCCGGGAGGAGTCCGCCTGATCGTCGAGCAGCCGCTCGGGGGCAGCCTGGTCGAGTCGAAGATGCACATGGCGGAGATTCGCGGGACGGCGACCGCGGCGGGCGCCAGGCCCAGCAGCTTCGACGTGATGATCGCGATCGACGTCTCCCAGTCGACCAGGGCCGCCAGCGGAGCCGACGTGGACGAAGACGGGGAGATCGGCGAGAACCCTCACGAGGGGCTCTACCTCCCCGGCGAGTATCCCGAGGACGTCTGGTCCACGGATCCCGACGACACCATTCTCGCCGCCGAAGTGAGGGCCGCCCGCGCGCTGCTCGATAGCCTGGATTCGAAACGGGTGCAGGTCGGCCTGCTCACCTTCTCGGGTGCGGTGGATCTCGAGACCGGCCGGCAGTTCAGCCGCACCCAACGGAACGCGAAGCTGGAGGTCGCGCTGACTCGGGACTACGACCGGGTGCGGCGCGCGCTCGACGACGTCGCCACCCGCCCACCGCGTGGCGCCACCGATTTCGCGGCTGGAATCCGGCTCGCCACGCAGGAGCTGGCGGGGCTCTCCGGCGCCGTGAGCACGGCGTTCCCGGGCGCGAAGCGGGTGATCCTCTTCCTCACCGACGGCTTCCCGACCTTCCCCGTGGGCCAGGCGACCGTCTCGGATCCGGGCGATCTGGAGGCAGCGGTGAATGCCGCCCGGGTGGCGCAGTCCGCCGGCATCCGCATCCACTCCTACGCCCTCGGCACAATGGCGCTGACCCGCCCGATCGCCGCCACCGAGATCGCGCGTGTCACGCTCGGCACCTTCACGCCGGTGATCGAACCAGGCGCCATCGTCGCGGCGCTCCAGTCGGTCCGCTTCGCCAACATCGAGGACGTGGGCGTCCTGAACCTGACCACACGCGAGTACGCACCCGACGTGCGTCTCAATCCCGACGGCAGCTTCACGGCCTTCGTCCCGGTCCAAGAGGGGAGCAACCGGGTTCTCGTCAACGTGCTGGCCTCCGACCAGAGCGAGGCGAACTTCGAGCTGGAGTTCCGATTCCGGATGAAGGAGTCCGAGGGCCGTATGAAGGAGCGCGAGCTCGCGAAGCTGCGCAAGCTGAACGACGAGCTGTTGCGCCACGTGGAGGCCGAGCGCATCCGCCGGGAGAAGCGCCGCCAGCGCATGCAGCGGGAGATCGACATCCGGTTGGTCCGACCGGACGCGGAGTGAGCCCGGGGAGGCCGGCAGGCAGGAGCTCTGGGAGACGGCCGCCTGCTTGACTTGCCCCTAGGGGCACCTATGCTCCAAGTGCGTCACACGGGTTGGTTTCAGGCGCTTGCAGAACCCTCGGACCTCCGGGCCCTCTCGATCGGGATCCGCACCCGACTCTGCTAAGCGCCCCAGCGAGCAAAGCGAGATTCGACGATGACGGAACTCCCGTCCAGGGCGGGCGAGTCTACCCGTGCCGTGCACGGCGGCGAGCGCGATCAGCGTGAGAGCGACTCACTCACCACACCGATCCATCAGACCTCCACCTTCTGGTTCGAGAATTCCGAGCAGCTTCGGGCCTACACGGAGGGGCGTCTGATCCGGGACGAGTACGGCCGCTACAGCAACCCCACCTGGAAAGCGGTGCAGGGCAAGATCTGCGAGCTCGAGGGTGCTGAGGAAGCGGTGCTCTTCGCCTCGGGGATGTGCGCCGCCACCACCACCTTCCTGGCGATGGTTCCGCGCGGCGGGCACATCATCGTGACCAGCGACTGTTACCGGCGAACGCGCCAGTTCTTCCAGCAATACCTCTCGAAGCTCGATGTCGAGGCGACGATCATCGATCCCGCGGATCCCATCCAGCTGAAGGACGCGATCCGGGACGACACCTGCCTCTTCTTCACCGAGTCCCCGACCAACCCCTACCTGCGGGTGATCGACCTGCCCGAGGCCGCCCGCATCGCCCACGAGCGAGGTGTCGCGGTGCTCGCCGATTCCACCCTCGCGGGCCCGCTCAACTGTCGCCCCCTCGCTCAGGGAGCGGATCTCGTCATCCACAGCGCCACCAAGTACCTCGGTGGACACAACGATCTGCTCGCCGGAGTGGTCGCCGGATCGGCAGAGGTCGTCAAGCCGATCCGCGAGGCGGTGGGCGTGCTCGGCGGAGTCATCGATGCGCACGCGGCCTACCTGCTTCTCCGCGGGCTCAAGACCCTGAGCGTCCGGATGGAGCGGCACAACGAGAACGGCGCCCAGGTCGCGCACTGGCTCGAGGCCCATCCGAAGATCCGCCGGGTCTGGTACCCGGGACTCGAAAGCCACCCGGACTACGCGGTGGCCACGCGGCTCATGAAGGGCTTCGGCGGTGTGGTGACATTCGCCACCCGGAGCGATCTCGAGGGAACCATCCGATTCATCGATCGCTGTCGGCTGCCCTATCTCGCTCCGAGCCTCGGGGGGGTCGAGTCGCTGATCGAGATGCCCGCCTTGATGTCCTACTGGGACCACGCCAAGGAGGAGCGCGAGCGCTTCGGAATCACCGACGACCTGGTCCGCCTGGCCTGCGGCATCGAAGACGCCAGCGACATCATCGCCGACCTGGAGCAGGCTCTGGAGGCGATCTAGGAGGGAGCGAGGAAGGGAGACCCATGTCCATCGAGGCGAAGATCGATGAGCGGCGGGGACTCGTGGAGATCGCAATCGCTGGCGAGGTCACCGAGTCCGACCTATCCGCAGCCTTCGATCGCTACTTCTCCGAATCCTGGTCGGCCTTGCCCCTCGGTCTGCTCGACCTGCGTGATCTCGCGGCCACGGACGTCTCGGCCGCCCTGGTTCACAAGGCCGCCAGCCGCGCCCAGAATGACGTGGATCCCCGCCTGGATTCGGGCAGGTTCGCGATCATCGCGCCGCGCGACTTCCTCTTCGGGATGGCGCGCATGTACGAGATCCTGCGCAGCGACTCCCCGGTGGAGGTGCGCGTCTTCCGCGACCGCCCCGAGGCGCTGCAATGGCTGGGGATTGCGGAGAGCGAGCCTCCCCAGGGCTAGAGGAGCTGGCCGGCCGGAGGGCGTTCGCGCTCCATCGCCAGGAGCCGCTTCTTCATCGACTGCCCGCCGCCGTACCCGCCGAGCTTGCCACCCACCGGAACGACGCGGTGGCAGGGAATCACCAGCGGGAGCGGATTCGCGGCGTTGGCGTTCCCGACCGCCCGGAACGCCTTCGGGCGTCCCAGGCTCCTGGCGATCTCGGAGTACGTCGCCGTCTCGCCGTAGGGAACCCGCTCGACCTCGCGGTAGACCTCGAGCTCGAAGGGAGTCCCGCGCAGGTCGAGGGGCAGCTCGAAACGCTCGCGCTTCCCCTCGAGATACTCGAGAATCTGGGCGATCGCGGAACGGTTGGGAGAGAAGGCCTCTTCGGGGGTGGACTCGGGCACGAAGCGCCGAAGCCAGCCCGCAAGGCCGCGCCCGCTGGAGCGCGGAAGCTGGAGGTAGGCGAGGCCCTGGGCCGTGGAGACGGCGAGCATCTCGCCAAAAGGCGTGTCGAACCGAGCGCTGTGGACGATCTCCATCCAGGCGCGAAAATAGCATCTCCAGGAATCCGGAACAGCGGATGGGGCCCAGACCTAGCCCGCGTCAGTCGATCGCCAGGCGCTTCATCATCTTCTGGAGGGACTGGCGGGGGATGCCGAGGCGCTCCGCGGCGCGGGTCTTGCTTCCGGCCTCGCGCACGGCCTCCCGGATCATCGCCTGCTTCAAGGCATCGACCGCCGTGTTCAGATCGGCCTCACGGGGGATCTCGATGCTGGATGAGGAGGCTTTGCGGCCGCCTGCGCGGAGATGCTCCGAGAGCATCTCCGCGTGCACCTTGTCTTCGTCGCCGGCCAGGGCGACCACCCGCTGGATCTCGTTCTCGAGCTCCCGGACGTTCCCGCTCCACTCGTAGGAGCAGAAGATGTCGATGACCGCGTTGGTGAAGCCCCGAAGCGAGCGGCCCATCTTCTTGTTGGCGATGTCGAGGAAGTGATGAGCGAGGGCGGGAATGTCCTCTCGCCGCTCGCGCAACGGCGGGATCGGGATCTCCACCACTCGGAGCCGGTAGTAGAGATCCTCTCGGAAGCGCCCGTCTTCCACCGCCTTGCGTAGATCGCGATTGCTGGCGGCGACCAGGCGCACGTCGACCTTGCGGGTCTCGGAGGACCCCAGCGGCCGGATCTCGCCATCCTGGAGCACGCGCAGCAGGCGAACCTGCATGCCGGGCTCGGTCTCGCCGACCTCGTCGAGAAAGATCGCGCCTCCGTCGGCCACCTCGAAGAGGCCCTTCTTGTCGGCGTGAGCCCCGGTGAAGGCCCCGCGTTTGTGGCCGAACAGCTCGCTCTCGAGCAGCGTGTCGGGCAGTGCACCGCAGTTCTGGGCGACGAAGCGCTTCTCCTTGCGCGGTCCGGCGTAGTGGATCGCGTGGGCCACCAGGTCCTTCCCGGTGCCCGTCTCGCCGAGGAGGAGCACCGTCGCGTCGGTCTGCGCGACCTTCTCCATCACCTCGAAGACCCGTCGCATCGCCGGGCTGGTACCGACGATCTGATCGAAGGAGTACTGCCGCTCGACTTCCTGGCGCAGGTAGACGTTCTCGGCGCGAAGCCGCTCGTTGGCCTCGGCCAGGGCTGCGGTGAGCTCCACGTTCTGGGTGGTCAGCGCATAGGCCTCGAGCGCCCGCTTCACGTCCACCCGAAGCTCGTCCGGCTCCCAGGGCTTCTGGATGTAGCGATAGATCCGCCCATCGTTGATGGCGCGAACGATCGAGTGGATGTCCGCGTAGCCGGTGAGCATCATCCGCACGGTCTGGGGCTTGATCTCGATCACCTTCTCGAGAAACTCGACCCCGCTCATCGAGGGCATCACCTGGTCGACGATCACCAGGGCGATCTCCTCCCGCTCCAGGATCTCCAGGCCCTCGTGGCCGTTGGTCGCGGTGAAGACCCTGTAGTCCTCGCTCATCGTCAGCTCGAGGGACTCCAGGATGGCTTCCTCGTCGTCCACGATGAGGATGCCATAGGGGTGGGAGCCGGAGCGACGTCGGGCTCCTTCGATGACGCTGGAGCTGTCGTCCGTTGCGTCGATCACGTCCCTGCTCGCGTACTCGAGATCACCGATTCCAGCGCGGATGTCGATTCCGGGGCAAGATACCCGACCCCTCCCCTTCCCAGCAAAGGCGGGAGGAACGGACAGCGAGAAGGAACGGCGGGGAGCGGGAGGAGCCGGGAAGCCGAGGCTCCTCCCGCTGCCTTGGCCAGACGACTATCGCCGTGCGGTCTTCTTCCGCGCCACCTTGCGGCGAGCGGTCTTCTTCCGCGCGGTCTTCTTCCGCGCCACCTTGCGGCGAGCGGTCTTCTTCCGCGCGACCTTCTTCCGCGCCACCTTGCGGCGAGCGGTCTTCTTCCGCGCGACCTTCTTGCGCGCCACCTTGCGGCGGGCGGTCTTCTTCCGCGCGACCTTCTTGCGCGCCACCTTGCGGCGGGCGGTCTTCTTCCGCGCGACCTTCTTGCGCGCCACCTTGCGGCGAGCGGCCTTCTTCCGACGGGTGGGTCGGCCGCGCCGGGCCATCTTGGTCCGTGCGACGTCACCGTCCTTGTCGATGAAGTAGAGGAACCCGTCCTCCCGCTTCACCCCAGCCTTGGTAACCTGCTGGGGCTTGGCCCGCGACGGCTTCCCACCGCCCCGCGCCATCTTCGCCCGGCTGACGTTGCCCTTCTTGTCGAGGTAGTAGAGCCAGCCCTTCTCGCGGCGGACTCCGGTCCTCGCAACCTTCGTGGCCATCGACCATCTCCTTCTCTTTTCAATCGGTGTGCTACCCGCCCGCGCGGGGTTCGCGGGACTTCGGAGGAGGAGCACCGACGAGCCCGGGGGGCGGTGGTCGACGGTACACTGAAGATGATCGGTCCCCCCACCGTCGGTGTCAATGCTTTTTCGGGCATTTACCGACGGAGCTGCGATCCGGGGCGGGTCGGGAGCGCAGGCCGGGGAGCGTCCGGCGACCGCAGCGGGCCCGGGAAGACCCGAGAGGCCCGGTCCGAAGTCAGGGGGCGGCCTCGGATTCCCCCTCGAGAAGAGCCTCCACGCGCTCGAAGAAGGTCTCCTCGTAGCGAACCCCGTCGAGGGCGTTCATCTCCTGGAGCCCGGTCGGGCTGGTGACGTTCACCTCGGTGAGCAGGCGCCCGATCACGTCGATTCCGACGAAGAAGAGGCCGTCCCGCCGGAGTCGGGGCGCGATTCGTTCGATGATCTTGCGGTCGTGCTCGTCGACGACCGCCTTCACCGGCTTCCCCCCGACGTGGAGATTCGACCGGGTCTCGCCCTCGGCGGGCACCCGGAGCACCGCGCCGAGCGGCTCTCCATCGACGAGGAGGATCCTCTTGTCGCCCTCGCGAACCGCCGGGATGTAGCGCTGGGCCATGGTCCAGCGGGCCTCGAAATCGGTCGACTGCTCGAGAATCGAGAAGAGATTCCGGTCGTCCTGGCGAACGTAGAAGATCCCCTCCCCTCCCTTGCCGTCGAGGGGCTTGACGATCATCTCGCCGCCCATCTTCCCCATGAAACCGATCAGCTCCTCGATCTCCCGGGTCACGCAGGTCTCCGGTATCAGGTCGGGAAAGTGCAGGGCGTAGAGCTTCTCGTTGGCCGCCAGGATCCCCTCCGGCCGGTTCAGCACCCGCGCCCGGCGGCACAGCGAGAGGATCTGGGTGACGGTGACGTAGTCCGCGTCCACCGGGGGGTCCTTGCGCTGGAAGACCAGATCGAGTTCGTCGTCGACGACCACCCGTCGAGCCGGCTCCAGATCCACGTGCCGGCCGGCCTCCCGACGGAGCCTGGCCGGCTGGATACGCGCCATCACCCGGGCCCCGTCGATGCCCAGATCCGCCGGATCCGCGTAGAAGACCCGGTGGCCCCGGCGCTGGGCTTCGAGCATCAGGGCGAAGCTGGTGTCCGCCTCGATGTCCACCTTCTCGATGGGATCCATTACGAAGGCCATGGCGGCTTCGCGTTTCGTCATTTAGCTGATCTCCGCGATTGCCGATTCGTTAGCGCAGTGGGCGGGCCCTCGGCTACGGTGCGCCAAGTATCGGAGATTGAATGGCTCTTCGTTGGTCCCGAGCGATGCGACTGCTCCTCAGCGGGGTCATTCTGCTGGGCCTGGCGACGGGAGCAGCAGCCGCCGCGGTCTACATGGCGTTTCTCCGCGATCTCCCCGATTTCCGGACGCTGGAGGACTACCGGCCCGCCCTCACCTCCACGGTGCTGGACCGAAACGGCATCCTGATCGGGGAGTTCTACGAGTATCGCCGCCGGGTGATCCCTCTCTCGGAGGTGCCCCGGCTGGTCATCCAGGCCTTCCTGGCCGCCGAAGACGACACCTTCTACGAGCACTCCGGCATCGACTACCTCTCGATCGTGCGGGCCGCCTGGGCCAACCTGCGCGCCGGCGGCGAGACCCGCCAGGGAGCCAGCACCATCACCCAGCAGATGGTCAAGCAGCTGCTGCTCTCCCCGGAGCGGACCTACCGCCGCAAGATCCGCGAGCTGATCCTGGCCCGTCGGATCGAGGAGCGCTTCTCCAAGGAGGAGATCCTCTTCCTCTATCTGAACCAGATCTACTTCGGGAGTGGCGCCTACGGGATCAGCGAGGCGGCCCACACCTACTTCGGCAAGGAGGTCGCCGGCCTCACCGTGACCGAGGCGGCGCTCCTCGCCGGGCTTCCCAAGGCGCCCAGCCGCTACTCCCCCTTCCTGCATCCCCCGCGCGCCGAGGAGCGGCGGCTCTACGTGCTGGAACGCATGCGCCAGGAGGGCTTCATCGACGAGGCGAGCTACGCCGCCTCCGTCTCCGAGGTGCCCGTGCTCAGACCTCCCCCGGAGCGGGAGGCCTACCAGGCGGCGGCCTACTTTGCCGAAGAGGTTCGGAAGGTCCTGTTCGATCGGCTCGGCAGCGACCTGGTGCTCCACGGCGGTCTCACCGTCGAGACCAGCCTCGACCTCGGACTCCAGCAGGCCGCGGTGGAGGCAATCGAAAAGGGCCTCCAGAACCTCGATCACCGCCAGGGATACCGGGGGCCGGTGCGGCGGGTCGAGCCCGCAGACGTCGAGGCCGAACGCGTGGCTCTGGCCACGGAGAACGAGCTGGTGCCCGACGAAGCGGGGCTTCCCCCCGAGCTTCCCTTGGATCGACCGCTCCTGGGGGTGGTGCTCTCCGTCGACCGGGAGAGCGATTCGGCCCGCGTCGCCTTCTCTCCGGAGATCGAGAGCACCGTTCTCCTCGAGGACGTCCAGTGGGCCCGGCCCGCGGACCCGACCAGCTACCCCCGGAACGTGAAGTCCATCGAAACCGTGTTTGCCGTGGGAGACGTGGCCCGCTTTCTCGGCGAGCCCGACGACGCCGCCACGGAGGGAGACGATGCGGCCCCCTCGGTACGGGTCACCCTCTACCAGGAGCCCGAGGTCCAGGGAGCACTGCTCTGCTTCGACGTGAACGACGGGGACGTCCTGGCTCTGGTGGGCGGCCGTGACTTCGACCAGAGCGAGTTCAACCGGGTGACCCAGGCCCGCCGGCAGCCGGGCTCGGCGTTCAAGCCGATCATCTATGCGGCGGCCCTCGGCCGCGACCTCACACCCGCCTCGATCATCTACGATCGCCCGGTGGTCTACGAGGATCCCAAGTCGGGCTTCACCTGGCGCCCGGAGAACTACGGACGCCGCTTCCTGGGTCGCCTCACCATGGGCGAGGCCCTGGCCCGCTCCGTCAACAACGCCACCATCCATCTGCTGAAGGACGTGGGAATCGACTACGTGATGGAGTTCGCCCGCCGCATCGGCATCGAGGCCCCCCTGGAGAGGAACCTCGGCCTGGCCCTGGGCTCGAACCCGGTGAGCCTGCTCGAGCTGACCCGCGCCTATGCCGTGTTTCCCGCCGGCGGGCAGGAGGTGAAGCCGCGCTTCATCCACCGCGTCCTCGACCGGGACGGAGAGGTGCTCCTCGAAGACCTGCTTCTCGGTCACGTCGACACTCCGGAGGTCGAGGCGAACGGCCTCGGAGAAGAAGGAAATCGAGCCGAAGAGGATGAGCTCCTCGCTGGAGCACCGGCCGACGACGCCGAATCGCACGAGCCCGACCCCGACGCACTGCCCCCGGGACAGCTGATCTCGGAGACCCACGCGTACCTGGCCGCCGATCTCTTGCGCGGGGTGGTCAACCACCCTCGCGGAACCGGCCGCCGGGCGCGCTCGCTGGGGAAGCCGGTGGCCGGCAAGACCGGGACCACCAACGACCAGGGGGACGCGTGGTTCGTCGGCTTCTCTCCCGACGTCGCCACCGGGGTGTGGGTCGGCTACGACGAGAAGCGGGTCCTCGGCCGAGGGGAAACCGGGGGGCGCGCCGCCCTTCCGATCTGGATCGACTACATGGGCGAGGCGCTGCGAGATCGTCCGGCACGCGACTTCGAGGTCCCCGACGGCATCGTCTTCGCGCGCGTGGATACGCGGACCGGGCTGCTGGCCTCGTCGGAGACCGAGACGAGCCTCTTCCAGGCCTTTCTGGAGGGGACCGAGCCCCGCGAGCAGAGCGCCGCGACTGCCTCCGGAAGCGAAGATCAGCGGCGCCTGCGCCTCGACTTCTGACGCCGCGACAACGGGGACGTTCCTTGCGTTCTTGCGTTTTCGGTACCCGAAAACGCAAGAACGCAAGGAACGTCCCCGCTAGAGGCCGAAGAGGCGGGTCAGCTCCGGCGGGGAGTGAACGATGTAATCCGCGCCGGCGTGACGAAGCTCGGGGACGCTTCCGATCCCCCAGCTCACCCCCACCGTCACCAGCCGCATCGCACTGCCCGCCAGGACGTCGAAGTGACGATCCCCCACCATCGCACCGGGGCTAGGGGAGCCGGAGGAGGGGATCTCGAGTCCCAGGGCCTCCATGGCCCGCTCCAGCGTCTGTGTCTTGCTTTCCTGACGGCCCGAGTCCAGCGGTGGACCGACGATCAGGGCGAAGCAGTCGGCGATCCCGAGCTTCTCGAGGATCGGCCGGGCAAAGGCATCCGGCTTGGAAGTGACGACGGCGAGGAGGCGGTGCTCCTTGAGCCGCTGCACCGCCTCCTCGATGCCCGGCATCAGGGTCGTCTCGTCGAGGCAGGTCTCGCGATAGCGCTCGCGGTAGCTCTCGACGCAGGCTTCGGCCAGCCCCGGATCCAACGCCTCCGACTCGAGGATCTCCCGAAAGGCCTGGAGGAGAGGCGGGCCGATCGAGGAACGCAGGCTCTCTTCGGGCCGGGGCGCCAGCCCCTGTCGTTCCAGGGCGAAGTTGATCGAACGCGGGATGGCGATGCTGGAATCCACCAGCACGCCGTCGAGATCGAAGAAGACCGTACGGATTTCACCTAGGTCGGACACGGATTTGCCGGCTTTCGCATTGACACGGCCACCGCGGACACGGTAGCAACCGGAACGTGGAGGAACGGGGCTTCACGACCACGGGACGGCCCGAACTGCGGAGGCGTCCCGAGAGGCGCAGCCTCCGAGCCGACGAGGACTTCCAGAGCCTCCTCGCCGTCGCCGTGCAACGTCTCGCCGCAGCGACCGGCGCGGACCGCACCGCTGCCTGGAGCCGCGGTGAAAACGGCGCGCCGGTGGTTCGAGCCGCTCAGATGATCGGCTCTGCGCTGCTTCTCCCCGAAGAGTGGGAGTACGCGGCGGTCGCCTCCCTCTCCGAGGCGAGCGACCTCGGAAAGATCGGGCTCCACCGGATCGTCGAACGGCACGGGTTCACGGCGGCGGCTCCGGTTGCGGGAGGAGAGGAGGGCACCGCGGCGGTGCTCCTGCTGGGCGAAGAAGACGCGCTCACGAAACCGGTGAGGCCGCGGATCCTCGCCGAGCTGGGGGCGGCGGCGCGGCGGCTGCGGGGTCCGGCGACTGCGGCCCTGGCGGCGGGGGGTCTCGCCCGGCTGGATGCAGAGGTCCGCCGGCTGGACCGACTGGCCGCACTCGGCGGCCTGGTCGCGGAGATCGTCCACGAGATCCGCAACCCCCTGGTCTCGGTGAAGACCTTTCTCCAGCTTCTCCCGGAACGGGAGGCGGATCCGGAGTTCCGCGAGGGCTTCCTCGAGGTGGCGTCGGAGGAGGTGCGCCGCATCGAGCGGCTCCTGGATGCGGTGCTCCAGCACGGGCGGCCGGCGTCGCCGCGTCGCGTCGAGGCCACCAGCTCGGCCACCGATGCCTTCGAATCGGTGTCACAGCTGGTCGGCTACCGGGCGACGGAACGCGGCGTGCGCCTCGAGATCGACGCCGAAGGGGACCTTCCCGAAATCCACCTCGTCGCCGACTCGCTGCGGCAGGTGGTGCTGAACCTCTGCCTCAACGCCATCGACGCGACGCCGCCCGGCGGTTGCGTCCGCCTGCGGGCGAATCGCTCGGAGGGTCACGTGGTGATCCACGTCGAAGACGAGGGTCCGGGGATCCCGACGGAGCTCGCGACGAGGATCTTCGAGCCCTTCGTCTCGACCAAGGAGGACCGACCCGGCGGGCTGGGCCTCGCCATCACCCGGCGCATCGTCGAGGAGGCCGAGGGGACGATCGAGGTCGCGGAGCGCCCCTCGGGAGGCTCCGCCTTCACGCTTCGGCTGCGCGCGGTTTAGCGGAGCCAGTCGGCGGCGATGCGGCTGATGTCGGCCAGACCCGCGCCGAAGAAGTGGTCGGCGATGGGGATCACCTCCATCTGGACGCCCGGGGCGGCCTCCGCGAGCTCGCGCAGTTCGGCCTCATCGACCAGGGAATCGCACTCGCCGACCAGGACGAGCACCGGTCTGGCAAGGCGCTGGAAGGCGTCCGGCGGAAGCATGCTGGACGGGGGTGCGACCAGGACCAGGCGCTCGACCCGCTCTTCCGCGACGGCGACCCGCACCGCGGCCGCCGCACCGAAGGAATAGCCGCAGGCGACGAGGGGACCGGCGACGGTCTCTCCCATGTGGGTGAGAGCCGCGCGGTAGTCCACCTCGGCATCCGCCCCGTCACCACTCGGCGAGCCAAAGCTGGCACCGACGCCGCGCCAGTTGAAGCGCAGCGAAGCGATTCCGGCCTTGGTGCAGGCGTAGGCGATCTCGCTCAGGACCGGCGACTCGACGCTGCCCCCGTACAGGGGGTGGGGGGGCGCAATCACGGCGCCGCGATCCGAGCCCGCAGCGCCTGCGATGAAGATCCCCTCGAGGTCTCCGCCCGCTCCACCCGGCAGGGCGATCGTCACCATCCGTTCCTCTTGACGCGACCTCATTGGGCCAAGCTCCCATGGGTGGAGGTGCATGATACGGCTTCGCTCCTCTACAGTCGCGACGGGGAGGTGGCGCGCAGTGCCGCGAGAGAGCCGGGCCGAGCGGAAGAAGCGGGCGCAGCGGATCGCCCGCGCGCTTCGGCGCGCCTATCCCGACGCCGAGTGCGCCCTGGACTTCGAGTCGCCCTTCCAGCTCCTGGTCGCCACGATTCTCTCGGCACAGTGCACCGACGAGATGGTGAACCAGGTGACCGCGGGGCTCTTCACCGACTACGGGAGCCCACAGGCGCTGGCCGACGCCGACCCCGCCAGAATCGAGAAGCTGGTGCACAGATCCGGCTTCTATCGCCAGAAGGCCAAGTCGATCCAGTCGGCATCCCGGGACATCGTGGAGAGGTTCGACGGAGAGGTGCCGCAAAGCCTGGAGGAGCTGGTGACCCTCCGCGGTGTCGCACGAAAGACGGCCAACCTGGTGCTGGGAACTGCCTTCAGGGTCCCCGGCCTCGCCGTCGACACCCACATGAAGCGGGTGAACCAGCGCCTGCGCATGACCTCCCAGGATGACCCCGACAAGATCGAGCGCGATCTGATGGAGCTGATTCCGCGCAAGGAGTGGACCGACTACACCCACCGCGTGATCCAGCACGGGCGCGTCTGTTGCGATGCGCGGCGTCCCCAGTGCGACGCTTGTCCGCTGCGGAGCGACTGCCCCCACCCCGGCGCAGCAAAGAGGCGCGCGAAATGAAGCGGCGGGTCGCCTACCAGGGGCGCTCCATCACGGTCTGCGTCGAGGAGGCGGAGCTGCCCAACGGGCGCCGCGTGGATCTCGACGTGGTGCGCCACCCCGGAGCGGCCGCGGTGGTGCCCTTCGAGACCGATCGGGTGGTCCTCTTGATCCGCCAGTTCCGGCACGCGGCGGGGGGCACGATCTGGGAGGTCCCGGCCGGCAAGCTCGACGGCGACCCCCCCGAGGTCTGCGCAGCCAAAGAGCTCGAGGAGGAGGCGGGGCGGCGGGCCGGTCGACTCGAGCGGCTCGGCTCGATCTATACCACCCCGGGATTCACCGACGAGGTGATCCACCTCTTCGCCGCCTTCGACCTGGAGCCGATCCCACAGCGCCTCGAGGCCGACGAGGTGATCGAGGTGGTGCCCACGCCGATCGAGGAGGCGCTCGAGATGATCTGGCGGGGAGAGCTCCGCGACGGCAAGAGCGCCATCGCCCTGATCCATGCGGCTCGGCGGATCGGGCTTCTCCGTTGAGGCTCGCCGTCGCCCTCGGCTGGCACTCGCTGGCCTTCGAGGAGCTGCTCGAGCTGGTGCGCCACGCCGAGTCGGCGGGATTCCGGGCGGCTTTCGTGGACGGGGACGTCTCTCAAATCCCGGGCCGCGGGGAGGGCGACGTCCTCGACGGATGGACCGTCACCGCGGCACTGCTGGCCAGGACGGAACGGATTCAGATCGGCTCGATCCGCCTGGTCCACCACTGGAACGCGGCGCGACTGGCCCAGGCCACCGCCACTCTGGAGCGCATCGCCCCGGGTCGGTTCCGCTTCCTGATCTCGATTGGCGGGCAGGCGGCGGACCGGTGCTTCGGCCTCCCGTTTCCCTCCGCGCGGGAGCGCATCGCTTGGCTGAACGAGACTCTCTGGGCGCTTCGTCGGCTCTGGCAGGGCGACGAGGTGACCTTACGAGGGCGCCACGTACGCCTCGGTGGCGCTCGGATCCGGCCCTGCCCCCCGGCGGGGCGGCTGCCCATCGAGATCGCCGCCGCCCGTCCTCGAATGCTCGAGCTGGTCGCCACCCACGCCGACGTGTGGGACATCAACCTCCCGCCAATCGCCTCCTGCTGCCGGACCGCCGAAGAGATCCTGGCCGACGCCTGCCGACGCGAAGACCGCGATCCGGGCGAGATCCGCCGCTCCATGTGGATCTTCACCCGGCCCCATGGGAGTCCTTCGGATGCGGCGATCCGAGACGAGTACCGCAAACTCAACCCGTGGTTCCGGAGCATCCCCGAGGAGCAGCTCGGCGAGGCGATCGTGGCCGGCTCCCCCGCGGCGTGTCGGAGCCGGATCCGCGAGATCACCGAGAGCTGCCGCCTCGACCTGCCGGTCGCGGATCTCTCCGGCCTCTCTCATGACGCAGCGCGGCGCGCAATTGACGCCCTCGTTGACTCCGGTACCCGTTGAAACTACGCTCTTCGGGTTAGCGGGATCCCGCGCCCGTCCCGCCAACCCACATTGCTGGAGGCGACGCCGAGGACAGTTGTTGGGCACCCGGTGTCGCCCGAGCGAGTCCGGACGATCGACCAGAGACTGATTCGCACTCGGGGTCGTCGTAACTGGCTCAGCGTGGGAGGAGGCGAGTTTGCACGGACGGGGCTACCAGACGGTCAGGTTCGGACCGCCCGTCACTCCCAGCATCATCAAGTACCTGCTGATCGCGAATCTCGCGGTCTTCGTGGCCCAAACGCTCTTTCCGACTCTCTGGGTGCTGGGAGCCGCCACCCCCTACCTGTTCTGGCAGCAGGGGTTCCTCTGGCAGCCTTTCACCTACATGTGGCTTCACGCGCCAGTCAACGGCGGCGGCTTCATGCACATCGGCTTCAACATGCTGGCGTTGTGGATGTTCGGCTCCCCTATTGCCCTGCTTTGGGGTGAGAAGAAGTTCCTCCGCTTCTACCTGCTCTGCGGCCTGGGCGCCGGCTTCATCATCGTGGCGTGGCCCGCGTTGCTCGCGCTCTTCGGCGCGACGCCATCCGCCTACCAGATTCCAACGGTGGGCGCCTCGGGAGCCGTCTTCGGAGTGCTGCTCGCCTACTCGCTCACCTGGCCGGACCGCACCATCATGCTCCTCTTCCCCCCCATTCCCATCAAGGCGATCTACTTCATTCCGTTCATCCTGGTGCTGGGCTGGCTCAGCGGTGGCAACATCAGCCACACGGGTCACCTCGGCGGCGTTCTGGCCGGATGGCTGTTGCTGCGCCGGATGGGAACCACGGGGGGACTCACCTTCAAGTCGCTCCAGTACCGCTGGCGGCGTTACAAGATGCGCAGAAACCTCCGCTCCGTCCGCATGGAGGAGCTCCGCTCGCGGCAACGGCACGACGATGATCAAGGGCCCTACCACTAGGAGGGCCTAGAGGAAGTCCATGCAGGAAGGCAGCTGCACACTCGTGACGGGGAAGACGACCTCTTGAGGCGCCATTCCGCGGAAAGAGACTGCAACGGTGGTCGCGGGGGCATCGGAAGATTCCTCGAGACCCTGTTCGCTGGAATCCCCTGGAGCGAGCGCGCCGAGCAGACCGAGACGATTGAGCTTCCCCGCCCTCCCGGGGGGAACCTCCGCATCGACAACGCCAACGGCCGCACTCGCATCGTCGGCGAAGAACGGAGCGACATCGAGATCCAGCTCAGCAAGGCCGCTCGAGCGGAGTCCGAGGAGCAGGCGCAGGAGCTGCTCCGCGCGATCCGCGTGGTGTCCACCGAGGACGCCGCCGGAGACATGACTCTCGACGTCGAGATCCCCGGCCGCTGGAACCGGCGCGGACGCGTCGACATGGAGCTGCACATCCCCCGCGAGCTCAAGGTCGAGGTGACCGCCGCCAATGGGAAGATCTGCGTGCAAGGTCTCCGGGGCGGGGTCCGTGCCCGTTCCAGTAACGGTGCGGTGCGCATCGAGGACGTGGTCGGCGACGTGGAGATCCACACCTCCAACGCCAAGGTCGCGACGATCTGCACCTGCGGCCACGTGGCGGCCCGCTCCAGCAACGGAAAGATCGAGCTCGAGAATCATCGCGGCTCGGTCGATGCAGCCACCTCGAACGGGACCATCCACTGCGAGCTCGAGGACCTCGGGAAATCCGGGGTCGTCCTGTCGACCAGCAACGGACGCATCATCCTCGATCTCCCCGAAGACGCCGACGGCGACGTCGACGTCCGCGTGGACAACGGACTGATCCGCAACGCCAGGGAGCTCGACCCCCCCTCCCGAGAACGCAGCGGACGGATGAAGGGGACGCTCGGGCGCGGAGGCATTCCGATCCGGCTCCGCGCGTCCAACGGCACCATCTCGATTCGTTGAGGCGATCGGATCCCGCGCCGCCTTACCCGCCGAGTGCGACGATCTCGGAGGAGATTCCGTCGCTGCCGACCCGCAGCCGACCGACGGATCGCTGTCGGCCCAGACCCGGCGGACCCGAGTAGCCGGGATTGAAGTAGAGTCGGCCGTTTCGTCGGGTGTTGTCCGCCACGTGGGTGTGTCCGTAGACGAGCACGTGGGGATCCCACTCGCCGATCTCCCGCTCCACCTTGGGGTGTACGCTTCCCCAGTTGTCGTACCAGTGGCACAGCAGCAGGCGCGCGCCGGCCACCTCGACCCGCTGCTCCCAGGGGTAGCGACCGGCGAGGTCCGGATCTCCGTTGCCGACCACCGCCACCACCGGCGCCACGGCGCGGAGTCGATCGAGGAGCGATTCGCCACCGATGTCGCCGGCGTGCAGGATCAGCTCCGCATCGGAGAGGACCTCGAGGGTTTCATCGCAGAGGTGCCCGTGGCTGTCTGCCAGCACGCAGACGCGAAGCTGCGCCCCACTCACCGCCCGCCGCCGACCTTGCGATGGAGCTTCTCTCCGCCGTGCAGGAAGAGGACGCCGGAGGGCTTGATCTCGGCGACCACCAGGGTCCCCACCGCATCGCCCTCGTGGAGCTCGAGCGTTCCCTCGTGACCTTCCACCTCGATCCGTGCCACCCGGCGCGCGGGGGTCGGATGCCAGATGGTCTTCTCGACCGTCACCTTCGGCGGGCGAACCGTCGCGACGCGGGCGGGCGCGGGTGCGGGCGGCGCCGGTGCGGGGCGCGAGGGCTGGACCTCTGGCTCGGCCGCCGGAGGCGGAGACACGGCGGCAGCCGGGAGGGGCTCCGCGATCCGCTCGGAAGGCGCCGGCGTCTTCGCGAGCCAGCCAGGCGGTGGCGCCGCGACCTCCTCGGGTGGCGGTGAGACCTCGACCCGCTCCACTGGCGGGGTGGGGTGGGCCGCGGCGATCTGCTCCTCGCTCCTCGGCGCGGGCTGGTGCGCCGGCCGGGAAGAGATCTCGGAGACCGGCTCGGGAGGCGCGGCGACCGCGGGCGGCAGCTGCGCGGTGGGCTTCGAGACCTCCTCGGAGGGGATCATTCGCCAGATAAAGAACCCGAACAGGAGCACGGCGAGCAGTGAGATGATACCGAGCCGCCAGTAGCCTCTTCGCTCCCGCACCAGGGGTTCGCCCGGGCGAACCACGCCCTCGCGAAGCCCGCCCATCTCGCCGCCATCGGCGCCCGTCTCTCCCTCGACGCGCTGAAGCGCCCGGAGAATCGTGCTCACCCGGTCTCCTCGTCGAGTGGCCTGAGTCGCGGAACTCGGTAGTCCCCGAGCCGCTCGTAGAGCCTCATCTTCGTCACCCGCCCCACCGTGCCGTCCACGCCGACCCGCAGGCTCGCCTGGAAAGCGCGCACCCCTGCGATGGTGGCGGCGTCGAACTCCCCGGTCGGGGCGCCGGTGTAGAAGCCCAGACGGCCGAGCACCAGCTGGAGCCAAACCACCGGATCGCCATCGAGCGGCGGCCGAAGGATCTCGGGCAGCTCCTCGAAATCTCGCCAGGCGACCCAGGCCTCGCCACCCCAGTACCGCTCCACCTCGGCGAGCGGGAAGCGCAGCGGCCGGCCGTCGCGGATCCCGGCGAGCAGCGCGTCTCCGCCTTCGAGCCCTCCGAGCAACACGAAGCGCGGCATTCCGTCGAGCGCAGAGAGCTCGAGGATCACCGGATAGTTGAACTGCTGGAGCGTTGCGATGGACGCTCCGCTGAGCTGCAGGACCGCCAGCCCTCTGCTCTCCAGGATCTCGAGCGCCTGGCCGAGGGACATGAGCTCGGTCACCGTCGGAGCCTCCTCCCAGGTGGCGAGCAGTGCGTTCAGCGAGCCGGCGGTGGTGACTGCCGGAGAGCTCCGCGCGAGCAGGGTGGCCAGATCGGCGGGAGGCAGCGCGACGCTCGGGTCCTCCGCCGGAGGCGGAATCGCCGCGACCTCGATCGGCTCCACTTCCAGCTCGAGAGAGTCCGCGCTCTCTTCTCTCGCCGCCCTCGATGCATCCCGGGGCGGTGCGACCTCCTCGGCGAAGGTCTCGTCGGGAGCCCTGGGGCTCCCAAGGGCGGGCAGAACCGGCCCGGCTCCCACGTCCGGCGGCGAGGCGCCGAGCTGCGGGGGAGGCGCGGAAACCGCAGGGGGCGGCGAGGAGAGTTCGATGCCGCCAGGGCCGCTCAAGCTCTGCCAGAACAGGCCGGCGAGGAGCCCGATCCCGAGCAGGAAGGCCGCCGGGACCGCCCGCCGAAGCGGCGGCGGAAGAATCCGATCGAAGCGGCTGGACGTCGCGGACGTGGGGAGGCCGCGGGCACCGCCGCGAAGCTCCTTCTCCGTCTGCGTCACCAGCCCCAGGCCGATGCCCTTCGCACCTGCGGCGTAGCCGGCCAGAAGCGCCCGGTCACAGAGGAGATTGATGATCCGGGGGATCCCCTGGGAGCGCCGATGGATCTCGCGCAGGGCGAGCTCCGTGAAGAGATCTCGCGGCGCGCCGGCAGCGATGCGGAGTCGATGGCGCACGTACTCCCGCGTCTCGAGGGTCGAGAGCGGAGCGAGACGCCAGCGCACGCTGATCCGCTGGCACAGCTGCCGCAAGCTCGGCTGCTCGAGGATGGTATCGAGCTCCGGCTGACCGATCAGGATGATCTGGATCAGCTTCGCCGTGTTGGTCTCCAGGTTGGAGAGCAACCGCACCTGTTCGAGGGCATCCGGAGCGAGGTTCTGCGCCTCGTCGACGATCAGCAGCACGCGGTGGTCTTCCTGCCGCTTGGCCAGCAGGAAGCGATTCAGATGTTCGGTGAGCTCGCGACGAGTGCGGTCTCCGGTCTCGAGACCCAGCTCGGCGCTGATCGCCTGGAGAAGCTCGAGTGCGGAGAGCTGGGGGTTGAAGATGAATGCGACCTCGGTCCCGGGCTCGATGCGCTGTAGCATCGTTCGACACAGAGTCGTCTTTCCGGTCCCGACCTCCCCGGTGATGGCGATGAACCCCTCGCCCTGCTCGATCCCGTAGAGCAGGTGAGCCAGGGCCTCTCGGTGGGAATCGGCCAGGTACAGGTAGCGAGGGTCGGGACTCAGCGAGAACGGCTTTTCGCGCAGCCCGTAGAACTGGGTATACATCGGTGGGCAGGTCCTGGGATGTAGCTAAGCTCCTGAAACGGAAAGAGTATCAATTGGTAGAGCCCTCGAACACAGTGATCGGCGTGGATGCGGGCGCGACGCTGGTGAAGATCGCGACGCGATCCCCGGAGGGGACACTCAGCTACGAGCTGGCGCCGGCGATGGCGCTCTCGGAGGTGGTGGAGACGATCGAGGCCGCGGGACCCGAGAGGGTGGGTCTCACCGGAGGCGGCGCGTCGAAGCTCGAGCAGCAGCTCGGCCTTCCGACGCTACGCGTCAATGAGTTCGCCGCCTGGGGCAACGGCGCCGCCGAGCTGCTCGAGGGTCTCGCGCTGGGCTTCGCGAGGCGATACCTGCTGGTTTCGCTGGGGACGGGAACCTCGGTGATGCTGGTGGACGGCATGGCGGTGAATCGGATCGGCGGAACCGCCCTGGGAGGCGGAACGGTGGTGGGACTCGGCGCAGCCTTGCTGGATCGCTCCGACTTCTCCGAGATCGCGGCCCTGGCCGAGAACGGCGATCGGAGAAGGGTGGATCTGCTGGTCTCGGACATCTACCGACCCGGGGAGATCCCCCTGCTCGGAGATCTGACCGCAGCGAGCTTCGGCAAGCTGGCGCGACTGGACGGTGAGCGCGAAAAGGCGGCACCCGAGGATCTCGCCCACGCGGTGATGGGACTGGTGGGAGAGAACGTGGCCTTGATCTGCGCGGGTCTGGGAGCCGCCCACCAGGTCGACCGGGTGGTGTTCGGAGGCTCGACGCTGCGGAAGAACCGCACGCTTCGGGAGGTGCTGAAGCTGATCACCTCCGCACTGGGTCCCGAGGCGGTCTTCCTCCCGGACGGCGAGTTCGCGGGCGCGCTCGGCGCTCTCCGTCTGGCCTGCGACCGGAGCTAGCCACGGGGGCTCAGGTCTTGGGGACCGGCTCGGTCGGCTCCTCGTTGCTGCGCGAGAGATCACGCAGCACCCGCTGAGTTCGCGCGATGGCGGCGCGCTGCACGCGCAGCTCCTCGGTCTGGGCCGCCACCTGCCGCGAGAGACGGTCGCTCACATCGACCACCTCCTCCAGGCGTTGCTCCAAGCGGGAGAACCGCTCTTCGGCCTCCGGGCTCGCGCCGGAACCCGGAGAGGGCTCGACGGCTGGCGGGGCTTCCGGAGCCTCTTCCGGAGCCGTCACCGGCGATTCGCCCTGCGCCTCCTCCGACGGCTCGGTCGCCTCCTCCGGCTCATCGAAGAGCGAGGCCTCCCCGACGACCTCACCCTCCGCGGCCGCGTCGCCCACCTCCTCCTCATCGGGCTGCGCTGCGGCCTCGGACTGCTCGTCGACGGAGAAGGGCTCCCCCGCGGCGAAGGGCGTGATCGGCTCCTCCGCCCCCGCAGCGCCTCGGTGGCGCATGATGACGAAGGCGAGAACGAAGGCGAGGACCAGGGCGAGCACGGCGCCGAGAACGAGCGGCTGGTTGAGCGGAGCGGGCAGCCCGTCCAGAGTGCCCTTCTCCGCCGCCGGAGACGGAGGGACGGCGACGCGCGCCGGCGGCCTCGCGCGCTGCGGCGGTGTGGGCGCCGGCGTCCTCACCTCTTCCTCGACGTCCACCACCGCTCCCGGATCCGGCTCCGGGACAGCGGTGGGGGCGGCTGCTTCCACCCCTCCCGCATCGGTCTCCTCGGCGGCGGGCGCCGCCGGTTCGGGGGTCGCTTCCGCCGCGGGCTCGGGGCTCGGAGCCGGCGGAGCGGGGGCCTCCGGCGTCGCCGCGGTCTCGGGCGCCGCACGCAGGTCCAGAACCACGCGATCCGGCTCGCGGAGGACGAGCTTCTTCACCTCCACCGGACCACGTAGGGCGATGTGAATCCGGCTGGAGCCGGCATCGGCGGACTTCACCCGCACCCACCGGAGGTGCGCGCTCCTCGCCGAAGCGACCATCTTCTCGCCACTTCCGGCGGCGAGGCGAAGAACCAGCTCCTCGCTTCCGGAAGACTCGATCTCGCAGGAAACTGCGGCGTCGCTCTCCAGGACGACGCGGGTGTACTCGTCGTGCACTCCGATCCGCACGTCGACCAGGTTCGCAGCGCTCCCTGGAAGAGCCGCGAGAAACACGACTGCGGCTCCGAGAATGAAGAAAAGCCCTCTCGATTTCTGCACGGTGGACTGGCTCACCGGCGCACCCCCCTGTCCTGCCCGCCAGCGGCCGCTCCCGCGAACAGTCCGCAGAGAGTTTCGATGGCCTGCAGGATGCGCGGACCGTACCACGACACGAGCGTACCGTCGATCAGATGGATCTCGCCGGTGTGGGCTGCGGGGATGTCGAGCGCGCCAAGCTCCTGAGCATCCCTCTGTCCGAAGGCATACGGCTCGTCGGGCAGCAGGACGAGCTCCGGCCGGGCTGCTTCGATCTCCGCCTGCGTCACGCGCGGATAGCGCCGCTGGCTCACACCGGCGAAGACGTTCTCTCCACCGCATAGTGTGAGGAGATCGTGAGCGTAGGTGTCGTCGCCGACGACCATCCACGGATCCCGCCAGATCGGGCAGGTGACCCGAACCCGTCGCTCGGAACGCTCTCCCTCGGCCCGCTCGAGCGCGGCCGAGGCCGGATCCACCACCGCGCGCCGGCTCTCCTCGGATGCGCCCAGGTCGGCCAGCGCGCCCAGCAGCGCGACCGCATCGCGAACCGTTCGCGGGTGGGTCACCCACACCGGGATCCCGGCGGACTCCAGGCGCTCCACGTCGCGACGCCGGTTCTCTTCGCGGTTGGCGATGACCAGATCCGGGCGCAGCGCGATGATGGAGGGGACGTCGGGGTTCTTGGTGCCCCCGATCTTCGGGAGAGGAGCCACTCCCTCGGCGGGATGCACGCACCACTCCGTCACCCCGACCACCCGCTCGCCCAGTCCCAGCGCAAAGAGCGCCTCGGTCAAGCTCGGAACCAGCGAGACGATCCGCTGCGGCGTCACCCGAAGTCGACCTCCAGCACGCCTTCGCGCAGCCGCGCCCGGCGAATCGGGAGACCCCGGACGGAGGCGGGGAGGGCGATCCACCGCGAGGCGTTCCGCACCTGCACGACGAGATCCGAGCCCCGAGTGACCACCTCGATCTCCTCCTTCGAGACGCCGGGGAGATCGACCTCGAGGCGGGTGCGTCCCGCATGCTTCCGCAGGCGGATCGGCCGGCCGTGCGTGAACACGGCGGCGGGATCGCGATCCCCGAAGACGTCCCGGGCCAGACGGGAGAGATCCTCGATGCCGCACAGCTCGTGGGGATAGAGGGGCGCCCGGAACTGCGGGATGGGAAAGGAGGCTTCGATCGAATCCAGCTCGCCGCGTTCGCGCTCGGCCCAGCGCGCCAGAAAGCCGCCGGCGGCCTCCTCCGGGAGCAGCCGGTTGACCACCACTGCATCGGTCGCGACGCCGTAGAGACTCAGATAGGCGAAGGAGCGACGCGTCTCCTCCACCACCACGCGGGCCGGATTCACCACCAGCCGCGCCGTGGTCCGATCGCCGTCCAGGAGGATATGACGCACGTCCTCCACGTCGGAGTAGAGTCGCTCGATGGCCTCGAAGAACTCGTCCCGGGGAATCACGCCGGTGGCGTGAATCCGCTCCACCAGGGGGCGCAGCAGTCGAGCACCCCGACGCTCCAGGTCGAAGAAGTTCTCCATGAAGATGCGCAGGGCGTCCGGAAAGCGGAGCATGCGCAGCGTCGCGCCGGTGGGTGCGCAGTCGACCACGCAGACGTCGAAGTCGCCGGTCTCTTCGACCTCTCGAATCGCCCGCAGGGCCACCAGCTCCTCGAGGCCCGGAAACACCAGGAGCTCCTCGGCGAGGACCTCGTCGGTCTCGTCCCGCAAGAGCTCCCGGAGCCAGCGCTGGATCTCCGCCCAGGAGCGATCCAGCTCGTCGAGGACGGCCACCTCCCGGGCCACCACGCCCTCGGTGAGGGACATGGGACGCGCTCCGACCCGCTGCCCCAGCGCGTCGCCCAGGCTGTGCGCGGGATCCGCCGAGAGCAGGAAGACGCGGTGGCCGTGGGCGGCCGCACCCAGGGCCGTCGCGATGGCGTGGCTGGTCTTGCCGACACCCCCCTTCCCGGTCAGGAGAATGACCCGCACCTAGGTCGCTCCTTCGGCGGCGGCGAAGTGCACCACCAGCGAGCCATCCCGCTGCGTGGCGTGGGAGAGCTCCAGGTGGGCGATCCGCCGCGGGAGCGGGAGGCAGCGTCGCCGCGTGCCGGTCTCGATCACCAGCTCGTCGTCGATCTTGGCCACGTCGAGCTGCCGCGACGCCGTGTGGGGTAGCGGAACCTCCACGCGGTAGCCGCCTTTCTCCGCCTGGAAGCGAATCCGCGGCGCCGTACAGAGCACGGCGTCGGCCTCGACCGCACCGAAGAGACGGTCCGCGTGCTGGGCGAGGCGATCGAGACCGGTGACCTCGTCGTCCTGGAGAGGAGCGGTCAGGACCGGAAGCGGTGCGAAGAGCCGCTCCACCTCGGCGAGCCGCTCCACCTGGAGGCGAGCCCAGTCGCGGAAGAACTCCTCCTCGGCCGCCGCCTCCGGGAGGAGCCGATTCATCACCACGGCATCGCAGGACAGCTCGAAGAGAGCCAGATCGGTGTGGGCGCGCAGCGCCTCGTCGATCACCATGCGCTCGGGAGTCACCACCAGGCGCACGCTGGTGCGTCGATCGCTCGCGAAGTCCCGCAGCCTGCGGAGCTTCCGGAACAGGAGCTGCTCGGCGTCCCGAAAGACCTCGGACTCCGGGAGGGGTACCGGAATCAGGTTCCGGGCGAGGGGCGTCACCACGCTGGCGAGGACCCGCTGAACCCGGAGCAGAACGCGAAACGCCCCCCGCGCCACCTCTGGAAGGGTCAGCAGTCGGAGTGCCGAATCGGTCGGCGCGCAATCGACGACGACGAAGTCGTAGCCGCCATCCCGGGCATGGGCCTCGACGGCGAGCAGGGTGGTGATCTCCTCCGCCCCGGGGAGCAGCGCCAGTTCCTCGGCGACCACCTCCTCGATCCCCTGGTAGCGAAACAGCGAGACCAGGTAGTCCCGCACCGCGCCCCAGTGTCGATGGGTCTCGGTGGGGGTGTCCACCTCGAGCGCGTCCAGCCCGGGCGCGATTCGACTGGGACTGGGGCCCAGGCGTCGCTCCAGCACGTCTCCGAGGCTGTGCGCCGAATCCGCCGAGGCCACCAGCGTCGATCGCCCGCTACGGGCGGCGTGAACCGCCGTCGCCGCAGCGGTGGTGGTCTTCCCGACGCCTCCCTTGCCCGTGTAGAGAACCACCCGCACTGCCGAGACTTTATCATGCCGCGGAGCTCTCCGACGCGAGCAGGACACCGACTGGCGCCATCCAGATCGGGGGGCGCTCGGTCCAGCGGTGATCGCAGCGCGGGCACTCGGCCAGCAGCACCACCCCTCGATCCACCACCTCGTCCGTCCGGATCTCGGTGAAGCCGCACACCAGGCAGCGCGTCGTGGTTCGAATCGCGGGCCTCATCTCGTCCATGTCGTCCCTCCGATCTCCTGGAGGCGGTGGGCGGGGGGTGACCCACCGCAACACCCATTGAAGCCCAGCGATGTGACGAATCCGGTCACGAGACCGCGCCCAAATCCCCCTCATCTGGGCGGTAAACCACCCCGGCGGTTCACCCGATAAGACCATCAGCTCTTCACCGGAGGTCTTCATGGCCCACCACACACGATTCCTGCTCGCCATCGCCTGTTGTGCGCAGCTCGTGATCCATGCCTTGCCGGTCGGCGCCGACTTCGGTGAACCCATCGCGAGGTCGGGGAGCTGGTCCCTTCACCGTGCACTTCATGCGGTCACCGACGAGCCGAGCTGTGTGGCGATCTACAAGGATCGCTTCGAGATCCAGCTAGATGAGAACGACCTCTTCATCAACGTTCGCGAACGGGGAGGCGTGTCTTCCGATTCGACGACAGGCCTGCCAGGGAGGCGCGACCGGCGTCCGAGTCGGAGAGGAGGATGCGTTCCGTCAATCTTCACGGGCCGGAGTTCGAGGAGCTCCTGTCCTCGAAGCGGCTCAGGTTGCGGATTCGGACGCCCGACGGGGCCATCATCGAGGAGGACCTCGATCTCGACGGTGTAAAGGAAGTGCAGCGCGAGTTCCTGCGCTCGCCGTGCGGTGAGCCGCCGAAATGCAGCTTCCTCGCCCGGCTGGGGGGTTGGTGCTGATCTCGCCGGAATGGCTCGCGCGGCCAAGAGAGTCACGCTCCCGTGTCGAAGAGCGTATGCCGGTAGAGGTCTGAGAAGAGCCCGCCCGCCTCCCGCAGCGAGGCGAAGGTGCCGCGCTCGACGAGCCGTCCAGCGTCGAGCACCAGCACCTTGTCCGCGCGCTGGACCGTGGCGAGTCGGTGGGCGATCACCAGCGTGGTACGACCCACCCGCGCCCGCTCGATCCCGGCGACGACCTGAGCCTCGGTCTCCAGATCGAGCGCCGAGGTAGGCTCGTCGAGGAGGAGGATGCGGGGGTCCCGCACCAGCGCCCTCGCGAGCGTTACGCGCTGGGCCTCGCCTTGGGAGAGCACGTGACCGCCGCTGCCCAGCTCGGTGGCGAGGCCCTGCGGGAGGCGCTCGGCGAAGCTCGTGACTCCCGCGATCTCTGCGGCGCGCTGCACTTCCTGGGGGCTCGCCGCGGGACGACCGTAGCGGATGTTGTCGGCCACGCTCAGCGGGAAGAGGAAAGGCGACTGGGGCACGAAGCCGATCTGGTCCCGCAGACTCTGGAGGCGGATCCGGCGCAGGTTCTTCCCGTCGAGGAGCACGCTTCCCGCGGTCGGATCGTAGAAGCGGGGGATCAGACTCATCACCGTGCTCTTGCCCGCGCCGGAGGGTCCCACCAGCGCCACCAGCGAGCCCGGCTCCACCTCGAAGTCCACCTCCTCGAGCGCGAGCCGGTCGGCCTGGGTGGGATAGCGGAACGAGACCCGCTCGAAGCGCAGGCCGCCCGAGACGTCATGGAGATTCCGGGCGCGGCGCGTGTCCCGAACCTCGGGCTCGCTGTCGAGCACTTCCAACACCCGGCGGGCGCCGGCCGACGACTCCTGCACCACGCCGAGCGCCTTCGAGATCGAGTCGACCGGGGAATAGAGGGCAGCGAGATAGCTGACGAAGACGAGCAGGTCGCCGACGGTGACCCTCCCGGCCAGCCCGAGCAGACCACCGGCGTAGAGGACCGCGGCGGTTCCGAGCGCCAGCACGACGCTCACGGCCCCCGCGTAGCCCGTCTGCACCAGGTAGAGCCGGAACGCGGAGGCCAGCGCCCGCGCCGACGCCCGCATCACCTGGGCCCGCTCGGCGGCCTCCGCCGTGAAGGCCTTGACGATGTGGATCCCATCCAAGTCGCGCTGGGTCTCCTCGAGGAGATGGCTCTCCCGCTCGCTCATCTCGGTGGCGATCGTCGCGATACGGGCCGAGAGCAGGCGAATCGTCAGGTAGAGGAACGGGGCGACGGCGAAGAAGATCGCCGCGAGCAAGAGGTTCATGCGCAGCATCACCACGCTGATGACCACGAGCAGGACGCCGGCACTCAGCAAGGGGAGGAAGCCGTTCAGCGCAAGGGACTGGGCAGCGAAGGTGTCGAAGGTGACGCGATAGGCGAGATCCGTCCCGGGCCGGCGGCCGAAGAAGCCGAGTGACTGGCCGTAGAGGTGGGTCAGCATGTCGTTGCGCAGCGCGCTGACCATGCGCTGGCCGATGCGGACGGTGAGCAGGTTCTGGAGCAGTGCGACGCCGGACAGGGCGACCTGGATCAGGACGACCGCGAGGCAGGCGAGGAGCAGAAGCTGCGGCTTGCCCACCGAGTCGAGCCAGGAGCTGCCGAGCGACTCGGCTCCGAGCACGCGATCGACGATGATCTTCAGCGGCCACGGCTTCGCGGCCTCGAGAGCCGCGAGAAGACCGACGAAGACCAGGGCCAGCGCGAACCCGGCGCGATGGGGCTGGAGGTAGCGGAGGATCCTGCGGACGGGGCTCATGGCGCACTTCGCAGCGGATCCAGCGGAAGCGCACGGGCCGCGTTCTCGGTGGCGTGGTGGAGCACGCGCGCGAGCCGGTGTCGCTGCCGGACTCCGACGCCCTCGCTGAACGCGAGCCCGCCCGCGAGAACGGCCGCGACGCCCCCGAGCCCGCCAAGTGCGGCGAACGCTGCTCCCAGCAGCAGGCCGCCGGCCACCATCCTGGCGAAGCGCGTCCTCCGCACGCGCACCCCGACGTCGAGCTGACGCCGTCGCTCACCGTGGTCCTGCACCAGCAGCTTCACCTCGGCGCGCGCCCAGACGCCGTGGTTCACCACGAAGTCCCAGGGCTGCCAGCCGTCGTCGTGCACGATGGCGTACTGCCGTGGACGCAGGTAGTCGACGAGGGCGCTGATGCAGCGCTCCTTTTCGATGGCGGTCTCGTTCCAGAAGGAGAGATCGAAGGCCCGGCGGCGCCATCCCAGGGTCGTCGGCATCCCGGCCACCGGAACCGGAATACGCTCGGCCCGACGCAGCCCCGCCACACGAGTGCGGTAGCGCTCGATCGCGCGGAGCACGGGCCCCAGGTAGGTGAGACCGGCGATCAGGCTCCGCGCCTTCCACGCCGGTGCGGGCACGTCCTGGACGTCCGCCGCGAGGGCGCGGCGGGTCGCCCAGGCGACCGACGTGGCGGCGAGCGCCGCCCCGAGCCAGCCTAGCTCGACGAGAGAGCCCCCGAGCAGGGGCGCACCGGCGGCGGCGAGCAGCAGCAGCAGGGCCAGCGCGCTCCACTCGAGGGTGCCGGGCAGCTGTCGAAGCGCCGAGCCCGGCGTCTCGTAGAGGGTCTGGAAGAGACCGCTTCCGAAGGGCCCTGCGTAGATCACCGGCCGCGGGGCAAACCCCGCCGCCCCGTCCCCGGCGTAGATGCGCCCGAGCCAGCGCGAGCTTCCCATGGCATCGAAGCGCCAGGGGTGCTTGAACGAGAGGAGACCCTCGGCGTGGCCGTAGCCGCGCTGCTGCTCCAGATAGGCCGAGACGGTCCTGGGACGGCGATGCCACACCAGTGCCGCGGCGGCGAAGCCGAGACGATGGCCCTCGTCCTGGAGCCGCCAGCAGATGTCCACGTCGTCTCCCGCTTCGCGGAAGACGGGATCGAAGAGGCCCACCTCGAGCAGGGCCTCGCGCCAGAAGGCCATGTTGCAGCCCGGCAGATGCTCGGCGTCGCGGTCGGTCAGGAGCACGTGGCTGGGCGCGCCCGGCGAGCGCGCGACGACCTCGGGAACCCAGTGGTCCTCGCGCGGAGACAGGTTCGGCCCACCCACCGCGGCGAAGTCCTGGGAGAGGAGGCGTCGAACGAGGAAGGTGAGCCAGTCGGGATCGGCCAGGCAGTCCGCGTCAGTGAAGGCGACGATGTCGCCGGTGGCCTCGCGGATTCCGTCGTTCCGCGCCTCCGAGAGACCGCGGTTCTCATGGGAGATCAGCCGGAACTCGGTGAAGGCCTCGGCGATGGCGCGGGTGCCATCGGTCGAACCGTCGTCGACGACCACGACCTCGTAGTTCGGGTAGCGGAGCTTTCGGAGAGACTCGAGACACGGGCGCAGGGTGGCCTCTGCGTTATAGGCGCAAATCACCACCGTGGCGAGCGGCGCCGGGTCCGGGAGCGGGGGACTCGGCGACCGGAAGATCTCCCGGAGGGCCGTGTAGACCGGCTTGGGCGACCGGACGCGATCGACCAGGCCGAACCGCCAATCCTCGACCTCGTGGCCCCCAGCGTGCCACTCATCGGTGAGCGCAAAGGCCACCGCCCCGGCGAGGCCCAGCTCCGCCGCCGCTCGGGCGGTACCCGCTACGATGCGCGCTTGTACCTCGTCGCCCTCCCCCAGCGAGTCGACGCCGAACTCGGAGAGGACCAGCGGCTTGAAGCTGGCGAGATTCTGGAGCCGCGTCAGGTAGCTGCGGAGCGCCGCGTCGTCGTGCAGGAAGACGTTGAGGGACACGAAGTCCAGGAAGTCGAGCTCCAGGTACTCCGTCATGGGGAAGCTTGCGTAGGACACCAGAGTCTCGGGCGCGGTCTGGCGAACCTCGTCCGCGAGTCGCGCCAGGAAGTGACAGACGCGAGCCGACCCGTACCAGCGCAAGATCTGAGGCGAGATCTCGTTGCCGATCAGCATGCCGAGCACGTTTGGCGCGTCGCGAAGGGAGAGCGCCGCACGCCGCACCGAGGCGCGGATCTCGGCGCGCGTGTGCTCGCCGTCCAGGAAGCGGACGTGCTGCGCCCAGGGTAGCCCCACCAGCAGGCGCAGGCCGGCGGAGGCTGCGAGATCGACGAACCACGAGGGAGGCGGCTTGTAGACGCGAACGGTGTTGGCCCCGAGCTCGCAGACGAGAGCGAGGTCGCGCTCGACGACCTCCTTCTCCGGGAGGAACTCGCCGGCCCGGTTGGGTCGGAAGGGCCCATAGGAAACGCCGCGCAGCCAGAACCTGCGGCCGCCCTCGGTGAAGAACATGCCGTCCGGCCGGATCCGTTCCATGGGTCCTCGCGGGCCGCCGCGCGGCCTCAGTCGCGTCCTTCGCCGAGCTGTTCGTCGACGCGCACCCGCGCGGCCTCGTCCCCGAGGAAATCGTACCCGCGGCGCGCCTGCTCGAAATGCCCCCGCGCAGCTTCGGGGTCGCCGCGGGAGCGGAAGAGGACGCCGAGTTCTTCGTGGCTACGGGCCAGCCCTTCCGGATCGTCGAGCGCGCGGAACGCACCCAACGCCTGCTCCAAGGTCTCCTCGGCGAGCACCGGGGAGCCGAAGCGTCGGTACGCACGACCGAGGTGCAGGTGGCCCGCGGCCCGCGTGCGCGGGTCGACGCCGTCGGCCACCGACCTGAGTAGTGCGATCACCCGCTCCCGGTCCGCGGCGTCCTCCCGGGCGAGAAGGTAGGAGGCGAGATCGATCTCGAGGGACGAACGCAGGAGATCTGCGCCTCCGGCAAGCGAAAGGGCCCGCTCCGTCTCCTGGATGGCGCGCGCCAACTCTCCCCGCGCCGCGTGGCAACGAGCCAGCCCGGCGAGATCCCGCGCCTGGGCAGTCGGCCGGTCGCCGAGGCGATCGAGCGCCAGTGCGCGCTCGAAGGCGGCGGCGGCATCGGCGAGCTCGCCCGCCCGTCGGAGCGCCTCCCCCTGGTTCCGGAGCGCGGTGGCCTCGGCAGGCGGATCGTCGAGAACGCCGTAGAGTTCCGCCGCGCGCGCGAAGGAACCGGCAGCCGCCTCGTGGTGGCGCCCGGCGAAACGCCGGCTGCCCGTCTCGGCCGCCCTGGCCGCCTCCCCACGCAGCGGACTCGTCGGCGCCGGCGGCTCGGAGGCGCAGGCCAGAAGGAGCGAGACGCTGCAGACGAGCGCCGTCCCCCGGATCACGGTGCGACCTCCCCGGGAGGTGCGAGCAGGGGGTCGTCGATCGTCTCGGAAACGGGTACCGGCGAATCCTCGAAGGTGCCCCGGAGCAGCCAGTGGCGCTTCAGACCCTGCACGAGATCGTCGGTCTCGGTCACCAGGCTCGAGATTTCGTCGAGGATGTGATCGTTGCCTTCCACCTGCTCGCGAAGGCTGCCCGTCATTGCCGCGACGTTCGCCAGGGTCTCGTTCAGCGCTTCCAGTTCGGCATTGAGGGTGGCCAGAGTCGTGTCGAGGCCTTCGCGCAGCTCCGGCGTCAGCAGCCACTCGCCGAGCGATCCCTCGGGGTCCGTCAGATGCCCCGTGATCTCCCGGATGTTCGCGACGACCGGCCGCGCCTCCTCGGCGAGCGCGCCCGCAGTGTCCAGTGTCGCGTCGGCGCTCGTCAGCACCTCCTCCACCGCGTCCAGGATCTCCGGGAGCCTCGTCTCGAGCGAGCCCAGCAGGGCCTCCGCTCGCTCCGTGAGCGCGGGCTCCTCGAGGGGCTCCAGGAACACGCCCTTCGGCGAGTCCTCGAGGGCCACCACCTCCCCGGCCACGAGGATCCTCTCGACGCGACCGTCTTGCTCGTAGACCGTCGGCTCTCCCTCGATCCCCTTCGTGACCTCGAGCAGACGGCCTCCGAGGAGATCGCCGGAGCCGATGCGAACCTTGGAGTCCGTCCAGAGGTACCCGTAGTAGGGGCTGCGCACGTCGAACGCCACGAAGACGCTGTAGTAGGAGTTGGGCGGCTGGGCCTCGATCTGGGTGATCTCTCCGACGCTGAACCCCATCAGGAAGATGGGATCGCCCACCTGCAGGCCGCCTGCGCTCTTCACGAACGTGAAGTAGGGCGCCGTGGGCACGAACCAGCCTCGGCGCTCGGCGGTGTGATAGAGGTAGTAGAGGAACCCCACCAGCACCAGCACGCCGGCCACCGCCACGAAGAGGCCGACGAGCCGCTCCATCCGCAAGAGGCGCGTGCGCAGCTGAGGACTGAGGTCTCCGAGCGGCACGCGTCAGGCCCCGACACTCGCCGCGGGACCGGTCGCAGCGGCCGCCACGGTTCGCGCCTCGGCCTCCTCGAGAGTCCGGAAGAACCCGTTGCCGAGCACGGCAAAGCGGTCCGCCCAGCCGAACCACGAGGAGAATTCGTAGCCGCTGGTCACGATGCTCATCCGTCCCTCCGTCACGTCCTCCCGCTCGGACAGGTCACGAAGAAACAGGAGCCACCAGTGCCGCTCCTCGGGCCCGAGTCCGACGAGCGGCGCGTCGAGGAAGAGTAGCTCGACCGGCTCCGTGAGCGCGCGCGCAAGGGCCACCCGCCGCTGCGTGACCGTGGTGAGCCGGGCAGGGGCGGCATCGGCCCAGGCCTCGAGGCCGACCAGCGCCAACAGCTGGAGCGCCCGCTCCCGCGCCGCCTCGCGATCGCACTCGCGGTGGTACTGAAGGGGCAGCACCAGATTCTCGACGACGCTCATGTGGGTGAAAAGCCGCCCGCCCCCGTCGAAAACCATGCCGACCCGGCGGCTCAGCGCGAGCCGATCGGACGCGGTGGCGCCCCAGTAGTCGCGCCCGAAGGCGCGCAGTGTGCCGGCGACGGGAGCGTTCAGGCCGGCACCGGTGCAGAGCAGCGACGTCTTCCCGCTACCAGGCCCGCCACACACCGCCCACCGTTCGCCGGGGCGCACGACCCAGTCGACCCCATGGACGATGGCAGTCTGCGGCTCCTCCTCGCAGGGCACCTCGACCCTGGCCAGCTCGATGTTCGGTGACTCACTCACACGAAGACGTATCCCACCAGGAAGAAGGCGTCGAGAATGACGCAGGCCGTGAGGCTCTGGACGACGGCACGCGCCGTCACCTCCGCGACGTCGTCGAGGTCGAGGGACCGCGCGAGTCCCTGATAGCAGTTTACCACCGCGATGGCGGTGCCGAAGGTGAGCGTCTTCAGGCCGAGCAGCGCGAAATCCTGCCACAGGAGCGCGTCCCCGATCTGGCTCAGGTAGGTTCCCGGCTTGAGTGGAACCCCCTGCAGGAAGACGAAGAGGTAGCCGCTCACGAGCGCCGTCAGGATCAGGTAGACGGTGAGGCAGAAGACGGCCACCGCCAGGCCGATCATTCGGGGCATCACGAGATAGTGGATCGGATCGATTCCGAGCGACTCGAGCGCGCGGATCTCCCCGAGCGCCCGCAGCGTGCCGAGCTCGACGACGCTGGCCGTCCCGGCGCGTGCCAGCACGAGGATCGCGGTGATGAGTGGGCCGAGCTCTCGAACGACGACCGTGACCATGATCGTGCCCACGTACTGCTGCGCGCCGAGCCGCGTGAGAAGCGCGGTCGTCTGGGCGATGACGAGCAGGCCCAGCGCCGTGCCGAGGAGGGTAACCATCGGGACGAGGCGAACGCCCGCATTGCGAATCTGCGCCCGGATCAGCGGTCGCATGACCCGGCGCGGCGCATCCCGCCGGGTGAGCATGACGCTCAGCGAGATCAGGGCGAAAGCGCTGAGCGCGCGGCTCAGCCGAACGAAGTCCGCGACGCGCCGTCCCATGCGCTCCAGAAGGGAATCCGGGAGCTGTTCGAGCTGAGCGATCGTCACGGGTTTCGATGATACCCGCACGAAGAGGGATCAGCATCAGAGTGGGATGGCGACTGCGGGTAGTGACGTAAGTCCCCGGGATCACGAAGGTTGGCGCATCGTCTGCGTTCATCCCGACGCTCTTCCGGTGCGCGAAGGAGGTTGTCCGGATGGCCGGGTGCCGACGTTTCTTCCTGCTCTCGCGGTTGCCATCGTGCTGCTGTTGCTGGTGTTCACCAACTTCGACGGCGGCGTGACCTACTTCTTCCTGTACAACGATTTGTATCGTTGGCCTTTCCTATCATGACGAAGTACGGTGCTGTGACCGGAGGATACTCGCCAGCTCCGGGCTGAGGCTTTGCCTCGAAAAGAGCTTCTTGGTCGTAGCGGTTCGATAATGAGGTGACAATCACATGAGCAATGCCACTGCGACCATCATCGGTGCCCTCATCCTGGGTCTCGCCATCGCGGCGGGCGGCTACCTGGTCTCTAGCTCGCTCGACAGGACCAGCGCGCGGTTGGGCGATATTCATTCCGCAATGACCGAGATGGCCGAGAATGCGAAGGCCTCGGCGAGGGCCCCCGCCCCCACGCCGGCTCGCCGGCGTGGCCCCGACCCCAACCGCAAGTACGACGTCACGGTCGGGCGAGCACCGGTCCGCGGTCCCGAGAACGCCAAGGTCACGATCGTCGAGTTCTCGGACTTCCAGTGTCCCTTCTGCGCCAAGGTCGGCCCGACCTTGAAGCGGATCGAGGAGGAGTACGGCGACCAGGTCCGCATCGCCTTCAAGCATCTCCCGCTGAACTTCCACCCGCATGCGGTCCCCGCCTCCAAGGCGGCGTTGGCGGCGGCCAAGCAGGGCAAGTTCTGGGAGATGCACGACCTGATCTTTGCGAACCAGAAAGCCCTGGGGCCCGACCGGTACCTGGCCTGGGCCGGCGAGCTGAACCTGGACGTCGACCAGTTCGAGAAGGACATGACATCGGAAGACGTCGAGAGGTGGATCGACTCGGACAAGCGCGAGGCGGCCAGGCTCGGCGTCACTGGCACCCCCGGCTTCTTCGTGAACGGCTACTTCCTCTCCGGGGCCAAGCCCTTCGAGGCTTTCAAGGCCGCGATCGACAAGCAGCTGGGCGCCGGCTAGCGAGCCGACCAAAGAGCAGCGCCAACTTCGGTAAGCCAATCGCAAGATCAGGGAACTGGTCCGTGCGCCGTACACTTCATACGATCACCGACGAGCCGAGCTGTGTGGCGATCTACAAGAATCGCTTCGAGATCCGGAGTTCGAGGAGTTCATCTCCTCAAGGCGGCTGAGAGCGCGGATTCGGATGACCTCCGGGACCCTCATCGAGGAAGACCTCGATCTCGACGGTGCGAAGGAAGTGCGCGGCGAGTTCCTGCGTTCGCCGTGCGGTGAGCCGCCGAGAGGCGGGCACGTTGGGCATGGGCTGCGGGCTGGGGTTCGAGCTCGGCGCGATCCTCCCGGTGCTGCTCTGGCTCCATCAGCGGCGGAGGCGTCTCGCCGTGTGAGCCGGAGACGGCCCTCGCCCCTGTCGCCAGAAGGGCTTGAGATCATCAAGCCGAGCGACGTGACGAATTCGATCACGGGGAGTCGACCCCCGGCTTGGTTAGAATGCGGGCCATGCAGAAGGGACTGATCCTGACCACCGGCATGGCTCGAGGCGACGTGGATCTGGCGGTGCGCGCCGAGGCGGCGGGCTTCGATTCCGTCTTCACCATCGAGTTCTTCAATCGGCACGGCTACGTACCCCTGGGCGCCATCGCACAGGCGACCCGGCGCATCCGCTTCGGGACGGGGATCGCCAATGCCTTTACCCGCAGCCCTCTCCTCCACGCCAGCGCGGCGATGGATCTCGACGAGCTCTCCGGGGGGCGGATGATTCTCGGGCTGGGAAGCGCCACGAGGCGCATGAACCAGAACTGGTTCGGCGTCCCCTTCTCGGAGCCGGCCGCCCGCATGCGGGAGCTGGTCACGCTGCTTCGCCAGGCAATCGCCGCGCAGAGCGGCCTCGGCTTTCGCTTCGAGGGCCGCTTCTGGAACTTGAGCGTCCCGATCTACTCGCGGCCCGGTGCCGCGCGAACCGAAATTCCGATCTGGGTCGCCGCCGTCAACCGGGGCATGATCGCCGCGGCGGGCGCCGTCGCCGACGCCCTGGTCGGCCACCCGATCGCGACCCGGCGCTGGCATCGCGAGGTCACCCTCCCCGGCCTGCGAAGCGCGGAGGAGAAAGCGGGCCGGGAATCCGGCGCCTGCAAGCTCGCGCCCTACGTTCTGACCTCCATCTCCGACGATCGCGATCAGGCCGTGCGCGACGCGAAGGGGCAGATCGGCTTCTACCTCACCACCGAGCTCTACCACTCGATACTCGACCTCCACGGGTTGCGCGAGGTCGGCCAGGCCTGCCGAGCGGCGCTTAGAAGCTTCGACCTCGCCGCCATGGCCGACGCCATCCCGGACCCGCTCGTCGAGGAGATCGCCATCGCCTGCACCCCGGACGAAGCGCGCGACCGCCTCGCCCAATGGAACGATCTCACCGAGGAGCCCCTCTTCTACGCTCCCACCGTCGGGGTCGAGCCGGAACGGGTGGCCGCGAACCTCGACGCGATCCTGGATCTATTCGGCAGCCGCTCGGACGCGCCTTCGCCATAGCCACATCAGCGGCGGCAGGACGAACAGCAGCTCGGAGCTCAGGCCGCAGCCGTAGAAAGCCCCCTCCTGGTTCTTCCAGGGCTGTCCGACGCACTGCGGGTCCGGGTTCGCCACGCCGTCTCCGTCGGGATCGCTGACGTTGGCGGGGCAACCTCCGGGCTCGCCCGTGCAGATTCCCCAGATCGACTGTCCGCCGTCGAAGTCGATCAGCCCCGGATCCGGATCCGATCCCGGATCGTTGTTGATCCCGTCCTGGCACTCGGGCGCCTCGAGGGGCGCAAGGTGGTCGCCGCATCCGGGATCGTCCGGGTAGTCGACCCAGCCGTCGGAGTCGTTGTCGAGGCGGTCGTCGCACGGGTACGCCGGGTACTCCGGCCCGAACTGGAGGATTTGCAGGCCGGCGGATCCCCGGGCGACGTAGGCGAGCTCCCCGACCACCTCGACACCCCTGCCCCAGTCCGCGGGGATGAACCCGATCTCGACCGGAGCTGCGGGGTTCGAGAGGTCGATGATCCGAACGCCACTGGGGTTTGTGTGGACGACGTAGGCGAGCCCGCCGGCGATCTCGACGTCCAAGACGAAGCCCGGCGTGTCGAGGGCTCCGACGTTGATCAGCGCTGCGGCGCGCTCACCTGCGACGAGCCAGAAGACGATCGCCAGGGCAACGAGGAGGATTCCCGCGGTCTGAACCCTGTTCACCAGGAGTGTGTCAAGGTGTCGCGAACCGAGCGGAGTCATAGTGGCACCTCCGGGGAGTCACTTCGCCATCCATCCTACGCGCGCTGTGAAATCGGGTCAATCAATCCTTACTGAGTGAGTACCCATAGCGGTTGCGATGGTGAACCGACCCCCTGAGAAGCCAAGAGGTGTGGCAGCATCTCAAACATGCAACACAGATCTCAGTAGCTGCTCCCTAGGCAGAGTCAGGGGACCGCGTTCCACCCCGGAGTAACTGACGCGAGCGCTCCTCGGCGTTAGAGGGGCAGATCGGCCCGGGTGAAGATCGCCTCCAGCTCGAGCCCGCGCTCGGCGAAGGCCTCCCGCGCCCCCTCGCCGCGATCGACCAGACACAGCACCCGCGCCACCTTGCCGCCCGCCGCCTCCACCGCGTCGACCGCGTCGAGCGTGGAGCCGCCGGTGGTGGTGGTGTCCTCGACCAGCGCGACGCTCTGGCCGGCCTCGAAGCCCCCCTCGATCTGTCGGCCGAGACCGTGCTTCTTCGCCTCCTTGCGGACGAAGAAACCGAGGAGCGTCGTGTCCGGATCCCGCTCGGCGGCGGCGAGCAGGATCGCCGAGACGAAGGGGACCGCGCCGACGGCCATGCCGCCGACCGCATCCACGGGCGGCCCTCCGAGGAGCTTGTCGAGGGCGAGCTGCCCCGCCAGTTGCGCGCCGCGCGGGCGCATCAGCGTCTGGCGGAGGTCGAGATAGAAGTCACTCTCCCTGCCACTCCGGAGCGTCACGCGGCGCTTCTCGAAGGAGACCTCCAGGATCAGTTTCAGCAGCTCGTCCCTCGCGCTCATCTCGCTCCCCTCCGGTCCCTCATTGCTTGCGGATCCCCAGCATGAACTCCGCGATGATCTTGTTGTGCAGCTCGCTGGTGCCCTCTCCGAACTCCAGCGCCTTGGCCTCCAGCAGCAGGCGCCCGACCTCGTACTCCTCGGAGAGACCATAGCCACCGTGGATCTGGATCGCGTCGAGGGCGTTCTGCACGGCGGCCTGGCTGGCCATCAGCTTCGCCATCGACGCCTCCATCGAGGCACGGGGCACGCCGCCATCCTTCATCCGCCCGAGCTGGTAGACCAGAGAGCGGGCGGCCTGGGTGCGGCAGGCCATGTCGGCGATCTTCTTCTGAATCATCTGGAACTCGGCGATCTTCTGTCCGAAGGCCTCCCGGTCCAGCGAGTAGGGCACGGCCAGGTCGATGCAGCGCTGGGCCTGACCGACGCAGCGCGCCGCCACCGAGAAGCGGCCGGTGTCGAGAGCGGACCCCAGCACGGGGAACCCCTTGCCGGGCTCGCCGAGCAGGGCCTCGTCGGGAACGAATGCGTCCTCGAAGTGGACCTCTGCCAGGTTGTCGCGCCGGAGGGTGCGCATCGGAAAGTCGCCGATGCGAATCCCGTCGCCGTGCGGGTCCACGAGAAAGGCGGTGACGCCCCGGTGCTTGCTCTCGCGATCGACGGTCGCCACCACCAGGAAGAGCCCCGCGTGGGCGGCGTGGGAGATGAAGACCTTCGTCCCGTTGAGACGCCAGCCGCCACCCACCTTCACCGCGAGGGTGCGCATGTTGGCGAGGTCGGTTCCCCCGTCGGGCTCGGTCAGGCACGCCGAGGTGAGACAGCTTCCGTCGGCCATGGCCGGGAGCCAGCGCCGCTTCTGATCTTCGGAGCCGTAGCGGAGGATCGATCCGGCCAGGAGAGAGTTGGTGACGGAGACGACCGAGGCGACCACCCAGTCGACCCTCGCCAGCTCCTCGCAGATGATCCCGTAGCTCATCACGTCGATGAAGGAGCCTCCGTACTCCTCGGGGATCATCGGCGCGATGTAGCCGAGCGGAACGAGCTTCTGGATCAGATCGAGCGGATAGCGGGCCTCCCGCTCGTACTGCTCGACGAAGGGCTGGATCTCCTTCTCGGCGAATCCGCGCACCGCGGCGCGGATCTGGCGCTGCTCGGGCGTCAGGTCGAAGTCCATCATCCGGTCGAGAGGGGTCTCCATCGGCGCTCCCAGGCTGCAAATCCGGCCCAAGGGTAGACGCAACCGCCCCTCTCGCCTACTTTCCGCCGGCCCCAAGAACGCTCCGGAGGAGCCGATGAGGAAGTCGACCAAGCTCCCCCACAGGAACCGCTCCAAGACCGCTCGCCATCGCGCCAGGCTGAAGGCGAAGCACCGCAGGACACGCCTGCGCCGAAGCCGCGGCGGGCGCAAGAGCTACCGCTGAACTTCGCTCGGCAGGCCTCTTCGACTCCGCTCGCCCCCGGCTCGCTGCGCGCACCTTCGGTGCTTGCGGCTAGCCGACCGCGTCCCCCAGCTCGCCGATCGCCCGATCCAGCGCCCCGTCCACGGCGCGCTCCCAGATCTTGACGCCGTCCGTGTCGGATCCCGGGGGGAACAGGATCCCGCGGGAGGAGTTGACGACGCCGCCCTCCAGGCGGCCAGAGGGCCCGGCCACGAAGCCGGACACCGCGTCCCGGGCTCCGCCGCCCTGGGCACCGTACCCGGGCACCAGAAAGAGGGCCCGGGGCAGGAGCTCCCGGATCCTCTGATGCACCCCCGGGTAGGTTGCCCCGACCACCACGCCGAGGGACGACCAGCCCGTCTCGGGGCCCTTCATGCGCTCTGCGAGTCCGGTGAGGGATTCCGCGACCCGCTCGTAGAGGGGCTCCCCATCGAGACTGCGATCCTGGAGATCGCCGGAGCCCGGGTTGCTGGTCTTCACCAGGACGAAGACGCCCGCGCCCGTCTCCCCCGCCGCCTTCTCCAGGGGCTCCAGCGTGTCGAGGCCCAGGTAGGGGTTCGCGGTGATGGCATCCACCGGGAGCGCCGCCTGGCTGCCGAGGTAGGCCTCCGCGTAGCCGCGGGCGGTCGATCCGATGTCACCCCGCTTGGCGTCGAGGAGAACCAGGAGGCCCCGCTCCCGTGCCACGGCGACCACCGCGTCGAGCGCCTGCATGCCCCGCCAGCCGAGGCGCTCGAAGAAGGCGATCTGGGGCTTCACGATCGCGACCCTTCCCGCCAGCCGATCCAGCATCGCCAGGCAGAACGACTCGACCGCCGCGACGGTCTCGGGGGCCGCGGGAGCCATTCCGCCACGGCAGAAGAGAGGCGGGAAGCGATCCAGATGGGGGTCCAGACCGACGCAGAGAGGGTGGCCGAGCCGGCGTGTGGCCGCGATGAGGCGATCGGCGAACGCTGTCCGGATGATCTCGCTCCCGGGAAGATCCCGCCGGGAGTATATCCGAACGGCTAGCATTCTCGGGCATGGGCCAGCCGTTCCGGTACATCCTCGAGCAGACCAGCGGCCGGGCCCGCGCCGGCGTGTTCACCACGCCCCACGGTGAGATCCACACCCCCGCCTTCATGGTGGTCGGCACCCAGGGCGCGGTGCGCGCCATGACGCCCGAGCAGCTTCGGGGCACCGGGACGGAGGTGCTGCTCGCCAACACCTATCACCTCGCCCTGCGCCCCGGCGAGAAGCTGGTGGCCAAGCTCGGCGGGCTGCACCAGTTCATGCGCTGGGAGGGCCCGCTGCTGACCGACAGCGGCGGCTTCCAGGTCTTCTCGCTGCCCAAGAAGGAGATCAGCGACCAGGGGGTGCGCTTCAAGAACGAGGTGAACGGATCGACCATGGAGCTCACCCCGGAGCGCTCCGTGGAGATCCAGAACCAGCTCGGCGCCGACATCATCATGGCCTTCGACGAATGCACGCCCTATCCGGCAGACCAGAAGCTCGCCGGGGCGGGGGTGCGGCGAACCCTCTCGTGGATGGAGCGCTGTCTCCGGGCCCACCGGCACGGCAACCGGCAGGCCCTGTTCGGGATCGTCCAGGGCAGCGTCTACGAGCATCTGCGCGCGGCCTGTGCGAGCTCTCTGGTGGCGCTCGACCTGCCCGGCTACGCCATCGGCGGAGTCTCGGTCGGCGAGGGACACGAGCTGCTCTGCAAGATCACCGCCCTGACCGCGCCCCTGCTCCCCGATTCCAAGCCCCGCTATCTGATGGGCGTGGGGCTGCCCGAGGATCTCCTCGCCGCGATCGGCGAGGGGATCGATCTCTTCGACTGCGTGATCCCTACCCGCTACGCGCGCTCAGCGAGCGTCTTCACCTCGCGCGGGCGCATCCGTCTCAGCCATCGCCGCTACCGCCGCGACGCCTATCCGATCGACACCTCCTGCGACTGCGCCGCCTGCGCGGGCGGCTTCTCGCGCGCCTACCTGCACCATCTCTTCGCATCCAACGAAGTGCTCTCCGCCATCCTGGCCTCGATCCACAACACCCACTTCTACCAGCAGCTGATGCGGGGCGCGCGCGAGGCCGTCCTCGCCCGCCGCTACGACGACTTCCATCGCGAGTTCCTGGAGCTCTACCAAGGCTGATCCGGAGTACGGCTGTTACTCTCCGGTGGGGAGTCCGAGATGAGCCGTCGATACAGCGGTCCGCCGCTGACCACCGAGCAGGTGCTGGAGCGATACAGCTCGGGCCCCAAGAGCGGGTTGTTCACCGACGGCTCCTGTGAGGGGAACCCGGGCCCCGGCGGCTGGGGCTTCGTCTGGGTCGAGAACGACGAGATCGTGCAGGAGCGGTGCGGCAGCGATGCCGACACCACCAACAATCGCATGGAGCTCACCGCCCTGATCGAGGCGCTCCGCGTCCTTCCCGAGGACGCCGAGATCACCGTCTACTCGGACAGCCAGCTCTGCGTGAAGACGGTGAACGAGTGGGCAGCGGGCTGGGAGAAGCGCGGCTGGAAGCGCAAGAGCGGACCGATCGCCAACCTGGAGCGGGTGAAGCGGTTCTACGAGCTGGCCCGAGCCCATCCGCGGGTTCGCATCGAGTGGATCAGGGCCCACGACGGCTCGCGCTGGAACGAGTACGCGGACGCCCTGGCGTCCCGTCATCTAATCGGGTAGCGAGGCCGGCTCCTCCGGGATGGCGCAGCTCACCGGGAGGTCGGCGAGCGCCGCAGCGAAGAGCTCTCGGTTCTTTTCGCCCAGATCGTCGCGCAGCAGCACCTCGCAAACCTCTCCCGAGGCGATACGCTGCACGTCGACCGCGACCGCCCAGAGGAAGAGCGCCGCCAGACCGGCGGCGACCCACCGCATCCAGCGCGGAGAGGGGCCCAGGGGAATCGGCCCCGCACCGCGGGAGACGAGGGCCATCGCGGCCATTCCACCGGCGAAGCCGCCGAAGTGCGCAGACCAGGCGATTTTGAAGGGGAGCACGACAGCCAGGAGTGCATCCCCGACCAGAGCGATGGGGATGACCCACCTTACCCGGCGCAGCAGGGGCGTCAGGGACCTCTTCTGTCGCAGCACCAGTGTCCCCCAAGCCCCGAGCATTCCGAAGATCGCCCCGGAGGCTCCCACCACCACAGTTCCTCCCGGCGGCACGGCGACGGTGGCGAGCGAGCCGGCGAGCATCGAGAGAGCGATGACCAGCAGTGTCCTCAGGCTCCCGACCTGTGCCTCCAGCGCTGCACCCAATCCCAGCAAGCCCGCCAGATTCATCGTGAAGTGGATATCGTCCGCGTGCAGGAGAGGGGCGGTGAAGATGCGGAAGACCTCCCCCTCCCGTACCAACTCCGGGTCGAGGCCACCGACCAGGTACGCCGAGTGGCCGGTGCCGTCCTCGGTGAGCGCGTTCGCCCACCAAAGGGCCGCGAAGACCAGCGAGAGCAGTGCGGCGAAGCTGAGGGTCGTGGTAGCGCCATGGTACTGAACACCGTCGGGGCCCGTCGTCCAGAAGCTCGGGCGGAGCCGGTCACCTTCGCTCATCGGTGTCGCCTCCACCGGCGCGCGGCCCATCTGCGGATCAGCAGAGGGGCGAGCAGAAGCTGCGCCGCAATCAAGAACCAGTGCAGATGTCCGAGGCCTGGGACCGAGGCGAGCCGCACCGGCGAGCAGCTCCCCGAGCTGGAGGACGTGGGTACGCTGGGGATGGATGCGAGGGCGGTTGAGCTGTCCGAGGTGAGTGCGCGACCCAGCGTCAAGGAGAAGCCGAGACCTGTCACCCCGAAGGCTGCCGCTGCCACCGCGGCGGCCAACGCCGTGGTGACGAAGAAGAGAGCGATGGCCGCCAAGATCAGGCCGAGGGCGGCGGCGCCCACCGCCACGACGGCCTCGGCATTTCGCCCATCCGGATCCGCGAACCACACAGGATTGCCCAGCGCATAGGCGTACTGGTTGACGTACTGGAGCACCGGATCCGGGGACAGGAAGCGGCCCACGGCGGGATCGTAGACCCTCGCGCCCAGAACCATCAACTCGCCGATCTGGGTGCGGCCCGCGAAGCGCACGAAGTCGTCGTCGGTGCCGATCACCTGGCGCAGCCCGTAGGCATCGTACTCGTAGTGGCTGTGGACCTCGCCGTCCTGGTCGCTCACGAACTTGACGTTGCCGCGGAAGTCCAGGTGGCGGTAGCGACGCTCGCCCGTGGCGAACTCCACGCGAACCTCTCCGAGATCGATCGCGCTGGGAATGCCCGCCGGGTCCGCCTGCACCCGCCCGCCGAAGAGCCAGCGGCTCTCCACCTCCATCACCACGGAGCGCACCCTGCGGTCCAGCGCGTCCCACTCGAAGAGGACGTCGCTCCCATAGGAGGCCAGCCGACCGGATGCGGTCCAGGTGAGGGGGACCCCCCGGCGCGAGGTGGCGAATCCCGCCTCGTCGTAGCTGTAGTCGATGGTTCCCGCCGCGAGAGTCGTCGCCGAGAGCAGGCGATTGCTCTCCGCGTTGTAGGTGAAGCTCTCGCCGAGGGCGGTCGACCCCAGGCCGTTGCTGAGCGCGTCGTACTCGTATGCACTGTGCAGGGTCTCACCGATCCAGAAGTAGACGCGCTGGCCGGCCACCGGCTCCTGGCCCGGCGTCCCGAATCCGGGTCCCAGCATGTACTCCTCGCTGGTGGTGGCGGCGACAGCTCCGAAGGTCGTGGTGAGGGCGGTGGCATGTAGCCCCGGCGCGAACGCCATCGGCCCCTCCCATGTGATCTCGGTCTCCTCCACCACCCCACCGGGACCCTCGGTCGTGGAGCCTTCCAGCTGGCCGTTCGACGGGTCGTAGCGGTAGAGCCGCACCAGACCGTTTCCATGGCTCGTCAGGGCGAGCTTCCCGTCCTGGTAGACGTGCTGGACCAGGAGGTGACCGTTGTCCGAGAGGCTCACCCGCCGATCGGCGAGATCGTATCCGTGATCGAACCAGCGGAGGAGCAAGTCGCTCGCCAGGACCTCGCGGGTCGTTCGGGAGCGCAGGTCGTGGGTCAGCAGCAGGATCTCTCCGTCCGGATACTCGACCTGTACGACTCGGTCCGCAGTGTCGTACGAGTAGAGCTCGACCCCACCGCGTACCGAGTCTTCGAGGCTTCGAAGCCGTCCCTCTGCGTAGCCCATGACCGCCGCGGACTCGATTGCGCCGTCGCGGAGATTGCGGATCGACACGACCCGACCCACCGCGTCGTAGTCGGCCTCCCGCCGCATCCCGTTGGCCAGCTCGGTCGCGGTGACACGCCCGGCGGCGTCGTACTCGAGGGTCGTCGAAGCCCAGGCGCCGTCCACCCTCTCGCGGATCCGTGCCAGGCGGCCCAGGGAGTCGTAGTCGAACTCGTCATCGCCTCCACCGGGACGCGCGATCCGCGTGCGCAGGCCGTCGCTGCGGTGTTCGATCTCGATGTACTGATCGGGATGCCGCGGGATGCCCCCGTAGGCCGCATCCGCCACCCGGATGCGACGGAGATTGCGGTCCTCGTCGTATTCGCGGGAGACGACCCCACCGAGCTCGGGAGTCACGCCGTGGATGCCCCGGAGCAGGTTGCCCACCAGATCGTACTCGTTCTCGATCTCGAGTTCGTCGGTGGTCAGCAGGGTCGGGTGACCGTGGGCGCCGTGGCCGTCGTACTCGACCACTCCGTTCGCGGTGGTGAAGGAGGCGACGGTCTGGTCGGACGCGTAGCTGTAGCTCGCCACGACCTCTCCCTCACCGTTCTCCACCGCCACCAGTCGGCCGGATCCGTCGTAGCTGCGCCGCTCTCGCAGGCCGATGCTGTCGACGATCTCGAGCGGGGCTCGCTCCAGGAGGGCCTCGCGATTCACCGCGGCGGCGGCATAGCTGAAGCTGACCACGTTGCCGGATGGCTGGATCTCGATGGCGACGTCGTCGTCTTGATGGCTCCAGCGGGTCGTCGCGCCACTCGGCTGGGTCTCCTCGCCGACCCGGAGTCCGTCCCAGGAGAGGTACAGCGCCTCCTCCACGTCCGTCGATTCCCGCTCGCGGAGACGGCGCTCCCCGTCGTAGCGAAACCAGGTCACGTGGCCGAGCGGATCGATGTGCCGGGTCGCGAAGAGCCCGGCCTCGTTCTTGACGTAGTAGTCGAACCGGTGGACCGGATGCTCCTCTCCGATCGCCCGTACCTCTCGTACGCGACGACCCCCGTAGAGGTACTCGACGCGCTCTCCCTCCGAGCTGACGATCGCACTGAGGTCGATCCCCGAGTACTCGTATCGGGTGCCCGGCCATCCGCGTGCGGTGTCGAGCCCGTCGCGAATCCCCGTCAGGCGATCGGCCGAGTAGAGGATCTCCGCGACTCGGCCGGCGCGATCGCTGATCGAGGCGACCTGCCCGTCCGGTCCATAGGAAATCTCGAAGACCGGCTCGCAGTCCCCGGAACCCATGCACTGATCGATCGCGACGGTTCGCGGCGCTCCCGCCACGATCCCTTGCAGGTAGGAGAGGCGCGGATAATCCGCGCTCGCGTAATGGACGGCGCTGAGTCGGGAATCCGGGGCGAAATCGTAGGCGAGCCCTCCCTTGGTCTTTACGGTGTCGGCGTCGACGACCACCCAGACGGTTCCGGGAATCGCGTCTCCGTGCGCGAGGGCCCTGGTGTCATGGGAGGCGCCGGTCGGATCGACGAAGAGGGCCCCGTCGTAGCGGACGTCGAAGCTCCAGAGCCACCCCCGGGAGGCGGAGTTGTAGGCGGCACCGATCTCGCGGGTTCCGAGATGCGTGTCGATGCTGAGAACCGAACGTCGGACCAGCAGGTTTCCACCCAGGGGATTGACGACTGCACCGGGAACCTCCAGCACGGCGCGCTCCTGGTACTGGGGCAAGCCGGCCGCCGGCGCCAGCTTCTTGGCCCTCGGCGGACAGCCCAGCGCCGCGATCAAGGCGATCGACAGCACGGCGATCGCGCGATTCATCGGACTTGCGGAGTGCGGATTCCTCATTGGCCCTCTCCTGATTGTCGAAGGATCGGGGTGAGAAAGCGGGGACCGTCACATCGCGAGCGGGAGTGCAGATCACCCATGCAGCGCACCCCCCGCGGATTCCCAGACCGAACGGAGATTCAGCCCCGCGTGCAGTCCGATGCACGCGGCTACCGTCCGGGAGACGCGGCGAAGGAGCGCCAGCAGCATTCCGACCAGGAAGCTCCCGAGCATCGGCCACGGTGTGAGATGGGTGATCGCGAACAGCGCGCTGGTGAGAAGCGCCGCACCGCCCGTTCCCACCGGTGTCGCCGCGATGGCGTCGAAGAGGCGCTCGCGATAGAGCAGCTCCTCGAAGACCGGCGCGGCCAACACCACCGCGAACAGAAGGGAAAGGCCGGGAGCGGGCGAAGGGGCCAGCAGGCTCGGATCGAGCCCCAGCGCGAGGCCGGCCAGAGCGATCGCGCCGCAGAGGGAGGGATGGGCGGCGAATCCGAGCGCGCCCGCCAAGCCGAAGAGGACCGCGTGGCGCAGCCGAGGCCGCACCCGGAACGGACGGCGCGTCGCGATCAGAAAGGCCGCGGCGAGGCTCATGACCACGAGCACCGCGGGCTCTTCGCCGACCCGCGAAGAGAGCCGGGATCCGCTCACCAGGATCGTCCAGACCGCCAGCATCGCCAGAAGCGCGCGGAGCAACGGATCGTTCCTCATCGCAAACCGACCCATGAGCGGGGGCGGGGGGGCCTAGATGCGGCCGCGGCCATCGCGGATCCGATCGCGACCCAGCCCATCCCCAGCACCTCCGGCGCGATCAGGGGTTCGCCAAGGGGAGACGGCGCGCGGAATGGCTCGATCGCCAGACGCATCGCCCCGAAACCATAGAGTGTCGCCGATCCGACCCATGCCCGCGGAAGGCGCCGCGTCCACGCGGCGAGGCCCAGGAGCCCCGCGATCTCGTAGAGCCGGGTCGGATGGTCTCCAAACCAACCCGCAGCCCCGTGACAGCATCCGGAGGCGATGCAGCCGAGTCGCGCCACCGCGAAGGCGTGGGGCAGGCTCCCCAGCGCCGCTCCGAGGTACCGCTCCCGCGCGACCCGCCCCCGCGGCAAGAGGGCGATGACCCCCAGAGGCGCGAACAGCACGCTGTGGCCGGCCGCGGGACGCAGCAGCGCCCGCGGATCCGCCGCCACGTCGTCGAGATGAAGTAGCGCCCAGCCGAGGTGCGCCGCCGCTGCCGCCAGGACCAGGCCGGCGACGAAGCGAACCCCGCTCTCCGCCGGCCCTCCCCGGTGGAGGTAGTCGAAGACCGCCATCCAGAACGCGCCGCCGAGTGCGACCATGCGCCCGACCTCGGCCAGGGGTGGGTGCAGGTGGGCCGCGAACGCTGCGCTCGACGCCAGGGCCCAAAGCACGGTGCGGGCGCCCATTGTTCCTTCCAGCGCGGGACCGGCGGATCGACTTCGGCCACTATATGCCGAGACGGGTCCTTGGGAAGACGGTTTGGCCGGCCGACTCCGGACGCCACCGCACGTCGCCGGACGACCGCGTAGGCATTAGACTGGCTCCATGCAGCGGCGGATCGGACGAGCGAAGCTGGGTGACGTCGAGATCGAATGGGAGCGACTCGGATCGGGCGACCGCCCCTTCGTCCTGGTGCACGGATTCACGGGATCGCGGGACGACTGGGCCGACGTGCTCCCCGCCCTGGCAGAGCTGGGGCCAACGGTCGTCCTCGATCAGCGAGGTCACGGCGGATCGACCAACCCGGGGACCCCGGAGGCCTACTCGCTCCCGCAGCTGGTCCTGGACCTCACCCGCTTCCTCGACGCCATGGGGATCGCGCGCTGCGACCTCCTCGGCCACTCGATGGGCGGGATGGTCTGTCTCCGCCTGACGCTCGCACACCCGGAGCGCGTCGCCTCCCTGGTGCTGATGGACACGGCGCCGGGACCGATTGGCGGCACATCCCGGAAGCTCGTGGAGGTCGGAGCCAAGATCGCGCGCGAGCAGGGGATGGTGAAGCTCTACACGGCGAAGCGGGCGCAGACGAGCCAGGATCCCGAGCGGTCCGCCGCCTCCCGGCGCGCCGAGGAGAGGATGGGACCCGAGCGCTACTGGGAGCGGATCCGCGCCAAGTTCGAGGCGATGGATCCGGAGGCATTCATCACGCTGGGGAATCAGCTGATCGACCACGAGAGCGTGGAAGATCGACTCGGCGAGATCCGCTGTCCGACCACGGTCCTGGTCGGATCCGAGGACGCCGACTTCCTCGCGCCCTCACGCCGGCTCGAGGCGGGAATCCAGGGTGCGACGCGCATCGAGGTTCCCGGCGCCGAGCACAGCCCGCAGATCGAGAATCCGGAGCTCTGGCTGGCGGCGATCCGTGACCACCTGGCTCGGGCCCGCGGGTGAGCCCACATCTCATGGCAGAATTGGTGGATCTCGAGCTCGGTCGGGTCACGGTGCTGTTCGGCGAAAAGCAGGGCAAGTATCCGCACGGGAATACCGTGGTGGTGCGGGGAACCGAGGAATCCCTGGTGATCGACCCCTGTCTCGGACTGATGCCCCGCCGGGATCGACTTCCGGCTGCCGACCGCGTCGTCAACAGCCACTGCCACGAGGATCACATCGCGGGAAACCACCTCTACCCCGAGGTCCCCTGGCACATGCACCAGGCCGACGCACCGGGCATGAGATCCCTCGACGACTTCATGGCGATCTACGGCTTCGACGACGAGGCGGTCGATCGCGCCTTTCGCCCGATGGTGTTGGAGCAGTTCCACTTCGCTCCGCGTGCGAACATGGCGACCTTCAGCGGCGGCGACGTCTTCGAGCTGGGCCGATGCCGCGTCCGCGTGATCCACACCCCCGGCCATACTCGGGGCCACTGCTCCTTCCACATCGAGCCGGACGATGTCCTCTGCCTCGGGGACATCGACCTCTCGAGCTTCGGCCCCTACTACGGAGACGCCTGGGCGGACCTGGAAGCCTTCGAGGAGTCGCTGGCAAAGGTGCGAGAGATCGACGCCCGTCACTACGTGACCTTTCACCACGTCGGCGTTCTCGACGATCCGCGGGCCTTCCGCGAGCGCCTCGACCGCTTCGCCGCCGTGATCCAGGAGCGAGAAAGGCGTCTGCTCGCCTTTCTCCGCGATCCCCACTCCCTGGAGGAGATCGCCGAGCACCGCTTCGTCTACCGCCCGGGAGACCCGGTCCCGTTTCTGGCGTGCGTGGAACGCCGCAGCATGGTGCAGCACCTAGAAAGGTTGGTTGGACGTGGCGGGGTGCGGGAGACGGAGCCCGGGCGCTTCGTCGCCGTGTAGGCGGGTCAGGAGCCCTATTCCGGCTCGAAGTCCAGGGAGGCCGAGTTCAAGCAGTAACGCCGCCCGGTGGGATCCGGACCGTCCGGGAACACGTGGCCGAGGTGGCTGTCGCAGATGGCGCACACCACTTCGGTCCGGATCGTGCCGTGGCTGGTGTCGGGGATCTCCGAAACGCTCTGGGAATCGATCGGGGCCCAGAAGCTCGGCCACCCGGTTCCCGAGTCGTACTTGGTCCCCGAGTGGAAGAGCGGCTCCCCGCAGCAGACACAGCGGTAGGTACCCGCGTCCTTGCGGTCGTAGTGCTCACCGCGAAAGGCCGGCTCGGTCCCCTTCCGTCGGCACACCGCGTAGCGCTCGGGGCCGAGCTGCTCGAGCCAAGCCGAGTCGGTCTTCTCCACCCTTCGACCCATCTCGCCTCCCCCGATCACTCGACACAGGTGCGCAGCGCCGATACGACGGCCGTCAGCACGGCCATCGCCACCCAGATCGCCATCTTGGGCCCCCTGGCGATCGGCTCACCCTCTTCCACCGGGCGATCCGGATCGAACTCCTCGCCCGCCGACGCCGCCAGGCTCCCCTTCAGGAGGGGCGCCCCGCAGTGCACGCAGTAGCGGGTCTCCGGGGCGAATGAGGTCTGGCAGGCGCCGCAGTGCGCCTCGTAGACGATTTCCTTGCTCACGAGTGAAAGGATACGCGCTCACCGCTGGGGCACAATCGGGGACCCTCGCGCGGGCTGCCTCGCCTCATGCCGGTCGCAGAAAGAGCCGATAAGGCGAACCAGATGCTGGTCAAGGTGATCGCCGCGCTCCTGCTCCTCGCCGGGGCCTATCAGTGCTGGGACAACCGCGAGGTGTCCCAGCCGGCGGGGGTCCTGGCTCCCCGTCCGCCCATCCAGACGGCGATCGCGAAGCCCGAGCCCTTCGAATTCAAGGGCTACCGGATCACCCCCCTGGCCTCGTTCGAGATCGAAGCGCGGGTGCTGAGTCGCGAGCGATACCGCCTTGGCCGGGAGGCGGATCTCTCTCCCGTCGACCTCGCCCTCGGGTGGGGTCCGATGTCCGCCCAAAATGTGATCGACGACCTCAAGATCTCCCAGAGCAACCGATACTACCGCTGGCGCACCGATCGCCTCCCGATTCCGGCCAACGCGATCTCCCGCCACAGCGCGAACATGCACATCGTTCCCGCGGCCGATGCCATCGAGGATGAGCTGATGAAGATCCGCAAGGGCCACGTCGTTCGTCTGGGGGGCTACCTGATCCAGGCGAAGGCTCCGGACGGCTGGAAATGGCGAAGCTCCCTCACCCGCACCGACACCGGCGGCGGCGCCTGCGAAATCGTCCTCGTGAACCGCATCGCCGTTCTCTGAGCCGGCCGGCGTCCCCATCTTCTCTCCGCTTCGGGCGATCCGGGCTACCATCGTGCGGTGAGACCACGACGTGTCGCGCAGAGGAGATCCCATGTCCGGCAACGAAGAGTCCCGCTCCGCGGGCGATCTGTTCCAATCGAAGCTCGCCGAGCGTCTTCTCGACGCCCGCAACATCCTGATCGTCGGTGAGATCACCTCGAAGCTCGCCCAGCAGATCACCGCCCAGCTCCTCGCCATGGCCTCGGTTTCCGACGACGACATCACCGTCTTCATCCACACCGAGGGCGGCCACGTGGAGGCCGGCGATACCCTCCACGACATGCTCCGCTTCGTGAAGCCGCGGGTGAAGATGGTGGGCACCGGCTGGGTGGCGAGCGCCGGCACGCACATCTACCTCGCCGTTCCCCGGGAGGATCGCTTCTGTCTGCCCAACACCCGCTTCCTCATCCACCAGCCCCGGGGAGGCATGGGCGGACAGGCGGCGGACATCCGCATCGAGGCCGAGGAGATGCTGAAGACGCGCGAGCGCCTCAACCAGCTCATCGCCGATGCCACCGGTCAGCCCCTCGAGAAGGTCCAGGCGGAAACCGAGCGGAACCATTGGATGTCGTCCGAGGAGGCCCACGAGTACGGAATCGTGGGGACCATCATCGAGAGCGCCGAGGAGCTCTGATGCGCTAGCGGGCGGCGAGCCCTTCCCCGAGCTTCGCGAGCTGCAGGGTGCCGGACCCGAGGCGGATTCCGATCTGCCGGGCCCACAGGTAGTAGCGGTGAAGGGAGTAGTCGAGGTCCACGCCGATGCCGCCGTGGAGATGCTGCGCGGCGTAGGTGACCCTGGCGCCGCCCTCACAGGCGAAGTACTTGGCGATTGCCAGTATCTCGGAGGCCGCCTCCCCCTGCACCAGCACGTGCAGGGCCCTCTGCAGGGTGAGCCGCATCGCCGTCACGTCGATGAAGGCGTCGGCGGCCCGCGCGTGTACCGCCTGGAAGCTTCCCACCGGCCGGCCGAACTGCTTCCGCTCGGCCGTGTAGCGGGCGGTGATGTGAAGGGCGCGCTCGGCCACGCCGAGCTGCATGGCGCACTGAGCCAGGAACGCGCGGTCGAGAGTCCAGCGGAGCATCTCCTCCCCGCGATCCGGAGCGCCCAGCAGGTCGTTCTCGGGGACGCGCACGCTGGCGAGCTCCATCTCGCACTGCAGCTCCCGGTTCGTCGTCACCTGTGTTTCGAGAGCCACCCCCTCGGTGCGCGGATCCACCAGGAAGAGGCCCAGCTCACCGCCCTCGAGCCGGGCCGGTACCAGCACGCGATTGGCGATTCCGGCCATCGGAACGAAGGGGCGGATGCCCTCCAGTCGCCATCCGGTGCCGTCGTGCCTCGCCGACGTCTCCGAGTACTCCGTCTCCACCAGAGAGGCGCTCAGGATGATGTCCCCGGTGGCGACGCCGGGAAGCAACCGCTGCTTCTGCTCCTCGGAGCCGAACTCGGCGATCGGGAGGGCGCCGAGCACCAGGGTGGCGTAGACCGGCACCGGGGCCACCGCGCGTCCGATCTCCTCGAGGAGGATGGCGAGCCCCGGAAGACCCAGCTCGCTCCCCCCGTACGCTTCCGGGATGGCGACACCCAGCAGGTTCGCCTGGGCGAGCGCGCTCCAGGCCTTGCGGTCGATGCGGTCCTGGCTCGCCTCGACCTCTCGGAGCCGCTCCTGAGTGATGTGATCGTCGAGGATCTTGCGGGCGAGCTCGCGCAATGCCTGCTCGTCCTCGCTGTAGGAGAAGTCCACTCTCCGGCTCCTAGTCCTTGTAGTGGGGCATCTCGAGGCCCGCCACGGCGATGATGTCACGCTGGACCTCGTTGGTTCCGCCTCCGAAGGTAAGGATGAGCGAGGCCCGGTACATGAGCTCCAGGAATCCGCTCATCACCGCTCGCGGGGATCCCTCCTTCACGCAGCCGGCCTCGCCGACCACCTCCATCAGGAGCTTGTAGCCCTCGACGTTGAACTCGCTGCCGTAGACCTTCACCGCGGAGGCTTCGGCCGGGTGCAGCTCTCCCCGGGTCAGGGCCCAGGCCTGCTTCCAGTTCATCAGCCGGAGTACCTCGAGATGGGCCCGGAACTTCGCCAGGTTGAGCTGGACCCAGGGCTGGTCGATCACCCTCCGGCCGTCCACGAGCTTCGTCTCCCGTGCCCACTCACAGACCTCCTCAAAGATCCGCTGGATCGGGCCCGCGTTGAAGAGGGAGACGCGCTCGTGGTTGAGCTGGCTCACGATCAGCGTCCATCCCTGGTTCTCCGGACCGATCCGGTTGGCGACCGGCACGCGAACGTCTTCGTAGTAGGTCGCCGTGGTGCGCACGCCGGACACCGTGTGGATGGGCGTCCACTTGAAGCCGGGAGCGTCCGTCGGAACCACCAGGATCGAGATCCCCCGATGCTTGGGAGCCTCGGGATCGGTGCGCGCCGCCACCCAGATGTAGTCCGCGAAGTCCGCCAGGCTGGTGAACACCTTGGTTCCGTTGACGACGTACTCGTCGCCATCGCGAACCGCGGTGGTGGTGAGCGCCGCCAGATCGGTGCCGGCTTCGGGCTCCGAGTAGCCGATCGCGAACTGCGACTCTCCGCGCAGGATGGGGGGGAGAAATCGCTCCTTCTGCTCGTCGGTGCCGAACTGCATGATGGTCGGTCCGACGGTGCTCAGGCTGAGGAAGGGAAGCGGAAAGCCGGCGCGCTGGATCTCCTCGGAGAAGATGTACTGCTCGATGGGGGAGCGGCCCTGACCGCCGTACTCCTCGGGCCAGCTGATGCCGAGCCAGCCGTCCTCGCCGAGCTGCTTGAGGATCCTCGTGTACTCCGGGCCTCCTCCCTCCGAGTCGCGCAGCTCCTCGCGCAACGCGTCGGTGATCAGCTCGCCGAAGTACGCGCGCAGCTCGGCGCGAAGCGCCTTCTGCTCGCTGGTGAGATCCACGTACATGGGGGCCTCCGGACGGGTGCGCGGGAGCCCGCGTTCAGCCGAGCGCCTCGGTAGCCGCGCGCCGGGCCCAGGGATAGTCGGGCTTGCCGCTCGGCTGCCGCTGGATCCGCTCCACCAGGTGGAGAGCCCGCGGCACCTTGTAGCGCGCCAGCTGTGTGCGGCAGTGGTCGGTCAGCGCCTCGAGGGCTGGAGTCCTGCCGGAACGGGGCTGGACCACGGCCGTGACCTTCTCGCCCCAGCGCTCGTCGGGAATGCCCACGACGAGGGCGTCGAAGACGTCCTCGTGGGACTTGAGGGCGGCCTCCACCTCCTCGGGATAGATCTTCTCACCCCCCGAGTTGATGCAGACGTCGCCTCGACCGAGGAGGATGATCGAGCCGTCCGCCTCCACCTTGGCCAGGTCCCCAGGCATCGAGTAACGCTTTCCCTGCACTTCGATGAAGGTAGCGGCGGTCTTGGCGGGATCCTTGTAGTAGCCACGGGGAATGTTGCCGCCGCGGGCCACCTTGCCGATCACGTCGGAGCCGGGCTCCACCGGCTGCAGGTGCTCGTCGAGGACGATGGTGTCGCGACCGGGATTGATGCGGACGCCCGCCCCCTCGCGCCGGGTCTTGTCATCGGCATCGTACATCGCGGTGCCGTTGTATCCGGTCTCGGAGGAGCCCAGCGAGTCGGTGATGATCAGGTTGGGGAGCTTCTCCTTGAGCTGGGCCTTCACCGAGGGAGAGAAGATCGCCGCGGTGCTGGCCAGGGCCACCACCGAGGAGATGTCGTACTCGCCGGAGGCCTGGGCGAGCCGATCGGCCAGTGGACGCGCCATCGCGTCACCGGTGATGTAGAGGACGTTGGCTCGCTCGCGCTCGACGGTCCGCCAGACCTGGTCCGCGTCGAAGTGGGGCTGCGCGTAGAGGACGGTCTTCTGGCCGATGAAGAGGCCGATCAGGATCGCCCACTGCGCCGCGCCGTGCATCAGCGGTGGCATCACCATCATGGTGAGCGACGGGTTGGCGGTCTTGGCGGTCATGTCCTCGGGACGCTCGGCGGGCACCCCGGTCACGTGATCGATGCCGCCGCCGAGAGCGAAGATCACGTCCTCCTGACGCCAGATCACGCCCTTGGGCATACCGGTGGTCCCACCGGTGTAGAGGACGTAGAGATCGTCGGGTGAGCGCGGCTCGAAGCCCCGGTCCGGGCTGGCGGCGGCCAGCGCCTCCTCCCAGGGAACGGAGCCGATCGCGGCGAGGTCTTCACCACTCTGATCGTCGATGGCGACGAAGTGCTGGAGCTTCGGGAGCCGATCCCGCACCGAGGCGATCCGCGGGGTGAACTGGCGCTGGTGGACTGCGGCGACCAGGTCGGCGTTGTCGAAGAGATACTGGAGCTCCTGCTCGACGTAGCGGTAGTTGACGTTGATGGGAACCGCGCGGAGCTTGTAGCAGGCGAGCATGGCCTCGACGTACTCGGCGCAGTTGTAGGCGTAGACGCCGACGTGGTCCCCGGCCCGGACGCCGTTCTCGGCCAGATGATGCGCGGCGCGGTTGGCGCGCTGGTCGAGCGAAGCGAAGGTGTGGCGCACCTCTCCGGCCACCAGCGCTTCCCGCTCCGGAACCGCATCGACGGCGGCTTCCACCAAGTCGGCGACGTTGAACTCCATTTGGGAGCCCTCCGTTTGCAGTGCGGATTGAAACGTGTTCTAATTATGAACCAACCGACTGCAAAGGCCAATCATGGATCTTAGGGACTCCCCCAAGGAAGCGGAATTCCGCGCCGAGGCGCGCGCCTTCCTCGACGCCCACGCCCCCGAGGAGCCCATCGACTTCTTCGACGAAGAAGCCGACGAGGAGGATCTCCTCGAGCGGTCGCTCCGCTGGCAGAGAATCCTCTTCGATCACGGCTGGGCGGCGGCGACCTGGCCCCGGGAGTACGGAGGGCGCGGGCTGGGTCCGATCGAGCAGATCATCTGGAACCAGGAGCTTTCTCGCGCCGGCTTCGGCGAGACTCTCTTCGTGGTCGGGATCGGAATGGCAGGCCCCACCATCATCGCGCACGGAACCGAGGAGCAGAAGGAGCGCTTCCTCGCGCCGATGCTGCGCGGCGACGAGATCTGGTGCCAGCTCTTCAGCGAGCCCGGAGCCGGCTCCGATCTGGCCGGCGTGGCGTGTCGCGCGGAGCGGGAAGGCGACGAATGGGTGATGACCGGCCAGAAGACCTGGTGCTCGGGGGCACACTACGCGCACTTCGGAATCCTGCTGGCCCGCACCGATCCGAAGGTCCCCAAGAACCAGGGCATCACCTATTTCCTGTTGGACATGCGCTCGCCGGGAATCGAGGTGTGTCCGTTGCGCCAGATGACGGGCGGCTCCCACTTCAGCGAGGTCTTTCTAAGCGAGGTGCGCGTTCCCGACGCCAGCCGCCTCGGTGCCGAGGGTGAGGGCTGGGCGGCCGCCCGGACCACGCTGATGAACGAGCGCATGGCGATCGGCGGCATGGAGCGGATGTTCTCCTTCGACGAGCTCCGCGATCTTCTCCGGGCGAGACCCGACGGCATCGACGACGTGATGCGGGACGAGGCGGCGCGAATCCACACCTGGGCGCGGACCCTCGATCTCTTGAACAAGCGCATCATCACCAAGCTCGGCAAGGGAATGATCCCCACCGCCGAGGCGTCGGTGATGAAGCTCGCCATGGCGCGCCTGATCAGCCGGGGATCAGATCTGGCGCTGCGCGCCCTGGGAGCCGGCGCCCTGCTGCGGCCCGGTAGCTGGCAGAACCAGTTCCTCTACGCGCCGGCCTTCCACATCGGCGGCGGCACCGACGAGATCCAGAAGAACATCGCGGCGGAGCGGGTGCTCGGTCTCCCTCGGGAGCCGGCCACCGATCGCGAGGTCCCCTTCGACGAGCTCCCGCGGAGCTGAACCTGGCTAGACGTGGTGGAAACGCCACATCTCTAGGGTCAATTCCGGAGTAGTACCTACCGATAGGATCGCAATGGACTCTCCGGCGAACCCTCGCGTCACGGTTGCGATCCACGCGTCGGCCCGGGCCTTCGCGGCCGGCACCGAGACGGCGCTGGGCCGCCTCGGCTACCACCTGCTCCGGGCGGAGATCGCCGAGAACGGCGAAGACCGGTCCCGGTTCTCCATCCGCATCGTCGATGACCGGCAGCTCGAGAAGGTCCCCGTCGAAGGCAACGGTCACGCGATTCCGATCGTCCTGCTGACGGGAGCCCGCGGGCCCCTCGCCAGCGACACCCGAACCGTCGGCACGGTGCGCCGCCGCGCCGGCCTGAAAGAGATCTTCGCGCTCTTGCAGCACACTCTGGAGGCGACTCCTCGCTCCGTGCCTCGCGTCCCCACCTCACTCCCCGCCCGCTGCATTCGCGGCAACCACGGCTGGGCCGGCGCGATCCGCTCCATCTCCGAGAAGGGCTGTCTCCTCCACAGCACCGAGCGTCTGGAGCCCGACCGAAGGGTCGATCTCCACTTCGCGCTGCCGAGCGAAGGACTCCTGCAGATCCCCGCCCAGCCCTCCTACGTGGACGGCAAGCGCGCGGGCCTGGTCTTCCGCAACCCCTCGGATCAGACCCGCTCGGCGATCGCAGGCTACGTGACCGCCCTTCTCACCGGAAAGTAGCGCCGAGGGATCCCCGTCTTCATCGGTGGTATGCTCGGCAGCCCGATGAACCTCTTCCTGCTCTTCGCCGCCGCAGTGCTTTTCTGCATCGGCATCCTGCACACAGTGGTCGCCGAGTGGAAAGGAGACAGGCGCCTGGTCTCGCGCATCACCCGCCTGACGCTCTTCGACTCGGACGATGACAAGGATGCTCTGGCCAAGAGGATCGTGCGTCTGGCCTGGCACGCCACCTCTCTCGTCTGGTGCGGCTGTGCAGTCGTGCTGGCCTACCTCGCCTTCGTCGAAGCATCCGGACCCGTCATCGCAGTCGTGCGAATCCTGTCCGTACTCTTCCTGCTCCACTCGGTGCTTTCCCTCGCCATCGCGCGGGGGAAACACCCTTCCTGGCTCGGCTTCCTGGTCGTCGCGGTCCTCTCGTTCCTGGGAACGATCCGCTTCTGACCTATGGCTCTCACGGCTCCGCGAACGCGGTGGCGGCCCGACTGAAGAGGTCGTCCCACTGGTGCCAGGTGAGGTCACCGTAGCCCGAGCTGTTCTTCACCATGATGAGCTTCGATCGCGGCGAGACGTAGACGAGCTGTCCGAGATTCCCCTCCGCGGCGAAGTCGCAGTCGCGTTCACCGCGACAGATGCCCCACCACATGTACCCGTAGCGGAGACTCGCCGAGGGGAGATCGAACTCGGTCGGGTAGTAGGATCCGCGATCCGAGCGGGGCTCCATTCGCGTCGATTCGGCGACCCAGGCGGCGGGAACGATCTGGCGCCCTTCCCAGGCGCCGCCCTGCAGGTAGAGCCATCCGAAGCGGGCGAAGTCGATGGCGCGGGCGTTGATCCCGCTCTCCATCTTGGGAAAGCGCGTGGCGGTGCTGTCCAGGCTCCACGAGCCCGGGTACTCCATTCCGAGCGGCTTCCAGATCTTCTCCTGGAGATACTCCGCAACCGGCACGCCGGTCGCGCGCTCCAGGATCAGGCCGAGCAGGAGCGGGTGGTAGTTGTTGTAGTGGAACGCGGTGCCGGGTTGCCCGACGATGCGGGTGTGCCGGAGGGCCAGCGTGCGGAGGTCCGGGTAGTAGTAGGTCTTGGCGTCGTCCCCCGTGAGAAAGGGGAACTCCGCATATCGGATGCCGGACGACATCCGGAGCAGGTCCTCGATGGTGATGAGCGAGAAACGCGAATCGCGCTCGGAGAGCTCGGGTAGATAGGCAGTGATCGGGTCGCGCACGCCGCCGATCTTCCCCTCGCCGATGGCGATCCCCACCAGGGCGGAGACGAAGGACTTGGCCACCGAGAAGGACGTCACCACCGAATCACGCGCCGCACCACCGAAGTACTTCTCGTAGAGGATCGCATCGTCCTGAATCACGAGGAACGCCTGGGTGTCCCGAGCGGCGAGGAACTCGTCCAGCCGATCCACTTCCGGCTGCGCCTCGAAGAGACCCGCCACCCTCGCCTCATCCAGGCTGCGGCGGAAGCTGAACTCGGCGGGGCGGGTCTCGAGTTCCTGGGCGGGGAAACGCCGGTGGTCGTTCACGTCGGCGAGGTTCCACCAGAGCACCCTGTAGACGTAGGTGGGCGGGTAGACCAGGCAGCTCACCAGCAGCGCGAAGCCGATCAGCGCGAGCAGCGCGCCGGTGATCCAGAGGAATCTGGAGCGGGACGCGGGGCTCGCGCTCGTCATCACAAACCTCCCCCGAGCTACGGCTGCACTTCTCCGGGCGTTTCGTGATCCGTGCCTTGCCAATGCCCTCGCACCCCCGCGGCGAACTCCTCCGGAGTGAGGCTTCCGTCGCCGTCGGTGTCGAGCTCGGCAAAGGGTGGTGCGGTGGCCATGCCTCGCAACATGCGCCCCTCCTTCGCTCGCGCGGTCACGCGGGCAGCCCGCCCCTCCGCGAACTCCGGCTCGTCGATGGCTCCGTCACCGTTCAAATCGAACTCGGAGAAGACAGGCGGGTCTACTCCTCTACCCATGCCCGAACCGCGTCCCATCCCCCGCCCGCGGCCGCCCGCACCATGGACGGCGCCGAGCTCCTCAGAGGTGATCTGGCCATCCCCGTCGCCGTCCACGTCACCGAAAGCGTGTCGCCTCCTCGTGGACGGAACGCCCGCCTTCTCCCGCGCCTCGTCGCGGCGGTCGTGCACCTGCTCGAACTCCACCTCGCTGATCGCGCCACTCCCGTCCAGGTCGAACATCTCGAACGGAATCGGCCCCCGAAGCGGCAAAGCCGCGGTGTCACCCCCCGCCCTGCCAATCCCCACCCCCAACATCCCCACCAACACGGCGACACCAAGAACCCCGTAGCTCCGAGTCATCATCGACCTCCCCTTCCGCGATGATAGCCCGATCCCCCAGTTGCGATCCGCGGCGGGCGGCGCCCAACCTCCCCGGTCGCGCTCGCCTACAAGCCGAGCTGGGTCGCCAGACGGGCCCGGTGCGCGGCGGCGTCGCCGAACAGAATCTCCGACCCCTTGGCGCGCTTCAGATAGAGGTGCGCGTCGTGCTCCCAGGTGAAGCCGATTCCGCCGTGGATCTGGACGTTCTCGCTGGCGGCCAGCAGGAACGCGTCGGTGCACACGGACTTGGCGAGCGAAGCCGCCTCGGCGAGCTCCCCCGCGCGCTCGTCGGCCACCCACCAGGAGTAGTACCCCGCCGACTTCGCCAGCTCCACCTCCAGCAGCACGTCGGCTGCCTTGTGCTTGATGGCCTGGAAGGAGCCGATCGGACGCGCGAACTGCATCCGCACCTTCGCGTACTCCACGGCCATGTCGAGGCACTTCTGGGAGGCACCGAGCATCTCCGCGGCCAGCATGATCACCGCTTGATCCATCGTCCTCTCGAGCGGGATCCAGCCCGCTCCCTCGGCGCCCAGGATCTCGCCCCGCGCACCCGAGAACTCGATCCGCGCCTGCTTGCGGATCTCGTCCATGGTCTCGAGCGGCGTCGCGAGAACGCCGGGGTCGTCACCCCGCACCGTGACGAGGGTGATGCCGTCGGTCCCCGCGCTTCCCTCGAGCCTGGCCGCCACCACCAGGAGGTCCGCGATCTGGCCGTCGATCACGAAGCTCTTGTGGCCGTCGAGCCGGTAGCCACCGCCGTCGGGCACCGCGACGAGGGTGATCCCGGCCGCGTCGAAGCGGCCCGAGTCCTCGCAGAGGGCGAGGGTCGCGAGCGTCTCACCGGAGACGATGCCTGGGAGCAGCGCCTGCTGCTGCACCTCGTCTCCCGCGTTCTGGATGCCGTTCGCCGCCAGGCAGACCGTCGAGAAGAAGGGCGACGGAAACAGCACCCGACCCATCTCCTCCTGAACGATGCCGAGCTCCAGGAAGCCGAAGCCCTGCCCGCCGAGCCGCTCGGGAATCTGGATCCCCTGGAGCCCCAGCTCCTCGGCCATCTGCTTCCATACGCCCGGGTCGTAGCCTTCGCTCGTCTCCATCAGCCGACGCAGCTCGGCCGAAGCTGACTTCTCCTCGAAGAAGCGCCGGAGGGTGTCGCGAAACTCATCCTGTTCTTCGCTGAAGGCGAAATCCATGCTGCTGGGTCTCCGTCCCGCGGTACCGGCTCAGATGGCCTTTTCGTGGCCTTCCCAGTAGGGATCGCGGAGCTTTCTCTTGTAGAGCTTCCCGTTCGGATCCCGCGGCATCTCCTCGACGTAATCGACGGAGCGCGGCGTCTTGTACTTGGCGAGCTTGTCGACGCAGAAGCCGAGGATCTCCTGGGTGAGGGCGTCGCTGGTGGCGACGTCGTCGACGGGCTGCACCACCGCCTTCACCTCCTCGCCCCAGTCCGGGTGGGGAATGCCGAAGACAGCCACGTCGGCGATCTTGGGATGAATGAGGAGCACGTTCTCGATCTCCGCGGGGTAGATGTTGACGCCACCGGAGATGATCATGTCCGACTTGCGGTCGCATAGGAAAAGGTACCCGTCCTCGTTCAGGTAGCCGATGTCACCGACGGTGAAGTACTCACCGCGCCGGCTCTTCCGGGTCTTCTCCTTGTCCTTGTGGTACTCGAAGTCCCCCTGACTCTGCTTCATGTAGACGGTGCCGTGCTCGCCGGCCGGGAGCTCGTTTCCGTCGTCGTCGTAGATCTTGATGTCCGAGGTCGGCCAGGGGCGCCCCACGGTGCCCGGATAGCGGCGCCACTCCTCCGGCGTCACCAGGGTACCCCCGCCCTCGGTGGCGGCGTAGTACTCGTAGATGCTGTCGCCCCACCAGTCGAGCATCGCGAGCTTCATCTCGATGGGACAAGGAGCCGCAGCGTGCACCATGTTGCTCGTGGAGGAGCAGTCGTACTTCGCGCGCACCTCTTCGGGAAGGTGCAGCATGCGGTGGAACTGGGTGGGCACCATGTGGCTGGTGGTGGCCCGGTACTTCTCGATCAGCGCCAGGAAGTCCTCCGGCTTCCACTTGTCCATCACCACGGTGGGGTGACCCATGTGCATCGAGCACCCTGCGAACACCAGCACCGCGGTGTGGTAGAGCGGGGATCCCACCAGGTGGACGTTTCCGCTCTCGGCCTGGATGCCGAACATGGCCAGGAAGCCGGTGAAGAGAGCCGCCACCGTGTCCGGATCGAGGGGGGGAAGGGGCCGCCGCACGCCCTTGGGCCGGCCCGTGGTGCCGGAGGTGTAGTTCATCACCGCCCCGGCTGCCCGGTCTTCGGGCAGTGTCTCCGGCTGGCCCGCCAGAAGCTCCGCATAGGAGCGGAAGCCCTCGATCTCTCCGACGGCGAAGCGCGCCTCTTTCGGGAAGTCGAGTTCGTCCATCGCTACCGCACAGGAGGGGCCGAATCGCTCGCCACCCACGAACGCCTTCGCCTCCGAATCCCCGACGATGTAGGCGATCTCCGGCGCGGTCAGGTGATGGTTGATCGGGCTCAGGTACCAGCCCGCCTGGCAGGTGGCCAGGTAGAGCTCGACCATGGCGCGGCCGTTGGGGATCACGGCGGCGACACAGTCGCCCTTCTCGAGCCCGAGGCTCCGAAGCCCGTGAACCAGCCGGTTGCAGGACGCGAGGAGCTCGCCCCGCGAGACCTCCGCGCCCTCCTCCGGGCACACCAGGGCGAGCTTCGAGGGATCCTTCTGCGCGAAGTTCCAGAATCCCAGATCCGACATGGCCTCTCCCTATCTCCGTTCAGGGCTTCTCGCTGCCGACGATCCACATGGCGAAGTACTGGGAGCCTCCCCCGTAGGCGTGTCCCAGCGCCTTGCGAACTCCGTCCACCTGGTGCTCTCCCGCCTGCCCCCGTACCTGCATGGCGGACTCCGCGTAGCGAATCATCCCCGATGCGCCGATCGGGTTGGAGGAGAGCACTCCTCCCGAGCAGTTGATGGGCATGTCCCCGTCGAGGGCCGTGGCCCCCTCCTGGGTCATCCTCCAGCCGCTCCCCTCCTCGGCGAAGCCGAGGTTCTCCATCCACATCGGCTCGAACCAGCTGAAGGGCACGTAGATCTCGGCCATGTCCAGCTCCTTGCGCGGGTTGGTGATCCCCGCCTTCTTGTAGAGGCTGGCGGCGCAGTCCCGTCCCGCTCGGGGGTTGACCTGGTCGCGGCCCGAGAACATGGTGGGCTCGCTGCGCATTTCGGTGGCGTGGATCCAGGCGGGAGGTCTCGGCGACTTCTTCGCCGCCGCCTCGCTGGCGAGCACCATGGCGGCCGCTCCGTCGGAGGTGGGACAGGTCTCGAGGTAGCGGATCGGGTCCCAGAGCATCGGCGACCTCGCGATGGTCTCGAAGTCGATGTCGGGGAGCTGGATGTGTGTGTAGGGATTCTTGAGCGCGTTCAGGCGATCTTTGAGCGCCACCCGGATGCCGGTGTCTTCGGGTGCTCCCGAGCGCCGGATGTAGGCGCGGATCAGTGGGGCGAAGTAGCCACCGGCTCCGGCCACCACGGTCACGCTGAAGGGCCGTACGATGGTGAGCGTCCACATCACGTCGCCTTCGGAGTGCTTCTCGTAGGCCAGCGTCAGCACCCGCTGGTGCACTCCGGAGTGGATCAGGCTGGCCGCCACCAGCGCCGTCGACCCCCCGACGCTGCCGGCGGTGTGGACCCGAAGGATCGGCTTCCCCACCGCGCCGAGCGCGTCGGCGAGGGAGAGCTCCGGCATCACCACGCCTTCGAACATGTCTGGCGCCTTGCCGATCACAATGGCGTCGATGTCCTTCCAGGTGCAGCCCGCGTCCTCGAGGGCGCGGTCCGCCGCCTCCCGCACCAGCCCGGCCGTGGAGACGTCGATGCGCTTCTGGTCCTGCTCGGTCTGACCGATTCCGATGACTCCGCAGAGCTCCGCCATCAGCTTCCCTCCAGCACGCAGACCAGATTCTGCTGCAGACAGGGGCCCGAGGTGGCGTGAGCCACCGCTCGGCTCGCGGAGCCGTCCTGGATCCGCGCCGCGGCCTCCCCGATCCGGATCAGGCCCGCCGCCATCACCGCGTTGGCGCAGAGGGCACCGCCCGATGGATTCACCTTCACCTCCTCGCCGAGCCCCATCGCCTCGCACAGGATCAGCTCCTGGTGGCTGAAGGGGGCGTAGAGCTCCGCCACCTCGACGGGGGCTCGCCCCAGGCCCGCCTTCTCCGCAGCCAGCGCCGTAGACGAAGATCTGGCGAGATCGCGAACGCCCAGATCGTGCGCCTCGATGCGGTGATCGATCCCGGTGATCCAGGCCGGGCGCTCGCAGACACTGCGGGCCAGGTCGCCGGCAGCCAGCACCACGGCGGCCGCTCCGTCGGAGATGGGAGCGCAGTCGTGCTTGCAGAGCGGTGAAGCGATCTTCGGCTCCGCCAGCAGCTCCTCCACCGTGACGTCTCCGGCGAGCTGGGCGTTGGGATTATCCTTGGCATTGCGCCGGCTGCGCACCACCACCTCGGCCAGATCGCGCTCGCTCACCCGACCCTCCTCCAGCAGCAGCCGGGCCTGGAGTGCGCCGAGGCTCATCTGGTCGGGCCAGAGCGGCGCCATGTAGTAGGGATCGAGCTGCAGGCACAGCACCTCGGAGATGTTGCACATCGACGACTTTCCGAAGCAGTAGACCAGTGCCGCGTCCTGCTCGCCGACCTGGAGCTTCACCCAGGCCTCGTAGAGGGCCCAGGCGCCGTCCATCTCCACGTGGGACTCGCAGACCGGGGGCCAGCACCCCGCCGCATCGAGGCTCATCACGAAGGAGAAGGGGACCCCGGCCACGACGTCGCTGCTGCCCGAGCAGATGAAGCCGATCTCCTTCTTCTCGACCCCCGAGCGCTCGACGGCTTCCTGCACCACCGGCATCAGGATCTCGACCTCGTTGCGCTCCAGCTCCTGCCGCTTGTTCGGGGCCTGCGCGAAGGAAACCACCGCGACGTCCCGCATCAGAGGTGCTCCTTGTAGGAATCGAAGTCCGCGTCGGGCTCGTCGATCGGCTTGAAGTACTTGATGCTCTTGAGCGTGGGGCCGATCTCCTCGTCCGGCACCCAGACGGCCTGGACGCGCATGCCCATCCGCACCTCCTCCACGGGGCAATCGGACACCACGTGGAACATCGCGATGTCGGCACCGTCGAGCAGCACGCTGGCGGCGACGAAGGGCGGCTGGACGCTCAGATTCTCGGCGGGGATGCGGACGATGCAGAAGGTGGTGATCGTCCCCTTGTCGGAGACCTCCACCGGCTCGGTGGTGGGAACGCCGTGCGTGGGAGACGCTCCCGCAGAGGGGACGTAGACCTTCCCGGTGATCGGGCAGCGCTGTCCGATCAGCTTCTTCTGGGCGACCCCGCGCAAGAAGCGCGTGGTGGCCTCCCCTGCCGCATAGGTGTAGTCGAGGCGAATCGGAGCGCTGATGCTCTTGACCGGCTTGCTCACTTCTCCCCCTCCGGCTCGAAGCAGCTGATGTCGAGAATCTCGCCGACGGTCTCGTCCCGCCAGCGCACCCGGACCCGCATTCCGGTCCGCATCTTCGACTCCTCGCCGGCGTCGACGGCGTGGAGCATGGCGGTATCGGCGCCGTCGAGCTGAATCAGTGCCCATGCAAAGGGGCGACCCAAGGGATGCTTCTGCTTGGGGCTGCTCACCCAGGACCAGGTCGTGACCACCCCGGACTGGCCGACCTCGACGAACTCGTCGAGAGCCTCGCTGGTCTCCGGATCGTATTCCTTGGGCGGGACCATCACGCGACCGTCGCGGGTGCGGATTCCCTCGATCCGGCGGTCGCGCAGCCCGGTGAGGAAGCGGCTCATCACCGGTCCCAGGGAACGCCTGAATGTGTGCTCCACGACATAGGGTGCGGCGAAGATCTCGCCACCTCTCGCGCCGGTACTCATTCGCCTCTCCTCACCGCTCCGGGCTTCTCGAAGACCCTCCCAGGAGGTATTCCGCCGCGGTCCGCATCTGATCCGTGACCGTCTTGACGGGGTGGAGCCCACCCCCCCAGCCCACCAGCGCGGAGAACCAGACGTGCTCGAGAATCCTCACGATCGCCTGCTCCTGCTCGCTCCCCTCCGTCTCGGTGATGGACTTGGAGATGTCGGGGCTCTCGTCGCGGATCGCGGCGACGATCATCCGCGCCATGCGCAGGTGGAAGCCGGCCACCTTCTCGGCGGTCTTGTGGTCGCCGGAGGCGACGGCGCGGATCACCGCCCTCGCGTAGTTGGGCCGGCGTGTGAACCCGCGGGTCGCCCGCGCGAAGAACTCCGTGGTCCGCTCCTGTGCCGAGCCGCCGCTCGGGGGGCGCGCCGCGATCACGCTCTCGAGCCGCTCCGCGTCCTCGTTCACGGCGGAGAGCAGGATGTCCTCTTTGCTGCGGAAGTACTTGTAGAGGGTGCCGAGCGCCACCCCGGAGGCCTCCGCCACGTCGCGGAGGCGGACGCCGTCGAAGCCGCCCTTCTCGGCGAGCGCCACCGCGGCGTCGACGATGTGGCGAACCCGCCTGAGCTGGCTGGCCGCCAGCCGTGCCATGCCCTCGCCGTCAGGAGCTCCCGATGCTCCGTCGGCGGCCGGGGGACGTGCGTTGCCGGTCATGCCGTTATTGAAACAGGTTTCAATTCGATTGTCTACGCATCAGCAGAGCGAACCGGCGCCGGAGGGGGAGGGATCCCCCTCCACCTCCGGCCTCCCGGGAGGAAAGGGCTACCGCCGCTCTTGGGGGATTCGGTGGGACATCACGATGCGGGCGGCCAGAGCCAGCAGGCTGCGGGGGAGGAGGCGGAGAGCGGCGTTGCCGCGCAGCCAGTTGAACACGCCGGGGATCAGCGAGGGCTTCCTGCCCAGAGCATCCAGCGACCTGGCCACCACCACCTCGGCGGACTCGCCGGCGTGGGGCAGCTCTCCCGACACCGCCTGGAACTCGGTCTCCGTGGTGCCGGGCAGCACGGCCAGGCAGTCCACCCCGCTGCCCTGGAGTTCGGCCCAGAGCGCCTCGCCGAGAAGATTGGCGAAGGCCTTGGTGCCGCTGTAGAGCGCGTGGAGGGGCAGGGGCTGGGATCCCGCGATCGAGCCGACGATGATCACGGCGCCGCGCCCCCGGGCCTGCATCCCCGGGAGCAGGATGCTCGTGAGCACGGTGGGCGCCGTGCAGTTCACCTCGACCATCGCGCGCATCCCCTCTCGGTCCTGCGTCCCGAAGCGTCCGGCGGAGCCGAAGCCCGCGTTGTTGACGAGGATGGCGATCTCGAGGTCGCTCACCGCCTCGGCCAGGCGTTCGGCCCCCGGACGGGCGGCGAGATCCACCGCCACCACCCGCGTCGCCACCTGATGGCTCTTCTCGAGCTCGTCCGCCAGGGAGCGAAGCCGATCCTCGCGGCGCGCCGTCAGCACGCAGGAGACACCGTCCCGGGCGAGGGCCCGCGCGAAGGCGGCCCCGATTCCCGACGATGCCCCGGTCACCAGGGCCCACTCGCCGTAGCGTTGGCGCAGGGATTCCGGGGGCACCCGGAAGCGCTCGCGGGCCCGCCACAGCGCCACGGCGGGAATCGCGAACACCAGGCCGGCCACGATCCCGATGATCCAGCCGACCGGCCCACCCCGCTCGAGGATCGGCCACACGGCCATCCCCAGGGCCACCTGGGCCACGTAGATCGACGCCCAGGGCCACATCCAGGACCGCATCCCCCAGAAGCCGATCATCCCGGCCGCGTAGATCCCCCAGTGGGGGAAGGCGAGAATCTTCGCGGCCCAGCCGGTGAAGGAGAAGCCGAACCACACCTCCACGTCGCGCTCGACGGGCTTGATGAAGATGTCCCACGGCAGGTAGATCAGGGCCATGTACGCGCAGAAGACGAGCAGCGCGTTCATCCAGATCGGCCTTCTGCTCATGTGGTTGCGAAGCCATTCGCCCATCTCAATCCCTCGTGCTCGTACCTACCCCGCCGGAGATCCGTGCCGGCCTCCGCGCCTCCATTTTGCGGCCCGGCGGCCGAAAAGACCAGGATCAGGCTGTGGGAGGAGAGTGTATGGGATTGCGACTCGCCGGACTCGTCGGCGTCTGCTGCCTGACGATGGCACTCGCCTGCGGAGGCGATCCGCAGGCGCCCGAGGAACAGGTTCGGGCCGTGATCGAGGAGATCGAGCGCGCCGCCGAGGCAGGAGACGTCTCCGCGTTCAAGGCAGTCATCTCCGAGAGGTACCAGGACGAGCGCGGCTTCGACAAGAGGGACCTGGTCGCCTACGTCACCTTCCACGTCATGCGCCACACCCAAAGGCGCTTCTTCGCGCGGGTTCGATCCATCCAGATTCGTGACAACGGGCGCGCCGAGGTCGTGGTCATAGCGGCGATCAGCGGGAGGGACGTGAGCGGTCTCGAAGAGCTGGCCACCTTGAACGCCGACGTCTACCAGCTCGACGTCGACCTCGACGACGAGGGCAACGGAGACTGGCAGGTGGTCTGGGCGCAGTGGTGGAGGACGGCGCCGACCGACCTTCTCTAGGATGGGTCGCGCTTTGCCGGGGTGAACGGTCGCACCACTCCCATCTCTCGCAGCTCCGCGATCGACAGCACCTTTCCGGTGTAGTCGATGGGTTGCTCGGCAAACCACAGCGCCGCGTCGGTCATGATGATGGCGTCCTCGAAGGGAACCGCCGCATCCTCCGGAAGCGTTTCCGCGAACCCCTCGGTCCACACCGGAACCTCGAGCCGGATGCAGTTCACGGCCACCTTGCCCGAGAGATCGAAGGCGAGGGAGCGGGTCATCGCCTCCAGGGCGGCCTTGGTGGTCATGTAGCTGGCGCGCCCGAACTCGGGCATCTGGGAGACACCGGAAGAGATGTTCAGCACCCGGCCCTGGCCCGTTTCGACCATGCGCGGGGCGAAGTAGTAGATCATGTAGAAGGGACCGTTCACGTTGACGTCGACCCCCAGGCGCCAGCGCTTGGTCGAATCCTCCAGGGCCGGCTTGGGAGGGGCCAGGGCCGCGTTGTTGATGAGCAGGTCGCAGCGGCCCCACTCGGCGTAGACCCGGTCGGCGAGCTCGGTCACCGCACCTTCATCGCGAACGTCGAGTGCCACGGGGAGGGCGCGGCGACCCTCCTCGGCCACCAGGCGGGCCGTCTCTTCGATGGTGCCGGGAAGCCTTCCGGGACTATCCGCAGAGGAGCGAGCGGTACAGACGACGTCGTAGCCAGTTCGGGCGAGGTCGACGCAGAGGCGCTTGCCGATGCCGCGGCTGGCGCCAGTGACGAGAGCAACGGGCTGGGTCATGGAGTCCTCCTTCCCCGATGGTAGCCGGGGCCGAGCCCGATCCGCGAGGATCGCGAGCCGGCCCGGCTCGATTCTCCGACGCTCGCAACTGCTACTCTGCGCTGGATGTCGGATCTCCCGCGTGCTCGCCGAGACGCAGCTCGGTCCGCTCTTCGCCGATCTCTGGCGATCTCTCTCCTCGCCATCTCCGCACTCGCCTGCGGTGATGCGCCTCGGCCCCCGCCCGATCTGGTCCTCGTGACCTGGGATACGGTTCGCGCGGATCACGTCGGGGCCCTCGCCGGCGAGCGCCGGAAGCCGAGCCACACGCCGACATTCGATCGCCTGGCCGGAGAAGGAGTGCTCTTTCTCGAGGCGCGGACACCGGTGCCCATCACACTGCCCGCCCACGCCTCGATGCTCACCGGCCTCTTCCCCGCGCGGCACGGAGCGCGGAACAACGGCGTGTTTCGGGTTCGCCCGGGACTACCGAGCCTCGCCGTCCAGCTCGAGAAATCCGGTTATCGAACCGCGGCGTTCGTATCGTCCGCCGTTCTCGATCAGCGCTACGGGCTCTCGGAGGGCTTCGACGTCTATGACGACGAGATGTCCAGCCCGGGGCCAGGAGGGGCGATCAACCAGCGCATCGGCGGCGAAACCGTGGACGCCGCCGTGGCCTGGCTCCAAACCGCTCCTATCGAGGAGCCCGTCTTCCTCTGGGTCCATCTCTTCGATCCGCATCGCAGCTGGATGGCGCCGGCTCCCTTCGCCGAGAGGTTCGACCCCTACCGAGCGGAGATCGCCTTCTCCGACTTCCAGACCGGGCGACTGCTGGACGCCCTCGAGGAGCGGGACCGCCTCGATGAGACGCTCGTGGTGATCGCGAGCGATCACGGTGAGGGTCTCGGGGAGCACGGCGAAGGCAGTCACGCCTACTTCATCTACGAGAGCACCGCCCGGGTACCTCTCCTCTTCTGGGCGGGGGAGTCCCTCTCGCTCGGCTGGGACCGGGGCGCGCGAGTCGCGGGACCGGCCTCCCTGGTCGACATCGCGCCGACGGTGCTCGATCTCGTCGGCGCGCCCGCGATTCGCAACGACGGACGGTCCCTGGCGCCCCAGCTGGCGGCGGCAAACCCGGTTCCGCCGAGGCTCCACCCGCTGGAGTGCGTGGCACCCGCCATGGACTACGGAACCGCTCCCATCTTCGGAGTCGTCGATGAAGCCGGTGACACCTGGTACGACCTGCCGCGCCGGGAGCGCTACCTGCTCGAGGTCGATCCAGGGCAGACGCGAAACCTCTATGGCGAGGCCGACGCGAAGACCGCCGACGCGCTCTTCTCCAGGATGGATTGGGGATGGCCCCAGGAGGATGCCCGGCTCGCGGTCGACGAGAATACCCGCGCGCAGCTTGCTGCTCTCGGATACCTCTCGGGAGTCGCCCGCGACGGGGCGGAAGGGCATCCGACACCCGGCGATGTCATTGATCCCAAGGACCGCGTCGAGCTGTTCGATCTACTGAATCTCGGCCACATCCTGATGGGACCCGCCCGCGCTCTCGCCAGGACCGAAGAGCTGCGCGCCCGACACGGCTCGCTGCCCGCGCTCGACCGCTTCGAGCTCGGCATGCTCGACGGCCTGGGGCGAAGCCGCGACGCCCTCGATGTCCTCGAGAGGCTGGCAAGTCGATCGGGCGGGGATGCAGACGGCTACTCCCAAAAGCTGGCGGCGCGGCGCGCGGCCCACCAGAAGCAGGAGCAGCTCGCCGGCGCGATTCGCCGAGCGATGGCCGATGGCAGCGCTCCGCCCTCCGCTCTCGCGGACCTCGCCCTCACCCTGCATCGGCTCCAGGCCTGGCCCGAGGCCGAAGAGCACTATCGGGCCGCGCTGGCGCGATCGCCCGACGAAGCGGATCTGCGCATCAATCTGGTGCGGCTGCTGATGGGGGACGATCGCGCCGAAGAGGCACTGGCGATCGCCGAGGAGGGTCGCGATCTCGACCCGACGAACGCATCCCTCAGCTGCCTGGCCGGGCGCATCCTCGCGATTCACCTCCGCCGCGGGCGCGAGGCCGAAGCCGCCTACGCCGACTGTCGCAGTCAGGGTGGCCAGCCATCCGTGTACGAGGTCGAAGTCCTGAGCCTGCTTGGCGCGGATGGCTAGCGCGAGCGGGGCGTCTGTTTCGACGCACTGTCATGAACTCCAATCATCGGAGGGAACGGACTGAATGGAGAGCTTTGGGGATCGCAACGTATACATCACGGGCGGCTCGAGTGGAATCGGCCTGACCACGGCCGAGCTGCTGGCCGCAGAGGGCGCGAACGTCCTCATCTTCTCCCGAAGCCGGGATCGCATCGATCACGCCGTCCGGGAAATCGAACGGCGGCGCAAGTCCGAGAGACAGAACATCTCCGGGATGCAGCTGGATGTCTCCCGACACGAGGAGGTGGAGCGGGTGATGGCCGAGGCGGTCGAGCAGTTCGGCATCCCCGATCTGCTGATCAACAACGCGGGCAAGGCGGTGCCACGACCTTTCGAGGAGATCTCCTACGAGCAGCTCGACGACATCATGAGGACGAACTTCTACGGGGCCTGGAGCACGATCCAGGCTCTGCTTCCTCACATGAAGAAGAAGGGCGGCGGCCACATCGTCAACGTCTCGTCCATGGCCGGCTTCATCGGGGTCTTCGGCTATGCCGACTACGGTGCCTCGAAGTTCGCAATGATCGGCCTCTCCGAGACCCTGAGGATGGAGCTCAGGCAGTACGGCATCCGCATTTCCGTGCTGTGTCCCCCGGACACCGACACGCCCGGATACGAGCTGGAGAACCGCACCAAGCCCCCGGAAACCTGGGCGATCGGGGGAACCGCCAAGCTGATCGCGCCGGACGTAGTGGCACGGGCGCTGCTCGAGGGAATTCGAAAGGAACGGTACCTGATCCTGGCCAACGCAGAGGGGCGGCTGATCTACCTGGCGAAGAGATACGTCCCCTTCGTCCTGGACTGGGTGCTGAACCGCGCCGTCAGAAAGGCCCAGGCAGAGGAACGAGCCCGTAGAAGTCCGGGGGAATGACGCCGGCGGCGTCGAGAATCGAATTGTCGGTCCCCTCGTCGGTACCTATGGTATCGGCATGCGAGATTCCGGTGCGGGGGCTCGGCCCGGGCGGGAAGCGGCGCCGCTCCGGGTCCACGGCGCGGAGGTCTCCTACTTCACCGGGAAGCTCGAGGGCTACCTCCGCTACAAGGAGATCCCCTACGAGCGCGTCGCCGCCACGCCGCGAGCGCTCCGCAAGCACACCGGGGTCGCGCAGATCCCCGCCGTCGAGTTCCCCGATGGACGCTGGCTGACCGACACGACGCGAATCATCGAGTGGTTCGAAGCGGAGATCCCCGAGCCACCGGTCGTTCCCCGGGATCCCCTGCAGGCCTTCGTGAGCCGGCTGCTCGAGGACTACGGCGACGAGTGGCTCTGGCGTCCCGCGATGCACTACCGCTGGTTCTACCAGCCCGACGCGCTGCTGCTGAGCGGGAAGATCGCGCGCGAGCTGGCCTCCGACGTGCCAGCGCCCGCGTTCGTCAAACGCCTCCTGGTGCGCACGCGCCAGCGGCTCCTGTTCACGCGCGGGGACGGCGTCCGCGCGGCGACGCGCGCTCACGTCGAAGCGACCTACCTCGGGACCCTGGAACGGATGCAGGCGATCCTCGCGAAGCGTCCCTTCCTGCTCGGCGGCGCGCCGAGCCTGGCGGACTTCGGCTTCTTCGGCCCCATGTTCCGGCACTTCGGAATGGATCCGACGCCGTCCACGATCATGCGCGAGACGGCGCCGGAGGTGTACGCCTGGGTGGCTCGCGTCTGGAATGCACGGGCTGGCCGCTGCGAGGGCGGGCTCGAGGCAGGGACCCCCGAAGAATGGGGCCCCGTGCTCTCCGAGATCGGCGCCACCCACCTGCAACACCTCGCCGCCAACGCCGAGGCGTGGAAGACGCGCCGCAAGCGTTTCCACGTCGAGGTCCAGGGGGCCTGGTACCGCGGCCTTCGAACCGCCCGCTATCGCGTCGCCTGCCTGGAAGCCTTGCGGCGGGATTACGAGGCGCTGCCGGAGGCTGCCCGGAGCGAGGCGCGCGCGCTTCTGGAACAACACGGCGGCTGGGAGCCGCTCTGGCGGGTGGATGCGCCGCCCTCGGGGCTCGAGGGGATGGACCCCTTCGAGAGCGGGCTCTCGATGACGGGCCTCGGGGGCTGAGGCCGCCCGGCTTCAGCTCCCGCCGGCCGCCTCTCGGGCTTGAAGCGCGAACTCCTCCTCCGGAGAGAAGATCATCCGGTGCCGCGCGTAGAGCGCGAAGTAGAGCAGCGAGCCCGCAAACCAGATCGCCACGCCGAAGACACCGGGCCGGTAGTCCGGGTTGACGAACAGGAACACCAGCGTGACGGCGGCGACGACACCCGCGACCGCGGCGCCCGGGCGACCGAGCGGGCTCGAGTAGGGCCGCTCGATCCCCTGGATCGACTTGATCTTCAGGTAGGCCGCCATCTGCATCACGTAGGCGATCACCGCGCCGAAGACCGCCATGTTGAGCAAAACCGCTCCCACGGGCACCTCGCCGAACAGGGCGCCTCCGTACTCGATGGCGAGGGCCACCGCGTATCCCGCGACCGCACCGACGATCAGGGCCACGTAGGGTGACTTGCGCGTCGGGTGGGTCACCGACATCCAGCGCGGGAAGTAGCCGGCGCGAGAGAGGGAGTAGATGTTGCGTCCGTAGGCGTAGATGATCGCGTGGAAGCTCGCGACGAGCCCCGCCACCGCGGCGAGCGCCAGCGCGATCGAGCCGAGGCCTTCCCCGTAGAGGGTGCGGAACGCCAGGAAGAGCGGCTCTTCCGAGGCGCCCACGGCGGCGGCACCCGGTGCGATCCCCGCATTCAGGAAGAGGGTGAGCAGCGACGCCACGATCAGCGTCGCGATCCCCCAGAGCAGGCCGCGCGGCATGTCGCGCTTCGGGTCGTGGCTCTCCTCGGCGGCGAGGGGAAGCTGCTCGATCGCGAGATAGAACCAGATCGCGAAGGGCAGGGCGTCCGCGATGCCCGAGTAGCCGGTCGGGAACCATGCACCGTGACCGGGTTCCGGCGGGACGTCGAGTGCGTGCTCCCAGCTGAAGTGCGGGAATGCTCCGACCCAGAAGATCGCCAGGACCGCGAGGGCGATCAGGGTGATCACGACGGTCACGCGGAAGGTCAGCTCGACGCCGGCGACGTTGACCCCGACGAACACGACGTAGAAGAGCGCCCACCAGACGGGCGCCGGCAGGGTCAGTCCGAGCGCGTTCTCGGCGATCGTTCCGCAGTAGCCGCCGATGCCGACCACGATGACCGCCGGCGTCAGCACGTACTCGATGCTCTCGGCGAGGCCCGTGACGAACCCGCCCCAGGGTCCGAAGGCCGTCCGGCCGAAGGAGTACGCCCCGCCGGTGTGGGGAAGGGCCGGGCTGAGCTCCGCGATCGAGTAGCAGAGGCCGACGTACATGAGGGCCACGATGAGCGTGGCGACCAGCAGCCCGCCGAAGCCGCCCGCCAGCAGCCCGAAGTTCCAGCCGAAGAAGTCGCCCGAGATGACCGCGCCGACGCCGAGCGCCCAGAGCGACCACACGCCCGCGAAGCGACGCAGCCCTCGCTTCTCGAAGTACGCCGCGTCCTGGTTTTGATAGGTGACGCCGCGCTCTTTCGAACTCTTCATGTCGCTCCCGGATCGCCCCGGCGGGGCCCCCTCGATCGTGGGCAATCTAACAGGTTGGGGGGCCGAGCGGACCGGTGTGCCCTCGGATTGCCGCGGAGCCTCCGTGGCCGGAAACTGCGAGTCGTGCCTGAGGACGGTCGTCGGGGAGCTTCGCGCGGCGGAAACCACCGAGGAGGAGATCCGCGGCGCGGTGACGGGGTGAAGCCCGATCAACAGCGACGCTTACTCCCCGGGAGGCCTGGTACGGCCCTCATCGAGACTGAGTGTCCGAGCCCCGCTCCTCTTCACAGACCTGTCGATTCTGCAGCACCAAGGCCTCCCAGTGGTGGATCATCTCCTCGAAGGCCTCTCGCTTCTCGGTCTCGGAGAGAAGGCGATCACCGTCAGCCCCGTACTCCCATTTGACCTTCCCGTCGGTCCGGAGACCGAATTCGACGTAGCCGTCGAACGACCTGACGCCCAGTACCCAGGGAGCGCAGATGTCACCCAGGTAGTGGAACACCTCCCGCTCCGTCGGCACGAAGCGGGCCCTGCTCCCAGGCCGCCCGGCATTCGACAGGTGACGGCTCAACAAGCCCCGCAGATCCGACAACGCCAGCGGCTCCGGCCAGTCTCCATCGAATCCCACGAGGATCAATGGAATCCGTGTTTCACTGTCGTGCAGGGAGCGCCCGTGGCCGAGCATGCCGCTGTCCCAGAGTGATTCACCGTGGTCGGACGTGATCATGATCGCGCTGGGTCCGTCTCCGACGAACTCACGCCACCGTTCGAGCAATCGACCTATCGCTCGATCCACGTTCGCAGCGGCATTGTCATAGGTGGCAAGCACCCGGTCCTTCTTGTCCCTGCTGATCTTCCCGCGCCGAACCGGCACCACTCCGAGCAGGTCGTCGATCTCGGCATGATGGTAGGGATAGTGTGTGTCGGTGTAGTTGACGTACAGGAACAGGGGATCCTCGGTCTGCAGCCGATCGAGATACTCGAAGACTCGTTGATTCAAGAGCTTCCATGAGACCTGCAGGGCGCCTGGGCGAGCGAGTCTGGACACTCGGGCATCGACATCCTGCCGCGCATCATAGAAGTGATCGCTGCGATCGGCCCCGATATAGTCCTCGCTGCCGGCGTATGAATCGTCCTGCCCCGAGAAGTGGGCGACGTGATACCCCCTCTCCTTGAAATCATCCACGATCGTCCCTTGCCGATGCTCGGGCACGATGCGGCCGCCGAACAGCTGGGCTCGCGAATGAAACGTATATGGGCTGCTGACGAACGCATGCTGCGCGGATGTCCCTTCCCTCGCGAGTCGGTTCAAGTTCGGTGTGATCTCCCTCCCCTCATGCGTCTTGCCGAGCAGCTCGTGGCGAAACCCTTCCAGGAAGATCAAGAGAAGATGTGGTGAACGCGAGCCAGGGGTGACCGCCGTTTCGATTGAGGCAACGACCGGATGGTCGAGGGGTAGATCACCGGCGAGCCCATTCTCATCGACCCCGTTTCCCGGATGGTCCAGCGCGAATGGGTGGAACTTCCCGGAGAACGGCGCCTGATCACGAGGGATCGAAAGAAGTCCGGAGCCATCGCCATCGAAGTCGCTCACGAGCGCGCAGACTTTCGTGATGGCTGCAACGCTCGGCTTGAAGCGCAAGACATCCGGGACAGGTGATCCGTGCGACTCCAGAGCGTAAACCGCGCTCCCAACACCGATGCCGACGATGAGAGAGGCCCCGAGTAATCTGACTTCCGAGGGCATTCTCAGACTCTCCCTCGGAAACACCGATGCGTCCTTGAACCTCCGGTAGAAGAGAACGACCAACACGGCGAGGGCGAAGGGAATCAAGACGATCCACGGATTCAAGCCGAGCTCGAGCGCTACGCTCTCGAGGCCCGCGACGAAATCGTCGTCGATGACCTCTGTCAGCAGGCCCCAGCGAAGGAAGTCTCCCACGACCGTAAACACCCGCCACTTCACCAGACTGATCGCCGTAGATCCCAGGACGATCACCGAACCAGCAACGATGAAGAGATGGAAGTCCGAAGCGCCTCCAGCCACACGTCTCAAGAGCTTCTTGAAGACACTCAGGACGATCCAGATGGTCAGGATCGTGCAGGCATCCCCCAATAGCGACAGGACCGCGAACAACAGGTAGTCAGAGAACCCTTGTAGTCCTTCGACATTGAATCCCGCCGTGAACGCATTCCTCAACGACAGCCAGAACGCGTCTTGGGTCGAGGTAAACAGGGTGCAGGCAACCAGTAGTGCGGCCCACGCAATGTGGTCCCTGTGGATGGGCTGCCTCTTCATCCGCTTCTTGGAGACCTCTCACCGCCCACAGATTTCTCGATAGCTCACGAATGCTTCCGCCAGCCAGTTGCCCATCTTCCTTCGGACCTCATCGCCCCCATTCAGCGTAGTCTTGCCGTGGATCAGGACGAGAGTAAGCGGCCTCGACCGCGTGAACATCTGCGTCGGAACGGAGAGTAGCTGCTCCAGGAACGGGTGTCTTGTTGCCTGGTTCCCGTAAATGTAGACATAGGCGCTGACGGTGAGAGCGTTACCGAAACCCGGCAGGGATTCGATGAATACCGGTACACGAACTCCGTCGGATTCGAACCACTCGATCGCTCTCGAGTCGGCGTCGAAATCGCGGGTGATGGACTGCTGGGGATCGAGAAGCAGAGGAACGCTCGAATACGAACGAACGATGGAGTACTGGAACACGGGTGCATTTCTGTCTGCGAACAGCTGCGTCTCTCCTGCAACAGAGGATATGAGATGCGCCCGCGGGGCTCTCTTCCTCTTCTGCTCGAGAGCTCCGACCGACAGATCCTCGGAGTAGGCGAGGAACGCCGAAGGATCCGCGCAGGTGTCTTCCCATCGTCCGGATGGATGATGCAGCCAGACAGGAAGCAGAGGTAGCACCAGCAGAATCAGGAGCAGGCCCGCATGGCGGGTGGACACGTGAATCATTTCCGGCTGCCCCTGGTCGTGGGATACCCGGCGATCAGGCCAAGGCCCATCGCGCTGACCATGAAGGCTGCGACGCCCGTGCCAGGATGAATAGGGCTGTGAAGGATTCCGGTCCCGAACCCCATCGTCAGTGCAATCAAGATCGCAGAGCGGGCGATGTTGGTTGCGAGAGCGACAGGGAAGACAGCGAGGATGACCAAGGCACCTCGAATTCGGGAGGGGGTCAGATAGACGAGGATGAGCGCTATCGCAGCCCCTGCCGTCAGGAGAGCATAGCCGCTGCAGGTGTCGGCGATCAGGAAGGTCAGGTCGGAGAAGTAGAGGACCTTGTTCTCCATGACCACCGTGAAACCCAAGCTGCGATAGATCATGGCCACTGCGTGGGCGGTGATGTCACGCAGGAGAAAGGCGTTAGATACCACTGCCGGCAGGGGAACGAGGAAGGCTCCGAGAACAAAGACGAAGGTCAGGGCTTTGGTGCGCTTCTTTCCGAGGATCAGGAGCGAGAGGCCCGGTAGCGACAGAACCAAGCCGATCCCGGCGATGTAGTGGGTGTGGATGCCCGCGTCCAACATGACGAGCGACAAGCCCGGTATCAGGAACGCGAGTCCCAATAGGGATGCGTCTTCAATGACCGCGCTTTGATCGGTCAGGATCCTCCTGGCCATGTAGTACATGACGAAGGGAACGAAGAGGCCATGGCCATCGTTCCAGATGCTCTGCGTCCATCGCTCGTAGAACCACTGGATGGTGGGGAAGAAGACCGCCAAGAAGAGCAGGAGAACGCTACCGAGAAAGACCCAGTCGCGGGCTGGGCGCCTTTCGCGTTCCTCACGACGAGCCTTGCTCTCTGGCTTGGCGATGAAAAGCAGATAGACGAGCGCTACGAAAGCACCTCCGATGACCGATCGAAGCGCATCGTCCGGGGTGAATGGGCTTATCGCGACAAGGAGCGCGATCAGGAGCGCCTTCAAGTAGCACTGTAATGTCAGTCTTCGCACTTCTCGCTCGCCGATTGACACCCTTGCTGGAATCCTATCGTCGTCCAAAGTGGCCCCTTGAGGATCCGAATCGTGCCGCTTCCTGAGCTCCCTCCTGGCTCTTCGGCACAACCGAGCGAAATCTTCTCGATACTCAGGGCCTCCAACGACGCCTCGGCAGGCCTTCGTCCTCCAAGGCTCGATCCCTTCATGGCGCCTCCCGAGACCGTAGCAACACTGGAATCCCCGTTCTTCCTTGCCGCGCCTGGATCCGGTTCGGGGGATCCGGGGTTGGGATGGTCTCCGGGCACTCCCCCTGGGCGCGCGAAGGCCCTCTAGAGAAATCGCAGAATCATCAGCAGACTGGTGAAGGTCAAGGTGAGGATCAGACGCAGGTGGTCGGCTCCCCCCTTCTCCTTCGCAAACATGCCGTTCTGCAGGAAATAGGCGGTGTCGATCACGGTGAGGAACAGCATCATTCCACCGCAGACGAGTGACAGCCGCTCACCCAGCGCACTACCGAGAAACAGAAGGATTGCCGCAACAACCATGAGTGTAGCAAGTACCGAATCGGGATATACGAAGCACCGTTCGTGCTCCACATAGCCCGTCGGAAGCCAGGGCTCTTCGTGTTCGGTCCGGAGCCACGTCATCCAGAATCGAACGATCCCAATGGCCACCAGGATCTGGACTGCCGCGACGATCCTCGCGTCGATGAAATCCAGCATTCGCATCCTCCCGTCACTGCTCGAGACGCTTCTGTACCACGAATTCGCGCAGTCAGCCGCAGGCGACAGAAGCTCAGATTGCCGGGTGTCTGCGCAGGAGCTCCAGGTAGTAGCGGAAATGAAAGCGGCGCTCGCTCGGGATCAGGCCGACGTGAAGCCGGAGGCGCTGGGGCCCGCAGAGGGGACCGCCGTAGACCTCGACGAACTGGTCTCGATGCCAGCGCTCGGCGTGAAAGATCCGACCGACCTCCAGGTCCTCCTCGGGCCAGGCCGGCAGGGCGCCGGGTGCCACCAGCGACAGGTCTCCAGGAGTCCAGCGTTCTGGTCCCCACCGGTCACGGCGGGGCTTCACGGTCACGTCCAGGATGTAGAAGTGGCGGCTCTCCTGGGCTCGCCGGTGATCTCCCGCCGCCGGCGGGACGGAGCGAATCCCGTGGAGGGTCACCGTCGCGCCGGAGAGGACACTGCTCTTCTCGAAGAGGGGACCCAGGTAGCTGCGCCGCAGCGTCGTTCCTCGCACCAGCGCGGAGCCCAATCGCGCACCCAGCCCGAGCGCGATGCCCGCCACCCGGTTCGGCAGCTCCGCGGTCACCGCGGCCAGCTCGCCGAGGATCCGCAGCGTCGTCGAGGGACGTGCCCAGACCGATCCGACTGCAGCCATGCTCCCTCCCCGAGCGGCGCTGGATGCCCCGCTCCGTTCTTCATCGAGCGGAAGGGGGAGGATCTTTAGGCGGAATCTCCAGAATCTAAGCTACTGAATTCATTGATGAAAACGCCTTTCCTCGGAAGCCGCGGACGGGTCCTAGGAGCGGAGTTCGCGAAAGAAGGCGCGGATGTCGTCG
>CAZTOU010000017.1:0-99920 GCA_964615365.1 uncultured Spirochaetales bacterium
CCTCCCTAGCCCTGTTCCGTCTGGGGAATGGCCTTCCAGAAATAGCCGTGGAAGCCACGATCCCTGTCTTCGTAGCGTTTGCGCATGGTCATCGTGACCGGCTGTCCCACCGACAGCTCGCCGGCTTCGCAGTCGGTGAAGTCCGCCATCATCCGGCCTCCTCCCTCGAATTGCACCATCCCGTAGCAGTTCGGGGGCGCCACCGAAACGCTCAGCAGATCGGCGGTGAACGCCTTGATGTGGCCGGTAGCATCGGAGAACTCGTGATCTTCCTGCGAATGGAACGCATTGCAGTCCGGGTTGACGCAGATCGGCGCCTTGGGGAACTGGGGCGTTCCGCACTTCGTGCACTTCCCGCCGACCAGGCCCATCAGCATCTTGTTGTCCCGGTACAGAACCGTGAGCGCCGTCTGGGTGGGCGCCTCCGCCCGGATTCCCATCTCGGTCTGCAGCAGGTCGCGGAACTTGAGATATTTCTGGTAGTTGTTGACGGGCTTGCGGTTCGCCAACGCGCCCTTGGTCCCGCTGCGGGCCGGAAGCCTCTTGATCGCGTCAGTGACCTCGAAGAGCAGCGCGTCCGACCCCTGACCGAAGCTGGCCATGATCAGTTTGTCGCCGGGCTCCGCCTCCTGAAGCGCATTGACGAACATCAGCAAGGGGTGCGCGGCGCCGGTCTCTCCGCAGACCTCGTGCATGTTGTCGGCGACCTTCTCGACACAGCCCATCCGCTTACCGATGTTCCGGAGCTCGGCCTTGAACAGGCACGGAAAGACCAGCTTGGAGACGTCCTCGAGCTTCACACCGGTCTTCGCGAGCAGGCCGTTGATCGCCTCGGGAATGATCTGGCCGTAGCCCTGATCTCGGATCCAGCGCTCCTCCCAGGTGTAGTCGAACTTGTGATCCGCGCCGCGATAGTGATCCACGAAGTCGCGGCTCAGCGAGTAGGAGCCCTTGAACTCGGCGATGACGTCATCGGAGCCGACCGCGAGCGACGCCGCGCCGTCCCCGAACCACATCTCGTACAGATAGGCGCTCTTGGTCTCGCGCCTGTCACTCGCCGTCACCAGCACCGACCGCTTGTCACCGCCCTTCACTGCGTCCAGCGCGGCCAGGAGCGCACTGGTGCCGGCCTTGAGGGAGCCGGTGTGGTCCGCGGAGACGACCTCGGGCTTGAGGTTCAGCGCGGCCACCACCATGCCCGCGTTCTGCCGATCGGCGAAGGGCAGCGTGGTCGAGCCCAGATAGACGGCATCGATCTCGCTCTTGTCCATACCGGTCAAACAGTCGCGAGAAGCCCCTACCGCCATGGTGAAGGCGTCCTCATCCCAGTTGCAGATCGCCTTCTCTCCCTGGGCGAACTGGATGATCGCAGGCGCGAACCAGCCCATCGACTGGAAGATCGCCATCCGCTCCAGTCGCTGCTGCGGGAGATACGCGCCGTATGCCGTTATCCCAACCATCGTTTACCTCTCTCCTCTTCTTTGGAGTCGGCAGGTCATCCAGGCGGGAGACCGCCCTTCGCGGGTGTCGGCGCCGGGGTGCCTACCAGAACTCGATACTTTGGATCAACTCCTGTGCTCGAATCGCCTCTTCGATGGCCCGCTGCTCGGTGCGATCGCGGATCGACTCCACGGTGGTCACCGGGAGCCCCTCCTCGCTCCGATGGTCGTGCCAGCCCCGCACGTACCCGGGAACGAACGCGTAGCGACAACCCGTTACCCCGCAGCAGCTGCTGTCGACGAACGCGTGACCCAGGACCACCAGGGCCAGCCGGTCGGCGTGCGGCACCTGGATCTCTTTTTCCAGGGTGTAGGCACCGGCAATCGCCCTCACCTCTTCCCCGATCGGCCGGTGGATGTACTGGCCCGGGAGCCACTTCATTGTCCTGCTTCCATCCGTCTGCAACGATGCTACGGAATTGGAATCCACGCGAACAGCCGGCGCAACTGCCCCCCGGGGAGGAGGATGGATTCGTCATGCAACAACGCAAGCGGAACCTGGTTATCTCCCTCGTCGGAGTGATCCTCCTGCTGGCGGGCTCCTTCATCGCATTCGACTGGGCCATCTATCTGTTCGGGATCGAGACCATCTACGCCGGCGTGGCGAAGCCGGTCGTGTCACTGATCTGCCTGATCCTGGCGCTGCTGGTCGGAAGCGACGGCGTCGATCGGCGCGACACCCTCCTCCTGGTGATCGCCTTCCTGCTCATCGTTCCCGTGGACATCCTGATGAGCGTCGTCGTGTTCTCGCCGGAGATGAGCGTCTCCTCTCCGGCCTTCATGACTGGGGGTGTGCTCTCGATCCTCGCCCACCTGGTGCTGCTGGTGCGGCACGGCCGGGGCTTCCCGTATCTCCGCTCCGAGTTCCGCCGAGAGAGGGGCAAGGCCTCGCTCGGATCGTTCCTGTGGCTCCCCGCCCTGATCTTCTCGGTGTGGGCGCTGGTCTTGATCTCGCTCTTCGAACCGATGGCCCGCGTCGGCCATCTCTTGATCGGGCTGGTCTACTCGGGGCTAGCGGCGGCATCCACCTGGGTCGCCTGGGAGACCGTCCGGTTCGAGCTCTACCCGAAGCTGAACGGATGGCTGGTGGGCATCGCCATGAGCTGCTGGTTCGCCACCGAAATCCTCGGGGAGACCTACAACGTCCAGATCGGGCCGATCTCGGATGTCGCCTTCAACTTCGTCTGGATCTTCTACGGCACCACGGTGGTCTGCGTCGCGCTGAGTGGCTACCGGTGGAAGCCCGAACCTCCGTCGGCGTGATTCAAACCGGGCCGTACACGATGTCCGCCTTTCGAAGCGGAATCGCATAGGTCGGACAGGCGCGGCGGCAGTTTCCGCAGCGGATGCACTCGTCGCTCTCGATCCAGATGTAGGTCGCCTCCGAGGCGACCGTCGTTTTGATGTGGCTGGTGGGTGCACCGTCTTCATCGGTAAACAAGCGGGTCAGCGGATGGATGCAGGCCCGGGGCGACACCTTGATGCACCAGTCGCAGTGGATGCACTTGTCCTGATCGATCTCGAACTTGCAGCTGCAGAGGTAGCACCGCCTGGCGTTGATCTGGATCTCTTCCTCGCCGTAACCCAGCTCGACCTCTTCCTCCCCCCGGCGCTGCTCGAGCGGGAGCGTGGAGAGGTGGTGCGGGGCATAGAGATCGTGGTCGCGCAGACGTCCCGTGTCGTCCGCCTCCTCGATCCGCACGTGGTAGCCGAGCCGCCTCTCCCCCATCAGAAACTCGTCGATGGCGTTGGCCGCCTCCCTGCCGTCGGCCACCGCGTGGATCACATCCAGCGGACCGGTCGCGAAGTCCCCGCTCACGAAGATGCGCGGGGAGGTGGTCCGATTGCCCCCCGTGAGCTCGACGCCCTCCGGCAGGATCTCCAGCGTCCTGGCCTGGCCGATCGCGTAGATCAGGGTGTCGCAGGGCACCTCGTACTCGCTGTCCTCGACCCGGTGAACCGGCGGCTTGCCTCCATCCGGCGGCTCGTCACCCAACACGTTGCGCTCGAAGACGACGCCGTGGATCTTGCCTCCCTCGCAGCGGACCGAGGCGGGATTGACCAGCGTGCCGACGTCGATGCTCTCGAGGCGCAGCTGCCAGATCTCGTCCGGGCTCGCGGACATGTGCTCCTCGCCGCGGCGGTACATGATCGCCGTGATCCGATGCGTCTCGCTCAGCATGCGGCGGGCGGCTCGGGCGCAGTCGACGGCGGTGAAGCCACCGCCGATCACCACCACGTTGCCGTCGATCGGGATCGGATCACCGGTGTTGTAGCGCTTGATGAAGTCGTAGCCGCTGATCGCCTCGGAGCCTTCCAGGCCCTCGATGTTCAGGTCGATGCCTCGGATCGCGCCCGCGGCGACGAGCACGGCGTCGTACTCCTCCGACAGGATGGCGAGGCGGGCGCGATCGACGTGCTCGCCCAGGTGGACCTCGATCCCGCTGTCCACGATGGCGCCGACCTCCTCCCGGACGACCTCGCGCGGCAGGCGGAAGGCGGGAATGCCCCAGGCCATCTGGCCGCCGAGCGTCTTCTCGCGCTCGAAGAGATCGACTCCGTGGCCCAGTCGCACGAGCTCGCGCGCGGCCGTGAGTCCCGCCGGTCCTCCACCGACGATCGCCACTCGCCTTCCCGTCTCCTGTTCGAACCACGGGGCAAGCGGCTCCGCGGGGCCGGACTTCCCGTCGGCCGCCGCCCGCTTCAGATGACAGATCATCACCGGGCCGTTGGTGTTGGTCCACTGGTGGCGACAGGCGGGCTCGCAGGGACGTGTACAAACGCGACCCAGGACGCCGGGAAAGACGTTTTCCTCCTGATTGATCCGGTACGAGGCGTCGGGATCGTTCTCCACCAGCATCCGGATGTACTCGGGGACGTTGGTGCCCGCGGGACAGGCCGCCTGGCAGGGAATGTCGCGGGCCATGGTCTTGCGGTCGAGCTCCGCCCTGCCCTCTCCCGTGTACACCGAGAGCTCCGCGGGCCGGGGAGCCCTCTCGTAGCGGAGCCCGAGCGCATCGACCGCCTTCCGATACGGGCCCATGCTTCCCGGGCGGCGAACCGCGTCGGTGAGGGTCTCATCGCCCTGGCGATATTCCAGGTGCGCGTCCAGCACGGCTGCCACGACGCGCGGGCAATCCTCGGCCTTGAACTCACCCAGCACCTCGCCGAACTGCTGCTCCGAACCGCCGAGGCGGATCTCGTAGCCTTCCGCCGACCCCTGGTCCTCGCGCATCCGCAGGCCGCGTAGGCCGATGTCGGTGATGTAGTACGGCGAACACGAGTTGGGGCAGCCCGTGATGTCGATCAGGACCTTGTCCCGAATGGCATCGTACCGGTCCGCCCTCACCACGTCCTGGAGCAACCCGTACATGCGGCGCGTCTCCGAGACGGCGAGGGGACAGTAGGTGGTCCCGACGCAAGGTACGATGTCGTCGAGACCGGAGAAGCACCCGGAGCCCATTCCGAGCGCCGCGATCTTCCGTTCCAGTGCCGGGAGCTTCTTCGGCTCCACCCCGTGGATCTCGAAGTTCTGTCGATTGGTCGTGTAGAGGTACTTGTCGCCGTACTCCTCGCTCAGCTCGGCGATGCGCTTGAGCGACCGGAAGTCGAGCTCGCCGCGCGGCACCATGATCCGCGCGATCGCCAGGCCGTCGCTGCCCAGGGGGGCGGGATCGGCCAGCGGTCGGGGGGGAACCGGATCGCCGCAGTCGGGGACGAACTCGGCCACGAAGTCACCGCGCTCGACGCCCTCCTCGTCGAGAAAGCGCTCTACGATCTCGCGGCAGGCGTCGATGCCGAGTCTCTCCACGACCACCTTGAGGCGTGACATGGCGCGATCGAATCGGTCCCCATGGTCACGAAACAGGAGCCCCGCGGCGCGACAGACCAGGCGGATCTTCTCCTTGGGAACGAAGCCGTAGAGCAGCTCCCCGCTCCGGGGCCGCCAGCCCATCCCACCGCCGATGTAGACGCGAAAGCCGGTCTCTCTGCGCCCGTCGGGGAGTCGACGCTCCACCGCGACGACGCCGACGCAGTTGATCAGGGGCTGCGCGCAGCTCCCCTCACACCCGGAAAAGCTGATCTTGAACTTGCGCGGAAGGTCGTCGAGATCGCGACAGGAGCCCACGAACTCCGCCGACTCCCTCGAGTAGGGGAGCACGTCGAAGCGTCGGTGCGGGCAGACGGAGGCCCACGGGCAGGCCGCCATGTTGCGGGCGTTGTCGCCGCAGCCGTGGAACGTCGTGAGGCCGTACTTCGCCAGCTCGCGCATCATCGGCGCCAGATCGCCGAGGCTCAAGTAGTGCATCTGGAGGGCCTGCCGGGTGGTCAGGCAGATTCGCCCCTGCGCGAAGGCTTCCGAGATCTGCGAGAGCCCGCGCACCTGAGAGGTGGTCAGCACGCCTCCGGGCACCACCACGCGGGCCATGAAGTAGTTGGGGTGCCGCGTGGTGTAGATGCCGTAGGCCTTGGCGACCTTGGACTCCTCCAGCGTCATTCGGCCGTGGCGCGCGATCTCGTCGAAGTCGAGAAGCAGGCCGCCTTCCTTGACGACCTCGTCATCGCTGCGTCGCTGATTGGTGATCCGACGTTGCACCGCCTGTCCCCCTGCCGTGAAGATCGAACCGGGCCGTTCCAGATGGCGACGAGATCAGAGAAACCCGGTGCTCAGATAGCGCTCGCCGGTATCGCAGATGAAGGTGACGATGCGTTTCCCCTGGGCTTCGGAACGCGCAGCCACCTGGCGAGCGGCGCACAGGTTCGCACCGCTGGAGATACCGGCCAGCATCCCCTCCGTCTTTGCCAGCCGCCTGGTGGCGGCGATGGCGTCGTCGTTGGTGACGCGGAGGACTTCATCCACGACGTCCTCATCGTAGATGCCGGGGACGAAGCCCGCGCCGATCCCCTCGATCAGATGGGGCCCGGCCGCGCCACCGGAGAGGACGGGCGAGTCGTTCGGCTCCACGGCGATCACTCGGATCTCGCGGTTTCTTTCCTTCAGATAGCGGCCCGCCCCGCTGATGGAGCCACCGGTTCCCACCCCGGCGACGAAGAAATCGACTCTGCCGTCGGTGTCCCGCCAGATCTCCGGACCGGTCGTCGCGTAGTGGATGGCCGGATTGGCGGGATTGTCGAACTGATGCGGAATGAACGATCCGGGGATCTCCTCGTGCAGCCAGCTCGCGCGATCGATTGCGCCCTTCATCCCGAGTCTACCCGGGGTGAGCACCACCTCCGCTCCCAGGATGGTGAGGATCCTCCGTCGTTCGGCGCTCATGGTCTCGGGCATGGTGAGGATGAGCCGGTAGCCCTTGACGCGCGCCACCCAGGCCAGGGCGATTCCGGTGTTGCCCGAGGTGGGTTCGATGATGGTACCGCCCGAGCGGAGCACGCCGTCCTTCTCGGCCTGCTCGATCATCGCGAGGCCGATTCGATCCTTGATGCTCGCCAGCGGATTGCACAGCTCGAGCTTGCCGATGATCTCTCCGGGAAGGTCGCCGGCGAACCGGCCCAGCCGAACCAGCGGCGTCTCGCCGATCAGCTCACACAGGGTACCCGCGATCCGCTCCGCCATGGGGATCCTCTCCTCGGAATCTCTCGCTTCTCTCCGAGAGCATCCCGCGGCCAAGGGAAGCCACAGTGAAGAGGAAGTAACCGAGCGGAACCTGGACTGCCACCCCATGGTTTCCGACCGGAAAGAGCGGTGGGGGCAGGGTTAGGCGCGGCCGCCGAGGCGCGCGAAGACGGCCTCGGGTGTGTCGGTGCTGGCGGAATCCTGGATCTGGGAGAGTCCGCTGCGGAGCTGCTCACAGACCGACTCCACGTCCGTGACCCCCCGGGCCTCGAGCGCCTTGGGCAGAACCATCCGGGTCACCACGCACAGATCCGAAGCCCGGACCGACGCCGGGTCGAGTCCGGATTCCTTGAGGACGATTCGCATGGTGCCACGTGCCTCCAGCCGCGAGAGCGGCGTCGCCTGCTCGAGGCTCGCGCAGGCCTGCTCGAATACGGCGAGGTCACCCATCGATCTTCCCCTCTGCAGAGCCCTTCTGGACCCACTGCAGATAGGCGGTCGGCGGCGTGAAGCTGAGCCACCACACCAGCGCGTTGACGAGGCCAGCCAGAGTCACGAACCAGGAGGTGAGCGGATCGGCCGGCGAGATCTGGCCCCGAAACAGCGTCGCGACCAGGAGCGCCAGGACCAGAAGGCTGGCCACTCCCTCTCCCGCGCCCCAGACGAAGAAGCGGTTGGTGACGATCGAATCGGCGAGCCCCAGAGCCTGGCGCCTGCGCATCAGGGAGTGGTAGTGGAGCGACTCCAGCGACACCCAGCCGAAGGCGACGACGAAGTGCACCATCATGCCGACCCGCGCGTAGGCCGGTACCGGAACGGCCGCACCGAGATTCAGCCAGTTGGCCCAGACAATCAGACCTCCGGAGATCAGGCCCGTGAAGGCGACGCCGAACGCGAGCGCCTGGCGCCACCGGCTCTCGGCTCCGAAGACCCGCCAGGTGAAGACCGACAGCCCGAGCAGGGTGAGGTAGAAGGCGACGGTGCGCAGGACGACGAGTCCCATGCGCAGATCCACCGAAGCCTCCTCGCCAAGGGCAAAGGTGGCCAGGAGCGCCGGCTGACTCACGGCGGCGTAGCTGAACAGGGCGCCGCCAACCGCAAACTCCGGAAACTTGCGGCTGTGCGAGGCGATGGTGAGCAGCTTCGCTCCCACCACGGTGCCTACTAGGGTGCAGAGAAGGATGGAGCCAACCACGAGGAATTCCATGCAGCGAGCCTCCGTCCAATTGACTGCGGCCATCCGGGAATTGCCCGATCGGCCAAACGGAGTTTCATCCTGAGGCGCTCCGCGGCGCCATCGGTCTCGCGAGCCCGGCCCTGGGGGGAACACCACCCGGAGAAGGCGGCCTGTTGGACTCGGACGAGGCGGAGCGGTTACGCTGCCTCGCGTCGAGCTGGCTCACCGCACCGCGAAGCCGGTGGCTGGCCGGCAAGGCTCAGAACCCTGTCGAGGAGACCCCATGGGAAGCGCACAGATGCTTCGACGACTGGAGACGAAACCGGAAGACCGGTGGCTCCTGGGCACGATTCTCCTGCTGGTCGGCAAGCTGCGAAGGAGCCGTCGATCCGAGACGGGGTGAGGCCCGGCTGACCTTCCGGTTCCCTACGTCTTCTTGACCTCTTCCCACATCGCGTGGATGCGATCCCAGGGAACGGCGGGCCGCGCCAGGCCGCGCTTCTCGAGGTAGCGCCGGGTACGCCGCCTTCCATCGCGGACGAACCTGAAGAGACCGAGCAGCCCGCCGATTCCCGCGCCAGGCACGAAGCGATACGGGCGGAATACCCATCCCTGCGCGTCCCGCTCCAGGCACCCGCGCACCATGAAGCTCTTCAGGTTCCACAGCTGCTCGTCGTGCCGGTGACAGAGCAGACTCGCCGGCCCGACCCGGATCCTCGTATCCTCCCGCAGGCCGAAACGCAGGGTCTGCATCGTGGCGTCCGTTTCCGGTACGCAGCGCACGCTGAAGGGGTAGCCCGTGTCGTCGACCGCCGTAAGAACCGCGGTCGGAAAATCGGCCAGATGTCGGACGAGATCATCCCACATCGCTCGCCCTCTTCTCGTGCGGCACCCCCGTGAAGTCGCCGGAGTCCCACCAGAAGATCCGGCGGGGCGTCACGCGGATCGCCAGACGCACGTAGTACCAGTCGAAGAGGCGGCGCATCAGCCAGTTGGCGCTGTACGCTTCCGCTGCTGGCTGCCGCGGGAAGAGCAGTCGAGCCATCTCCTCGAACTCGTCCGTCCCGGTCACGAACTCGTCGGGGGCCTCGGCATCGCCCTGGACCAGTACCGCGAGCGGATCGGCGAGCCCCGCCGCGGTCGAATCCGAGAACAGCAGCGACACACGTGGATTTCGCCGGACGTTGAAGGCCTTCTCGGGGAGCCCGATCGAGGTGGTCAGCAGGAAGCGCGCCTTCTCTCGCTGATAGAGCGCGCTCACCGGCCAGGTCACCGGCGTGCCGTCCTTCGCGAAGGTGGAGAGCTCACAGGTTCGGAACTCGCGAAATGCTGCCTCTACTTCCGCGGGGAGATCGAGTGGCGCCATCGCATCCGTCCTCCTCCGATACGAAGCCGGAAGGTAGGGAATCTACCGAACTACCGACCGTCCGCAGTCCCCGACAGATGTCGAGGACCCCGTGGATGCGATGCGCCTCGAAGGCTCGGATCCTCGCGCCATCGGGGGCCGCGCCCGCATCGAGGGCAACGAAGGTCTGCTGGGTGAAGGCGTAGTCGAACAGCGGCGCCCATCTGCGGCAGCCGAGGCGAGCGGTGGTCGAGCAGTTGTCGACCATGAAGGCCACGCCCCTCGCGTGCATGTAGGGATTGAGAGAGTCCACCGCCTCGATCACGGATTCGTTCGCGATCTCGGACCAGCCGTGACCGCGCTCGCGCAGAAGATCGACCTGCGCCACCATCGCGGCGCAGTAGACCCCGGCCGCGAGCGGGTGGAGGGGGATCTCCTCCTCGACGCGCTCGGCGCGCACCACGCGCCCCACCAGCCACATCTCCGTGACGCCGATCTCGGCCATGGGGAATCGCGCGAGTCGCTCGCTCGCCGCGATGACGCTGCGGATCTCGTTGCCGGAGGCCACCTCGTCGTAAACCTCGGTCAGGATCTCCAGCGCGGGACGGTAGGCGGCCGAATAGGCGCGCTGGAAGGCGGCTCTGTCCCGGTCCTCGAGGGCCCGGTACAGGCCGCGCAGCCCGCTTCTCGAGATCGTCCGGGAGATCGGTCCGGTGATCGATTCGCAGCTACACCGGAACGCGTCGTTCGGACTTCTTCCCCGGGACCGAAGGTAGCGGTACAGGCTCTCGACGATGCCATGGACCGCCCCCAGCAGAACGCCGCGCTCGCCGAAGAGGTCGGAGCGGAACTCCGACTCGAGTGTGGTCACGAAGGAGCAGGGAGTCCCCAGTCCGATGGACCAGGCCAGCGCGCGATCCGTGGCCCGGCCCGTCACGTCCCGCTCGACGGCGATGCTGGCGTTGATACCCCCGCCCCGGGTGCTCTGGCCCTGCTCGTAGAGGCGGCGCAGCGAGGGGCCCATGCCCTTGGGACAGACGCCGATCACGTCGACGTCGTCGGGGAACCGCTCCCCCACGCTCTCGAGATACGCCGCCAGAAAGCCGTGGGAGAGCCCCAGCGTCGTCCCCGGACGCAGCGCCTGGAAGATCGGCCGGTGGAGCGCTGCCTGGGCCGCGTCCGAGATCAGCAGCAGCACCAGATCCGACTCCCGGATCACCTCGAACATCTCGCCGCAGGTTCCGTCGCTCTCTCGGAACCCGGCCTCCCGGGCCACGGGCAGGGAGCGGGAGCCGGCGCGGAGACCCACCTTGACGCGGATCGGGGAGCCCCGGAGCGAGTCGCGGAGATTTTTCGCCTGGGCGGGCCCCTGGGACCCCCAGCCGATCACTCCGATCTGGGCGACGCCGGCGAGCGCCTCCGGAAGCCGGGAGAAGAGGTGGCGTCCCCCGCGCACCAGTGCTTCCCCTCCCAGCCCTGGGACGGTCTCCGGGGAGAAGATCCGACTCTGGAGCCCCTGCTGCACCGGGTCTACCTCCGATCCTCTCGAGATCTCTCGGGCCGGCCGAGCGGCCCTTCTCGAGAAGCAGATAGCGTCCGAGCTGTATTGCGTAAATCGAAATAAATGGGATATTGTGTTGCGGAATTTGCAGTAATCTATGGACCGCGACCGGCTCCGCCAGTTCCTCGAGCTCGCCAGGGTGCTCCACTTCGGACGCGCCAGCCGCGCCTGTCACCTGAGCCCCTCCGCGCTGAGTCGCTCCATCCAGCGACTCGAGGCGGAGGTGGGACGCCCGCTCTTCGAGCGCGACAACCGCAGTGTGACGCTGACGCCAGCGGGGGTCGCGTTTCGCGGCTTCGCCACGGAGGCCCTCGCCCACTGGGAGAGGTTTCGGGATGCGCTGCACCGATCCGACGAGCCCCTCTCCGGGACGCTCTCCGTGTTCGCGTCGGTGACGGCCTGTCACAGCTTCCTGCCCCGCCATCTTAGCCGCTTCCGCGAAGCCCATCCCGGCGTCCAGATCCGCCTGGAGACGGGTCACGCATCGAGCGCTCTCGACCGCGTCGAAGAGGGCCGGGCCGACGTCAGCGTGGCGGCTCTGCCGGATCGCACGCCGCCTCACCTGCGCACCCATCTCATCACGCAGACACCGCTGGCCTTTCTAGCTCCCCGCAGCGCCTGTGAGGTGAGTCGCCAGGTGGAGCAGAGACCCATCCCCTGGGCGACGATTCCGATGGTGCTTCCGGAGTTCGGCCTGGCGCGGGAAGCCGTGGACCGCTGGTTCCGGGCCAAGAAGCTCCGACCCCACATCTACACCGAGGTCGCCGGGCACGAGGCGATTCTGGCGCTGGTCGCGCTGGGATCCGGAGTCGGGGTCGTGCCCCGGCTGGTCGCCGACCGGAGCCCGCTGCGCTCCGAGGTCCGAATCGTCGCGGCGCGACCGCGGCTCCCCGCCTTCCGAATCGGCTTCTGCGTGCAGAGGCGCAGGCTGGAATCCCCTCTGATCGCCGCCTTCTGGGACTCGATCGAGAGCTCCGCGGCATAGGACTGGTCTCGCTGGTCCCGCAGCGGGGCACCCCTCTGATAGGCTATGTGGCGAAGCCCCTTTACCGATCACCCGTATCACGTCGGTGCATTCGCCGATCACGCCCTTGGCTCCTCGTGATTCTCCCATGAGCACCCTGATCCTCTATTCCATCGGCCACGGCAATCGCACGATGGACGAGTTCGCCCCGCTCTTGACGGCGCAGGCGATCGAGACCCTGATCGACGTCCGCGCCCAGCCGCACTCCAGTCGCCACCCGCAGTTCTCCAAGGATGCGCTGCGGCAAGCCATGGAGAAGCTCGGGATCGTGTACCACTGGGCGGGTCGCCAGCTCGGCGGCCGTCGGCCGGTCCGACCGGACTCACGGCACCCGGCCCTGGAGGAAGGGCTGCGCGGCTACGCCGATTTCATGGAGAGCGAACCCTTCGTGCGATCCGCCGCACAGCTCGTCGCCCTCGCCTCGAAGGCACCCGCGGCGATCCTCTGCGCAGAGCGCTCGCCGGAGCGATGCCACCGGAGGCTGATCGCAGACTACCTGGCGCTCTGGGGTGTGGAGGTCACCCACCTGATCGCTCCGGGCGAAACGCGCGCCCATCAGCTGAGCCCGGAAGCGCGACGCGAATCCGCCGAGCTGATCTACGACCGCCACGTCGACGCGGAGCTGGATCTGTAGTGGCCCCGCTTCGCGTTCAGTTCGTCCACGGTCTCGAGGGAAGCCCGCAGGGCGCCAAGGCGACCCTGCTGGCACGCCACTTCGAGACTCTCACCCCGGCCATGGACACCGGCGACTTCGACGCCTGCGTGGCGGTGCAGGCCGATGCGCTCGTCGCGTTCCAGCCCGACGTTCTGGTGGGCTCCTCTTTCGGAGGCGCCGTGGCGGTGGAGCTGCTGCGACGCGGTCTCTGGCGCGGCGCGACCCTTCTGCTCGCCCATGCGGCTCTCCGTCGCGATCTGCGGGCAGAGCTCCCGCGCGACGTGCCCGTCTGGCTGGTCCACGGCCTCCGCGACGAGCAGATCGACATCGAGGACAGTCGCCGCCTCGCCGCCACCGGCTCGCCGGAGCGGGTGGTGCTCCTCGAGCTGGACGACGATCATTCGCTGCACGAGACGGTGAGAAGCGAACGGCTCGTGGAGCTGGTTCGCGAGCTCGCCGAGAGCACATCGAGGGGGGCGGGACCACCGAGGGCGTAGTACTCTCACCGCCATGAAAGCGATCCACGTCACGGCCTTTGGAGGTCCGGAGGTCCTGAAGCTCGTCGAGGTCCCCGAGCCCGAGGTGGCGCCGGGCACACTCCGCCTGCGCAACCGCGCCGTCGGCATCAACTTCCACGACGCCCAGAGCCGCCGGCTCGGCACCCGCCGCGAGAGGCTCCCCTTCATTCCCGGTACCGATTTTGCGGGCGAGGTGGAGGCGGTCGGAGAGGGCGTGCGGGGCTTCGCGGAGGGGAGCCGGGTGCTGGGCGTCCACATGGCAGGCGCCTACGCGGAGAAGACCGTGGTGCCGGCGGTCCTCGCCGTGCCGATCCCGGACGAGATCAGCTACGAGCAGGCCGCTGCCTGCCCCCTGCCGGGTCTCACCTCGTGCTTCATGCTCCGCGACCACCGCGTCACCGAGGCGACCAACGTCGTCGTCTACGCCGCGGCCGGAAGCGTGGGCTGCTTCATGGGCGGCCTCCTCGCGCAGAAACGCGCGCCCTCCATCGGTCTGGTCTCGACGGATGCCAAGGCGGAGGTCGCTCGTCGGGCGGGCTATCTCCACGTGGTCAACTACCGCCGGGAGGATCCCGTCGACCGAGTCCGACAGCTCACCGCCAGCGCGGGCGCCGATGTCGTCTACGATTCGGTGGCGGGGCCCGAATTCGCGCGCAGCTTCGAGATGTGTCGGGCCGGGGGTACCGTCGTCCTCTTCGGCCGGGCTGCGGGAGACCCGCCGCGGGAGGCCCTGGACCGGGCCTTCCTCGGGGCGGGCCGCAACCTGGGACTGCGAACCTATTTCCTGGCTACGACCCTCTTCTCCGATCCCCAGTCCCACCGCGACGCCTACGCGACGCTCTTCAACGGACTGGCCAGCGGCAGCCTCTACCTCCCCATCGAGGCGGTTCCCCTCGAGGCCGCCGCCGAGGCCCATGCTCGCATCGAGAGCAAGCAGACGGCGGGAAAGATCGTCCTGATCCCGTAGCCTGTCAGAGCCGGGCGGCGACTGCCTCGCAGAACTCCGTGGTGCTCGCCCTGCCTCCCTGGTCCGGCGTGAGGGTGCGCCCCTCTGCGTAGGTGTGCGTCAGGGCGGTGTCGAGGCGAAGCGCGGCGTCGGCGAAGCCGAGGTGCTCGAGCATCATCACGATCGAGAGCAGCGTGGCCGTCGGGTTGATGACGTTCTGGCCCGCGATGTCCGGCGCCGTGCCGTGCGCGGACTCGAAGTAGGCGTAATCGTCTCCGTAGCAGCCGCTCGGCGCCAGACCCAGACCACCGACCAGCCCCGCGGCGGCGTCCGAGAGAATGTCGCCGTAGAGATTCGGCAGCAACACCACGTCGAACTCCTCGGGGGACGACACCAGGTGGTGTGCGAGATCGTCGATGATCAGACTCTGGAACTCGATCTCCGGGTAATCCCCGGCGACTCGTTCGGCGACGCTGCGAAACAGTCCGTCACTGCGCGGCAGCATGTTGTGCTTGGTCCCGCTGGTCACCCGGCCCGGCCGTCCCCGTTCCTTGCGCGCCCGGGCCAGCTCGAAGGCGAATCGAGAGACGCGCTCCGATCCGGCCTCGGTGATCACCTTGAGGCCATAGCGCCCCGGACTCATCTCGATCACCGGCCGGCGCGCGGTGGGGCTCACCAGATTCAAGGGAGCGAGCTCCTCCACGTCTCCCTCCAGGAAGAGGTAGAGATCCTCGAGATTCTCGCGAACGATGACGAAGTCGACCCCCTCCGGCCGCGCGAGGGGGCTCTTGAATCCCGAGCGGTAGCGCGAGGGCCGGACGTTCGCGTAGGTCTGCTTGCCCCAGCGGAGATAGAAGAGGGCCCCGGCACTCTTCCCGCTGGTGGCGCCGAACAGCGTCGCGTCGGAGCCGTCGATCGCCTCCTGCGCCTCCGGCGGAAACGCAGCACCGCACTCCTCGATGGCGCGCTGGCCCACCGGCGGGTAGATCCACTCGATCCCGACTCCGAGCCGATCGACGAGGTCGACGCTGGGTCGGATGGCCTCGGGCGCCGCGTCCTCTCCCTCGATCACCACGACGCGCTTCGGGCTCATCCGGACGACTTCCCAGCCGCCCTCATGCGCTCCTCGAGCATCTTGAGGAGACCGCCCTTCTCGACGATCTCGAGCATGTCGGGGGTGTAGGCCTCCCCCTCTAGCTCGATGCCCTGGGTGAGGTTCCGCACCCTCCCACTCCCGATGTCGACCTCCAGCTCGTCGCCTTCCTCGCAGGCCCCCGCGATCCCGGGGCAGACCAGATTCGGAAAGGCGATGGCGACGCAGTTCCGGAAGTAGATCCGCCCGAAGGACTCGGCGACGACCGCACCGAGGCCGAGAAGCTGGAGGTTCTCGGGCGCGTGCTCGCGACTGGAGCCGCAACCCCAGTTGCGACCGGCGACGATGAGATCCCCGGGGCTCACCTGGCCCGCGAACCCGGGCCGGACGTGCAACACCGTTGCGCGTCGCTCTTCCCAGGGATCCGACATGGTATTCCAGGGAGCCATGACGTCGGTGTCCACGTCGTCGCCGAACTTCCAGACTCGACCTCGAATCCGCGTCTGCATCGCACAGGTCCTCACTGAATCGCGGTGCCGTCCCAGTACTCGCGCGCGTCGACGATGTGGCCGGCCACGGCGGCCGCGGCGACGCTGGCCGGCGAGCCCAGGTAGACCTCGGCCTCCGGGCTTCCCATTCGGCCGCGGAAGTTACGGTTCGTCGACGAGAGACAGGCCTCTCCCGGCGCCAGCAGGCCACCGTGTCCGCCCGGACAGGCGCCACAGCCGGGGGTGGTGAGGTGCGCTCCCGCCTCCAGGAGGGTCTCCGTATAGCCGGCCCGGGTCGCGTCGAGGAGGACCTGCCCGGAGGCGGGCGTCACCAGGAGGCGGGTATCCGGATGCACCTTCCGCCCCTCGAGGATCTTCGCCGCCACGGCGAGATCTTCGAGCCGCCCGTTGGTGCAGGAGCCGAGAAAAGCCTGGTGCACCCGCACCGGCCCGACCTCGGAGACCGGCTTCGCGTTGCCCGGATTGTGGGGACAGGCGATGTGGGGCTCGAGGCCTGAGACGTCGATCTGGTGAACCGCCTCGTAGTCGGCACCGGCATCGGGTCCGAAGGGGGCGACTGGCTGATCCGTGCGTTCCCGCAGAAAGGCGCAGGTGGTCTCGTCGGCCGCGAAGAAGGCGAACTTCGCGCCGAGCTCGACACCCATGTTGGACATGGTGAGGCGGCTCGCAACGCTCATCCGCTCCGCCGCCGGGCCGGCGAACTCGATGGCGCGGTACTGGGCCACCTCGGTGCCGAAGCGACCGGCGAGATGGAGCGCCACGTCCTTGGACATGATCCCCGGCGCCGCCCCTCCTTCGAGAAGGAAGCGAATCGTCGGAGGGACTCGAAGCCAGATCTCGCCGGTGGCCAGGACGTAGGTCGCCTCGGTGATCCCCAGCCCGGTGCCCGCGGCGCCCACCCCGCCGTAGGTGGTGGTGTGGGAGTCGGTCCCGAAGACCAGATGACCGGGAAGGATGTGCCCTTGCTCGGTGAGCACCTGATGGCAGACTCCCGCGGCTCCCAGGAAGTGCCGAATCGAGAAGCGCTCGACCATCTCCCGCGCAATCTTGTGGCCTTGCGCCATCCGCTCCGTCGGCGCCGGGAAGTAGTGATCCAGAATCACGATTACCTTCTCCGGATCGAAGACCCGCTCGATTCCGAGCTTCGCGAGCTGCAGGGAGCAGAGCGTGAAGGCCTCGTGGGCCATCACGCGGTCGGCCGCAGCCGTGACGTACTCACCGGCACTGACGCGATCTCGACCCGACGCGCGAGCCAGCGCCTTCTCCGCCATGGTCATGGGCATCATCGCACCAGGATATCAGAGAAACCGGGGGCGGCTCATCCCCGCCGTGCGCTCCGTGCGGCTCCCCTCGCCATCAGCGTATAATCGGGACTCGTTGCGAAAGGACGACACCATGGCCAAGAACTATCCGAGCTCGAGCGCGATACAGCAGAAGCGGATGACGCGCCGCTCGTTCGTGAAGGGCGCGGCGCTGGGAGGCGCGGGGATCTGGGCGGCGTCGGCTCTTCCGCGGAGGGTGTTCACGAACGATCCACACCGGCCGCCCAAGCTCTACGAGTACTTCCTGGACAACTTCTGGTTCGAGGAGATCAATCTCTACGAGGAGTCGATCAACCCGCCGCTCAAGGGCCGCCAGCTGGCGGACATCGCGATCGTCGGAGGGGGATTCGCGGGGATGTCGGCGGCCTACAACCTTCGGCGCCGCTTCCCGGACAAGCGCATCGTCCTTCTGGAAGGCGCCTGCTGTGGGTACGGAGCGAGCGGCGCTACGACGACATGGGGATCGAGGTCGCACTGCTCGACCGGGCGGCGGTGCGGGAGAAGGTTCACTCGGAGCGATTCATCGGAGGCATGCGGGATCCGAACCACGCCATCCTGAACCCCGCCAAGCTGGCGCGCGGCATGAAGCGCGTCATCGAGTCGATGGGGGTGGTGATCTCCGAGCGCTCCAAGGTGATGCGCGTCGAGCCGGGGAAGCCGCTCACGGTCTTGACCGAGTTCGCCGAGGTACGCGCAGACCAGGCCGTGATCGCGCTCAACGGCTATGCACCGCAGCTCGGCTTCTTCCGCAACCGTCTGATCCCACTCTGCAACTACGTGGCGGCCACCGAACCCTTGAGCGAAGCGCAGCTGGCTAGCATCGGCTGGTCCGGTCGTGAGGGCTTGAGTGATCAGCGCGTGCAGTTCATGTACCTGCGGCTCACGGCGGACAATCGCATCGTCTTTGGCGGCGAGTCCTCACCCTACTTCTACGACAGCTCCCCCAGCAGCGGGAACTACCGACCGTCGCTGGAGAAGCTTCACAAGAGCCTGCTCACCACGTTCCCGCAGCTCGAGGGCGTTCGGTTCACCCACGGGTGGGGAGGCACCATGGGATTCACCGCCGACTTCGTGCCCTCGGTCGGCAGACTGGGCGAGGAGGGCAACCTCTTCTACGCGGTCGGCTTCAACGGAGAGGGAGTGGTGATGACGCAGTTGGCGGGGCAGATCCTCTCACGGCTCATCGCCGGAGACGAGAGCAGGCTCACCCAGCTCGCCCTGGTGAACAAGAGCCTTCCGTACGTCGGTCACGAGCCTCTGCGCTACACGGCGATCAAGCTCTACGAGCGCGCGCTCCAGACGTTCTCGGGAAACCCGCTTCACTGAGGATTCCACCGGAGCCCGGATCAGCCTCGGAGCACGCGACCGGCGCGGCTTCCCTCGACGTAGACGGAGTCCCGGACGACCTGTTCCCCGTTGAGGAAGACGTGCCGGATTCCCACGGGTCTACCGGCCGGCCGGCCCTTCTCCGCGGGCGAATCGGCGATCCTCTCGGGATCGAAGATCACCAGGTCGGCAGCCCTGCCCTTCGCGAGGATCCCGCGATCGCGGATGCCGAATCGCTCCGCGCTGGCGGAGGTCATCCTGCGGATCGCATCCTCGATCGAGAACAGGCGCCGTTCGCGCGCGAACTCGCCCAGGATCCTGGGAAAGGTCCCCGCCGCCGCCGGATTCGGATGTCCCCGACGCCTCACCAGCGCGTCGGTCTCGAAGAGGCAGTGCGGGTTCGCGAGCACGGCTTCCAGGGCGCCCTCGTTGCCCGGCTCGCCGCTGTAGCTGTGGAAAAGCATCAACGTCTCGCCCCGACTCTTTTCGCTCAGCTCGAGCAGCGTGTCGAAGGGACGCGCACGCCTGCGCCTGGCGATCTCCGAGATGGTCAATCCGTTGAGCTCCTCGGCTCCTTCGATCCCCGAGTCCATCACCTGAAAGTCGTCGTAGACGAAGCCGACCAGCCGGAAGCCGATCTCCAGCTCCAGCCGCAGCCTGGCGCGGGCCCATCGAGAGCGATAGCCCTCCGGGCCCATGGCGAGGAACCAGTAGGTGAGAGGAGCGTTGATCGTGGTGTTTCCGCAGGTATGGGCAAAGGCGTCGATCATGACGTCGACGCCATCGCGGCGCGCCCGCTCCACCATCTCCAGGGCTCTTCCCGCCGTCCCCCAGCTTCTCCTTCCGACGAAGATGAAGTGGGAGATCTGCAGCGTCACCCCGGTCTCGCGCGCGATGTCGAGCATCTCCTGGAGAGCGCGCAGGTTGTGCGGCTTCAGGTAGCTGACCGGGTAGGTGGGCGAGATCGCGCTCAACGCCTTGAGGTGCACGGTCACCGGCTTGCCTACCTCGGCGGCCACCCGGCAGAAGGCGGCGAGCTCTTCGAGCGGCGAATACATCCCGGGGTCGTAGCCGAGGCCGAAGCTCAGCCCGCAGGCGCCCTCGTCGAAGGAGCGCCGGGACTCCTCCAGACAGCGTCTCAGCTCCTCGGGAGGCATGGCGCCTCGGGGCCGGGCGGATGCCGCGGAGCGAAGGCTGGCGTGACCCACGAGCTCGGCCATGTTGACGACCGGCCGATTCCCGTCCACCCGATCGAGGAACTCCCCCATCGTGCGCCAGCTGAAATCGAGGGGCTCCTCCACCAGCATCGTCACCAGGGAAGCTTCGGCGGAGCCGAGGCCGTCGGGCGCAATCGGTGCCGGAGAGAAGCCGCAGTTCCCGGCCACCACGCTGGTGACGCCCTGCTCCAGCATGATCTTCATCTGCGCATCGTGTTCCGGGAGCGCCATCGTCCAGTCCGCGTGGGAATGCATGTCGATGAAACCGGGCGATACCATGCAACCCCTCGCGTCGAGGACCCGATCGACGGCAGGGGGCTCTTCGCCGCTTCGCAGGAGCCCGGTGATCCGATCGCCTTCGACGAGGACATCTCCCTCGAAGGCCGCCGCCCCGGTGCCGTCGAGAACCCTTCCGCCCTGGATCAGTAACGCCCCCATCTTCGACTCTCCTGTCACTGTGTGGAAGCGGCGCTCCACCTCGCCCCCGATGCAACGGAGGACGCGCTACGCCCGCACCGCCAGACGATAGACCACCGAGTGCGCGTACACTTCACCCGGCTCGAGGACCGCCGAAGGGAAGGAGGGCTGATTCGGCGTATCGGGGAAGTGCTGAGCCTCGAGGCAGAGGGCATGCCAACGGTGGTAGGCGATTCCCCCGCGCCCGACCAGGCTTCCGTCGAGGAAGTTCCCCGAGTAGAGCTGCAGCCCCGGCTGGGTGGTGAGCACTTCGAGAACGCGTCCCGTCTCCGGATCGGTCACGCGCGCCGCGAGGGTCGGTGCCTCCTCCCTGGGTCGCAGGGCGAAGGTGTGGTCGTAGCCGCCGCGGGATGCGACGAGGTCCTCGATGGCGGCCCCGATCGGGCGCGGCGAGCGGAAGTCCAGGGGCGTGCCCTCGACGGAGCGAAGCTCCCCCGTCGGGATGCCATCCTCGTCGATCACGAGGTAGTGATCCGCCTCGATCTGGACCCGGTGCGAGAGAACCGGCGTGGCGCCGCCGCTCGTCAGGTTGAAGTAGCTGTGATGGGCCAGGTTCACGGGCGTGGCCCGATCCGTGGTAGCCCTGTAGTCGATGCGCAGCGCTCTGGATCGATCCAGCCGGTAGCTGACTTCGACGTCGAGCGCACCGGGGTAGCCCTCATCGCCGTCCGGGCTCTGGTGGCGGAAGCGAGCGCCCACCTCCTCCTCTCCGCGGAACGCTTCCCCGCGCCAGACCGCCTTGTCGAATCCCCGCTCTCCGCCGTGCAGGTGGTGGCGGCCCTCGTTGCGATTCAGCTGGTACTGGCGGCCCCGGAGTGAGAAGCGTCCGCCGGCGATGCGATTGGCGAAGCGGCCCACCGTGGCGCCCAGATAGCCTCCGCTGTCCTGATAGGCTGCGAGGGCGTCGAAGCCGAGGACCACCAGCCCCACCCTTCCCTTCTGGTCCGGAGCCTCCAGGCTGGTGAGCGTGGCCCCGTACTCGATGATCTTGGCGACGATGCCGTCACCGCTCTCGAGGGTGAGCTGATCGACCCGCTCACCGGCCCGGGTGGTCCCGAACTCCGTCCTCTCGACGCGCATTCCGGTCATGGGGAGGCCATCTGGAGAGCTGGCTTCAGGCTCGAATCGTTCATGAGCGCTGGTGAACCCTCCGCACTAGCCGATCGCACCCGCTTCTTCGAGCCGATCGATCTCGCTCCGGGATAGACCGAGGATCTCCTGCAGGACGTATTCCGTGTGCTGGCCAATCAACGGTGCGGGCCGGTCCACCCCCACTCCCTCGAGCCTCCACGGCGGCCGGACCACCGCCTTCTCGCCAATCCTCGGGTGCACGACCGTCTCGAAGACACCGCGCTCCCTGACGTGGGGATCCTTGGCGATGCTGGCGCCGGTGTGGACCACCATCGCCGCCACGCCGGCGCGCTGGAGCGACTCCACCGCCTCCCGGGGCTCCCGCTCGCGCGTCCAGCGCTCGACGATCGCGTCGAGACGTTCCTGGTTCTGCCACCTCTCCAGCGAGCCCGCGAAGGCTTGGTCCCCGAGCTCCGGATCGACGATCACCGAGCGCAGCGCGCTCCACTCCGCCTCCGTTTCCACGGCGATGGTGATCCACTGCTCCTCGCCCTTGCAGCGATAGCAGTTGTGCGGAGCCATGGCGCTGTCGCGATTGCCGCTGCGCTGGGGAACACGACCGCACAGGCCGTGCTCCAGGAAGGCTTCGCCGATCATGGAGCTCATCACCTCCGTGGAGGAGAGGTCGATGTCCTGGCCCTCACCGGTCTGCTGCCTGTGATGGAGCGCGGCGAGCACCGCGAAGGCGGCCGTGGTGCCGACGCGAAGATCCACGGCTCCGCTGAGCGGCGACGGCGGTTGATCGGGGTATCCGGTGATCTCCACCGCGCCGCTCATGCAGGCGAAGGTCGGCGCGTAGCCGGCGTAGGATCCCTCCGGCCCGGTCGCCCCGAACGCCGAAGACGACAGCATGATGATGTCCGGCTTCACCAGACGGAGATCCTCGTAGCCCAGGTGGAGGCGATCCAGCACCCCGGGCCTCATGTTCTGGGTCACCACGTCGCTCTTCGCGACCAGGCGTCGAACGATGTCGCGCGCCTCCTCCCTGCGCAGGTCGAGGGTGATCGAGAGCTTGCCGAGATTCAGATCGTTGAAGAGCGGGGACTCGTCGACACCGACGCTCACCGTTCCCGCGGCGAGCGAGTGGACGCGGGCGTGATCGACACGCGCGTGACTCTCGATCTTGATGATCTCCGCTCCCAGCATCCCCAGAAGCAGCGTTCCCTGGGATCCCGCCCAGGCCCAGGTGAAGTCGGTCACCCGGATCCCCGAGAGCGGCGGCGTGCTCCCGGTAGCGTCCCGCATCAGATCACCCCCGTCGCGGCCAGGCGCGCCAGCTCCTGGGGCGAATGGCCGAGGCCCTCACAGTAGACCTCGCGGTTGTGCTCCCCGAGAAGGGGGGCGGCGCGGCCGACCCACGGCGTCTTCGAGAAGCGGTAGGGAGCGGTCGGATACACCTGGGTGCCGGCCTCCGGGTGCTCGATCAGGGCGAAGAACTCCCGCGCCCGCGCCTGCTCCCAGGCCCGCACCTCCGCCACGTCGCGAACCGGTCCAGCCGGTGTCCCCTCGGCCTGGCAGCGGTGATAGATCTCGTCGCGGGTGAGACCCGCCGCCCACTCCTGGATGTGCTCCCTGGCTTCGGCGGCGTGCTCCAGGCGTCCCCGCTCCTCCTGGCACCACTCGGCCTTCGACCATTCCGGCTCTCCCATGGCGCGGATCAGCGACTCCCACTGGTGCGTCTCGAGCGGCGTGATCATGAGGTAGCCGTCCTTGGCCCGGGTGAGCCCTCCGACCATGCGCCGCGGCTGCGGGTTCGGGTCGTTGGCGAGACGACCGATGTCGACCCGTTCGGTGCACATCATCGCCTCCTGCTTGGAGACGTCCACGTGCTGCCCCCGCCCGCTGGCGGTGCGACCGATCACTGCGGCGATGCTCCCGATCGCGGCGGTCAAGCCCGCGTCGTAATCGCCGAGATAGCCCCCCGCCTTCGGCGGGGGCCGTCCCTCGTCGGCTCCGGCCAGGTGGAAGGGCGAGGAGTGGGCGCTGGCGTGATAGAGGTTCAAGTGGTGGCTCCGGTAGTCGCGACAGGGGCCGGTCTGACCGAAGGGTGTGATCGACGTGGTGATCAGCCGCGGGAAGAGCTCCGAGAGCGAGGCGTGGCCGAGCCCCATCTCCTCGAGCTCTCCGGGCGGGCGGTCTTCGATGAGCAGGTCCAGGTCGCGGACCAACTCCCGGAAGATGGAGCGGCCCGTCCCGGTATCCAGATTCAACGTGACTCCGCGCTTGCTGGTGTTCAGATAGAGGAAGAGCGCGCTCCGCTCCGGGTGTGGCACGTCATCCGGAAACGGACCGCGGCGACGCGCCGGATCTCCGCAGCCCGGCGCCTCCACCTTCAGCACCTCGGCACCGAGATCCCCGAGCAGCTTGGCGCAGTAGGGAGCGGCGACCATGCCACCGAGCTCCAGGACCGAGATCCCCGACAGCGCGCCGTCCGTCATCGATAGTGGCTGAGCGCTGCACGTTGATAGGCGGTGAAGTAGTCGTGAGCAAACCCGCGGAAGCGCAGCACGTTCTTCTCGGACTTCGGATCGGCGAGCAGCTCGCGCAGCGTCGACGTCAGCTCGCCGGGGATCTCTCCCGTCGGCCAGAGGTGGGCCAGGAACTCCTCTTCGCGACCGCCCACCCGGAAGCGGACCAGGTCTTCGAGCGCCTGCATGAGGAGGAGCGTGTACGGTCCCTCCCAGGTCTCGAAGATCGCGGCGTCGCGCACCAGGCGGGGCAGCGGCGAGAATCGTTCCTCGATCCCGTTTCCGGCCAGCAGCATCATCGCCTCATAGGCCACCTGCTGCGCCGCCCGCGTGGCGACCGCCTTGGCGATGCTCACGTGAACCCGTGAGGCGACGTCCCCGAGCTCTCGTCCATGAGGCGCATGCCGGAGCCAGAGGTGGAGGGTCTCGAAGGCACCGGCGAGGGCGAGATCGGATTCGCGGCGGATGCGCTGCTCGGAATCGGCGACGAGCGGCATCTGCCCGATGCGCGAGCCGAACGCCTCGCGAAACCCGCAGTAGGCGCTCGCGATGCGCGACGCTCCGCGCAACACGCCCGCCGCGCCGAGCACGTTGAAGACGCGGGAGGTGACCAGGACGACGGCGACCATGTTCTTGAGGCCCGCCTCCGCCGGGCCGAGCATCCAGCCCTCGGCGCCCTCGAAGTCGATCTCGGCGGTGGGAAGCGCGCGCGTCCCCAGCTTGTCCTTGAGCCGGTCGATGGAGTAGCCGTTCGGCGTACCGTCCGCGGCGAGGCGCGGCACCACGAAGAGGGCGACGCCACGGACGCCCTCCGCTGCTCCCTCGGGTCGAGCCGTCACCAGCCAGTAGTCGGCAGTGCAGTTCGAGCAGAACCACTTCTTCCCCGAGAGGCGGAAGAGCCCGTCGCCCACCGGCTCCGCCTGAACGGCGTTGGCCGCGGCATCGGACCCGCCCTGGACCTCGGTCACGAACTGCGCCCCGTGCACCCAGCTCTCCGGTGTGTTGGCGAGGAGGTGCTCCAGCACCCTCCGCGAGCGGGTGTCGCTCCCGAGCTCCCGGAGAGCGCGGATCAGCCCATCGGTGCAGGCCAGGGAGCAGAGCGTCCCGGCCTCCCCGTTCTGGGCCAGCAGGAAGATGATGGCGTACCGCACCAGGTCGTGGAGCTCGCCACCGGCGAGTCGTGCACCGTGCAGCTCGGAGAGCATGCGCAACGTCTCGGGCGGAAGCACCACGTGGTCGTGGCGCCGATCGTACGCATCCTTCCGCGAGATGCTGGGGAGCTTCTCGGGGCGCTCGATCAGGTCCGCGAGCTCGGGGTAGACTCGAGCTGCCCGCTCCCCGAAATCGACCAGGAGATCCTCGCAGTCGGAAGGGGCGTCCGGCGCCAGGCGCTCGAGAACGCGCCGCAGGAGCTCGTCCTCGAGGTACCAGTTCCGGCCCAGCGACTCGAGATACGGCGAGAAGTCGTAATCGGGGAAGGGGGACATGGCGACGTCTCGATCGTATCTCATACCGACGGCTGCGGAAAGCACGCCGGGTGGCGCTGGTTCCTCCCGTAGGGCGCCCTTGCGCCCGGCGACGTGGTGGGCGAGAACTCTCCGTCATGGGTCAGAGTCGCGGAGCACACGATCCCTACTTCTCCCACTGGGCCGACCAGGCGGCGAGACGGACCATGGCGGCCCATCCGGATGCCGAGGAGCTGGTGGTCGCGGCGGGGATCACTCCCTCGGGAGTCGTCCACATCGGCAACCTTCGCGAGGTCCTCACCGTCGATTTCCTGGCCCGGGCGCTGCGCGACCAGGGGGAGAAGGTTCGATTCATCTACTCCTGGGACGATTTCGACGTGCTTCGCAAGGTTCCTCGGGACATGCCGCAGCAGGAGATGCTGCAAGCCAACCTGCACCGCAGCATCGCCGACGTTCCCGACCCCTACGGTGAGCAGGACAGCTACGCCACCCACCACATCGAAGCCTTCGAGAAGAGCCTCGCGCCGCTGGGGATCGAGGCGGAGTTCATCCGACAGTCTCGCCACTACCGCGCGGGTGACTACGCCCAGGGAATCCGACGCGCCCTCGAGCACCGGGACCGGATCCGGGAGATCCTCGATCAGCACCGCAGTCAGCTGCTCGACGACGACTGGCTTCCGCTGACCGGCTTCTGCGACGATTGCGGACGCGATCTCCTCGACTTCCAGTGGGATGGCGAATGGGGTGTCCACTACCGGTGTCGCAGCTGCGCCCACGAGCGCGACCTGGATCTGCGCGAGGGCGGGAACGTCAAGCTGCCCTGGCGCGTCGACTGGCCCATGCGCTGGGCCCACGAGGGCGTCGCATTCGAGCCCGGCGGCAAGGATCACACCTCCGCCGGGGGAAGCTACGACACCGGCAAGGAAATCGTCCGGGACGTATACGGATCTCGCGCACCGGAATACGTCGCCTACGACTTCGTCCGCGTGAAGGGTCGTGGCGGCAAGATCTCCAGCTCGGCGGGCGACGCGGTCACGGTGGGCGACGCCCTGGAGGTCTACGAGCCCGCGATGCTGCGCTGGCTCTTCGCCAGCTACCGACCCAACACCGAGTTCCAGATCTCGTTCGATCTCGACGTGATCAAGCTCTACGAGGATTACGACCGCATCTGTCAGCTCGCGCACCAGCCCGACAAGGGCGGGCGCGGCGACAAGAAGCGGCAGACGGCACGCCGCACCCTGCAGCTCGCCAGCATCGACAACCAGCGGATCCAGTCCGGCGCCCCCCTCCCCTTCGTCCCCGCCTTTCGCCCACTCAGCATGATCCTGCAGATCTACGACGGCGACGTCGAACGCTCGCGAGCCCACTACGAGGCCGCGGGAGTGCTCACGAGCGATGAGGAGAAGGGGCGGTTTCGGGAGCGGGCGCGCCGTGTCTGGACCTGGATCGAGAAGTTCGCCCCCGAGGAGTTTCGCTACCGGATCCGCTCGGAAGCCACGGTGCGCGAGCTCAGCGATGAGCAAGCCACGGCGCTGCGCCGCCTGGTAGACGCCCTGCGTCGGGACCCGGCGCTCGACGAGGCCACCCTGGTCTCCCGAGTCAAGGGTCTCTTCGAGGGAACCCGGCTGCGACCCGAAGCGCTGTTCCCGGTGATCTACGATCTGCTGATCGCCCGGCCCAAGGGTCCCAAGCTCACCACGCTGCTCGTGACCATGGGTGCCGAGCGAGCCCTCCCCCTCCTCGAACCCAGCCTCGACGCGAAGCGATGAGGACGGAACCCCTGGGTGTGGCGTCACCCGCCCTGGAGGAGCAGCCAGAGTGCGGCTGCCGCCAGCAGCAGCGCCGACGCCACACTTCCGGCGAGGATCAGGCGGCGGCTCCGGCGCCGCGCGCGCGAATCGCGACCTCTGCCCTTCGCGCGTCGCTTCGGAGAAGAGGGCAGGACCTCGGTCTGGCCGTCCGCACCCTCCGTACGCCGCTCCGAGGAAGACTGCAGGACTTCCGTCTCGCTCACGGCACCCCCTGAGCCGTGAGCGGTGTCCGGAATGGCGACCACCTGGACGGTGATGTTGTCGTACCCCCCTCTGGCGTTGGCCTGATCCACCAGGATGCGAACGGCATTCGGCGGTCTCTCGCACCCGAGAACCTCGCGGATCTCATCGTCCTCCAGGTAGCCGCACAGGCCGTCCGAACAGAGCAGGTAGCGGTCACCGGCCCTCGCCTCGATTCGGGAGATCTCCGCCTCCACCACCGGCGCCACGCCGACGGATCGCGTCAGCTCGTTGCGCCGGGGATGCACCCGCGCCTCTTCTGCGCTCAGGACCCCCTCTCGCTGCATCTCCGCGACGAGCGAATGGTCAGCGGTAAGGGCCTCCAGTGTTCCGTCCCGGAGGCGGTAGAGACGGCTGTCTCCCACGTGCGCCACCCATCCCTCGCCCCCTTCCCCGAGGGAGAACGCCACGACCGTGGTACCCATCCCTGCCAGCGCCGAATCCGCGCTCGCGCATTGGTAGACCCGTTCGTTGGCCGTCTCGATCGCGCGACTCATGCGCTCCTCGAGCGTCCCCTCCGAACGCGTGAAGATGTCGCCGATGGCCTCCACGGCCAGCCGACTCGCCGTCTCTCCGCCCTGGTGCCCACCCATTCCGTCGGCCACGACGAGGAGGCGGCTGCCGCGACCGTCCTCGAACTCGCCGAAGGCGTCCTGATTGACGCTGCGGACGAGTCCCACGTCGCTGCTCGAGGCCGCGTCGATCCACTGCGGATCGATCCCGCTCATCGCTCGAACACCATCTCGACCCCTCCGATCCGGATCCGGTCACCGGGCTGAAGCGGACTCCTCTCGACCCGGACGCCGTTCACCAAGGTGCCGTTGGTGGACTGGAGATCCGCGATCTCCACTTTGCTTCGACCAGTGCGAATCTCGGCGTGATGACGGGAAACGACCAGGGTCTCGATGACGATGTCGTTGTCCGGAAGCGAGCCGATTCGGGTCCGGCCCTTTCGCAATGGAATGTGCTCCTCCTCCAACGATCCGTTCACGACCCGCAGACTCCCGAGCGAACGACTCCCCATGAGCGCCCGGAGCACCAGCAGCACGATCACCGCCGACACGGCCGCGACCAGCCAGCGCCACATGGCCCGTTGGATCTTCGGGTAGGCCACCCCTCGCGAGTCGGGCTTGCCCTCCACCACCACTTCGACGATGTGAGGACTCCCGTCCATGTCGGACCGGTACCGGAGCACGTAGCTGTGACGCATCTGCCGGAGCGTGTCTCCGAAGAACCCCGTCTGGTCGGAAACGCGGCTCGAGCCTCCCCCCGTCGCGGCCGCGAGCTTCGCGAGAGTCTCGAGACCCGTGACACCCCGTCCCGCATATCCCACGGTGAAGACGGCAATCCGCGGCTCGTTCTCGCTCCCCTTGGCCAGCGCGATCACCTGGTCCAGGGAACGGCGGCTTCCCCCGTCTCTTCCGTCGGAGAACACGATCACGAAAGCCCGGCGCGGCGTGGTGGGCCCGCGACGGATCAGATCCACCGCCTGGTAGACCCCATCGAACAGGACCGTGGACATGGCGTCTTGATCGATCTCCAGCGCGCCGAGGCGGCTCGCCGCATCGCCGCGGTCGTCCGTGAAGGACGCCACCACCTCCGCGGCGCTCCCGAAGCTCAGGATGGCGACCCTGTCCCCTCCCCCGAGCCCGTCGAGGAAGCTGACTGCCGCGGACTTCGCCCTCTCGAAGGGCCGGCCGATCATGGTCCGGCTGGTGTCCAGGGCGAGCACGCAGCGGACGCCCAGCCCTGCGTCCTCCAGGGTGGTCATGCCCAGGATGTCGTCCTTCGGGACCGGGCGGAGGTCTTCTCGAACCTCCACATCCGCCAGCCGGAGCTCCTCGACGGGTTCTCCCCGCTCGGTAAGGGCGCGGAAGTGGAGCTCGACGACGCTCTCGCCGCCAGCTCCGGGGTGGACATCGTCCAGACGGACCCGCTCGACGCCGTGGACGTCGAGGGGCGGGGACTCCGCGGCCGGCTGCTCTCTTGCATGGGAGGTCACGCCCACCAGGACCAGAAGCGCTATGAGCGAGTGCTTCCTCATCGTCACAGGATGGATCGGAAGCGGAGGGTGGTCGTTCCGAGCGTGATGGTGTCCCCGTCGTGAAGCTCGCCTCTCTCGATCGGCTCGGAGTTCCGAACGGTGGGCTTGTCGCTCGCTGCCTCGATCAGGAAGACCCCCCGCCGGTACTCGATCCGCGCGTGATGGCGTGAGATCCACTCGCTGGGAAGCCAGACCTCACACTCGGGACTCCGTCCGAGCCTGTTGCTGCCGCTGACGACTCGGGCCAGCATGCCCTCGAGCTCCCCCTCGACGGCGACCAGCACGCCCACCACCCGGCCCCGGGGCTCTTCTTCGACCGCGCCGGTCACGCGGGTCGCGGCGAGGGCTTCGACCTGAGCTCCAGCCGCGCTCTGCTCCGGTGCGGGGCGAGTCGGAGCCGGCGACACCGCCTCAGCCGGCGGTGTCGCCGGCGTCGGCGGTGGAGTGGTCTCGACGGGAGCGGCCGGGGGGCGCGCCACCAAGACCGTGGGATCCAGCGGAGGCGACCCCGTGGCCTCCGGCGCCGGTTCCGCGGAAGTCCCAGCGCCAGGGGGGCGGGTGACAGCGTCGCTTGCCATCAGAATCGTCGCTTCGCCCGGCTGCCGCTGCCCCGACGGCGTCCGGGGAGCTCCCCGCTCGGTGCGCTCATCGCGGCGCGGAAGCAGGCCAATGCGGCGAAGAAGGTCGCTCATTGCCACGCGGATCTATTTACCTCCGTCAAAGGCACCGGCTGCCGGACATCCCTTCGCGGCGAGCCAGCTCGCAGGATAGCTCGTGGAGAGCGGATCGAGGACCTCGAGGCGCGCGCGATCGGGTTGGTTTCACCATGGCCCGCAATTCGCCTCTTGTGGATCGAGCATCGGGCCCCGCCCTCATCGCGTCACGCCGGCCGGTACGTCGATTTCCGCCATCGTCTGGGGGGTAATCGCACCCACGAGCTCCGTTTCGATGCGCGCGCGACTGCCCTCGTCGAACACGTCGACGATCTCGAGCTCGGCGACGAATCTGCCGCGCTCGACCAGCCGCCCCCGGAATCCAACCCGGTGCCCGCTCCTGCGGCCCCCGTCGATGATCACGAAGCGCGGCCGCCCCCTCCCGGTCTCCACCTCGAGAACCATCGAGGAGACGGTCTCGAATCGCGTCTCGCGTCTCCGCTCGCGCTTCGGCTGGGAGTCGTCGCGAACGGCGAGCGGCTGGTACCGCGCCAGGAGCCTGTACTGCACGACGGTCTCGCTGGGGCCAGAGCCGATTGCCACGAAGTAGGCCCCGGGGTCTCCGGACCAGTCCATCTGCACCTTGGCTCGACCCCGGTTGGAGAGACGCCGGAGCGGATCGCCTCGGTGGTTGGCGAGCGTCACCTGGTAGTCCGGAGCCAAGCCGTCGGGATGGGTCGCCGCCACCTCGAGCCGGATCTCACCCTTGCCGGGAATCTCCAGAACGAACCAGTCGACACAGTCGGGGCGCGTCGGGTCCTGGCAGTCGAGCCGATCTCTGCGTTCCAGGCCCGGCTGGAGGGTCTGGGCGCCGCCCGGACTTCCGTCGGGATCCCGAGGAGGAGTCGCGCAGCCGAGCAGGAAAGCCGCGATCACGAGGGCAAGAGCCCAGGGCTTGCGGTGGCTTCGAAGCATGGTTCCCTCCCGGGGCGGAGCCGGTGGCGGGCGATGTCGACAGTCCCCTCCGTGCTTGGCAGCCGATCCGCGGCGAACGTTAGCCCGCCGTGCGACGTACCGTCAGGTGGATGGTGTCCCCGCGGCTCCCCTGCGATACTGCTGCAATGAGCACCCACAGCATCGATCCCGCGGATGAGGCGCGCCACGAGCCCACGGATGAGCGGTTCTGGAGCGAGTCCCACTACTTCGACTTCCACGACGAGAGCGGAACCCTGGGGGGCTACGTCCGAATCGGGCTCTATCCCAACCTCGGTGTGACCTGGCAATGGGCGTGTCTGGTCGGTGCCGGACGACCGCTGGTCACGGCGATCAATCACCAGGCCCCGCTTCCGGCCCCGGACTCATTCGAGATCCGCTGCGACGGGATGGCGGCCAATCACGAGTGCAGGACCCCGACCCAACGCTTCGGGGTCGTGATCGAGGCCCGAGCGGCCGTGCTCGAAGATCCGGTCCAGGCGTACCGCCCGCTGGAAGGGAAGACGACCCCTCTCGCCTTCGACCTCGAATGGGAGACCGACGGTCCCGGCGGCTACCGCTACCGCGACATGGACCGCTACGAGATCTCCTGTCAGGTGCACGGTCGGATCCGCGTCGGGGAGGAGAACATCGAGTTCTCCGGCCACGGCCAGCGCGACCACTCCTGGGGCATGCGCGACTGGTGGACCATGAACTACTGCTGGAATGCCGGCCGCCTCGAGGACGGCACCCGCTTCCACTCCGTGGCGCCTCGCACCCCCGATGGAGAGGACATGCCCTGGGCCGCGGGCTACGTCCAGGCGCCCGGCGGGGCGCTGATGCCGATCCACAGCTCCCGTGTCCGAGAAGAGGTCGATGCCGAGGGACTCCCCAACGAGGCCCGAATCGAGGTCGGTGAGCTCCACCTCGACGTCTCTCCGCTGTACCTGGCGCCGGTCCTGATGGTCGATCCCGACGGCCGCGTCGCAAGGTTCCCACGCTGCCTGGCCCGCTTCTCTCACGCCGACGGCCGAAGCGGGTTCGGGTGGATCGAGTGGTGCCAGGTCCAGCACCACTGAGATCCGAGGCGGCCGCCTGGGTGGATGCCCGGAAGCTTCGGGGGTAGCCTCTGCCGGAACGTGGAAGCGCCCCTCTGGAGACCGTCGAAGTCGCGAATCGCCGAGGCCAACCTCACGGCCTTCATGGCGGCGGTTCGGGAGGAGTGGGGAGTCGCTCCCGCCGACTACGCCGCGCTCCACGAGTGGTCGGTCCGCGAGAAGGAGCGCTTCTGGCAGTCGATCTGGTCCTTCTGTGAGGTTCGCGCCGAGACCCGGGGCGAGGTGATCCTGGAGGACGGCCACCGAATGCCCGGCGCCCGCTGGTTTCCGGAGGCGCGCCTCAACTTCGCCGAAAACCTCCTGCGGCGCCGCGACGAGGGTGAAGCGGTGGCCTTCTGCGGCGAAGACGGGGCGACACGGCGGCTCTCCCACGCGCAGCTCTACGCCGCGGTCTCTCGACTCGAGCAGGCCTTTCGCGCCCGCGGAGTTCGGGAAGGCGACCGGATCGCCGGCTATCTGCCCAATCTGCCCGAGACCCTCATCGGCATGCTCGCCGCCACCAGCATCGGGGCGATCTGGTCCTCCTGCTCTCCGGATTTCGGAGTGCGAGGCGTCCTCGACCGCTTCGGACAGATCGAGCCCAAGCTGCTGCTCTGCGCCGACGGCTACCGCTACAACGGAAAGCGGCACGACTGCCTGGAGAAGCTCTCCGTGGTCCTCACGGATCTCCCCAGCGTCGATCACTCCGTCGTGATTCCCTTCACGAGCGAAGCTCCCGCGCTCACCGGGATCCCAAACGCGACTCTCTGGGAGGAGTTCGTCTCGGAGTTCGAGCCGACCGAGATCGCCTTCCGCCGGCTGCCCTTCGATCACCCCGTCTACATCATGTACTCATCGGGAACCACGGGCGCTCCCAAGTGCATCGTCCACGGTGCGGGCGGCACGCTGCTCCAGCATCTGAAGGAACACAGGCTGCAGTGCGACGTGAAGCCCGATGACCGCGTCTTCTACTTCACCACCTGCGGCTGGATGATGTGGAACTGGCTGGTGTCGGCGCTGGCCTCGGAGGCGACGCTCCTCCTCTACGACGGATCGCCCACCCATCCCGACCCGGGGGTCCTCTTCGACTTCGCGGAGCAGGAGCGCTGCACGCTCTTCGGAACCTCTGCCAAGTTCATCGATTCCGTTAGCAAGCAGGGGCTCGAGCCAATCCGGAGTCACGACCTGGGAAGCCTCCGCACCCTGACCTCCACCGGCTCGCCACTGGTCCCGGAGAGCTTCGACTACGTCTACCAGAACATCAAAGCGGATCTCTGCCTCTCCTCGATCGCGGGGGGCACCGACATCATCTCCTGCTTCATGGGAGGGAATCCCATCGGCCCGGTGTGGCGAGGCGAGATCCAGGCACGGGGCCTGGGAATGCAGGTGGAGGTTTTCGACGACGAGGGACGATCGGCTCGCGGGGAGAAGGGAGAGCTGGTGTGTACCGGAACCTTCCCCTCCATGCCGGTGGGATTCTGGAACGACCCCGAAGGCGTCAAGTACCACGCGGCCTACTTCGAGCGCTTTCCCGGCGTCTGGTGCCATGGCGACTTCGTGGAGCTGACCGAGAACGACGGCATCATCATCTACGGCCGTTCCGACGCCGTCCTCAATCCGGGTGGCGTTCGCATCGGAACCTCCGAGATCTACCGCCAGGTCGAGCAGCTCGACGAGGTGATGGAGGGCCTGGTCATCGGTCAGAGCTGGGAGGGCGACGTCAGGGTCGTCCTCTTCGTGGTGCTGCGCCCGGACGTCGTTCTCGACGACGAGCTCGCCGGGAGGATCCGCCGGCAGATCCGCCAGAATGCGACGCCTCGCCACGTCCCCACCAGGATCCTCCAGGTGAGCGACATTCCCCGCACCAAGAGCGGGAAGATCGTCGAGCTCGCGGTCCGCGACGTCGTGCACGGGAGAGCGGTCAAGAACCTCGACGCGCTCGCCAACCCGGAGGCGCTATCGCAGTTCGAGAACCGCCCGGAGCTTCGGACCTGATCCGCCCGTTCACCTTCCCTTGAAGACCGGCCTGCGCTTCTCCAGAAAGGCCCTCGGCCCCTCCTTGGCGTCTTCCGAGCTGTAGATGGGAATCCCGATCGCCATCTCCTTCTGGTCGAAGGCATCCTTCTCGCTCATGTTCGCGGTCTCGCGCACGGCCCGGAGAATGGCCTGCACCGCCAGCGGCCCGTTCGACGCGATCCGCTCGGCGATCTCCCCTGCGACCGCGAGGGCCTGGCCGTCGGGAACCACCCGCCCGATCAGCCCCATCTCCTTGCACTGCGCGGCGGTGTAGGAGTCGCCGACGAGGAGCATCTCAAGCGCGAGTGTGTAGGGGACCTGCCGAGGCAGGCGAACCGTCGACCCGGCCATGGGGAAGAGCCCGCGCTGGACCTCGGTGATGCCGAACACGGCGCTCTCCGCTGCGACGCGGATGTCCGTCCCCTGCAGGACCTCGGTCCCCCCGGCCAGGGCAAAGCCCTCGACGGCGGCGATCACCGGCTTGGTGGGACGGTAGGTCTTGAGCCACCCATTGAAGATGATGCTCATGTCCTTCGCCATGCGCGCCTCGAACTCGTCTTCGGGCGGCCTTCCCGAGGTGAGCTTGTTGATGACGCCCAGATCCATGCCGGCGCAGAAGTTGCCGCCGGCCCCGGTGAGTATCGCGACCCGGAGATCGTCCTCCGCGTCGAGGCGATGCCAGGCGTCGTTCAGACCACAGAGGACCTCCGCGTTCACGGCGTTCTTCTTCTCAGGCCGATTGATGGTGACGGTCAGGACATGTCCGTCCTTCTCGGCGAGCAGTGCAGATTCAGGCATTCCTTCGCTTTCCCTTCCCCGCAGATATCCGACCCGGAACGACCCCGGAGGGTGGAACCGACTCTAGCCGATTCCCACGCGGCCTCCGCCCGTCTCCGGTGCGGTCCTGCCTAGTGGGTGGGAAGGGAGATCCAGAAGCGGGTTCCCCTGTTCGGCTCGGACTCCACCTGGATCTCGCCGCCGTGGTTCTTCACCATCTGATAGGAGAGCGAGAGACCGAGCCCCATGCCCTCCCCGACCTTCTTGGTCGAGAAGAAGGGGTCGAAGACGCGCTCGACCAGGTCGGGCTCCATCCCGCAACCGTCGTCCTCGATGCCCACGATGATGTTCGAATCGACCATCTCCGTCGAGACGCGAATGTTTCCGCCCTCCTCGATGGCGTGGGATGCGTTCAGCAGCATGTTGAGAAAGACCTGCTTGAGGTCCTGTGCCCGACAGGAGAGCAGCGGAATCCTGCCGAAGCGGCGCTCCACGTTGGCGCGGTGCCGGAGATGTGTCTCCGCGATCCGCAGGGTCGCGGCCAGCAGATCGTTGACGTCCGCCGTCTCCCGTGCTCCCTGCCCGGCGTGGGCGAATTCCCGGACGTTCTTCACGGTGGCCACCACGCGCGCGGTGCCTTCCAGGGATTCCTCGAGGAGTTCCAAGCCTTCTTGGAAGACGTCGAGCTCCATGCACTTCTCCGCGCTCGCCCAGTGCGTCATCAGCTGATTGAGGTTCGACTGCACGAAGGAGATGGGATTGTTGATCTCGTGTGCGATCCCCGCGGCCAGCTCTCCCACCGCCGCCAGCCTTCCCGACATCATCAGCCGGCTCCGCAGGGCCGCCACTTCGCGAAAATCGCGCACCACGAGCACCTGCCCCACCCGGTCGCCCAGACGGTCGCGGATGAAGGAGGTGGTGAGAGAGATCGCAATCGGCTGATGGGGATCGGAGATCAGCTGGCACTCGTATTCCTGGACCTCCTGATCCGCGATCCGCTCGTACTCGGGCAGGAAGTCGGCGATCGCTCTTCCGGCGAGCTCGTCTTCACTGCACCCGCAGAGTCGCGCCAGGCTGGCGTTGGCGCTGCGGATCAGGCCGTCGTGGCGCACCAGCGCCACGCCCTCGCGAAGCGTGGCGAGGATCTCGGAGGCGAAGGTCCCGGGTACCAGCAGCGCGTAGCCGTAGCGGTGGGCGCTCCAGGCGATCGCTCCTCCGATGACCACCAGGCTGGTGCTTCCCAGCTGCAGGACGTGGATGTCGCACATCGGCAGGATCGCGTCGGTGGTCGACGCGACCACCAGGGGAATCGCGATCGCCGCGAAGGCCAGGGTTCCCTGACGACGCTCGCTGGCCGGGGCGTCGGCCGGGTAGACGCGTCGCCACAGCACAGCGAGAGAGAATGCCACGAAGAAGGCGATGGGAGCGAAGAAGAAGGGGAAGAGCGGACCGGTGGTGAAGCCCCAGCCCCCCCAGCTGGTGCGGTGAACGCTCTCGAAGCCCCAAGGAGTCGCGATGCAGAGCGCGATCGACACCCCGGTCAGCGCGTAGAGGAACGGGAGGCAGCGGCGCCGCAGCCACGAGGAGGTCTCGCCCACCAGCTCGAGAAAGAGGTGGAGGCAGAGAGCGCCGAGTGGCATCCAGCCGATCGAGGAGAGCCGCAGCATCCAGGGGACCCAGGTCGGTTCGGCCTGCGAAGCCGAGATGAACTCGACGAGGGACCAGTAGCTGGTGCAGCCGAAGATCGCGGCCATCAGGCGGTGCCCGCGATTGGACGAATCGCGGGTCAGGATCGAGGCTCCCATCATCACTGCCCCAATGGCGGCGAAGAGGGGGATCAGCGAGTACGGATGCACCCCGGTGGCTCCTCGACCTCCGACCCGATCCTCTACCGGATCGATTCGGTAGATCGACCGTGGGGCGAAGAAGCTTGATCGGCTACGCGGAAGCTCCGCCCCCCTGGGGGAGGCCGTGGTGCCCGACTCACTGCCCCCTTCCGCTCCGGGGTCGCATCCGCTGCGGACGCCACAGAAGGGTGTCGTCGGGGTCGTGCTCGCGGAGGCGCGCCAGCGCCGCCTCGCGACTTCGGGTCGCGTAGCAGTAGCAGCAGCCGAAGGCACAGGTGTCGTAGGCGCCGATGTCCACGGACTCGGTGCAGCCGCACTGGGCGCGGGTGGCGCGCCGCTTGGGCCGCTCGCGAACCTCCGGCCGGAGGCGGCGGATCCACGCCAGGTCGATGCAGCGCCCCTTCTCCACTCCTTCGCCCACCAGCTCGTCCTCGCAGCAGGCGTGGAGTGTCATCCCGTGGCGAGCGGCGACGTCGCGAAGCCGCTGGACGAGGTTCTTCCGCTCCTGCGCGCCGGGCTCGGTGAAACGAATGCCGTGCTCCCGGTGAAGCCGCTCGAAGCTCTGCCGGGTCTTTCCGTAATCGTCGACGAAGGAGAAGTAGACCCGCCGGATCGTACCCTCGAGGCCCCGCGCGATCGACGCGAATTGCTCCAGGTGGAAGGCCACCGGCGTCCGCGAGCTCACGACGATCGGGTCGTACCGCCAGATCACCGACTCCGGTCCCAGCCGCTCCGCCAGCTCGCGCAGCCGCGCGAGGGAGAGCGGGAGCTCGGGGTTGTGACTCTCCAGCGGCCTGGGATAGCCGGTCAGCGTGAAGTGAAAGCAGGGAAGATGACCCGAAGACAGCAGGTCGGGAAGAGCGGGAAGGAGCGGAGCCGGGTTGCGCGTCCACAGCACGATGGCGAGGCAGTCCTCCGGCCGTAGCGAGACGCGCTCGAGCCTGCCGGTGAAGGGATGGATCCACTCGCAGTACCCCTCCTCGAGACGGCGGAGAAGCCACCTGCTGTAGAAGGCCGGGATGTCGCTTCGCCGGCTGGCACTGATGATCTTGCGGGGCAACCCGTCTCCCGGGATCGCGGTCTCGAACCGGCGATCCCGCTGCCGCCGGCGTCCCGCCGACGGAGAATCGCCGCCAGGATACCGGCACCCGGAGGGGGGAGCGAGAACACCGGGTGCCCCGGTCCGAGCCTCTGCGGTCCGGCTGTTAGAATGCGACGAAGCGCTGAGGAGGCGGCTGGATGACTACCCGGGAGCGGGGAGCGATGAGAGACAATCACCGGCGGGCCATCGACCGCCTGGTCGCCGAGCTGGGAGAGGACCCGCGTTTCCTCGCGGTGATCCTGGGCGGATCCGTGGCTCGTGGCATCGAGCTTCCCGATTCGGACATCGACCTGATCCTGGTCGCCAGCCAGGAGGAATACGCGCGCCGCGTCGCGGCGCGCGACTTCGGCTATCTCAACAACGAGGTCTGCGACTACCCGGGAGGCTACGCCGAAGCCAAGGTGATGTCCCTGCCCTTCCTCGAAGAGATCGCCGATCGGGGAAGCGAGCCGGCTCGAGCCGCCTTCGTGGGCGCTCGAATCCTCTCCTCCCGGGTTCCCGAGCTGCAGGACCTGCTGGAGCGCGTGACGGCCTACCCGGAGGCCGAGAGAGACGACAAGATCCGGAGCTTCTACGCCCACTTCCTCACCTACTACTGGTACCTGAGCGAGGCCGAGAGAAGGAACGACCGCTATCTGCTGCTGCGCTCGGCCACGGATTTCGCGCTCTTCGCGGGCCGCCTGATCCTGGCGCACAACCGGATTCTGTTTCCCTATCACAAGTGGTTCATGCACGTGCTGCGGCAGGCGCCGGAGCAGCCGGAAGGTCTGATCGACGCCCTCGAGCGGCTGCTCGCCGAACCCTGCCTCGAGAGCGCCAACCCGGTGCTCGGCGGCGTGATGAACTTCCGCGAGTGGGGACCGCCGACGCACGAGGCCCCGGCCCGCTTCATGGAAGACAGCGAGTGGAACTGGCGCGACGGCCGCGCCCCGGTGGCCGACCGCTAGCCTGTGCCGTCGCCGCTGCTCGAGATTCGGATCGTGCCGTCGCGAAGCTCCCACAGCGTGTGCGTGCAGCGGCGCGCAAAGGCGTCGTCGTGGGTGACGATGACGAGCGCCCCGGGATAGTCGGCCAGGGCCGCCTCGATCCGCTCGATGGAGGGGAGATCGAGATGGTTGGTGGGCTCGTCGAGGACCAGAGCCCATACCTGTCGCCCGAGCCCGAACGCCAACGAGAGCTTTCGCGCCTCCCCTGGCGACGGGCGGGCAGAGGCGAGCAGCGCGTCCGGGTCGACGCCCAGCGCCGCCACGATCGAGAGCACCCTTCCCTGCTCGTCGGCGGAACAGGCGCGGAGCTCCTCGAGCAGAGCGAGCTCCTCCCGGGGGGTGAGCTCCTGCGGCAGGTACAGGATTCGCGACGCGGGAACCCGCAGCGTCTCCATCAGGTGCATCAGCAGCGTCGTCTTCCCGGCACCGTTGGGGCCGGCCAGGTGGACGCGGCTCTCCCTGGCCACCTGCACGTGGACCTCCCGCAGCAGCAGCAGAGAACCCGCGCGCATTTCCTCGAGCTCGAGGCTCATCAGCCGCGGAGCCGGCGACGGGACGTAGTCGACCTCCAGGGATCGACCCAGGGCCTTCGCGAAATCGAATCCCTTCGCCCGCTCTGCGAGCCGGTCGAGTCTGCCCCGCAGCTTGTGCGTCTCCCGGCCCAGGGCGACCTCGGCGGAACGTCGGCGCTTGGCCTTGTAGCGGCCCCGGGCGTCGGCGTCCTGGGCGCTCTTCATGTGCTTCGAGGTACGCATCCGCGACTCGGCGACGGTGCGCTTCCGATGCGTGTCGGCGAGACGTCGCCTCACCTTCTTCTTCTCCGACTGGAGCTTCCGGTAGGAGTCGAGCTGCTCCTGCTCCTCCTGCTGCCAGGCCGCGCTCGCCGCGGTGTAGGAGCCCCGCCAGCAGCGGATCCCTCCCAGATCGAAGCGGAGGGTCCGCGTCGCGAGCGCGTCCAGAAGGGTCCGATCGTGCGAGACGACGACCCCGGTGCCCCGGAACCCGCGAAGTGCCTGGATCAGGCGACTCCGGGCATTGGCATCCAGGTGATTGGTCGGCTCGTCGAGGAGCAGGAAATCCGGATCACTCGAGAGTGCCGCCCCCACCTGCCAGCGCTTGCGTTCGCCCGGCGAGAGACTGTCCCAGCGCTCCAGCTCCCGGGCCTCGAGAGCGAGCTGCCCGCGGATCCTGCGCGCCTCCCCCTCGAGCGCCCGCGCGAACTGCTCCACCTCCGGCGTGCATCGGTCCACGGTCTGCGGGCAGACCTGTCTCCGCAGACCCGCGGGCTGGACGCGAATCACTCCAGTGTCGGGCTCGCGCTCACCGGCCAGGAGCTCGAGCAAGGTGGTCTTGCCGGCTCCGTTGGAACCGACCACGCCGGTCCAACCGGAGGCAAGCCGGAGATCCAGATCGACGATCAGGGGCACGGAATCGGAGTGAGAGAAGGAGATTCTGGAGAGGACGATCGAGGTCATGACGGCTGGCTCCCCCGAGGCGTCGGAGCTGGGGCGCCGAGGCTTCGGGCACGGTGGGCTCGCGACCCGGTACCCGCTCTGGCGCGGTCCGGATCCCTGCGTTCGACCTAGCCGTCCTTGTGCATTCCTTCCTCTCCTCCGAGGACCCACCATAGCGGGAGAACCGGCCCGCGTCTCTCCGCTTCGGTTCGTGCTACTCCGAGGAAGGTGGCGTCGGGATCAAGTCCGACTGCAGAGCCGTGAACGCCCCGCTCACGCCCTCCACCTCGCGGGTCTGGCCGCCCGCCTCGAGAAATCCCCGCATCCGCTCCCGCGCTGCCGGCGACGCCGCGGCCTCGTCGAAGAGCCGCGCCTCCAGGGTGAGGCCCTCCGCCACCTGCACCTCCGCAGCCAGCACCGCCGCCTTGGCCCGCGCGATCGCCTCACCCGGAAACGAGGCGATGCGATAGGCGAGGCTCTCCACGAAGGGTCGGAGTTGGTCCGCGGGAAGGGCGCGGTTCACGTAGCCATAGCGTTCGGCCTGCTCGGCGGAGAAGTCCTCGCAGCCGAGGACCACCTCGAGGGCGCGACTCCTGCCCATCAGACGCGGAAGCCGCTGGGTCCCGCTCCCGCCGGGAATGATGCCCACCGCGACCTCCGGCTGGGAGAGCGCCGTCTTGCCCAGCGCGGCGAAGCGCATGTCCATCGAGAGCACGAGCTCGCTGCCGCCCCCCCGACAGATTCCCTCGATGAGAGCGATCGTCGCCTTGGGCATGGTACGGAAGCGATCCACCATCTGCTGGAAGAAGCTGGGCTCCTGGGGCGCCTCCCGGGCCTCCTCGGATATCGCGAGGATCAGCTCCACGTCGGCGTGAGCGATGAAGAAGTCCGGATCCGAGCTGTCCACGACCACGGCGCGGATCTCCGCATCGGCCTCGAGCTCACGACCGAGGCGATCGACCTCCAGGATCAGCGCCATGTCGAAGAGATTGATCGGGGGATGATCGATGGTGACGAAGGCGACTCCCTGGTCGGCTCGGACCTTCAGACACTGGTAGCCGGAATAGGACATCGGTCTCCTCCACTCTCGATCGGAATCCCGCACAGAACCTCGCGATCTCGACTCTAAACGCGGCATGCTGAGATGTCCATCTCCTCCCTCGGCTGCCGTGGTAGTCTCGGCTCCAAGCCCAGGTCGGTGAATTCGACGGAGCCCGGCAGAGACGATGAGAAGAGAGCCCTTTGCAGCCCGCCTTCACTTCATAGCCCTTGCGATCCGGCGTCCGCAGGCAGTCCTGGTGGATCTCCTCCGCCGCTACTTCGAGCGCGCTCCGGGGTGGGTTCTCCTCACCACCCGGGGTCGCAAGACCGGCCTTCCGCGGGAGGTCCTGCTTCCCTGCGAGCGCACGCTCGAGGCGGTGATCGTGATCTCCACCTACGGATGGCAGTCGCACTGGATCCGCAATCTGAAGCGGGATCCGCAGGTCCGGATCACGGCGGGTGGATGGACACTCACCGGGCGAGCCGAGGTGATCGAGGACCTGGAGAGGAAACACGCCATCGTAAGCGCGGACCCCTTCTTCCCCGCGGCTCCCTTCGCCATCGTGCACGCGGTCGTGCGAACCCTGCTCCGACCCCTGCTGATCCGCTTCCTTCGCCGCTGGGTGACCCCGCGACCGATCGTCGTGATCCGCCCCGAGGCGATCGTCTCTCCCGAGGACGCGCCACCGGGTTGAAGTAGGGTCTCTGACGGAAGACCTGCAGGCCTGCCGTCAAGCAGTTTCCCCTTCGAGATCGATCGCGCCGGCCACCTCCCGCATCCCCGCGATCGTCTCGGTGATCAACTCCTCGAGCGGCATCGCCAGACGCTCGGCGCCCTTCTCGATGAGGGAGCGGTCGACGCCGGCGGCGAAGCGCGCGTCCTTCCACTTCTTCTTCACCGACTTCGGCTTCAGGTCCAGCACGCTGCGACTGGGCCGCACCAGAGCCGCCGCCGTCACCAGGCCGGTCAGCTCGTCGACGGCGTAGAGGCACCTCTCCATGTCGCTCTCGGGCTCGACATCCGTGCAGATCCCCCAGCCGTGACTGACCACGGCACGCACGATCTCTTCGGGCCATTCTCTCTCGCGCAGGAGGACCTCTGTCTTCCGGCAGTGTTCTTCGGGGTACCTCTCGTAGTCGAGGTCATGGAGGATCCCCACGATCCCCCAGAGTTCCTCGTCACCGCCGCGCTTGCGGGCCAGATGACGCATCACACCCTCCACGGCGAGCGCGTGCTTGCGCAGCGACGAGCTCTCGTTGAACTCACAGAGCAACGACCAGGCTTCTTCGCGGGTGGGGGTCATCGGAGCCAACTCCCTGTCCAGGAACGGGGTCTCTCCTCGTCAGGCTATCCCAACCGCTGTCGTCTGCCACGCCCATCGCCAGAAGCGCCCCGATCGCGAGTGGCCGGGGCGCTTCGATGCGTGCGTGGGGGCGGTGACCTAGTGCCGTGAGCGCCGTCTCCAGAGCCACATCAGCGGCGGCAGGAGCAGGGCCAGCTCGGTTCCGAGGCCGCACGGCCCACCCGACGACGGCGACTCTGATTTGTCCCACGGCGCGGAACATTGGGGGTCGGGATCGCCCAGGCCCGCGCCGTCCCAATCGGCCAGGGGCGGATCATCGTTGTCGGCGTTGTCGACTCCGTCATCGCACTCGGGATTCTCGGTTGTCCAGGTGGGGTTCTTGCAGCCGATGTCAGCAGGATAGTCCACGGCCTCGTCCGTGTCGTTGTCCGCACCGTCGTCGCAGGGGAGTGTCGGATCCCTCTCGGACAGGTCGTCGGCATCGACGCAGCCAGGATCGTCTGCAAAATCCGCAAGGCCATCGCCGTCGTTGTCTACGCCGTCATCGCAGAGATACGCCCCAACATTGTCCACATAGAAGTCCCCTTGAGCTTCAGTTCCCGTCGCGAAGCTGATGTGCGTAACGGAGCTCGAGGAATAGTTCTCATACTTGTCGATGTCGTCCCCTCTCAGCACTCCGTTCACATAGACGTCGTAGGTGCCGCCGGATACATCGAGGTCCAACTCGACCGTGTACCACGTGTCGTAGCTCAATCCTGTTGCTACGACCGTCCAATCTCCAGTGGTATTCCAGGACTGAGCCGGAGCATTGAGTTCTCTCGCTCTTATCTCCAGGTCATCATCTCCCGAACCTAGGTCCGGGTCGTAGAATGCCAAGAAGGCAAAACGTTCGTCGCTCGTGGAATTGGCACCGTCGGTACCTTGAGAATCGTCGCCTATGAATATCATGCCCGAACGGTCACGAGCTAAATCGTCTTCTATGTGGTCAATGTACACATCCATAGAGATCGTGAATGCACCGCTCTGAGGTGAACCAAGGTTGTGAGTGAGGTAGGCGTAACCGGTGCCGGCCGGGTCGGAATACTTCAATGCAGCCTTCTTGGTATCATTTCCACCCACACTTGTTTCATCAAGCGTCAGTTTCGCCGGAGCATCGCCCCTGCTTTCGTACCAGCCCGGTCCGGTTTCATTCTCCCGCAATTCGACACTGTCAGAGCTACCCGCAAAGTCAGGATCGAACAGCAGCAGTGAGCCCTCGAACAGCCCGAAGTACTCGTTGATGGCAAAGGCGGCAGATCTGCCTTCTAACCTCATAGACGCTTCTGTCCAGGATACGAGATGGGGAGTGGGTTCGAAGTTAAAATAGGGCAAACCAGCCTCAAGGGTGGCATACCCCCTTGCCGTGCAAGAGCTCGGCGAACAGCTTGTTCCACCTGTACTCTGGTCGTCAAAGACCGTCCAATCAGACAGAACAGTGAAGAAAGTATTGCCCGGCGGCGCATAGATGAAGTTCTCCCAGACGCCATCGTCATTCATTTGACTGTGCCAATCAATAAACATGTCAACACCGTAGGCTGTGTCTGTTGATTCCAGATGGCTTCTGACTGTATCGACTTCAACGGTATCCGTGTTACTCGGGTGCCAGTCCCTGTTGGCATCGTTTCCCAACCAGGTGGCCCTGGAATTTCCTACATGCACTCCATCGGGATTCACCATGGGCATGAAATACCAGACATAATTGTCCCTGAACCCGGCAGCATACTCATCATCGGAAATAAGGAACTCGATCAATCCCTCCAGCATATGGGAACCCGTGGTCTCCGCAGCGTGCTGCCTGCTGATTGAATAGATGACGTTCTTGTTCTCAATCGGGATTGCGGTATTTGTAATGGTGAGCAGATGAAGATTCCTGCCTCGATAACTCGCACCCAGATAGGGGTTGGTGGCCCACGGGCTGGCGCTCACCGTGTCGACGAAATCGCTCATCTTTTCATGGGAGAAGGGAAAGAACGTCGCGATCTGCACCTCGTCCTGGGTGAAGGTTTGCGTGAACGTATAAGTGGGATCTGAGTAAGCGTGATTTGTCAGCCTGAGCCAGTCCTCGCCGTTGTAGCTGTAGACCATCTGTACTTCGCCGGATGGGTCGTCGTTGTACAAGAACGGAACCTGATCTGCATTGTTGATGTTGAAGGTTACTTCCAGGCCCTCTACGCCTGAAACCTTGAAGTTCGTCCAGTACTCGTAACTCAGCCCGTCTGACACGACCTCAAAGTCGATCTCATTGTCGATATTGTCGATGGTGTACGCACCGATGCTTGCGCTGTCGAAACTGTCATCGATCACCAGATCGGCGTATGCACCTGTTGCGAAGGGAGCAACAACAATAGAGACCAATACGGACAGGATTGATCGAGTCTTCATCTCTTTCTCCTTGGCAGTACGGGTCGTGCGCGTCAGTGAGGGGAAGGCGGGGCGCCCGAAGGGATCGAAGGAGAGGAACCACGGGGCGGTCCGCGACATCGAGACCTCGCACCATGCCCTTCTTTGAACGGGTATTCTACCCTTACGACCTCCGCCTCATCGCAACTAGCCAGATGAGACCGGAACCCAGGAGGAGCACAGTTCCGGGTTCGGGTATCGCCGAAACATTGTCGACATAGTAGGTCCCAGTCCCGAATGTGGTGGGACCACCTACCATGAAACTGAGGTCTGTCAAACTGTCCAGATCTCTGTATGCCGAAACCCCAGTGGCGGAATAGACATCGGTCGTATGCTCATCGTATTTATCGTCGACAGTGACATCGTATGTGCCTGCAAGAACATCAATGTCAAGGGTGATTGTGTACCAGGTGTCATACCACAGATCTGTTGTCCCAAGCACATCATCGGCGGAATTATTGGCTAGTAGTTCCAGGGATTGACCTGAAGTTCCTCCCCCCGAGTCATAGAATCCCAAATAGATGAAGCGCTCGTCGCTTGTGGAGTTGGGTCCGTTGGTACCTAGGTGGTTGTCGCCAACGTATATGAAGCCCGTTGCATCAGAACCGGAGCTTCGATCGTAGATATAGGCGACGTCGATATCAAAAGTGATGCTGAACGTGCTGTCCTGAGCCGAAGCAAATTCCTGGGTGAGGTAGGCGTATCCAGTCCCTGAATCGCTTTGACGGCCTCTCAACCGAGCCACATTCGTGTCATTCCCATGGACCCCTTCCGCAGTGTTGCTGTACAACATCAGCTTTCGAGGGGTTTCCGAGGTATTCATCCGGCTCTCATACCAGTCCTGGCCGCTGCCGGGTGCTCTGAGGGCGAGACTTGGCGCCTGGTCCGGATCCCCATCTCCGTGTGGACTGCCCGGGATGTAGCTTCCACTGGCATTGAAGTCCCCGTCAACGATCAATGTCGCACTCGCAGGCCCGGCGAAAAGGACAAGCCCGCAAAAGAACGGAATACAGATTTGCAGAAGTCTGGTTCCTGTTTTCATCAGACAACCTCCTTCAGTTGGTTACCGTCAAATCTCGAAACGAAAAAGGGAAGGAACGCTGCACGGAGCAGCGACCTTCCCAGGGCAAAGAGAAAGGGGACAGCCCGAGGCTATCCCCTTCCCAGCGATGAGAGAATGCAAGAAGAGTGCCGACTTGCGTAACAGATTCGCGCCAACGAAATCAAGCAGTTACAGGCTGCACGGCGCAGGGCGAGAGGAGAGAGAGGAAGACAACTTCCACCAACGCGGAAAAAGGTTTCCGCGAGCCGGAATCACGTCACCCAGGTGAGTAGGTCGGAGACGCGCCGCTGAACCACGTTCACCAGACCCTGCCTCCCTGTCCAGGAATGGGGTCTCTCCTCGTCAGGCCATTCCAGCCGCTGCCATCCGCCACGCCCATCGCCAGAAGCGCCCCGACCGCGAGTGGGCCGGGGCGCTTCGGTGTGTCCGTGGGCGTCGTCTAGTGGAGGGAGCGTCGTCTCCAGAGCCACATCAGCGCCGGCAGGAGCAGGGCCAGCTCCGTTCCGAGGCCGCACTGCCCACCCGACGACGGCGCCTCGTTTTTGTCCCACGGCGCGGAACATTGGGGGTCGGGATCGCCCAGGCCCGCGCCGTCCCAATCGGCCAGGGGCGGATCATCGCTGTCGGCGTTGTCGACTCCGTCATCGCACTCGGGATTCTCGGTCGTCCAAGTGGGGTTCTTGCAGCCGATGTCAGCCGGGTAGTCCACGGACTCGTCCGTGTCGTTGTCCGCGCCGTCGTCGCAGGGGAGCGTCGGATCCTTCTCGGACAGGTCATCGGCATCGACGCAGCCCGGATCCCCCGGGAAATCCGTAGAGCCGTCGCCGTCGTTATCTACGCCGTCATCGCACAGATACGCTCCGACATTGTCCACATAGAAGTCCCCTTGAGCCTGGGTCCCCGTTGCGAAGCTGATGTGCGTGACGGAGCTCGAGGAATAATTCTCATACTTGTCGATGTCGTTCCCTCTGAGCGTCCCGTTCACATAGACGTCATAGGTTCCGCCGGAAACATCGAGATCCAACTCGACCTTGTACCAGGTGTCATAACTCAATCCCGTTGCAACGACTGTCCAATCTCCCGTGGTGTTCCAGGACTGAGCCGGTGCATTCAGTTCTCTCGCTCTTATCTCCAGATCATCATCCCCTGAACCCAGCTCCGGGTCATGGAATGCCAACAAGGCAAAACGTTCGTCGCTCGCGGAGTTGGGACCGTTGGTACCTAGAGAATTGTCGCCTATGAAGATCATGCCCGAGCGGTCGCGAGCTGAATCGTCTTCGATGTGCTCGATGTACATATCCATTGAGACCGTAAGCGCGCCGCTCTGAGGCGAGCCGAGGTTGTGAGTAAGGTAGGCGTAACCACTGCCGGCGGGGTCGGAATACTTCAATGCAGCCTTCTTGGTATCATTTCCACCCACATTGGTTTCATCGAGCGTGAGTTTGGCTGGAGCATCGCCCCTGCTTTCATGCCAGCCCGGTCCGGTCTCGTTCTCCCGCAATTCGGCGCTGTCACTGCTACCCCAGAAGTCGGGATCAACCAGCTTCAGTGAGCCCTCGAACAGCCCGAAGTACTCATTGATGGCAAAGGCGGCAGCTTTGCCCTCCCCTCTCATGGACGCTTCTGTCCAGGTTGCGAGATGGGGAGTGGGTTCGAAATTGAAATAGAGCAGACCAGCCACCAGCGTGGCATACCCCCTTGAACTGCAAGAGCTCGGCGAGCAGCTTGTCCCAGCTGTGCTCTGGTCGTCGAAAGCCGTCCAATCAGACAAAGCAGGGAAGAGAGTATTGCCCGACGGCGCATAGATGAAGTTCTGCCAATCGCCGTCATCATCCATCTGACTGTGCCAGTCAACAAACATGTCGATGCCGTGGGCCGTGTCTGTTGATTCGATGTGGCTTCTGACCGTATCGACTTCCACGGTGTCCGTGTTGCTCGGGTGCCAGTCCCTGTTGGCATCATTTCCCAACCAGGTCGCCCTGGAACTTCCTACGAATACTCCGTCCGGATTGACCATCGGCACGAAATACCAGAAATAATTGTCCCTGAATCCGGCGGCATACTCATCATCGGAAATCAGGAACTGGATCAATCCCTCCAGCATGTGGGAGCCCGCGGTCTCCGCACCGTGCTGCCTGCTGATCAAATAGATGACATTCTTGTTTCCAATCGGGATTGCGGGATTCGTGATGGTGAGCAGATCGAGATCCCTACCTTGAACACTCGAACCCAGAACCGTCTTGGTGGCCCACTGGCTGGTGCTGACCGAGTCCACGAAGTTGCTCATCTTTCCATAGGAGAAGGGAAAGAACGTTGCGATCTGCACTTCGTCCTGGGAAAAGGTCTGCGTGAATGTATAGGTGGGAGCTGAGTAGCTGTGATTCGTCAGTCTGAGCCAGTCCTCGCCGTTGTAGCTGTAGACCATCTGTACTTCGCCGGATGGGTCGTCGTTGTACAAGAACGGAACCTGATCTGCATTGTTGATGTTGAAGGTTACTTCCAGGCCCTCTACGCCTGAAACCTTGAAGTTCGTCCAGTACTCGTAACTCAGCCCGTCTGACACGACCTCAAAGTCGATCTCATTGTCGATATTGTCGATGGTGTACGCACCGATGCTTGCGCTGTCGAAACTGTCATCGATCACCAGATCGGCGTATGCACCTGTTGCGAACAGAGCAACAGCAACAAAGATCAATACGGACAGGATTGATCTGGTCTTCATCTCTCTCTCCTTGGCAATACGGGCCGTGAGCGTCAGCGACGGGAAGGCGGGGGCGATCGAAGGAGAGGAAGCACGAGAGGGGCTGCGACAGCGAAACCTTGCACCGTGTCCCTTTCCCGAAAGGGGTTTCAACAGAAAGGTGGGCGGGAGAGTAGGGAAGTGTCGTGCAAACGGCCGCGGAGAAGCGAACGTGGCAAAGAAATCCGGAGAAATCTGGGGTCGGACAGCGAGAAACCGAGTCTGCCTCCGGGATTATGCGATCCGTTGCGCAGCCGTGCATCGCTTCGCCCTCGGTCGTTCTCACGGAGCAACGCCGGGCTTCTTCCCGGGTGGGGTTCCTCGTGTGTCATCTCCTCTCGAGTGGGATGTTCTCCCCTCGATCTAATGCGACCGATGCGCCGCGCCCCGACTGGCGTGCTTGCGGACCGTCAGGTCTCCTGCCAAGTCGACTTCAGCTGAGTCGATGCTCCCGTAGGTAGAAAGCAGCACGGCAGAAAGATTGTCCCCTGGCCCGTCGCCGGTCTCACCGAAGATCCGGATCTCCGTTCCGATAGTTGCGAGCGCCGCCGAATTCGAGCGTGTGTGGAGTCGCGGTGCGGATCGCGTCCATGGATCGGGGGGCGCCAGAGGCCTGACTGCCGTGCAGATGGCGATCGGCATCCTCGCCGCAGGAATCGCTGCGCTGCTTCTACTGTCCCTGGTCACGGGCCTCGATCCCCGGCACCACGCCGCGGTCTTCTGGAATCAGGGGATCGGGCCGGTGGCGACACTCGCCGAGCATCTACAGCGCGCGGGGTACGTGACGCGCGGCGTGAACACCAACGTCTTCCTCAAGGAGCTCGCGGGTCTGGAGGTTCCATTGAACCTCGACGGACGAAGTCTGGTGCCACTTCTCCGGGGTGAAGCCGAGGCTCCGCGGGGGATCCTGTACGCCCTCGAGCCGCTCTCCAACCGCAAGGGCCGCACCGGTGTCGCGTGGTCGGCCCGCGATGGCCGTCTGAAGTGGATCCGCATCGATGGCACGAAGCCCTCGGGTGGGACGACCTGGCCAGGCGAGTGTTACGACCTCCTCGCAGACCCAGGGGAGCGGAGGAACCTCGCGAACCTGGGTCCCGGCCCCTGTGCCGAGCTGGCATCGGCGACGGAGCGATGGCGGGCCAGGGGTCTGGATGGAAGGTGCCGAGCTCCAGGTCGATGCCCGCACCGAAGAGAAGCTCCGCGCACTCGGCTATCTGCGCTGACTCGCTCGAGCCAGCTCGCCAGCCGCGACGAGCACGACCGAGGGCGGTGGCACGACCCCACCCGGCGAGTCTAAGGTTCGGGGGCGAAGCTCGAAGCAGGAGTAGGCCGTGCCGCCGGATGATCGCTCCAACATCGTGCTGATCGGGATGCCCGGCGCCGGGAAGAGCACGGTGGGTGTGATTCTGGCGAAGTACACCTCGCGCGACTTCGTCGATACGGACGTGCTGATCCAGACCTTGGAGCAGCGCCCCCTCCAGGAGATCCTGGACCGGGAGGGTCACATGGCGCTGCGCGCCATCGAGGAGCGCATCCTGCTCTCCCTCCGGCTCTCCAACCACGTCATCGCCACCGGGGGAAGCGCGGCCTACAGCGGGGAGGCGATGCGACATCTGAAGCAGAACGGCATCGTCGTGTTCCTGCACGTCCCCTTCGCGTCGATCCAGGAGCGGGTCCGGGACTTCGCGACGCGGGGCATCGCGCGGGCTCCAGACCAGAGCTTCGACGACCTCTTCGAGGAGAGATACGTCCTCTACAAGAGGTACGCCGACGTCACCATCGACTGCGAGGGGCTGAACCAGGAGCAGGTGTCGGAGACGATCTGCCAGAGGCTCGGGGCCGATGCGTAGGGGGACGTGTCGGTGCTCGGTGGCGGCGCTGGCCCTGGCGCTCGCGGCTCTCCTGGGAGGCGGATGCGGACAGGACCCGGTGGTGCTGGAGCTTCCCGACGACCCCCTGGAGTACACGCCCGTCGCGGTTCCCGAGAGCACCCTGCACTGGCAGGGGGAGATGACGGGTGAGGTCACACAGGACTCGGTGATCCTGCAGGCCCGGTTGACGGTCGACGGAAGGATCCGCTTCTTCGACGTCGAGGGGCGTCCGGGGATCGGGGCCTTCGCGCTCTCCACCCGCGAAGACTTCCGCGAAGCGATTCGCACCCGCTGGATCGCCGCTTCGCCGGATGGCGACCACATCGTCAAGACGAGGGTGGCCGGGCTCGAGCCGGGAACGCGGTACTACTACCGGCTGCTCTCCAGAACGGGTCCGGAGAGCGAAGTGAGGGCCGGGCCGACGGGGAGCTTCGCGACGCTGGATGCGAGGGGGGATGCGCGGGAGATCCGCTTCGTGGTGGTCACCGGCATGAACGAGTTCGCCTTCCGCTTCAGGAGCTCCGCAGAGAGGAAGGAGCTCGGGTTTCCCGCACTCGAAGCCATCCTCTCCCAGGACCCGGACTTCCTGGTGGCCACCGGCGACAACGTCTACTACGACACTCCCTACCTCGGCCGCGCCAAGACCCGGGGAAGCATGCGGGCGCGGTGGCACCGGCAGTTCGCAAAGCCGCGCTTCGCGAGGTTCTTCCAGCGCGTCCCGGTCTACTGGGAGAAAGACGACCACGACTACCGCTACAACGACGCGGACCCGCGCGGAGAGATCGAGCCCTCCCATCCGCTGGGCGCCGCGGTCTTCCGCGAGCAGGTCCCGGTCGTCCCACCCGGCGACCTCGGGGCCGTCACCTACCGCACCCACCGCATCAACGACCTGCTGCAGATCTGGCTTCTCGAGGGGCGCGACTACAGGGATTCCAACATCGACCCGCCTGGCCCCGACAAGACCATGTGGGGTACCGCGCAGAGGGAGTGGCTGCAGGAGACCCTCCTCGCCAGTGACGCGGTGTTCAAGATCCTGATCTCGCCCACGCCAATGATCGGTCCCGATGACAAGATGGCGGGCGTCCAACTCGGGCTCCTCGGACGCCTGGTGGGAAGCTCCCCCGTCGGCCAGGGAGGCGACAACCGGAAGCGGGACAACCACACCAACTCTTACGGCTTCCGGGACGAAGGAGAGGCCTTCTTTCACTGGCTCGCGGAGAACGGATTCCTGGAGCGAGACTTCTACATCGCCTGTGGGGACCGGCACTGGCAGTACCATTCGATCCGGCCGGACGGATTCGAGGAGTTCTCCTCGGGAGCGCTGGTCGACGGGAATGCCCGCCTGGGACGCGAGCCCGGCGATCCGATGTCGACCGATCCCGATGGCACCATCTCCCAGCCGTATACACAGGACGAGGCGTCCGGCGGCTTCCTGAAAGTGACTGTGAGTCCGGCCAGAGGAGAGCTGCCCGCCGCGCTGCGATTCGACTTCTACGACGAGAATGGCGCGCACCTCTATGGAACCGAGAAGGCAGCGCAAGCGGCACCCGCGGGGACGTAGAGCCGCGGGCCCCTCGCAGAACCGCCCGGCTGTCCAGAGGGTCGGCGCCTGGCCCGCATTTCTCACCAGCTCGCTACTGCGGCCGCCGATGGCACCGCAAAGGGTCGGATTCTCACCTTCTTTCCAGCGCACCCCTTACCAAAACCCGCTGCAATTACTAAGAATAGGCGCGGGAATCCCCAGGACTCGGACCACCGGCACCGCCACCCGTTGCGCGCAGCCGGTGAGAGCCCTCGACAGGCGGAGAGCTATGTATTCACACGACGTCGTCATCGTAGGATCCGGGCTCGCAGGATTGCGGGCTGCGTTGGAGCTGGCCGGGAATCTCGACGTGGCCATCGTCAGCAAGCTCTACCCGAGCCGCAGCCATTCCGGCGCGGCCCAGGGGGGCGTGGCCGCGGCACTCGGCAACGTGGATGGGGACACCGTCGAGGACCACATCTACGACACCGTCAAGGGTGCGGACTTCCTGGGCGACCAGGATGCCATCGAGCTCCTCTGCAACGATGCACCGCGCACCATCTACGAGATGGAGCACTGGGGCTGTCCCTTCTCGCGAACCGACGATCAGAGGATCAACCAGCGCGCCTTCGGCGGTCACTCCTACCTTCGGGCCTGCTTCTCCGCCGATCGGACCGGTCACGCCCTGCTCCACACCCTGTTCGAGCAGACCTACCAAGCGGGCGGCAAGCTCCGGCTCTACTCCGAGTGGCACATGCTCCGCCTCATCATCGAGGACGGCATCTGCCGGGGTGTGGTGGCCATGAACATCCACACCGGAAAGCTGGAGGTCATTCGCGGCAAGGCGGTCCTCTTCGGCACCGGCGGATACGGCCAGGCGTTCAAGATCACCTCGAACGCGTCCGCCAACACCGGTGACGGCATCATCGCAGCGTACCGCGCCGGGATCCCCCTAGAGGACATGGAATTCGTCCAGTTCCACCCGACGGGGCTCTACGAGCACGGCATCCTGCTCACCGAAGGGGCCCGTGGCGAGGGCGGCTACCTGCTCAACGGCGAGGGCGATCGCTTCATGTCCAAGTACGCGCCCAGCAAGATGGAGCTCGGGCCGCGCGACATCGTCTCCCGATCCGAGCAGGCCGAGATCAACGAGGGCCGCGGCGCCGGGCCGGAGAAGGAGTACGTGCTCCTCGACCTGCGCCACCTCGGCGCCGAGAAGATCATGGAGCGCCTGCCGCAAGTCTACAACCTGGCCAAGGACTTCATCGGGGTGGATTGCATCGCGGACCCGGTGCCGATCCAGCCCACTGCCCACTACTCGATGGGCGGCATTCCGGCGGACAACGGCTGCCACGTCTACCTCGACGAGAAGGGAACCCAGGTGGTCGGCTTCTACGCTGCCGGGGAGTGCTCCTGCATCTCGGTCCACGGCGCCAACCGCCTGGGCACCAATTCGCTCCTCGAGGCCCTCGTCTTCGGCCGCCGGGCCGGCAAGAGCCTGCTCCAGGACGTGCCGCAGCTGCAGCTCTCCCCGGTGGACGAAGACCGGGAGATCTCGGCAACCCAGCGCGATATCGAAGAGCTCTACGAAGGGCCGGGCACCGAGGACCTCGACACCATCCGCGAAGAGCTGAAGCAGACCATGACCGTCAAGGTCGGCGTCTATCGGGATGCTGAGGGAATGGTGCCGGCCCAGGCGAAGCTCAAGGAGCTTCGGGAGCGCTTCGCAAAGGTACGCGTGGGAGACAAGGGGAAGGCCTTCAACATCAACCTCCTCGAAGCGGCCGGGCTCGGGAACATGCTCGAATTCTCGGAGCTGATCCTCGACGGGGCGATGGCCCGTGAGGAGAGCCGCGGCGCGCACTTCCGCAACGATTTCCCGACGCGCGACGACGAGAAGTGGATGAAGCACACCCTGGCCTTCCGCACCGAGGACGGCGGCCACGAGCTGCGGTACAAGCCGGTGACTGTCACGAAGTACCAGCCGGAGGAGAGGAAGTACTGATGGCGAACAACAAGGTGTTGTTCCGGATACAGAGGTTCGATCCGGAGAAGGACGAGAAGCCGCACGACCAGGACTTCGAGATCGAGGTCGTGCCGGGTGCGACCATCCTGAAGACGCTCCAACGGATCCGGGCGGAGCAGGATCCCACCCTGGCCCTGCGCTTCTCCTGCGGCTCGGCCATCTGCGGCTCCTGCGCGATGAAGATCAACGGCCATGCAATCCTGGCCTGCAAGACCCAGGTCTCCGAGTGCGTAAAGGACGGCATGGTCTGCGTCGCTCCGATTGGGAACCTCAAGATCCTGCGCGATCTGGTGGTGGACCTCGAGCCCTTCTGGGAGTCGCTGGGGAAGGTCAAGCCCTACCTGATGCCCGCTGGGGAGGCGCCCGACAAGGAGCGGCCCCAGACTCCGGATCAGTTCGGGACCATCGATCCTTCCACGACCTGTATCCTGTGCGGCGCCTGCTACTCCGACTGCAACGCGCTGGGGGTGGATTCCACCTTCCTCGGCCCGGCGTCGCTGGCCAAGGCCCACCGCATGATCTTCGATTCCCGCGACGCCCAGGATCAGCCGCGGCTGCGCGAGGTCTCGGAGCGGACCGGGGTCTGGGACTGCACCCACTGCGGTGAGTGCTCCACTCGCTGCCCGACGGAGACCAAGCCGCTGGAGCGGATCGAGGAGATCCGGGTGCAGGCGATGGCCGACGGCCACCACGGGAACGCCGGCGCCCGCCACGCCCTCGGCTTCCGCGAGACCGTGGGCAAGCGCGGCCTCCTGGACGAGAACTGGCTGGCATTGCGCAGCGTGGGCTTCTTCAACCTGCCGGGGCTGCTCGGCCTGATGCCGGTGGGGCTGCGGATGATGATGCGCGGCAAGATGCCACCGATGATCCCCCATTCCATCGACAAGGTCGACGAGGTCAAGAGGATCTTCGCCCGCTTCGAGGAGCTCAGGAAATGAAGTACGCACTCTACACCGGATGCGTCGCCAAGGGCGCGGGACGGGAGCTGCTGGCCGCCGCCAATCTGGTTTGCCAGAAGCTCGGCATCGAGCTCGTCGAGATGACCGACGCCGCCTGCTGCGGTGCGGGGGTGATCGGCGAAGACAACCCGCTGTTCGCCGACATGTTGAACGCCCGCACCTTCGCCCTGGCCGAGGCGCAGGGCCTCGACATCATGAACATCTGCGGCACCTGCCAGGGGGTGCATCGCAAGGCGCAGCGCAAGCTCGACAACGATCCCGCCTACAAGGAGCGGGTGAACACCGAGCTCAAGAAGGACACCGGCCGGGAATACAAGGGGACCTTGAAGATCAAGCAGATCTACGAGGTGCTGCTGCAGGAGGTCGGTCTGGACGCGCTCCGGGAGAAGGTGGTCCGTCCGCTCAAGGGTCTGAAGGTCGCCCCCTTCTACGGCTGCTACGCTTTGCGTCCTCCCGAGGTGAACGATCTCGAGGACCCGGACGATCCGAACGAGCTGGAAGGGCTGATCGAGGCCCTCGGCGCCACGCCGGTCGACTACCCCGAGCGGCTCAAGTGCTGCGGGTTCCCGATCATGATGATGAACAAGGACAACTCGATGAAGCTGGCCGGCAATGCCGTGGCCGGTGCCAAGGACGCCGGAGCGGACGTCATCGCCACGCCCTGCCCGCTCTGCCACCTCAATCTGGACTCCTACCAGCCGACCTTCGCCTCGAAGATGGGGAGAAACCTCGGGGTCCCCATCCTGCACGTTCCGCAGCTGGTGGCGCTGGCCCTGGGCGTCTCGAAAGAGGACCTTCGAGTGAAGACGCACGTGGTGCGTCCGACCGGAGCACTGGCTGCGTTCTGAGGCACCGCGGAAGCGGAGCGGATCTTCCTACCTCGTCGCCAGGCGCAGGTGGTGAACCCGGTGGACCGCATCGGCGACATGGATCCCCGATTCGATCGCCTGCTGGGTTCCCACTCCGGTGCCGCCGGCGTCGCAGCCCACGTAGAATAGACCGCCGATCGGAGCCGTGACCCTGGGCTTCTGGGCCCCGCACTGGCCCGCGATCTGTCCCAGGCCGATGGTCTCTCCCCCGGCGCCGGGCACCACCGAGTCGCGGGTCGCGTTGGAGACGGAGCGCGTGGTGTAAAGCTCCTTGGCTTCGATGAGTCCCTCCATCTCCGGGAAGGCGCCGAAGAGGATCTCCTCCCCGGCTTCGGCCCAGGCCTGGATCTCCTCCTGGCTGAGCTCCGGGTCGGGCGGGCAAAAGGAGCCCGTCATCAGCATCTGCTTGCCTTCCGGGGCGGCGCCCGGGTCGTAGTTGGCGGGAACCTCGTAGTAGAGGACCCCCTCCCGAGAGGCCTCGCCCTTTCGGGCGAGGTTGAAACGCTCCAGGCTCCAGGGGCTCTGGTTGGAGAAGACCACGCCATAGGGCCGATCCGTCACGGGCCCGCGAAGGAAGTAGCGATGCCCCAGGAGCGAGAAGGAGGGAACCAGATCCCTGATGTAGTTGACGTAGCTCTTGTCGAAATGTTCCTCACCCACCAGCTTGAGCACGGTCGGTTGAATCCCCGCGTTGCTGATGACGAGGGGCGCCCTCATGGTGCCCTTCCGGGTCTCGACGCCGGCGACGCGTCCCCCCTCGACGAGGATCTTCTCCGTCCGGGTCCCCATCAGAACCGAGCCGCCGTTTCGACGCACCGCCTCACAGTAGGCCTCGGCGACCCGGCCAAAGCCCCCCTCGCAGAAGACGCCCCCGCCGCGGGTGAACATCTGTTGAAGGCTGGTGATGGCCTCCGCGGCGTCGAGAGAGTCCACCGGAACCATGAACATGCCGTCACAGCAGAGACTCACCAGAAAGGCGTAGAGCGATCTCGGAACGTCCTTCTTGGAGATCCAATCCTGGAAGGTGACTCCGCTCTGCTGCTGCACCTGCTCGGGCGGCATCAGAGTCATCTCGGCAAAGAACTGGATGGCGCCGGCCCTCCGATCCTCTTCGATCTCCAGCCACTCGAAGATGACGTTGGGATCGGTCTGCCCCGGCGGCATGGAGGGCAACATCTGGTACTTGCCGGCATCGGTCTTGTAGATGCTGCCCTGGGTCTCGGTGATCGCCAGCTTGGCGAGGTCGGATACCTCCAGCTCGTCGAGGACCACCTGGTAGAGGTTCCCCTCCACCGGAGCCCCGATCACCACCCAGGCGGTGTAGGTGAAGCCGTTCTTGGAAAGGCTCATGGCCTTCCCGCCGGCCTGAGCGTTCTTCTCGACCAGCAGCACCTCGAGCCCGCGCTTGGCGAGGAGACCTGCACAGGAGCTCCCGCCAAACCCCGCTCCGATCACGATGACGTCGTAGGATTCGCCCGCCATTTCCATCCCCTCCGCAGCAGGACGATTCGACAGCCCGGCATGTCGGTCACTCAGGATCGAGAGGCTACCAGATCGCGGGCAACCGCCACCGCCTCGCCGGCATCGGGTGCGTAGCCGTCTGCTCCGATGCCATCCGCGAACTTCCGATTGATGGGAGCCCCTCCCACCAGTACCCGCACGCCCTGCCGAAGCTCTTTCTGTGCCAGCTCCTCCAGGACCTTCTCCATCTCGTGCATGGTCGTGGTCAGGAGAGCGGACATCGCCAGGATATGAGGTCGGTACTCCTCGACCCGTCGCACGAACTCTTCCACGGACACGTTGACGCCCGCGTCCTGGATCTCGAAGCCGACTCCCCGAAGCATCGTGGCGACCATGTTCTTGCCGATGTCGTGCATGTCTCCCTGGACCGTCCCGATCAGAACCTTGAAGGTCTCCCGCTGCTTTTCACCGGCCAGGTGCGGCTCGAGGACGGCGAGGGCCTCGTTCACGGCACGGGCGGCGAGTAGCACCTCGGGGATGAAGACCTCTCCGGTCTTGAAGCGGGCGCCGATCACCTCCATGCCGGCGATCAGCCCGCGCTCCAGGATCTCCCGCGCCTTCAGCTTGCCGTCGAGCAGCTCCCGGACGGAGCGATCGAGAGCACGGCGGTCGCCCGCCACCACCGCACTGCGGACGGAGCCGAGCTCGTCGACCTCCGCGCCGCCGGGCGCGATCCGGGTCGCAGCCTCCTCCAGGTGCCGCTTCGAGAGGATCGGCGCACCCCCCGCCGTCATCGGCAGCCTGCCCTCCTGCAGGATGCGCTCCCCGGCGCGAACCAGCCGCTCGAACACGGCACCCGGCGGCACCGAATCGGCAACCCCGAGAATCAGGCGGTCGCCGGGTGCGACGCTCGCGAAGAGGTGATCGAGAAATGCCTCGAACTCCTCCTCGCTGGCCGTCTCCTCCAACATCACGCACTCCGGAATCCCACCCATGATCGTCAGCCTGTCCCGCCACCTCGAGTAGTACTCCGCGATGTCGACCTTGGTCATCGGATGGGGCGTCACCGACTCCGCCACGTGTGCACCGCAGTCGCGGATCTGATCCATGAGCCCCCGGTTCTCTCCGTCGGTATGGGTCGCCACCAGCTTGCCCCGGGCTTCCAGCGTCTCGGCGGCCCTTCGCAGCCAGGGTGCGATCTCCTTCTCGAAGTACGGAGGGTAGGTGAGCATGTCGTCGTAGTTGGCGCCCCACAGCACCACCTCGACGGGTGAGTCGGCGATCGCGGCGAGGACCTTCTCGTAGTAGGGATTGAGCCGCTCGGCCAGATCCCGCATCGAGCCGTAGCTGTCCTCGTACTCGAAGAAGAAGCGGGTCGGATCCAGGAACTCCTTCTGGATGTGATGCATCGGGGAGGCCGCCAGCGAGGGGCCCCCGGCGGCGACCACCCCCTCTTCCCCGATCTCCTCGGCGTAGGCGAGGAAGGTCTCGTGGTTCGGGGTCACCTCGATGTTCTCGAAGATGTAGCCCACCACGTCGTAGTCCTCGGGCCGCTTGATGATGTGCTCCTGGGTCCAGCCCAGCGAGGCACCGGCGCGCTTCATCTCCTCGGTGTGCCCGCCCAGGGTGCTGACCGTTCCGCGAGGCGTGCGGTACTCGACCCGCTGCAGCCCGCCCTCGCCTTCGACCCGGATCTCCACGTCGCCCCCGAACTCCCATCGGTAGACCGCCTGGCGGAAGCGGTAGAGGCCGATGGCGCGATGCAGGACGTCCTCCGGACCGCTGACGATGCTGGCGAAGTCGGGGACCATCTTGTAGAGCGCCCAACCGTTGGCCCGCGCGATCTCGTCGTGACTCATCTCCCGGTACGGCTCCGGGAGGGTCCCGCCCAGGGAGTTGGCCAGCCACCAGAGATCGAGCCGCGGCGCGAAGGGGATCACGTCCACCATCTCTCCCCGCATCGCGGCCAGAATGCGCTGCTTGTGCGTGGTCATCGAGAGCCTCCTGAGAGCTCGCACCCGGGGCGTCTCGCCGCGTCGGTACGACAAGAGAACATGAAATATTTCAATAGCTTGGGGCCGAACCTTCGAGTATCGATGGAGGCGGGCAACGGTGCGGGCGAACCCCGGAGCTCAGTTCGACTTTCGCCCCGCGACCCCCTTGGTGCGCTTCGAGATCTTTCTGGCGGCCTCCGTGGGCCGGAGCTTGCGCACCGCCGCGCCGGCGCGCCACATCTCGGAGTTCCCGATCTGTGCCAGCTCCTTCGAGAGACCGATCTGGTAGTCCTTCTTTCCGCAGGAATTCAGCACGCGACGGGTCTCCGCTCCGGACGCGACACGCTTGTAGAGCTCGCGGAAGACCGGCATCACCGCCTTCTTGAACTTCGGCTTCCAGTCGAGAGCGCCGCGCTGCGCGGTGGCCGAGCAGTTGGCGTACATCCAATCCATGCCGTTCTCGTCCACGAGACGGATCAGGCTCTGCGTGAGCTCTTCAACGGTCTCGTTGAAGGCCTCGGAGGGGCTGTGCCCGTGCTTTCGGAGAACGTCGTACTGCGCCTCCATGATTCCGGCGAGTGCCCCCATCAGCACTCCACGCTCGCCGGTGAGATCGCTGAATACCTCGTTTCGGAAGCTGGTCGGGAAGAGGTACCCGGAACCCACCGCGATCCCCGTGGCGAGGCAACGCTCCTCGGCGCGGCCCGTGGCGTCCTGCTCGACGGCGTAGCTCGAGTTGATCCCGGCGCCGGAGAGGAAGTTCCGCCGGACCGAGGTGCCGGAACCCTTGGGGGCGACCAGGATCACGTCGACGTCCTCCGGCGGGACCACCTTGGTCTGATCCTTGTAGGCGATCGAGAAGCCGTGGGAGAAGTAGAGCGCGTCGCCGGGATCCAGGTTCTTCTTCACCACGGGCCAGATCGCGCGCTGTGCGGCGTCGGAGACCAGCATCTGGACGATGGTGCCGCGCTTGACCGCCTCGGCGATGTCGAAGAGGGTCTTTCCCGGCTTCCATCCGTCCTTGACCGCCCGGTTCCAGTCCTTCCTGAACTTCGGAGACTGGCCGACGATCACCTCGATGCCGTTGTCGCGCATGTTGAGCGACTGCGCCGGGCCCTGGACGCCGTAGCCGATCACGGCGACCACCTCCTTCTTCAGGACCTTCCGGGCTTTCGCGAGGGTGAACTCCTTGCGCGTGACGACCTTCTCCCTCTCCCCACCGAAATCGATGACGGCCATTCTCTCCTCCTCTTCCCGGGCTCCCGGTCAGTCCTTGATGAAGTCCTTCGCCTCTCGACCGAGCCAGCTGGCCCAGTCCTCGACGCCCTCCCCCGTCTTCGCGGAGATCTCGAAGATCCGAATTCCGGGGTTGAGCTTGGCGACCCTCTGTCTCATCGCCTCGATGTCGAAGTCCGAGAACTCGAGGTAGTCGATCTTGTTGACCAATAGCACGTCGCAGACAGTGAACATGAGGGGATACTTGAGCGGCTTGTCGTCCCCTTCCGGCACGCTCAGGATCATCACGTTCCGGATGGCGCCGGTGTCGAACTCCGCCGGGCAGACCAGGTTCCCCACGTTCTCGATGATCACGACGTCGAGGGCGTCCAGATCCAGCCCCTCGAGGCCCCGGGCGACCATCGCGGCGTCCAGGTGACAGAAGCCTCCGGTCCTGAGCTGCACCGCGCTAATGCCCTTCGCAGCCACCTTCTCCGCATCGACCATCGAGTCGATGTCCGCCTCCAGGACGCCGAACCGGAGCGACCCCTTCAGCCGCTCGATGGTGGAGAGGATGGTGCTGGTCTTCCCCGCCCCCGGCGACGACATCAGGTTGATCAGGAAGGTCTTCTCTTCGGCGAGCCATCTCCGCAGCTCCTCCGCCGCCTTCTCGTTGTCGGCGTGGATGTCTTGCTTGACTTCGATCAGTCTGACCTCGTCCATCAGATCACCTCGATGTTCTTGATGAAGTACTCGCGTCCGGAGACCAGTCGGAACCCGGATTCCCCGCAGTCGGGGCAGACGGCCTCCCGAAACTGATCCTTCTGGATCTCGAAGGAGCAGGCGCAGGACTCACAGCGCACGACGATGGGCACCTTCTCGATCGCCAGCTCCGCGTTCTCGGCCAGGGTGTCCCGGCTCAGGTAGTCGAAGTAGCGCTGCAGCCACTCGTCTTCCAGATCGGAGAGCTCGCCCACCCGGAGGTGAATCCGGACGATCTTGCTCACCTCGTGCCCAGCAGCGTGCTTGAGCACGATGTCGAGAATGCGTTCCGTGACCTGTAGCTCGTGCATACGAAGTGGGCTCTTCCATCGGGCGTTCGGATTCCGCTCTGCCGGGCGGCCCTTCCCGCGGCCCCGCCGTCGCGGGTCCTGACCGGGGTCCGGAAACGGACTCCTCGGGCCACGCCCCTTCCATGACGATAGCATCGGCCGGTAAAACCACCTGTCAGAGACCAGCCCACATTCCTCACCAGCTCGCTACTGCGGCCGCCCCCGAGGGAGATCCGGATCGGGGGCCGTCGGTCCGCAACACCGGGGCGATCACAGGTGCCTGGCCGCAGGCTAGTAGGTCCCGAACTCCTCGACCGCTTCGAAGAAGGCCCGCACGTTCGCCCAGGGGATTCCCTCGGCGGGCTCGAGATCGTAGGCCGGGGAGATGATCAGTCCGCCGCCCTTCCCCACCGTCGCGATCCGCTCCCGCACCTCGGCGCGAATCGACGCCGGGGAGCCCCACGACCAGCGCTGCGCGGTGCCCACGGTCCCGAAGAAGGTGAGGCGGTCGCCGTACCAGAGCTTGAGCGTCTCCGGGTCCATCACGTCCGGTTGAACGGGATTGAGGATGTCGACCCCGATCTCGATCAGGTCGGGGATGATCGGCTCGATGTTGCCGTCACTGTGCCAGAAGATGGCCAGCTCGGGATTGGCGCGGCGGCAGGTGTCGATGAGGGTCCGGAGGTGCGGCTTGAAGTAGCGCTGCCACATGGCCCGGCTCATCAGCATTCGACTGGGCTCTCCGACGTCGTCGTCGAGCGCGAGGATGTCGATGCCCGCCCTGGTGAGCAACAGCCCCACCGCCAGGTGCATGGCCGTGATCTGCTCCAGCAAATAGTCGACCAGCGGCGGATTCTCGACCATGTCGATCATGAACTGCTCGAAGCCGCGCAGCCGGGAGGCGGTCTCGAAGAGGTCTCCACCCAGGTGGGGAGGCGAGGCCATCACCGGGTACCCCTGCTCGTGCTTGCGCTCGACGTCGGCCCGAAGCCGGTCCGGGTCCACCGGGGCCAGGACGTCGGGGAGCGGCGCCGCGGCGATCTCTTCGATGCTCCGGGCGTCCCCCAGGCGCGCGTGCCGCGGGATCTCCGGGTGGTATCCCCAGTCGTGATAGGTGCGCAGGATCTCCCGCGAGCCGACGTAGGTATCGGCGGGAAGCGACTCGAGATAGCGGAGAAAGTCGACCTGGTCCTCGGGCTCGGGAAACCCGGTGAAGCGGATATCGGTCTCGAAACCCTCGTCCCCGATCCGTCCCGGATGCTTGCCGAACACGGTCGGGTAGAAGTTGACCATCCTCGGCACGCGGTCGGGCTCCCGGTGTTGCAGCACGGCCCGGACCCGCTCGCGTGAGTTCATCGTCCGCCCCGATCTCGTTTCCGGCTCCACCCGAACGCCCCCAATCCGTCGAAGTCCCCCATCCGGCTCGGCGCTGGCCCGGCTCAGACCTCTGCGGAGTACGGCGGCGCCGGATCGTACTCCATGGCGCGCTGCACCAGCCGCGCGTGTTCGACGCCGTACATCTGTCCCACCAGCCAGAGCGACATGTCGATCCCGGCGGAGACCCCCGCCGCGGTGACGAGATTGCCGTCGCGCACGTAGCGGACGCGTTCGAGGACGGTCGCATCCGAAGCGGCCTCGCGGAGCGTCTCGATGTAGGCCCAGTGGGTGGTGATGCGCTTCTCCTTGGCGAGACCCGCTGCGTGGAGCACCGCGGACCCCGTGCAGACGCTGGTGATCCACTGGCAGGTCTCACCCGCCTGGGCGAGCCAGTCGAGCAGCGCCGGGTTCTTCATCTCGGCGCGGGTCCCCTGGCCACCCGGGACGAGCACGACGTCGAGCGCCGGCGCGTCCGCGAAGCTGCAGTCGGGAAGCACGCGCAGGCCCCCCGCGCAGCGGACCGGCTCGGTGCTCTCGGCGGTCAGGACGACGCGGAGCTCCTCGTGGCCGAGCCGCGCCATCTTGAAGACCTCCCAGAGCCCCACCCAGTCGAGCTCTTCCGCATCGTCGAAGACGACGATTCCGATGGTGGCAGGCAACGCCCTTCCCTCCCTCCTCATTCGAAGCTAGCTCGGTCGGGCAGGATCCTCGATACCCGCGCTCGGTGATCGCTCGGCAGCTCTTCCCACGCTTCGCCGAGATCGCACCACACCCGTACCTGGAAGGTCTTGACCACCGAGCGGAAAGGTTTCCCCAGAAGCTCTCCGTCGTAGCAGGCGCGACCCCGATCGAAGGCGGCCTCGTTGAAGAGGCTCTCCCCGCGCTCGCGAGCCTCCTGGTACGCCCGGGCGTTCTGTCGCATCAGGGGAACGAAGGTCTCCAGGATGACGGCCAGCAGGGGACGCAGCGCCTGGCAGAGCTCCAGCGCCCCGCCGCCGCCTCGGTGCTCGCCATCGCGGATGCGGCACAGCCACGCGTAGGTCACGGGGGCGCGCTCGCGCATCCGTTCCGCAGCCGTCGGGTCGGCCAGGTTCATTCCGAGCTGCCCATAGACGGCGGCGTCCGCCACCGTGAAGCGCCCTCCCAGCAGGAAGGGCTGTGATTCCAGCACCCCCTCGACCCCCGCGAGGTAGCGCCCCCAGGCCCCGTCGAGCAGGCCGTGGGTCTCGGGGAATCCCGCTCGGGAGGGCGGCAGGAGATCGTGAGGCAGCCGGGGGACCCCGAAATCGGCGGGCGCAACGCTCAGGAGATACGGCAGGCGACGCACCTGGCGCCGGGCGAACCTCCTCGCGAACGCCGCTCCCATTCCGGGCGGGATCACCCGCGCGAACTCCAGAGCCAGCCGCGCGCCCGCGTCGTTGCTGGTCGCCGAGAGAACCCAGCGATTGTGGTGAACCAGGTAGAGACCGAACTCGTCGAAGGCCTCGTCGATCAGCTGCGCGATGAAGGCGAGGCCCGGGTCTTCCGGGAAGAGAGGGCCGGTTTCCGGGCGGTGGCGGGCGTCGATCCAGCGCGCCAGGGCCGAGGAGTCGTAGTGGACCTTCTGCCACCTCTCGATCAGGAAGGGAACCAGCGGGTACTCGTCGAGCTCGCTCTGCCTCGGATGGCGGATCACTGTACGCCGCCGCTTGGCACGGCCGATCATCCGCAGGGCTCGGTAGTTGGTGAGACGGCTACCGTCGCGCGGAAGCCAGGCGTAGGGAATCGCCGAAGCCTCTAGGAGAGCGCAGAGCTTGAGGGCGAAGGGAGAGAGTTCCGAGCCCCAGATCGCGAAGGCCGGGGATCCTGGCTGGGCCTTCCCCCTTCGCGACGTCCGTCGCTCCGTCCATCGCATCATGCGGTACTGGTAGCGCGGAGCGAAGGGAGAAGCCGGTCAGCCTTCGAGGACCTCGAGGTAGCGGTTTCGGATGGCTTCGACCTCGGCGTCGAGGTGCCCCCGTTTCCAGCCCCTGGTGTCGACTGGCGGGAGCACGACGGCCTCGATGGTCGCCGGACGCAGGACGAGGGCGTGCTTGGGCAGGGAGTCGAGAACGTTGCGGAAGACCACGGGAACGATGGGAACGCCTGCCTGCATGGCGATGTGGAAGGCACCCTTCTTGAAGCGCCCCAGGCGGGGCGTCGGAGAGCGCGTTCCCTCGGGCGCAATCACCAGGGAGCGGCCCTGCCGCACCGCCTCCACCGCGGGCTTGAGGGCGCGGATCGCCTTCGAGGTATCGGAGCGATCGATGAAGACCACCCCCGCCGCCCCGAAGAGCGGCCCGAAGATCGGGTTGCGTCTCACCTCCTGCTTGCCGACGCCGGTCACGTCCCGACGCAGCATCTTGACCATGAGGACGGGGTCGAGTCCACTCTGATGATTGAAGATGAAGACTGCGGGCCGGTGGGACCAGAGGTGCTCCTCTCCGTCGATGCGCAGGTCCACCCCGGCAAGGGAGGTGGCCAGATCACCCCACAGGGAGCCGGCCATGTTGATGCCCTCGCGGCGCGAGCGGTTGACCAGCCCGGCAGCCAGGCCAGCCCACGCCGCGGGCACCACGCTTCCGTAGGCGAGGGCCGTACGCAGGAGATCCCCGGAGCTCGGAGTGCCGCGGCTGTGAAAGCGCCGCACGGGCCAGCGACGCTCCTTGGCTAGCTGGGCGAGACGCCGGTTCGGGTTGAGCGGGCGAGGCTTCCCTACAGCCTCGAGAAGCGGAAGGTCCTCGTGGCTGTCGGTGTAGAAGTAGCTTCCCTCCAGATCGAGGTCGCGCTCGGCGGCCAGCCGACGTACGGCCTCGGCCTTGCCTTCGCCGTAGCAGGTGGGGTGGACCACGCGGCCGGTGAAGATGCCGTTCTCCACCTCGAGCCGGGTGCAAAGCACGTGGGAGATCCCCAAGTCCCGGGCCAGAGGGTCCGCCTGGTAGTGTGTCGCCGAAGAAACGATGGCGACCGTGTGACCCATCTCCTGGTGGGCCTTCACCAGGGCTCGCGACTCCGGGTAGATCTCCGTCGCGAGGTGTTTCTCGAACACCTCCTGCCCGATTTCCTGCAGCACAGACTCCGCCAGACCACGGTAGGCGGCCGTCGTGGCGGCCATGAAGCCGGAGAATCCCGTTCGCCCCAGGGCGAAGCTCAGCGCGCCGAGGAACGACTCGCCAAGCTCGCGTGGACTCATGTTCCCTGAAAGCAGGCGTTCGCGGAAGAAAGAAGTGGCGGAGAAGCCCGCAAGGAGGGTCTGGTCCAGATCGAAGAAGGCCCCGACCTTCGGGTCCGAGGGGCCGCTGTGGACCTCCTCGGTGAGCTGGGCGTGGGGGCCTCGACGGATGGTGGGGGACATGGCGATACCTCGCCCTCTGCTCCAGGGATCCTACACCATCTTCGGGTCTCGTTTCCCCGTTGTTCTACCTGCTCTACGTTCTTCGATCTGCCGCTCATTCGTTCAAGGGCTGATTCTTGTCCGTCATCTACGAGGACTCGCGCGCCGGTGCATCGCGCCAGAGCTTGGGACGCGCGCGAACCGGATCCAGAAGGCGGAGGTCGCCGAGTTCGAGATCGTAGCCGTCCGGCTGAGGAGGATTGCGCACACCCAGCCGATCGGTGATTCGGCGATCGGTGTAGTACCCGAAGTACGCCTGCATCACGAGCACGCCGAAGATGGCCGGCTCCACCGCCTCGAGCTCGCACAGCACGGCCACGCGCTCCGACTTGGAGAGCCCGCCGAATCCGGTGGGGTTACGGCGCTCGGCCAGGTCACTGATGGAGGCAAGTCCCTGCTGGATGAGGTGAGCGACGTCGGGGCGCTCGGCGAGCGCCTCTTCGATCCGCTCGCCCACGCCGAGCTCCCCAGCCCCCAGGAAGCTGCCGTCGTCGCTCGGCGGGATGATCTCGTCCAGCACCTCGCGGAGCAGGATGCGGTTGCCGTCTTTCTCTCTGCTCATCTCACTGCTCCCAAGGGTCCCACCGGCCCGCTTCAGTCGAAGAGGTTCCCGAGGTTCCTCTTGATCTGGTCGCCGATGTAGAGCGCCACGGCCTGGATCGTCGAGCCAGGGTTGACGCCACCTGATGTCACGAAGACGCTGCCGTCGACGATGAAGAGATTCGGGACGTCGTGGCACCTTCCCCAGGAGTTGACCACGGAGGTCTCCGGGTCCAGCCCCATCCGGGCGGTCCCCAGCAGGTGCCACCCGGTATTCCGCGCGGGATAGTCCGCGATGGTCTCCGTCGCCCCGGCCACCTGCATCACCTCGCGCGCCCGGGCCACGCCGTGCTCGAGCATCTTCGAGGAGTTCTCGCCCAGCCGGTAGATCACGCGGGGCGCGGGGACCCCGTCGCCATCCACCAGCTCCGGATCCAGCTCGACGCGGTTCTCGGGCTCGGGCAGATCCTCGCAGATCGCGTTCATCGAGACAGTGCGGCCGAAGACCCGCTCGAACTCCCTCCGGTGGCTCTCGCCCCAGGGGAGGGGGCTCCCCGTCATCGCGCCCATCGCAGTGAGCGCGGGCGCCACCGACCTCACAGTCTGCAGGGTGTAGCCCCGGACGAAGCCGCGCGAGCGATCCGTCTCGTAGAACTCCTGGCTCCCGATGCAGCAGGCGATCGGTCCCTTGAACCCGTCCATTCGCTCGTCGAAGATCCCCGTCACGAAGCCCCAGGGGTGGAACATCAGGTTCCGGCCCACCAGCCCGCTTCGGTTGGCGAGGCCATTCGGAGACCGCCCGGAGCGCGAGAGAAGCAGGAGCCGCGACGTCCCGATCGCGTTGCAGGCCAGGATCACGATCTCCGCCTTCTGCTTGCGGGTCACGCCCTCCGCGTCGACGTAGACGACGCCATCGGCGAGACCGTTCGAGCCCAACGAGATCTCGCGGACTCGACAGTGCGTCTCGAGTTTCACGCCCCGGCGAACGGCCGAGGGCCAGTAGGTGATATCGGTGCTGGCCTTGGCCCCCTTCGCGCATCCGAACATGCAAACGCCGGCATTCACGCAGCCCTCGCGCCCCTCGTAGTCCTCACTCACGATCGCGCTGTCCGCCGGCCACCAGTGCCAGCCCAGCTGGTTGAAGGCCTCGGCGATGGTGACGCCCAGCTTGCCCAGCGAAACCGGCCGGGTCTGCACGGACTTGGGGGGATAGGCGGGGTTTCCGGACAGGCCGGAGACCCCCATCATCCGATCGTTGAGATCGAAATAGGGCTCGAGGGCCGCGTAGTCGATCGGCCAGTCATCTGCGACGCCGTCCAGTGTGCGGACGCTGAAATCCGAGGGATGGAAGCGAGGGAAGTGCGCCCCCCAGATGATGGTGCTGCCGCCCACGCCGTTCCACATCAGCGGCGAGATCGGGGAGTCCAGGTCGTTCACCGGGTAGTCCTCGGGCCGCCGACGCGCATTGGGATTCAGGCTAAAGTCCGAGATCGCGCGGGACTCCCAGTCCTCCCTCGTGGGCGGGTACTCGGACGGATTCACCCAGCCACCCTGATCCAGACAGAGGATGTTCATCCGGGTCTCGGCCAGGCTCCAGGCGATCGCCGCGCCCGAGGCTCCCGCTCCCACGATCAGGACGTCGACCGAATCTTCCGCCATTCCTCGAGACTCCCTCTACCATCCACTGTACAGATGCCCCGGCGTGACGTCACCGAGTCCTCGTCGATGAGGCCTCCGCGGAACCAGGGCGACTACACGGGTCCGGTGGGTGCGCGAGATCAGGAAGAGAGACGAGCAGGGTATGGGCGAAACAAGCGGGTGACTCGGTCTCCGATGAGCATCATAAGGGCGTGGCGTCTGCGAGCAGCACGCTGGCGGTGGTTTCCGAAACCGGCCGGAAGTTGAAGGACTACCCGGTCGAGGCCAACGGTCGGTCACGTCCGATAACTCAGAATCTGTAGAGTCCCGCGGGCAGATTGGCAGGACGGGAGATTCCCCTTCTCCAAGTAGCGGGGGAGACAAGGGGCCGCGGGGCTCGGGGGCGCAAGTGTCCTGCCGGGGCGTTCGCGGGGGAGGTCGTGGCTGGCGGTGCCGTGAAGATCTCAACATCCCTCGCCGTCTGGCTCGTTTCCGAGCCAGGGCTCCTCGAAGCCGAACTCGAGGTCGGTCGGCTCCGGGGAACGGGCTGGCGTCAGGGGCGGTGCGCGGGAGTTGGCTCGGCGAGCCCTTCGGTTCGGATTGGCTCTGGGATTCTTCTTGGTGTTGCGGTTGGTTTTCTTGCCTTCGCAATCGTCGGCAGCGGACTGGTTCGCGGCTGGCTGGTCCTCAGCGGGCTGTTCCCCGGCCGACGGGTCCGCGGGGGGCTGCTCCTCCTCCGGCTCGGGTGCCTCTGCGACCGGATTTCGGCAGTGGAGCGGATTCCTGCCGGCGCTGGGGTCGGACTCCTCGCCGACCCAGCGCCGGATGGGGTAGAGCGGTTACGCGTCGGGCTCGTTGCGGTGTGAGCGAATTGCGTCCAGAATGCGAATCTGGAGTGAAGGAGATGTCGAATGGAGAAGATCGCAGTCGTCGGCTCTGGAGCCTGGGGTAGCGCCCTCGCATGCCACGCGGCGAAGCTCGGCCACGCCGTCACCATGTGGGCGCTCGAGCCCGAGGTCGTGGAGGAGATCAACGCCAAGCACACCAACTCGATCTACCTGAAGGATCAGGACCTCCCGGAGAGCATCCGCGCCTCGACCGATGCCGCGGAGGTCGTCCGTGAGGCGGAGATGGTGATCCTGGTCCCCCCCTCCAAGTATCTGCGCTCGGTATCCGGGATGGTGGCGGATGCCGTTCCGAGGACCGCCGTGGTGGCGATCGCCAGCAAGGGGATCGAGGAGGGATCGCTGGAGCTCATGTCCGAGGTGCTCGCAAAGACGATGCCCGAAGTCCGCGCCGAGCGGCTGGCCTTTCTCTCCGGTCCGAGCTTCGCCAAGGAGGTCGCCAGCGGGATGCCGACCGACGTGGCGGTGGGATCCGAGGAGATGACCGCGGCGCGCCGGGTTCAGGAGATGCTTCACTCGCCGACCTTTCGCGTCTACACGAGTTCCGACCCGATCGGGGTACAGGTGGGGGGCGCGGTGAAGAACGTGATGGCCATCGCGACCGGCGTCTGCGATGGCCTCGGCTTCGGAACCAACGCCCGAGCCTCCCTCATCACCCGCGGTCTCGCCGAGATCACCCGGCTCGGAGTCTCGCTCGGCGCCAATCCTCTCACCTTCCTCGGCATGGCCGGGGTCGGCGATCTGGTGCTGACCTGCACCGGTGATCTCTCGCGAAATCGCACCCTCGGCAAGAAGGTGGCAGAGGGCATCGATCCCCAGGAGTACCTCGCGAAGCAGCGTACCGTCGCCGAGGGGTTCTTCACCTCGGCCGCGGCGTGGGAGCTCTCCCGGAAGCTCGAGGTCGACATGCCGATCACCGACCACGTCTACCACGTGCTGCACCGCGGGCGTCCTCTAAGCGAGGCGGTCGATCTCCTGCTCACCCGCGAGTCCAAGGAAGAACTCACCGGGATTCGAGACAAGCCATCGCAGTAGCGCTTTCCAAAAGGGAAAATCCACCTGATTTCCCGCGGGGCAGCGGCTTTCGGGCGAGGTGATTTTCGCGCCAACATCTGTTACCGATTGCGGACTATGGCGATCAAGAGAGTCGGATTCATTGGCTGGCGCGGCATGGTGGGCTCCGTCCTGTTGGAGCGCATGCAGGCCGAGGGTGATCTCGAAGGGCTGGAGCCGGAGTTCTTCTCCACCTCCCAGGTGGGCCAGGCGGGCCCGAACCTGGGTGTGGAGACGCCTCCCCTGGCGGATGCCTATGCGGTGGATCGGCTGGAGAGCCACGACGCGATCCTGAGCTGCCAGGGCGGGGACTACACCAAGCAGGTGCTTCCCGAGCTGCGCAAGGCCGGCTGGAACGGCTACTGGATCGACGCGGCCTCCGCCAAGCGCATGGACGACGACAGCATCATCGTCCTCGACCCGGTGAACCGCGACGTGATCGACCGCGCCGTCGCCGTCGGCGTGCGCAACTACATCGGCGGGAATTGCACCGTGAGCCTGATGCTCATGGCACTCCACGGCCTCTTCCGCGAGGGCTGGGTGGAGTGGGTCACCTCGATGACCTACCAGGCCGCCTCCGGGGCCGGAGCGCGCAACATGCGCGAGCTGGTGGACCAGATGAAGGTGATCGGAGACGCCAGCAAGGAGCTCCTCGCCGATCCCGCCACCTCGATCCTCGAGATCGACCGCAAAGTCTCGGCAGTGCTCACGAGCGACGAGCTGCCCACCGAGAGCTTCGGCGTCCCCTTGGCCGCGAGCCTGATCGCATGGATCGATCGCAAGATGGAGGGCGGCGAGACCCGTGAGGAGTGGAAGGGTTTCGTCGAGGCCAACAAGATCCTGGGCAGCCAGAGCCCGATTCCCGTGGACGGCATCTGCGTGCGCGTGGGCGCGATGCGCTGCCACAGCCAGGGCTTCACCATCAAGCTCAACCGCGACGTACCCATGGACGAGATCGAGGGAGTGCTGGGCGATGCCAACGACTGGGTGCGACTCGTTGCCAACGAGAAGGACGACACCGCGCGGGAGCTCTCCCCCGCTCGGGTCTCGGGCACCCTGGATGTACCCGTGGGCCGGGTGCGCAAGCTGCGAATGGGCCCGGACTATCTGGGAGCCTTCACGGTGGGCGATCAGCTCCTGTGGGGCGCCGCCGAGCCGCTGCGCCGGGTGCTCCGCATCCTCTGCGAGCACGAGGGCTGAGACCGCCCCTCGCTCGGTGCTACCCTTTCATATGTGAGTCCCTCCGACCGCAAGCACGGAGAAGGTCGCACCGGCTCGAACGACGAGGAGAGCCGCGGGAAGGAGGCGATCCGAAGGGTCCCCCAGGAGGATCTGCCGGGGATCCAGCCGCTCCTGTTCCGCGAGTTCGACCATCGCATCGCGCAGACCCGCCTCCAGCACGAGCGGCTTCCGGAGACCTTCCTCAGCTCGGAGACCGAGGACGGAAGCACCCTGGTGTTCCGCGGCGAGCGGTTCGACCTGAACCTCACCCTCTTCGCCCCTCAGGACCACCCCCGGCGACCCAGCCCGGGCAGCGGCGTGTTCGTGGTCTCGAACGGCGCCGGGGTGGCCACCAACACCGTCGATCAACTCTCCCGCAGCCTTCCCGTCGCGGGGATGATCGACCTGAAGCGGAACTTCAACCAGGGGAAGATCGCCGCCGCCTTCGACATGATTCGCACCGTCCGTCCCGATCTCGACGCCCTGGTCATCAACATGATCAGCGGAATCGCGCTGGCCTCCCAGACGGTGAAGGCCGTCGAGCGACTCTGCGAGACCGCTCCAGTCCGCGTTCCCATCGTGTTGCGCTTCAGCGGACCGCAACCGGAAGAGAACCAGTCGCTGCTGCGAGGGCTCGCCGAGCGCCACGGCGCGGTGACGCTCGCGGATTCGACCCGGGATCTGGTGGAGAAGACGACGGCGCTGTTCGGGATCGCGCCGGACGCGACCGCGACCGCGAATCACCTCGAAGAGCAGGTCCAGGCGGCTCTCGAGACCCGCTCGCGCCATGGCGTGACGATGGATCCGGAGCAGTGGCTGACTCCCGACCGGACCATCGAGCACGTGTTCGGAACCAAGGAGAAGACGCGAGTCGGCGTTCTCGGCTTCGGCAAGACCGCCCAGTTCCAGCTCCGGGTGATGAACGAGCACGGCACCCGGGTCCGCTGGGTCGTGGCTCCGAACGTGGCGAAGTACGCGGAGACGAGAACCCCGGAGATCGAGGTCTTCGCCACCGTGAAGGAGGCCGTGGAGGTTCGCGGCGACGTCGACGTGGTGATCAGCTACGCCCCGGCCCCCCACTCCCTGGACGCCGCCCGGGACTGTCTCGAAGGCTCCTCGCAAGCGAGGCTCATGATCCTGGTCGCCGAGAACATGCCCTACGAGAAGACGATCCGTGCGATGGACGCTCTGGAAGAGAGCCAGATGGCGTGCATCGGGCCGAACTCCCCGGGTGTGATGATCGTCGAGGATCGGAGCGGCAAGAGCGACCTCCTGAAGCTCGGCAACATGCCGCCCCGGCTCTTCAAGAAGGCCGGTGGAATGAGCGTGGTGGGCCGCAGCGGAACCATCATCTTCGACATCGTCGAGCGGGCAGCGGCGCGGGAGATCGGCACCCGCATGGCGTGGGCCATCGGAGGGGACCGGTACACCGGCCTGGGCTTCCTCGAAGCGCTGGTGATGCTGGAGCAGGACCCGCGCACGCGCTTCATCGTGCTCAACGGGGAGTCGGGCGGCATCCAGGAGCAGCTGGCCGCGCGGCTCCTGGCCACGGGAATCGTGACCAAACCGGTAGTTGCCCTGGTGACCGGCGAGAGCCTTCCTGCCGGCGTGCAGTGCGGTCATCAGGGCGCCGTGAAGTTCGCCCAGGCGGACGATCCGCTCGTCAAGGAGCGGCACCTCCTCGAGGCGGGAGCCATCGTCGTCTCCAACCCGACCGAGGTGGTCGAGGTCATCCGGCAGATCGAGCGGGTGGGCTGGGACCTCCCGGAGCGCCGCCGCGAAGCGCTCTGGGAGTACCTCGTCGATGCGGGCAGGATCAGCGGCTTTCGCTGGCACCCCTCGATGCGCTCCGCCTACGATCTCTTGTACGCGCTGGTGGGGCACTACCGAATCTTCGACGCGCACGAGCGCACGCGCGACCATCTCTACCAGCTGGCGATCCATCTGACGGCGGTGGGGGCCGAGAGCTTCTCCTTCCTCCTCTCGACCCTGATCCGGCCCGAAGCCTTCGTCACGGCATTCGAGAAGAGCCGTGAGTACACAGCCGAGCTGGTCCGGGGCATCCACGAAACCGGCCTGGAGAACTTCACCACCCTCGTCGAGGAGGTGTTCAGCGAGGAGTCCTTCAACGCTGCCCTGGCGGCCACGCCCTGGGCCGCGGCGGACGTGATCAATGAAGCCCACGAGGTCGGCATCACCGAGACCCAGACGACCATCGCCAAGACCATGGGGGTGCGCCTGTTTCGGGAGACCCTCGCCGAGCGGCCCTGGAACACGGCGCATTCCTTCCGCAGCATCAACAACATGCGCTGGTGGCGCTTCGTCCGAGCCTACGATCGCTACTGCACTCATCTCACCGGCGACAGCCAGCTTCCCAAGGCTTCCTGGCGCCGCAACTCGTGGGCGACGGTCAAGCTGGTGCGCGGCTACGATCGGATGCCCGAGGGCGAGCTGGAGCTCGCCCTCGACGACGCCGACGTCCGCGAGATCTTCGTCGAGAAGAGCCGGCGCGATCCCCAGGGCCTGCTCGAGCTGGGAAAGAGAGCGTTCCGAGCCAGCCGCAGCTCCGGGAAGGCCTTCCACGAGCTGTACCGCGAGGAGGTGAACCGGGGTGTTCCGGACCGGCCCGAGATCGAGAGCGAGATCGAGCGGATGGGCGCCGACGACTTCCAGGCGCTGCTCGACTCGGTGTTCACGGAGGAAGGCTTCCGGCGTTCCTGCGAGCTTCACAAGAACTCCACCGCCCGGGCCCTGCGCGTCATCAACCAGATGGGTGACGAGAAGCTCTCCGGTGCCCAGAAGATCCTCCGGGTCCACCAAAGCCACTCGGAGACCTTCGACACGCCGAGCTTCCGCCTGGCCGTCTCGCGCAACCTGTGGATGGTCGTCGACCTGCTCCACGCCACCAGCCGCCTCGATCCGATGAGTCTGAACCGGATCGTCGACTACGTGGTATCGCAGCAGACCTTCAACTACGCCGTCGCCGAGCACCAGTGGGGTACCAGCCAGGCCTTCCACAAGATCGCCGACATGGGGGCGACCCGGTTCCTCGACACCCACCACGTCCTCGAAGACGTGACCCACGACCGCGAGAGCTTCGCAGAGGGCTTCAAGAAGAACCCCCGGGATGCGGTGGAGATCGTGCAGGTGGTGGCGAACATCGGCGAAGCGGCATTCAGCGAGCTCATGGAAGACCCGAGCACCCGCGAGGCCTTCCTCATGCGCATCCGCGTGTGCCCCCGGAACGCGGCGCACTTCCTCCAGGAGGTCGCCGTCATGGGGATCGCCGTCTTCAATGGGCTGGCGGACGAGGATCTCGGCCGACCCCTTCTGAACGAGATGCTGCGGACCCGGGGATGCAACCTGGTACGTCTCCTGCGCCGCCTCAACATCGTCGGCGTCGAAGACTCGCGGCGCGAGCTTCGGATCTGGAAGCAGGAGCACGCAGCCCACGCGCTCACACCGGGGAACGCCGTCGACGTGATCGGCGTCATCAAGGAGAGGGTCCTCGAGCGTCGCTTCTCCGACCCCGAGCGCAGGATCCCCGTGACCCTCCCCGGTCAACCGACCTATCACGTCTCCGAGGGAGAAATCCGCGGGCTCTACCAGTCCTATTCCGAGTGGGGCGACATCCTCTTCAAGCTCCAGGGTGGCGAAGCGCTGACTCCCGCCGAGCAGGTCGACATCTACCGGCTGGTGAGCGGGCGAAAGCGATTCCAGACGCACATGGTCTCGATCCTCGCCAACTTCCTCCCGCTTCAGACGATCCGGGCGAGGATCACCGCGGGTGAGCCCCTGATCCGCGAGCTGCCCCGCCTGCGGAGCGTCTCCCAGGGCCCCGGTCACCGCTTCGACGTCTACTTTCACACGCTGGAGGTGCTCGACCAGCTCGTCAACGCCGTGCTCCCTCTCGACTTCGTCCCCGAAGAGATCCGCCGGCGCGTCCAGGCGACACTGGAGGAGGAGATCGATCACGTGAGCCGCCGCGACCTGCTCGTGCTGGCCACCGCGCTGCACGACCTCGGAAAGACCGGCGGTGGGGTGGATGAGACCGCGACCCATGCGCGACGGGGCGTCGAGGTGGCAGGGCCGGTCCTGGCGCGCTTCGGGCTGACCCAGGCGCAGAAGGAGCTGGTCCTCGACGTGATCGGCCATCACGTGCCGCCCAAGCAGCGCCGGCCGGGAGAGCAATGGGACGATTTCGTGAAGAGAGGCGGCCTCGACGGCTTGTACAAGGAGATGACCCGGAAGGACGAGGTCGCCTACCCGATCGAGACCATGCTCCACTACCACGCGGACATCCTCGGCCGACAGGGCGACGAGACGCCGTCCTTCCAGCTCGAGCGCCGCAGGCAGGTGACCACCTTCTTGCTGGAGCGCTACCTGGGAGAGCATCCCGAAGAGCCCGTCGCAACCCGCGAGAACAACGCGTCGTGACCCACGCCCGCTTCGGGTATCCTTCGCTTCCCCCATCCGACTGAGGAGCCGCTCCATGGCCATCACCGGCTTCGACGCCACCTTTCTGGACATCCCGCTCCCCGCCGATTTTTTCCCCAGCTGGATTCCGGGACGGACACAGAGCCACAACCGCTGTGTCGTCATCGAGGTGCACGACGATTCCGGCCAGGTGGGAATCGGCACCGCTGCCTGTTTCGAGCAGCGGCAGGCCGAAGTCGTCAAGTACATCGCCGTCGATCTGATCGGGCAGTTTCTTATTGGCGCCGATCCCTTCGAGATCGAGAAGCACTCCAAGCTGATCACCCGGTTCGCGATGATGTTCGGTGGACGACCGTGGCTGCTCGAGTGCGCGCTCTGGGATCTGATGGCGAAGATCTCCGGGCAGCCCCTCTACAAGCTGCTCGGGGGTGCGAGGGATGCCATCCCCCTCTACTGCAGCTTCGGAGAAAGCCTGCTGATCAAGGACATCGCGGCCCGCAAGGAGGCCGTCGACGCCCGAATCGCCGATGGGTTCCGCGCCATGAAGCTGCGCAGCCGCAGCGCCGACTACCGCGACGACGTTCGCCTGATGGAGGCGATCCGCGACCACGTGGGCGACGACATCGACCTGATGATCGACTGCAACCAGGGCTGGAATCTCAGCCCGCTGGGCGCGGAATGGAGCTACGAGGAGGCTTTCCAGTTCTGCCGCGCCGCCGAATCGCTGGGCTTTCGCTGGGTCGAGGAGCCGCGCGACCGCTTCGACTTCGACGGGCTCACCCGGCTCTGCGCCGACGTGAAGATCACCATCGCGGGCGGCGAGCTCAATCAGGGGCTTCACGAGTTCAAGCTCCTGCTCGATCGCGACTGCCTGGACAAGCTGCAGCCGGACGCGACGCTGGCCGGCGGCATCGGGATGGCCAGGAAGGTCGCGACCCTGTGCGAGGCGCGGGGAAAGGGATTCAGCCCCCACACCTGGACCAACGGCATCGGCCTCCTGCTGAACCTGCACCTGGCCTGTGGCGTGCCGAATTGCGAGATCCTCGAGTATCCCTTCGAGGAGCCCGGCTGGGTACCGGAGGCGCGCGACGCGATGCTCCTCGATCCGCCGCGCCCGAAGGACGGCGTGATCCAGGTGCCGCGCGGGCCCGGAATCGGCGTAGAGCTCGACCGCGAGGTCATGGAGAAGCACGGCACCCGACTCTGAGCCGGAACGCAGCTCGAACCCGCTCGGCGGACGCAGGCGCCGAAACGCAACGCGCTCCCCAGAGGATGCGGAGAGAACTCCATGGGAGGAAGGTGCTGAAGCCCAACAGGTTCGCGATTCTCGGCCTGCTTCTGGCGGTCCCGGTCGCTTCCGGCGCCGCCCCCGACGGCTTCTGGTGGCCGATGCGTCTCGAAGGCGGGGCGGTGCTCGAATACGAGCTCACCTCCCCTCGCTCTCTCCAAGACAAGACCCTGCGACTCACCATCGAGTTCGAGGAGAATCTGGCCGACAGCTATCACCTGAAGCTCGCCACCCTCATCGACTACCAGGAGCAGACCCATACCGAGAGGCATGTGTCCGACCCGTTCAGCTGGGCGCTGGAACAGATCGCTCGAGGCCCGGTTCCGCCCACGGAAGAGAACCTGCCCCTGGCGTTGACCCAGGATCTCGTCGTCTCCTCGATGATGCTGTTCTACGGCGTCTTCAAGGAGCCGTCGGAGTGGGAGGGCGGCTTCTCCATTCCGCATCCCGCGACCCAGCTCCGCGGGAGCAGGTTCGTCGCCACCGCCGAGCCATGCGAAGAGGCGGGAATCCGGGGAAGGTCGATGAAGGTGACCAGGGAGCTCGAGTCCGCCCTCGCGTGCATCTCCCAGGCTCACATGCTGCCCCTCAGGCTGTCCAAGACGAGCGCCGAGTTCGGCACGCAGGAATACCGTCTCGTCAGCTACCGGGCCAAGCCACTCGAGCGGAAGGCCACCTTCTTCCAGGGCGAGCCGGATGGCTTCGACGGCATCTCCTGGGGAACCCATGTCGCGGAAGCCAGAGGCCTGACCCTCACAGCCAGTCCCGACGAGGCCACCGACCTCTACGAACGAACCGATCGAAGCAAGCGTTTCTGGGATGCTCGATTCGACGCGGTCGTGTATCGATTCGAGAATCGACGCTTCGTCGGCGTCGTCGCCAGGAAGAAGGGACCGGAATCCTGGGATGACCTGCTCGAGACCCTGCATCGGCAGTACGGCAGTTCCGCGCATCTGCGGAGCCGCCTGTTGGACGACGTCGACGAGTTCGTCTGGAGCACCGACACCACCACGCGCGTCTCCATCGAGTATCCGGGAGGTGAACGGGACATCACCGTGACCGTGAGCTCCGTGGCGGCCGAAGGGAAGGCCTGGGGCGACCTTCTCGATGACGTGCTCGGCGATCGGGGTCAGGCGCCGCGCCCCGAGAGCGAGCGCATCAGCCAGTAGACGGGGATCCCGAGCCCGACCGTCAGCAGGCCCATCGCGGCCTCCTGCGGTTCGCGCACCGCCATGAAGCCCGCCGCCGTCAGAGTGACCAGGATGAAGAGCCCGGGGATCCAGGGGTAGCCGGGCACCGGTACTCGCTGGGGTCCTTCGCGGCGACGCAGCGCGATCAGCCCAGCGACGGTCGCGGCAGCCGAGATGCCGAGCGTGAATCCGATGTAGCCCAGCAGCTCCCGGAGCTCGGTGATCCACGCCACCAGCACGGCCAGCCCCACCTGGAGCGCCACCGCCGCCGTCGGAGCATCCCCGGCCACTCCGATCCGCCGCGGGAAGAGACCGTCCTCCGCCATCCGCGCGTAGACCCGCGGACCGGCCATCACCATCGACGAGATCGAGGTGAAGAGCGCCAGGGCCACCAGCGCCGAGATCGCCTGGCGCAATGCGTTCCCCCCGAGCGCCTCCGCTGCGATGGCACCGATCTCGGCCTTCCCGGCGAGATCCGCCGGGGGTGCCGAGTAGAGGAAGACCGCGTTCAGGGCGAGATAGATGAGCGTCACCAGAGCCGTGGCGAGCAGGAGGGAGCGGTGCAGGTTCCGCTCGGGCTCGCGTACCTCTCCGGCCAGGTAGACCGCCGCGTTCCAGCCGGAGTAGGCGAAGGAGATCCAGACCAGGGTGACGGCGAATGCGCCCAGCTCGAGCTCGACCGAGGGAAGGGCCGCGGAGCCCGCTTGCGGAGGGCTTCGCAGTGCGCCCAGCAGCACGAAGCCGCCGATCAGCACCAGCTTCACCCCGACCGCGAGGTTCTGGAGCACCACTCCGGCTCGGAGCCGCAGGCCGTGCATCAGTCCGGCGAGCAGTATGGCGGTGGTGCCGATCCACTCGGGTCTGCCGGCCAGCCCGAACGAAACGGCGAGGTACGCCTGCAAGCCGAGCGCGGCGGCGGCGATGGGCGCCGTGAAGCCGACCAGGAACGAGACCCAGCCCGCCAGGAAGCCGGCGAGCGGGTGTACCGTTCTGGAGAGGAAGGTGTACTCCCCGCCCGATTCCGGAATACGCCGGGCCAGAGCGCCATAGGAGAGCGCTCCGCAGAGCGCCATGATGCCGCCGACCACCCACGCCAGCAGCACCGGCTCCGGCCGACCCAGGTCCGCCAGGGCAAAGCCGGAGGTGGTGAACACCCCCGCGCCGACCATGTTGGCGACCACCAGGGCCGCGGCGGTGGTCAGGCCGAGCCGGCGCCGCACGGCTATCGCTGCGCCCTCTTCTTCAGCGTGACGCCCACGCCCCCCCACAGGCTCTTGTGCAGGAAGATCGTCTCCAGCGCCGGGTTGGAGGTGATGGCCTCGAGATAAGCCGGGTCCGCCATGGCCGGCTGCATGTTGTGGGCCAGGACCAGCCCCCCGGGACGCACCTGCGGCAGGAGCTTCTCGAGGTAGTCGATGTAGCCCGCCTTGTCCGCGTCCAGGAAGAGGATGTCGATCGGCCCTTCCAGCTTCTTGACCTCCTCATGGGCGTCGCCCTCGACCAGCGTGACCAGGGAAGCGACGCCGGCCCGCTCGAAGTTCTCTCGGGCGAGCGCCGCCCTTCCCGGGTCGATCTCGTGAGTCGTCAGCCTACCGCCGGTGGCTCGCAGGGCCAGGCAGAACCAGATCCCCGAGTAGCCGTTGGAGGTCCCGATCTCGACCACGTGCTTCGCGTCCGTCGCCTCGGCGAGCAGCCGCAGCAGCCGGCCGTCGTCCGGCGAGACGCTGCGCATCCCCCGCCTCTGGTTCTCCGCCAGATCCTCGAGAACGTCGAGGATCTGCCTCTCCTGGTCGTCCCCTGCGAGCGGAGAGCTCTCGATCGAGACACATCCCATGAGCAGCGCTGCAACCGCCGAGATCAGAAGACCTCTTTGCACCATCGTTGCCTCCTCCTGCGTGGATTCGCACACCCTTCACGAGCCGGCGAAGCGAGGTGCTCCAGAGCGAAGCCTCACGGGCCTTCCGGTTCGAGCCAGGATCATTCATCGATGCCCTGGAAGCAAGACCAATGCCAGCGCGCGAGAGCTCGAATGGCGGGAATCAAACGCCGATTCGCAATTCGGCGGGACGGATGCCGGGATCATGCTTATCCTCCGGGCCAGGGGCATGAGCGAGGGGAAGATCACCATCCACCGGCGAGCTACCCGTGGCGGCTGAGGGCGAGTTCGAGGCCAGACTGGGTAGAGGCATCGCGATCTACGTCGACCGCGTGCGCCGGCACGCCTCTCTGGTCCTGCTCATCTACGTCCTGAGCACCCTGCCGATGGGCTGGTACGCGGCAACTCACCTGGGCGTGAACTCCGACGCGAATGCGCTCTTTTCCGAGAACGTTCCCCATCGCGTCATGGTTCGGAAGATGGGGGAGTCGTTTCCCGCCTTGCAGAACCCCATGGTCGTGGTGGTCGACGGTCCTTCGGAATCGGTCGTCCGCAACGCGACGAACGAGCTCACCAGGACCTTCCAGGCTCGGGAAGATCTCTTCTCTCATGTGTTCGCGCCGAGCAGCGAGCCCTTCTTTCGGCGCAACGGCCTGCTCTTCCTCTCCATCGACGAACTCGACGACTTCGCGGACCAGCTCGCTCGCATTCAGCCCTATCTGGGCACGCTGACCCGCGATCCCTCACTGCGCGGCTTCTTCGGCCTTCTCCAGACGACGCTGGAGCACGGTGGGAGCATCGACCGCTCCGATCTGGACACCATGCTCGTGGCCCTCAGCGAGACTCTCGACCGCGTGAGCTCCGGGAACGCGATCCCCTTCGCCTGGGATGAGACCATCGCCGGCAAGCGCCTCGCCAAGCTGGACCGGCGTCAGTTCATCGTCCTGCAGCCCGTGCTCGATGACTCCACCCAGCCGGCCCGGGGCCCCATCGAGTTCGTGCGCGACCGCGCCGCGCGGATCAGTGAGGCCGGTAGAGCGGACGTCGAGATCCGGTTGACGGGAGAGCTCGTGCTCCTGCACGACGACGTGCAGACCGTGGACCGCAGCATCGGGGGCATCGTGCTGCTCTCCCTCAGCCTGGTCTCCCTGGTCCTCTTCCTGGCACTGCGAAGCTGGCGATTGATCGCAGCCGTGATCGGCTGTCTCTTCTTGATCCTGGTGCAGACGGCGACCTTTGCCGCCTGGGCGGTGGGCTCCCTCAACATCATCTCCTCGGCCTTCAGCGTGCTGGTCATCGGCTTGAGCGTCGATTTCGGTCTCCACCTCTGCATCACCTACCAGCGCCGCATCGACGAGGGGCAGCCGCACGACGAGGCGTTGCGCTCGACGGGGGAGATGGTGGGGACTTCCCTCCTGCTCTGCGCCTTCACCACCTCGATCGCCTTCCTTGCCTTCCAGTTCACCGACTTCGTGGCGATCGCCGAGCTCGGCCTCATCTGTGGCGCGGGCATGGCGGTGTCCCTGGTGGCGAGTCTGAGCGTCATCCCCGCGGTACTCACCCTCTGGCCGCCGCCCACCGCCCGACGAGTCCCCGGGCCGCTGCCCGCGCTCCTCGAGACCGCCTGTGAGCTCCCGGCGCGTCACCGCAGGCCGATCATCGCCTGCTCGATCGTCCTGTCGCTGGGTGCCCTGGCCGTCCTCCCCAGGGTGAGCTTCAACTCCAATCCCGTCGAGGTACGCGATCCGACCACGGAGTCGGCCGAGCTCTTCCGCGAGCTCCTCGAGGAAGACCCGGAGGCGCTCTTCAGCATGCACTTCGCCGCTCCCGACCGGGCGACCGCCGAGGAAAGGGTGCGCCGGCTGGAGGACCTCGAGGTCGTCGGCCGGGCACACACCATCTACGAATTCGTCCCCCTGGAGCAGGAGGAGAAGCTCGAGGTCATCTCGGACATCCGCGACTTCACGCTGCCGGGCGCTGGGCTTCGCGGGCCTCTCGAACCGCCGGATCCCTCCGAGAACGCGGCATCGCTTCGAGACCTGGTCGCCTTCCTGGAGGAGAAGTCCCGTTCGGATGCGGGGCTCACCGACGCCGAGCGGAGACTCCGCGTGAGCCTGAGGCAGTTCGAAAGAGAGGCAGCGAAGGAGCCGGATGCGGCGCTGTACGCGAGTCTAGAGGAGTGCTTGACCGGCTCCCTCACGGACTCCATCGATCAGCTCTACGAGCTGCTGAACGCCGAGCCCATCGGCGTCGACGACATCCCCCGCTCCCTCTACAGCCGCTTCGTCGCGACCGACGGTCGCCTGCGTGTGGTCATCGAGCCGGCCGGTCGTCTCGACAGTGACGCAGCGCGACGGCGCTTCGTGGACGAAGTGGCCGCGGTTGCACCTGAGGCGACCGGCATGGTTCCCGAGACCCTCGAGACGGGGGCAATGGTGGCCCGGGCCCTTCGGAAGGCGCTCTCTTTCGCCGTCATCGTGATCATCCTCCTGCTCCTCATCCTCTGGCGGCGGCTCGACGACATGCTCCGCGTGATGTTTCCGCTCTTGCTGGGCGCGGTTCTCACCTGCGCCACGATGGTCCTGTTCGGCATGAGCTTCAACTTCGCCAACGTCATCGTCCTGCCCCTGATGCTGGGCATCGGAGTCGATACCGGGATTCACCTGGTGCATCGAGCACGCTTTGCGGGCGCTCGTGGCGCACAGCTTCTGCGAACCGAGACGACCCGCGCCGTCATCTTCAGCAATCTCACCTCACTGGCGAGCTTCGGCAGCCTCGGCGTCGCGGAACACCTGGGCATGGCGTCGATCGGACACCTGCTGTTCCTGGGTATCTCCTTCATTCTGGCCACCAACCTGGTGCTCTTGCCAGCGCTGCTGGAAAAGAGCAACCTATCCAGAACGGGGGTGCCGAGCGGGAAGGGGGGTTCTGCCGGCTGCTAGTCCGCTGCTCTGCGCGCCGAGGGCACACTTGGCAGTGCAACGGGGTTGCCGAAGAAAGAAGGTCGCGAACCCGCCATCCGCGTTCGCAGTAGAGTGCCGTGAGCGATTCGGGCTTGGCTCTGGCCAGCAAGGAGGCAAACCGCGTGTCGAATTCAAGCAGGGCTCGCTCCCGAGCCCCTTCCGCCCACAGGCTCAAGATCGCCTATGTGGCGGATGTCTACGGGAGGAGCTCGTTCGGGGCCGCTCAGTCCTCCAGTCGCTTCGTCCAGGCCTTGAGAGAGCGACACGATGTGACGGTGATCACGACCGGGGAGCCCGGAGAGGGGGTAATCGCCTTTCCGTCGTTCAACCTCCCCGGTACGCGGAAGCGACTGGAGGGAAACGACTTCGCCTTTGCCCGGCCCGATCGGAAGCGCTTGAGGAAGCTCCTGGCCGGCTTCGACATCGTGCACATCCAGTACTCCCTGCCTCTGGGGTTCTCCGCACAACGAGCCGCCAAGGAGCTGGGAATCCCGGTGGTCTTCGGCTTCCATTTCCAGCCCGAGAATGCGCTCTACAACCTGAACCTCAGCGCCGAGTGGCTGCGGAGGGCGCTCTATCGGCTCTTCATCCGGCTCTTCTACAACGGGGCCGACCACGTGATCTGCCCGAGCGAGTTCGCCCTCGACGAGCTGCGCCGCTTCGGCTTCGACCGGCCGGCGACGGTGATTTCGAACGGTCTCCCCGAGCACTTCGCTCCCATCGAGATCGCGAGTCCGGACGAGAACGAGGGTCGGTTCGTGGTTCTCGTGGTGGGGCGACTCGCGCGCGAGAAGCGCCACGACGTGATCATCGAGGCGATCCGAAGGTCGCGCCACGCGCGAGACATCGAGCTGATCGTCACGGGAAAGGGGCCGATCGAGGCGAAGGTCCGCGAGTGGGGACGCTGTCTGCCCAACCCGCCCCGAGTGGGCTTCGTGAATGAGAAGGAGCTACTCCGCCTCTACAACACCGCCGATCTGTTGATTCACGCCTCCGAGGTGGAGCTCGAGGGCATGGCGGTGCTCGAGGCGATCGGATGCGGCCTCCCGGCGCTGATCGCCGACGCCGAGGCGAGCGCTTCCAAGCAGTTTGCCCTCGACCCCCGATTCCTCTTCCGGCACAGCGACCCCGAAGAGCTGCGCCGCAAGATGGACTTTCTCATCGATCACCGCGACCAACTCAACAAGGCAGCCACCGCGTACCGCCAGAAGTCCGTCGCGTTCAGCTTCCAGGGCGCCCTCAGGCAGACCGAAGCGATCTACCTGGAGCTCGCCAGGAGCCGAACCCGACCCGCGTAGCCGCCCGTCAGGGTCATCGGATGGGATTTGCGTGCTCCCGCCCGATCTGGACGACCTCAGAGGACGGCTAGGAGCGGCTATCCGCCCGCGCTCTCGCAGTCGACGGGCCTTCCGTTGAACGCGCCACCGTAGGCATTCACCCTGTCCACGATGACGGGGCGGCACTCCCTGACCGGTCCCCGGCAATGGACCTTGGCATGGGTGGACTCCACTGCGGGAAGGCCGGCCGCCAGCCACCCTTCGAGGCCGTCTTCGTAGCAGTGGACGTTTCGGAGTCCGAGGTTCTCGAGCCGTTCAGCCGCCTCGGCGGCAAGCCCGCAATCTCCGCCGGCCGAGTAGACCGCGACGAATGAGTCCGGGTTCATGATTCGGGCCACGCGAAAGGTGAGAGACCCCAGCGGTGCGGTCTTGCTGCCCGGGATGTGGAGCGATTCGAACTCCACGTCCCCGCGCACGTCGAAGACCGCGGCCTGGCCGGTCTCCAGCCGGCTGCGAAGCTCTTCGGTACTGATCGTACTCATGGACGGATTCCTTCCGATTCGGGATCGCGACGACCGTTCGGGGCCCCACCGGCATCGTCCGGTCGTCGGCACTGAGTCATGGGCCGAGGGTAGGTCCGTGGTTCGATAATACCAATCAATAGTATATATATATCGATAGATTGTATCGATGGACTTGAACTGCCCTAGGAAGGCGGCGGAGCTCTCCCACTCCAGCCCACCCGGCTTGCGCTAGGTTCTTTCGGGACGGAGGGTGAGAAGAGAGGAGGGTTTCCGGTGAAGCTCTACGACAGCGCCATGGCGCCCAATCCGCGCCGCGTCCGCATCTTCCTGGCCGAGAAGGGCATCGAGGTCCCCACCGAGCAGGTGGACATCGCAAAGGCGGAGAACCGTAAACCGCCCTTCCTCGCCAAGAATCCCATGGGCGTCTTGCCCGTTCTGGAGCTCGACGACGGGAACTGTATCGCCGAGAGCATCGCGATCTGTCGCTACTTCGAGGGGGCCCAGCCCGAACCGCCGCTGTTCGGCGTCGACACCCTGGACGTCGCCCTGGTGGAGATGTGGAACCGCCGGATGGAGATCGAGGTCTTCAACGCCATCACCGGCACCTTCCGCAACACCCACGACTTCTTCAAGGGCCGCATTCCCCAGGTGCGGGAGTGGGGCGAGGTTTGCCGAGGCGCGGCGGAGAAGCGGCTGGCCTGGCTCGACGAGGTGCTGGCGGATCGCGAATTCATCGCCGGCGAGCGCTTCACGGTCGCCGATATCACGGCCCTCTGTGGCATCGATTTCGGGCGGGTGAGCCAGATCGCCATCCAGCCGGAGCAGAAGAACCTGGCGCGCTGGCACGAGGTTGTCTCCTCCCGGCCGAGCGCCAAGGCATAGCTCTCGCGAGAGGAGACCGGGGCCTCAGCGAGATCGCGTTGCGTCCAGGATCTTCCGCCGGACGAATCTCGCCGCGGCCAGTCCGCCCTGATCCGTCAGGTTTGGAGCCTTGAACTCGATTGCGATCTGATCGAGGCCCTCGATCTGGATCTCGAGCCGCTGCGGAGCATCCGAGAGCGGTCCCCATCGGAACTCGGGAGGATTCCCGCCCCGCGCCTGGCAGAACTCCCGGGCGGCCTGCTCGACCATCGCCCTGCCCCTCTCGACCGCATCGCTCATCGGCTTCCTCCTCTCTTCTCTCAGTCGCGGAACTAGACTAGCTCCCGAGATCAGAGTGTCGCATCCCCTCCCGCCGGGCGCCGCTCACGGACAGTCGAAGTCCCGGGGAGCGGCGCTCCCTCGCCGATCGGGGCCGCGGCGGAATCGGTAGAACGGGAGAAGCGCTTCCTCAAGCGTTCCTGCCACACGATCATCGAGGTGTAGGAGAGGGGCACCGCGAAGAGGGTCCCGAACATGGCGACCATCAGTCCGAAGGTGAGCGCCGCGGCGAAGGGCCCGTAGCTCTTGGAGACGCCGGCGAGACCGAGCGCCATCGGGAGCAGTGCCAGCGCGGTGGTGAAGGTGGTGAGAAGGATCGGACGCAGGCGCCGGGCACCCGACTGCCGCACCGCCTCGAGGAGCGGCATCCCGCCCCGTCGCGCGCGGTTGATGAAGTCGACCATCACCAGGGAGTCGTTCACCACCACGCCGGTGAGACCGATCGTCGCGTAGAGCAGGCCGAAGCTGATCGTGTACCCCATGATCCCGACACCGGCGATCACCCCCATCAGACCGAAGGGAATCGCGGTCGCGACCACCAGCGGCTGCAGGTAGCTCCGGAACTGGGCGGCGAGGATCATGTAGATCAGCAGCAGCGCCACCGGGAAGACGGCCCGCAGGTTCCCCATCGCCTTGGCGGTCTCCTGGAACTCTCCGCCGTAGACCACCTCTACCTCGGGATAGCGGACTCCCAGATCGGCGAAGTGGCTCTCCAGCGCCCGGTTCGCGCTTACCGAGGTGGCCTGCTCCTCGTCGACATCGGCGTAGACGGTCACGGTGCGGGTGCCGTCGTAGTGAGACAGGGCTTGATACCCGCGCGAGAACTCGACATCGGCGACGTCCGACAGCTTCATCAGGTAGCCGCCGGGGGTGCGGACCTCGGCCTCCAGGATGCTGCGGACGTCCTGGCGGTAGCGAAGCTCGGGAAGCACCCGGATGTCGAACTCCTCCTCCTCGCCGGGCTCCCGGAAGCTCGATGCGGTGAGGCCGTCGTTGGCAGCCCGGAAGGTGGCGGCAATCGCTTCGAAGGAGAGCCCGTGCTGGCCGGCGCGCTGCTCGTCGAGCACCAGCCGGATCTCCCGCGGCCCCTCGCGGAGGTTGTCCTCGACGTTGGAGACGCCGGGGAGGGTGTGCAGATACTCCTTCATCTCCCGCGCGATCGACTTCGAGACCGCGTAGTCGTCACCCTGCAGCCTCACCGCCACCGGTTTCCCCACCGGCGGCCCGCTTCGCGGCGCCAGCGCGCGCAGCTCGACAATCTCCTTCGGATTCGCCTCGCGGACACGGTCCATTCGCTCCTGCACCAGGGCGACCGCCTTCTCGGGAGCGAGGATGTACTCCTCCCGGTCCACGATGGTGGTCAGTGCCATGGCGACGTTGGCGCCGGAGTAGGGCATCGTATCTCCAGTGACGGCGCGACCGACGAAGCTGGCATACTCGATCAGCGTCTCCCCGAGCAGATCGTCGAGCCCGTGCTCGACCTCGCGGAAGAGCTCGTCGGTGCGGTCCAGACCGAAATCCGTCGGGGCCTCGAGCACCACGAAGAAGTTGTTGTACTCCGACTGGAAGAGGACGATGGGCAGGTGGGTCGACACTCCCACGGCGAAGATGAACAGCGCCACTGCGAGTGCGCCGAATGACAGGCGGTGCTGCAGAACCACGTCGAGCGCGCGCAGGTAATGCGACCGGAGCCGCGTGATCCCGCGGTCGACCCGCACGTGCATGGTCGCGAACACCCCGACCATGCGTCCGAAGCGCCCCTGCGCCTCCGGCCGATCCTCCGCCGCGTGCCGGCTCCCCAAGTCGAGATAGTGGGCGGGCAGGATGATCAGGCATTCGAAGAGGGAGGCGATCAGACACACGATCACCGTCTTGGGGAGGATCGACATGAACTCGCCGGAGGTCCCCCCGATCAGCAGCAGCGGAAAGAAGGCCGCGCAGGTGGTCGAGACCGCCGCGGTCACCGGCCACATCACCTCCTCGGCGCCCTTGACGATGGCGTCCCGCAACGACTCACCTCCTTCGATGCGGCGGTAGATGTTCTCGAGGACGATGATCGCGTCGTCGACGAGCATGCCCGATACCAGGAGCATCCCGACCAGCGACATGGCGTTGATGGTGAGATTCATCACCGGGAAGAGAATGAACGCGGTCAGGAAGCTGAACGGGATCGCGATGATGGTGAGGGTCGCGTTCCGGAATCCGATGGTGAACCAGAGAATCGCCATCACCAGGACCACACCGGTCATCAGGTTGTTCCGAAGCACGTTCATCCGCGCCTCGACCCACTGCGACGTGTCCCAGACCACGAAGAGCTCGATGCCCGCGGGAACCGTCTCTCGCTGTGCCTCGACCCAGCCCCGCACATCGGCGGCAACGTCGGTCAGGTCGGCGTCGTCCTCCTTCGAGAGCCCGATCATCAGGGACGGGTTGCCGATGTAGCGGCCGTAGAAGCGCCGCTTCTCGAGCGTCTCCTCCACTCGGGCAACGTCGCGCAGGCGTAGGTAGCTGCCGCCCGCGCTCTCGCGCAGGACCGTGTCCAGGATCTCCTGTACCGACTGGTAGTCCCCGGTCGCGCGAAGTGTCGACTCGCCGTCGGATCCCGTGAAGGTGCCCGCCGGGAGGTTGAGATTGTGGGAGCGAATCCGTCCGACGATCTCGGTCAGGGTCAGGTCGTAGCGAGAGGCCTGATCCCGATCGACGATCACGTGCACCTCCCGCTCGTGCTCGCCCCGCATCTCCGCGGTGCGCACGCCGGGCAGATCATCCAGCCCCTTCTTGAGGTCGCGTGACACCTCGAGCAGCGCCATCTCCCCCAGCTCGGCCGTGTCCGCCACCACCACCATCAGGATCGGGTAGGTCTCGCCGACCGAGAGCTCCCGAAGCGAGGGCTCCTCCGCGTCGGGCGGCAGATCGTCCACGCGTTCGATCGCGGCGCGCAGGTCGTTGATCGCCGACTCGTACTCCGCGTCGGACAGCGTCTCCTCCCACTCGATGTAGATCGACGAGTAGTTGGCCCGCGACTCCGACGTCATCTCCTTGATGTCCGGGAGGTCGCGGATCTCCTCCTCGATCTTGGTGGTGATGAGCCGCTCGACCTCCTCTGCCGACGCACCGCTCCAGATCGTGGCGACCAGGCTGACGTTGAAGGAGATGTCGGGGAAGAAATCGACGGGGAGGCGCTTGAAGCTGACAAAGCCGGCCACCATGCAGACCATGAACAGCAGGTTCACCAGGACCGCCTGCCGGACGCTGAAGCCGGGGAGGCTCACGATCTCTCCCCTGCGATCCTGACACGCTGTCCCTCGCGCAGCTCGCGGACTCCGGAAACGGCGACCCGCTCGGCGTCGTCCAGACCGTCTAGCACCTCGATCAGGTCCGGGCGAAACGGCACCGGCCGTGTCCTGACACGGCGCCGGCGGACCGTTGCGGTGCCCCCCTCTCCCTCGAGCGCGTAGACGTAGTCGAGCTCGAACTCGCGCTGCAGTGCGCGGCGGGGGATCCTGACAGCGGGGTGCGATTCTCCGACGCTGAATCGGACCGCTCCCAACATGCTGGCGAGCAGGCGCCCGTCGGGATTGGGCACCCGCGCCTGCACCGGGTACTTCCGGGTCCGCTCGTCTGCGGCGCGTCCGACCCGAGCAATGGTCCCGTCGAACCACTCCCCCGGAAAGACGTCGACCCGGAGGCGCACCGGGTCGCCGACCTGAAGCGCCACCACCTCGCGGTCGGTGACCCCGAACTCCACCTCGATCGCAGAGAGATCCAGGAGCTCGACCACCGCCTGACCGGGCTGCAGGTAGGCGCCCGGCTCCAGGTCGAGGGAGTTGACGACGCCGGCGAAGGGAGCCGTGATGGCGGTCTTCTCGAGACGCGTGCGGACGTCGGTGAGGGCAGCGCGCGCGTCCAACAGCGCGGCGTAGCTGGCGCGCTCCTGGTTCAGCGTGCGATCCAGCTGGGCCTCGCTGGCGACCTCGCGTTCCGCGAGGTCGCGTTGCCGCTCGAGTTCGGTCACGGCGAGTCCGTGGGCGGCCTCGGCGCGCAGCAGCTGGGCGCGGGCACGATCCAGGCTCGCCTCCAGGAGAGTCCGCTCGATCTGGATCAAGAGCGCGCCGGCCTCCACCCACTCGTGCTCCTCGGCGCCCACCGCGACCACCAGTCCGCCGACTTCCGCCGCCACCACCACCGAGCGGATCGGAGCCAGCACCGCGGAGAGCACCGCGCTGATGCTGCCGATCTCACGGCGCGCGACATGGGCCTGGACGGCCATCAGGGCCTCCGCCGCGACCGGTCGAGCCGCGGCGAGCTCCGTGCCCTGGCCGCTCGTGACAGCGGCCGACTCCGCCCGCTCACGCTGCGCGACGCGGCCTGGCGAGGTGCAGAACATCAGCACCGCCGCGACGACGGCAACAGCCGCCAGTGTCAGAACGATCAGCGGAATCCGCCTCGAAGCCATCACGGGCCCTCCGCTCCCGCTGCGGGGGCCAGGTACAGACCGCGGCGCAGGAGCTCCAGCAATACGTCGAAGGCGCGCGTGGGTTCGACTCGCTCGGGATCGAAGGTAGCGCGGCGGAGCAGGCCGTCGAAGACCGCCTGGAGCAGCAGGCTCACCTCCGCCGGATCGACGTCGGAGCGAAACTGACCGGCCCGCGCGCCGGCCTCGATGAGCTCTTCGAGGTCGCGTTGGCGATCGCGGTAGAAGGCCTGGTTCGCCGCGAACAGGCGCCGGCGGGCTTCGGAATCCCTCGCGATCAGGCCCGACGCCTGGTTGTAGAGCGAGTGGAATCGCTGGGTGAGCGCGGGAAGAGCCTCCACGACCAGGATACGGAGCACGTCTTCCAGCGACCGGATCGGTTGGTCCGGGCTCGGATCCACGCCGGTGGTGATCCGCTCCTGCACCTCCTCCATGGATGCGATCACCGCTTGGATGAGGAGGTCTTCCTTGGAGTCGAAGTAGTTGTAGAGAGTTCCCTTCCCCACCCGGGCGCGACGGGCGACCTCCTCCATCCGAGTCGCCTCGAATCCCCGCTCGGCGAAGACCTCCTGGGCGGCATTCAGGATCCTCCGGCGCTTGTCCGCCTCCCGGCCGGCCGCCCCGGCCCGCCGGGAAATCGTCGCTGTGTCCACGGCTTCTCCAGTACTGACCAGTCAGTTCTATAGAATAGCAGCTCCAGGCTCCCCGTCCCCCCCTCCTTCGATCGCCCATTGACGACCGAGTCAATCCCTGTTGAGATTTGGTCGCATGACCACGGCCACCAGCGAGAGGAAACCGGGGAACCTTCCCACGAGACAGCCCGAGGTCCGCGAGCGGATTCTGGAGGCCGCCACCGAGCTGTTCGCCCGGGTGGGCTTTCACGCCACCACCACGCGCGGGGTCTGCGATCGCGCCGGCGTTCCGCTGGGGAGCCTCCACTACCACTTCGGCGGGAAGGAGGCCCTCTACACCGCCGTGGTGGAGTCACTCCTCGAGCGGGAGGCAGAGCTGGTGAGAGTGATCGATGGGGAGCTCGCCGCTCTCCCGGCTCGCGACTGGGGAATGCGCCGCCGACTGGAACGCGTCCTCGAGCATTGGATCGGATTCCACTTCGAGCATCCCGAGATCGCGCGGATCGGTCTGCACCGCGTCGCCGAGCACGGGCGCGCCGGGTCCCCGCTGTCGGCTCCGCCGGTCCTGCCGGCAGGCCGGTCGGTGGCGGAGACCCTGGCCCGGCTCGTGGGAGTACCCCGCACCCGGGAGTTTCGCGCCCGGATGATGGCGGCCAACGACCTGATCGCGGGCTTCATCGGGGGCGCGGTTCATCACGCACACGCGCTCGGCGTCGCCTCCGAGTCGAAAGAGTACCGGCGCCTGGTCAAGCGCACGGTGCTCGAGCTGATCACGGGCAACCTCGAGGAAGAGACTCATGGATCTGAGCTATAGCCCCAAGTACGAGGCCTTTCGCCGGGAGGTTCGCGACTTCCTGGAGAAGAATCGCGATCGCGCCGCCTCCGGCGGCATCGCGATCCGGCTGGGCGAGAAGGACCCGAAGACGCTCGAGTGGCAGAGGATCCTCATCGAGCACGGCTACGCGGCCCGGATCATTCCCCGCGAGTACGGAGGATACGGCGCCAAGCCCGACCTGCTCGAGCGCGTGATCATCGACGAGGAGTTCCACGGGACCGGCCTCTCCCGAGGCATCGGCGGCCAGGGCCCCGAGATGCTGGTGCCGACCCTGCTGGAGCACGGCAGCGAGGAGCAGAAGCGCGCCTGGGTCGGTCCGACGATCCGCGGGGAGGTGGTGTGGTGCCAGGGCTACTCGGAGCCGAACGCCGGCAGTGACCTGGCCAACGTGCAGACGCGAGCGGTCGAGGACGGCGACGACTTCATCATCAACGGACAGAAGATCTGGACCACCACCGCGCACCTCGCCGAGATGATGTTCGCGCTGATTCGAACCGAGGCCGGCGCCTCCAAGCACGCCGGCCTCTCCTATGTCCTGATCCCGATGGACACCCCCGGCATCGAGATCCGTCCCCTCAAGACGATGACGGGCGAGTCGGAGTTCAACGAGGTCTTCTTCACCGACGTTCGGGTTCCGCAGGCCAACCTCGTCGGCCAGCGGGGCGAGGGCTGGAAGATCGCCAACACGACGCTCAAGCACGAACGCAACATGCTGGCTTCGAGCGCCCTGTTGGAGGGAGTGTTCGGTGCCCTGATGGCGATCATGCAGCAGGAGACCTCGACCGGTGTACGCCCGATCGAGAGCCCGGTGTTTCGCGACCGCCTGCTGCGCCTCCAGGCCCGGGTCCTCTCGATGAAGTATCACAGCCTGCGCATGCTCACCTGCAACCTGAAGGGCGAGTCGACGGGTGTCGCGGGCCTGGTCACCAAGCTCACCGGCTGCGAGCTGAGCCACCAGATCGCAGCGCTGGCAATCGACGCGTTGGGCGAGCTGGGGGTGCTCTACGACGGATCCAAGTACCTGCGCAACGGGGGAATGTGGCAGTTTCAGCACATGTTCTCGCTGGGCCTGATCATCGGGGGCGGCACCGCTCAGATCCAGAAGAACATCATCAGCGAGCGCGGGCTGGGTCTGCCCCGCGAGCCGCGCGTGGAGAAGGGTCGGAACTGATGGATTTCGGACTGTCGGAAGAGCAGAGGCTGCTGGAGGAGACGATCCGTCGCTATCTCGACAGCGAGGCGCCAATCGCCCGGGTGCGCGAGATCGCGGAGACGCCGGCGGGGCATCATCCTGCACTCTGGCAGGAGTTCGCCGAGCTCGGCGTGGCGGGAATCCTGGTGCCCGAGGAGCATGGTGGGAGTGGGCTCACGCTCCTCGACGCGGCGGTCGCGGCTCAGTCCCTGGCCTGGGGCGTGGCGCCCACGCCCTTCCTTGGCACAGGGGTGATGGCACCCGTCGCCCTGGTGAGCTCGGGAAGCCCTGCGCAGCAAGCGGAGTGGCTGCCGAAGATCGCCTCCGGCGAGACCTGTTTCGGTGTCGCAGCGACCGAGTTGACCTCGGTCCACGAGGACGCCGGTGTCCGACTCGAGGACGGACGGCTGCACGGCAAGGCACTCTTCGTCCTGGACGCCGGCGCCGCGGACGTCTTTCTGGTACCGCTCCCGGACCAGAGTCTGGCTCTCCTCACCAGGGACGCCGCCGGTCTGGCGATCGAGCTGCTCACGACGGTCGACCGCACCCGCCGCGTTGGCGAGCTGCGCTTCGAAGGCGTCACCCCGGACGAGTGGATCGGCGGCGAGGGAGCCGCCACCGAGGGCATTGGGCGAATGCTCGACGCGGGCCGAGTGACGGTGGCTGCTGACGTGCTCGGCGCCAGCGAGCGCTGTCTCGAGATGGCGGTCGAGTACGCCAAGCAGCGCGAGCAGTTCGGACGCCTGATCGGCTCCTTCCAGGCGGTCAAGCACATGTGTGCCGAGATGGCAGCCGAACTCGAGCCGGCGCGCTCCCTGGTCTGGTACGCGGCCCATGCGTTCTCGGAGCTGCTCGAGGAGGCGTCGCTGATGGCCACGCACGCCAAGGCACACCTGGCCGAGATCGGTACCGAGATCGCTCGCACCTCCACCGAGGTGTACGGCGGGATCGGCTTCACTGACGAGGGCGACCTGCATTTCTGGTTCAAGCGCGTGGGACTCGATCGCCAGCTCCTCGGGAACCCGACGGTACTTCGCGAACACGCCGCGCACCTTCAGGGCTGGACCGAGGCGTAGCGGCGGCCAGGCGTTAGGAGAAGAGAAATGGCGAAGAGAACCCTGCGGACGGAGCTCTGTGACATGCTCGGAATCGAATACCCGATTCTGAGCGCGGGAATGGGACCGAGCCTGGTGGGCGAGAAGACCGGCGCGCCGGTCGAGCTGGTCGTCGCCGTCTCGGAGGCGGGCGGACTCGGCGTTCTCGGTGCCGCCGGCTACACCGTCGACGAGCTGCGCGAGGCCGTCCGAGAGGTGAAGAAGCAGACCCCCAGGCCCTTCGGGGTCGACCTGCTGCTTCCCGGCGAGATCGTCACTTCCGGCGACGCGGAGGATGTCGGCTCCAAGACGGAATCCCTCGCTGACATGCTCGAGAACCTGCCCAAGCCTCACTACGAGTGGGCCATGAAGATCAAGCAGGAGATGCAGCTTCCCGACATCGATGCGAGGGTCCGCGTGGCCTCCACCGTCGCCCGTCCCCACGCATCGATAGAGGTCTGCATCGAGGAAAAGGTTCCGCTCTTCTGCTCCGGACTCGGCAACCCCGGCTTCATGGTCGAGAAGGCCCATGCGGTGGGGATGAAGGTCCTGGGCCTCGCCGGCAACACCAAGAACGTGATGCGCATCGCCCAGTCCGGCGCCGATCTGGTGGTCGCCCAGGGACACGAGGCAGGCGGACACACCGGCCGGGTGGGCTCGATGGCTCTCTGGCCCCAGGCGATCGATGCCGCCGCCCCGACGCCGGTTCTCGCTGCCGGGGGGATCGGCGACGGCCGGGGCGTAGCCGCAGCCCTCGCGATCGGCTGCGCGGGTGTCTGGGTCGGAACCCGCTTCCTCGCCTCCGAGGAAGGCGGCGCCCTCGACGTCCAGAAGGAGCTGATCGTCGAGGCCAACGACGAGGACACCCGTCGCACCTATCTCTACACGGGCAAGACCTCTCGGGCGACCTACTCCCGCTTCCACGATCTCTGGGACAAGTCCGGTCTCGAGCCGCTGCCCTTCCCGATGCAGGTGCTGCTGGCATCGGCCATGGTCGAGATGTTCCGCAAGGCGGAGATGAAGGACTACATGGGGCCCTTTGCCGGGCAGGTCGTCGGGCTCATCAAGGAGATCAAGCCGGCCGCCGCGATCCTGGAGGACATGGTCGAGGAAGCCGCGGAGATCCTGACTCGAAAGCTCCCCGAGCGCGTCATTGCGAAGTAGGGGGTGGATCCGGGCGATCGCCCTGCTCATCGGCATCCTGTCGATCGGCGGGATGGCGATCGGAGCGCACCGCATCCTTCCGATCCTCTCCTTCGGCGCCGGGCTCACGGCGGGACACATGTGCTCCGCGGTATTCGTCGCCGGGCGACCACCGGCCGACGTGCTGAAAGACGAGTTCGGGAACCTCGACGCTCGCCTGCGCTTCGTGCCGGACCCGATCGTCGACCGGGAGACCCACTCCGTCGCAGTGCCCCTGCTGTTCGGGTCGATGACGCGGAGGGCAGCCTACCGCGAGGGCACCGGATGCACGGTGCTGCCAGCCGGTGCCTCCCTCCAGGATGGCGCCGCCCTTCCGAGCGTGGACATTCCGGAGCCTCCCGGCGATCCCGCGAGCCTTCCCTGGCCGAACGGCGATCTGCTGTCCGACGCGCCGCTCCCTCCCGATGTCGACGAGCAGAAGCTGACGGCGGTGGTCGACGCGGCCTTCACGGAAGAGCGGGAGCGCCCCTACAAGACCATCGGCGTGGTGGTGGTGTACCGAGGCCAGATCATCGCCGAGCGTTACGCTCCGGGCTTCGACGCCCACACGCAGTACCGAAGCTGGTCCTCGGCAAAAAGCATCACCAGCGCGCTGGTCGGAATCCTGGCCGGACAAGGCAGGATCGACGTCGACTTCCCCGCCCCGATTCCCGAATGGCAAGGGCCCGACGACCCGCGGGGCCGGATCACCATCGCCCACCTTCTGCACATGAGCAGCGGTCTCGCGAGCGAGGGCGCGTGGACGATGGAGGCGTACTGGGGTGGGATCGACACCGGCGCCGCGGTCGCGCGAACCCTCCCCGAGGCGGCTCCCGGGACGCGGTGGAAGTACTCCAACTACGACACCCTGCTGCTGGTGCGCGCCATGCGAGAGGTGATCGGCGACGACGCCGAGTACCTGACCTTTCCGCACCGCGCGCTGCTGCACAGGATCGGAATGCGGGACACGGTCCCCGAGCTCGACCCCTACGGGAACTTCATCCTGAGCAGCCAGGTCTACACGACAGCGCGCGATCTGGCGCGCTTCGGGATGCTCTACCTCAATGATGGGGTGTGGAACGGAGAACGGATCCTGCCGGAGGGCTGGGTGGCGTTCGCCGCCAAGCCCGCTCCGGCGACGCTGCTGCTGCCCGAAGACCACGAGGTCTACGCGGGCTACGGCGCACAGTTCTGGCTCGATGGGCGCGACCCACGCCTGCCCGACGATACCTACGGCACCTCCGGCGCCCGCGGACAGCACGCCACCATCGTCCCCTCCCGCGACGTCGTCGTCGCCAGAATGGGCCTCGACCCCCTCCTCGAGAGCGGGTGGGACCGGCACGGCTTCGTCGCGGACGTCCTCTCCACGATCTCTCCGACGGCGGAGCTCCCGCCTCAGGAGAGATTCTGAAGCATCCCCCGCTCCCGGGCGTCGGCGGGAGGCCGGAGCAACACCGACATGAAAGCTCTCTCGACCTCGCTCCTGCTTCTTCTCGCGGTTTCGACTCCGTCCATGGCCGAGGCGAATCGAGAGCCGCCGATTCCCGAGCGAGTCTTCCGACAGCTGCGCGACGAGCCGGTGGTCCGCACGCGGGAAGAGGCTCTCGAGGTGCTCGCCGAGGCATCGCCCGGCGCGCTATGGCGGACCGCCAAGCTCTGCGTGGATCGGCGACTCAAGGATCTGCTCTCGCATCCGGGGTTCGAAGCCCTCGACCGGGAGATCCAATCGGAGCTTCATGCCAACCTGCTCGAGATCCGCTCCTCGTTCTGGACGGAGGACCTGGAACGTCTCTCCTCGGCGGAGGCAGCGCTTCGCCAGCTCTGGGAGAGCGGAAGCATCGTCGGGGCGGCCGAGAACCGCGAGGTCGCCGAACGGCTCCAGAACCCCCTGCAAAGGCTCGTGGAAGAGGTGGAGATGGCCGCCGCGCTCCAGCAGTGCGCTCGCGACGAGCACCCGCTGGGAACGCTCGGCTACCTGGAATGCCTGCTCCGAGGTGGACCCGGGCGGTAGCTGCGGCTAGGAGGTCGGCGCAGTCGGGTTCAGGTGCACGTCGTGCTGCGGGTACGGGATCGAGCAGCCGGCCGCCTCCAGCTCCTCTTTGAGCTTGCGGGTCAGGTCGAAGCGCAGGGCCCAGTAATCGCTCCCCGCACACCAGGGGCGAACCACCAGGTTCACCGACGAATCGCCCAGCTCGCCCACGGCCACGGTGGGCGCCGGATCGCCGAGCACCCTCGAGTCGCCCGACAGCACCTTCTGGATCGTGTCGATTGCCCGGGCGATGTCGTCGTCGTAGGAGATCCCGACCACCAGGTCGTTGCGCCGGGTGTCGTTGGCGCTGTAGTTCTTGATGGTATCCCCGTAGACGGCCGAGTTCGGGATGGTGATCCTCACGTTGTCCGGTGTATGGAGCACGCTCGAGAAAATCCCGACCTCCTGGACCGAGCCGCCGGTTCCGGCGACCTCGACGAAGTCACCCACCTTGAAGGGCCGGAAGATCAGGAGCATCACCCCGGCGGCGAAGTTCGAGAGCGTGCCCTGCAACGCGAGACCCACCGCCAGGCCGGCGGCACCGAGCACGGCGATCAGGGAGGTGGTCTCGATGCCGAACAGGCTGAGGACCGCGATGACGACGACGATCAGTGCCAGGTAGTAGACGCCGTTGGCGAGGAAGGGGATCAGGACCGCGTCCACCTTCGCCCGCTCCAGGGCGCGGCGCGTCATGCGCCGAAGCCAGCCCGCGACGATACGGCCCACGATGAGGACCGCGATGGCCCCGACCACCTGGAGGCCCCAGGTCGAGACGAGGGTGATGATGGTCTGGACGAGCTCTTCGGGGTTGGCATCCATTCGGGGGACCTCCTGGCTCTCTCTTTGTGATGGACGATCCCCGCGGCCTCAGAGGGGACGTCCCGAATGCTCAGTCCAACTCGCCGGTGGCGCGGGGGAAGACACCATACGACGACGAAGTCGAGCTTTCAACGTTCCCGCCCACGGATCTCGCCGTCGGTCAAGCGCTCCGTGGGGCCACTCCGCCACGCACCAGCTCCAGCAGGCGCTTCATCCCCAGCTCTCGCGCAGTGGTCTCTGCCCGAGCCAGCAGATCGCCGGCCCGTTCACGCTCGGCGGCCGAGGTGGAATCGGCATCGAGGAGCATCCGCGCATAGGCGCACTGCGTGCGGGCCAGATGCGGCCTGGCACCGATCCGCTGACTCGACTCCATCGCCGCCTCGTAGTGGACCGCCGCCCTCTCCCGCTCTCCACGGGCCTCCGCGAGACGGCCGAGCACGTACTCCACCGAGCCAAGGTAGACGCGCATGTGTTGATGCGAGACGGTGAGATCGGCGTAGGGGAGGAGGAGACCGTAGAGGATCCGCGCCCTCGGCCGATCGCCGAGGTATGCGCAGGCCTCGGCTGCGACCGCGAGGGCCATGAGCCAGGCTTCGTCTCGCGGCACATCGGCGAACTGTCTTGCGGCGAGAAGATCGAAGTGGCGCCGCGCGGGTTCCGGCTCGTCGAGCTCCGCATGGAGAAACGCGGCGAAGGCCAGGGCGATCGGACCAATGAAGGCGACCCGATCCAGAACGCCCTGGATCAGCTCCCGGGTGGGGAGGAGCCCTCCGCGGAGGTACTCGAGCCACCCGGTCAACAGCGCAAACAGAAAGTCGGCGTCGGAATCGTCGGCCTTGCGACCTAGTGATGTGATGCATAAATAAAGGGTACTATGGTGCCATCAATGTTACCCTCC